>JAOPYI010000217.1 GCA_025964675.1 Sphaerisporangium sp. | reverse complement strand
TCGACAGGAAGGCGATCGGCTTGTCCCAGCCGAGCAGCTTGCCGCCCCACTCGTTGACGATGCCGAACTGCGGGCTGAGGGCGATCTCCCAGACGAACGTGACGGCCACCACGGGCGCGACGTAGGGCAGCAGCATCGATCCGCGCAGCAGGGCCCGGCCGCGGAAGGGCCGGCGCAGGGCGAGGGCGGCGACCAGCCCGAGGGCAATCGAGCCGACGGTGCCGCCCACGGTGTAGATCAGGGTGGTCCACAGCGAGCTCCAGAAGCCGGGCGAGGTGAAGACCGCGGTGAAGTTCCCCCAGGTCCAGTTGGACAGGAAGCTCATGCTCTGGATGTCGACCAGCCGCGCGTGCTGGAAGGCGAGCAGCACGGTCCAGGCGATGGGCAGGACGACGACGACCAGGACCACGAGCACGGTGGGAGACACGAAGGCCAGTCCGGTTCGGTTCTCACGCTGGGCCAGGGTGGGGGTTCGGCGCTGCCGGGCCTCCTGTCCGGCGGTCGTCGCGGGGGATCGGCGCTGGTCGGCGCCTTGTACGGTGCTCATCGCGGGTTCCTAAGGAGACAGGGCCGGGGGCGGCTCACTGGAGGGACTTCTGCAGGGCCGTGACTTCGTCGTGCGCCTCCTTGGCGGCCTGGCCGGGGGAGGTCTGACCGGCGGTCATGGCGCCGACCGCCTTCGGTATCGGGAGTTCGCCGAGCGTCGCGCCGACCAGTGCGCCCTGGCCCTGGGTGATGCCCCAGCGCTGCATGTTGCTGACGCCGGAGGCGAGTTCGTCGAGGAGGCCGGCGGAGTAGACGGATTGCAAGGGCTTCTTCGTGTCGACGCCGATGTCGCTGGCGCGCCAGGCCTTGCGGTACTTGCCGGGATCCTCGGCCGTGCCGTTGCGGACCGGGATCTTGCCCTCGGCGGCCATGCCGAACCAGCCCTCGTACCCGGTGCTCATCATGTACTCGATGAACTTCTCCGAGGCCGCGGTCTCCGCTGTCCGGGTGACCACCCAGGAGGAGATCTCCCCGAACTGTGCGGGCTTGGCGGCGCCCGGGGCCTTCAGGGCCGTGACGATCCCGCTGTTGTCCGACAGATAGTGCGGGTCCTTGGCGCACTGCGCGCAGCTGGGCAGGGCGTCGTTGCGCAGGCCCGCCAGCTCGTCAAGCAGGAAGGTGGACCAGAGGATCATCGAGGAGCGGCCGGCGAAGTAGGTGGCGCGGGTCGAGTCCACGCTCTGCGTGCCGGCGGCCCCGTAGTCGGCGGCGAGCTGACCGTAGGTGGTGAAGGTCTGCCGGCACTGGGGGCTGTCCAGGCCGACCTTGCCGTCGGAGCCGACGAGTTGGCAGCCGTTGGCGAGCGCCAGGTCCTCGAAGCTCTGCTGGGTGAAGACGTCGCTCGGGTCAGTGGCGAGCGATATGCCGCTGTTGCCGCCGCTGTTCAGGGTCTTGGCGGCCTGGAGCATGGCGGCGTAGGAGTCGGGGGCGGCGAGGCCCGCCTTGGCGAACAGGTCCTTGCGGTAGACGAGTACCTGCATCCAGGCGTCGCTGGGAACGCCGAGGTGGGTGGCGCCGTCGCTGGTCAGCGCCAGGGCGTTGCTGTTGAAGGTGCCTGCGCCGAGGTGATCGACGACCTTGTTGGTGGCGGCGATGTCGAGCAACCCGTTGGTGTACATCTGCCAGGCCGGGGCGAGCGGGACGCCGCCGATGACGTCGGGGAGGGTCCCGGCGGCGGCCGCGGACATGATCAGCTGCGGCAGCTGGCCTTCGTCGACCCCGACCAGCTTCACCTGGACACCGGTCTCCTTCTCGAAGGCCGTGACGATCTTCTTGGTCGCCTCCATGCGCGGAGTGAGGTTCTCCAGGCTCCAGACCGTGATCCTGTTGTCCGGACTGCTCTTCCCCTGTGCGGCGCAACCGGACATGAGTCCGACCCCCAGCGCGGCGGCCAACCCAGCCGCCAGTGCCCTCGACCCTCGGGACCGCATGCGCATGAACTGTCCTCACTGCCGCCTTATGTTGCGTACGCGTTGCATCACAGCACCACTTTTGCTTATTGACAAGACCTAAGTTTGAGATATCTTCGACATAAATCAGCCAGTTATGTTGAACAGCACGCCATAAACAATCTTCCGGAGTCCCTGTGGAACGCGTCGTCCAGTTCACCGGCCCACGCCAGGTGGAGGTCGTCACCGGCGAATCCGCCCCTCTGCCAGTCGGCCACCTACGCGTCCGGACCCGCTACTCCGGCATCTCCGCGGGCACCGAGCTCACCGCCTACAGGGGAACCAACCCCTACCTGACCCGCACCTGGGACCCCGAGGCCCGGCTCTTCCGTGACGGCGGGCCCGGCATCTCGTACCCGGTGGCGGGCTGGGGGTACTCGGAGGTCGGGGAGGTCATCGAGGTCTCCCCGGAGCTCGTGGACACCCCCGGGATGCCCAAGCCCGGTGAACTGGTGTGGGGGATCTGGGGGCATCGCAGCGAGGGCATCGTCCCCGCCGAGCGAATGGCGGGCCACCAGCTCCCCGAAGGACTGGCTCCACTCGCCGGCGCCTTCGCCCGGGTCGGGGCCATCGCGTACAACGCCGTACTCGCCGGCGACATCCACGTCGGTGAGGACGTCGCCGTCTTCGGCCAGGGCGTGATCGGCCTGCTCACCACACGGCTGGCACAGCTGAACGGCGCCCGCGTCACCGCCGTCGACGCGCTGGACTCCCGGCTCGCCAAGGCGGCGCAGTACGGCGCCTCGCGCACCCTGAACGCGCGCACCGACGCCGTCGCGGAGCGGATCCGCGAGGCCACCGGCGGGCGCGGCGCCGACGTCGCCGTCGAGATCAGCGGCGCCTACCCGGCTCTGCACGAAGCCGTGCGCTCCGTGGCGGTGGGCGGTCGCGTCGTCGCCTCGGGCTTCTACCAAGGCGACGGCGTGGGCCTGCGGCTCGGCGACGAGTTCCACCACAACCGCGTGCAGCTCGTCTCCTCTCAAATCGGTGGAGTCCCGCCGCAGTTCGCCGGACGCTGGAGCGTGGACAGACTCCAGCAGACCTTCCTGCGGCTCGTCGCCGACGACCTCGTCGACGTGGAGTCCCTGGTGACCCACGTCGTACCGGTCGCCGACGCGGCCGAGGCCTACGTCCTCCTGGAAGAGCGTCCCGCTGACGCTCTCCAGGTCGTGCTGGAGTTCTGAGAGGGCTGACGACCATGTTCAAGACCGCGTGCCAGGAACAGCTGCTCCCGGGCGAGACGCTGAAGGAGAAGTGGGAGTTCGCGCGGAGTGCCGGCTACGACGCCATCGAGCTGCGCGGCAAGGGCGACTTCCACTTCCGCGACCGCCTGCCCGAACTCCGCAAGGCCCGCGCCGAGGGCGTCGTCATGCCGACCGTGTGCGTGGACATGCCGCACTTCTTCGGCGCCTTCGACGACGACCTGCGCCGCGACGCGATCGAGCAGATGAAGTCCCAGCTGTCCGTGATCGGTGAGCTCGGCGGACTCGGCGCCCAGACCCCCGCCTCCTATGGCATGTTCTCGCGCCGGCTGCCGCCGTTCAACCCGCCGCGCAGCGAGGAGCAGGACCGTGAGGTGCTGCTGGAAGGGCTCACAGAGCTGGGCGAGCACGCCCGCAAGGAGGGCGTCATGCTCTTCCTCGAGCCGCTCAACCGCTACGAGGACCACATGGTCAATCGGCTGGAGCAGGCCGCCGACCTGATCCGCGCCGTCGGCCTGGACTCCGTCCGCATCGGCATCGACAGCTACCACATGAACATCGAGGAGGCCGACCCCGCGGCCGCCGTCCTCGCCGCCGCGCCCCTGGTCGGCCACGCCCAGGTCAGCGACTCCAACCGCCTCCAGCCCGGAGCCGGCCACCTCGACTGGCCCGCCTGGCTGGGCGCCCTGGACGCCATCGGCTACGACGGCTACCTGGCCGTCGAGTGCCGGCTCGCCGGGGACCCTTTCCAGGCCGTGCGCTCGATCCCGTCCTTCCTCCACCGGTCTGCCGGATGACCACGGTCCTCGAAGCGGCCGTCCCCAGCCCCGGCGCCGGCCGCCGGGCACACCTGCGCCAAGCCGCCACGCATGTCCTCCTCGACAACTGGACCGGGGCGGCGACCGTTCCCTCGCGTGCCCTGTACCCGCACCAGTGGAGCTGGGACTCGGCCTTCATCGCCATCGGGCTGCGCCACATCGCCCCGCGCCGGGCCCAGCGGGAACTGGAGACGCTCCTGGGCGCGCAGTGGGGCGACGGCCGGATCCCGCACATCGTCTTCAACCCGTCCGTACCGTTCGGCGCCTACTTCCCCAGCCCCGACTTCTGGCGCTCCTCCACCGCCGGCCGGACCGCGGGCGCGCCCTCTACCACCGAAACTTCCGGAATCATTCAGCCACCTGTCCACGCCCTGGCCGCCTGGCAGGTGCACCTCGCGGACCCCGCGGAGTCGCGGCGCCGGGGCTTCCTGCCCCGCGTGTACCCCCGGCTAGCGGCCTGGCACCGCTACCTGTCGACCTCCAGGGACCTGGCCGGCGGCGCGCTGGCCGCGGTGGTGCACCCCTGGGAGGCGGGGCTGGACAACAGCCCGTCGTGGGACGCGGCCCTGGCCCGGGTCGAACCCGCACCGCAGCGGTCCTTCCGCCGGGCCGACCTCGACCACAGCTCCGCCGCGGACCGGCCCACCGACCTGGACTACGCGCGGTACGTGCGCCTCGCCACGGCCTACCGCGACCACGCCTACGATGACGCGCGCACCCCACACGCATTCGCCATCGAGGACCCCTCCTTCAACGCCCTGCTCATCGCGTCCGAACACGCGCTCGCCGCGATCGCCCGAGCGGTCGGCGCGGATGCGGAGGCGCACCGGCGGCGGGCCGAAGCGGCGACCGCCGCCCTGATCAGCCGGCTGTGGGACCCGGCCGGCGGCATCTTCCTCGCCCGGGACCTGGTGCGCGGCGAACCCATCGCCGGGCACAGCGTGTCCGGGCTCATCCCCCTGGTCGTTCCCGGGCTGCCGCGGGACATCGCGGCGGCCCTGGCGCGGACCGCCCGCGGTCCGCGCTTCCGGCTGGGACAGGTGCATCTCGTGCCCAGTTACGACCTGACGGCGAAGGAATTCGACGGCAACCGCTACTGGCGCGGGCCCAGCTGGTTCAACACGGCCTGGTTGATCCACCGCGGCCTCGTGCAGCACGGCGAAGCGGGAGCAGCTCGTCGGCTGCGCGCACAGGTCCTGACCGCGGCGTACCGCTCGCGGTTCGCCGAGTACCTGGAGCCGTACACGGGGGAGGGACGCGGCATCCGGCGCTTCAGCTGGACCGCCGCTCTGGCACTGGACCTGCTCCACGCGTCCGACGAAGGGGACCCCGCCCGATGACCGCCGACCGCCTGCTGGTCAACAGCGGCACCTTCGCCGCCATGACCTCCCACGGGAACATCCACGGCACCCGGGGCACCTCGACGGACGGGCTGTTCATCCGCGACGCCCGGCACCTGAGCCGATGGCTGCTGACCGCGGGCGGTGCGGCACTGACCCTTCTGACCTCCTCAGACGACGTCTGCGTGCTCGCCCCGGCCGGCACCCGTGACCATCCTCCCGCCTACACCCTCTTCCGGCGGCAGGCGGTGGCCGCAGGAGCCCTCACCGAGCACATCCAGCTGGTCAGCAATCGAGGCGAACCCACCGTCGTGGAGCTTGAACTCCATGTCGACGCCGACTTCGCGGACCAGTTCGAGCTCCGCGCCGACCACCGTACGTACGAGAAACCCGACGCCCACCACACGGCGCACGACACGCCGGGCGGGGTCGCCTTCCACTACCGGCGCGGCGAAACCTGGTCCTCGCGTACCACCGTCACCGCCTCACCCCTGCCGCACCGCATCCGCCCGGCGGACGAAGGCGGCACCGCCCGCGTCCTGGCCTGGCGGTTGGCGCTGCCGGCCCACGGCACGGCGGATCTCGCGCTCACCGCCCGGGCCGTCCCGCACGGGACGCCGGAACCACCCCTCCCCGGTACCCCCACCACCGTGCGGAAGCAACAGGAGGCCGACACTGACGGATTCGTTGACGCACAGCCCCGCCCACGCTGCCTCACCTCCTGGACGGAGCTGGGCCGAGCCTGCGAGCAGGGCCTGACCGACCTTGCGAAGCTGCGCATCCCCATCGCGGGACCCCACGGTGAGGCGCTGCGGGTGCCCGCGGCCGGCATCCCCTGGTTCCTCAGCCTCTTCGGCCGCGACTCCCTGTTGACCTCGCTCTTCGCCCTGCCGTACCGGCCCGGGCTGGCCGCCGATACCTTGCTCGCCTTGGCCGCCACCCAGGGGACGCGGAACGACTCGGCGCGCCTGGAGCAGCCGGGGAGGATCGTGCACGAGGTGCGGTATGGCGAGCTCGCACACTTTGGGCAGGTCCCCTACGGCCGCTACTACGGAAGCGTTGACGCGACCCCGCTGTTCCTGGTGCTGCTGGAAGCCCACGCCGCGACCACCGGCAACCCGGCTCTGGCCCGGCGCCTCGAGCCGCAGGCACGCGCGGCGGTGGAATGGATGTTCCGCGACGGCGGCCTCGGCGAGAACGGATACCTTCGCTACACCTCCGACGCGGCACGCGGCGGCCTGGTGAACCAGAACTGGAAGGACTCGCCCGGTGCCATTTGCTTCTCCGACGGGCGTCAGGCCGAGGGCGCCCTGGCGGTCTCCGAGGTACAGGGATACGCCTACGACGCTCTAGTCCGCACGGCAGGGCTCGCCCGCACGGTGTGGGAGGACCCGCGCGAGGCCGATCGCCTCGAGGAAGCCGCCGCCGACCTGCGGGCCCGCTTCCGTCGCGACTTCTGGATGCCCGGACACGCCTTCCCCGCGCTCGCCCTGGACGGCCGGGGTCGGCAGGTCGACACGCTCGCCTCCGACGCCGGACACCTGTTGTGGTCCGGCATCCTGGACCCGGAGGAGGAGCAGGTGGTGGGCCACCGGCTTCTGCGGCCGGACTTCTTCTCCGGCTTCGGCATCCGCACGCTCGCCGCAGGCCAGGTCCCCTACCATCCGCTCTCCTACCACCGGGGCGGTATCTGGCCGCACGACAACGCCGTCATCGTGCTTGGCCTGGCACGCTGCGGGCTCCTCGATCAGGCCCGCTCCGTCGCCCGCGGCCTGGTCCGGGCGACGGCCCTCCACGACTGGCGGCTGCCGGAGGTCATGGCCGGGTATGGGCGCGACGACCACCCGGACCCGGTGCCCTATCCGCACTCGTCCTCCCCCCAGGCCTGGGCCGCCGCGACACCGCTCGCTCTCCTCACCGCCCTGCGGGAAGCCGCCACCACTTCCGCACGCCCCTCCGGCGCCGTCCGCGACACGTACTGCCATACCGACGGACATCGCCAGAGCACCCCCTGCTGAGCCGCTGTGCTATACGGTGCGCGAATGAGGTACTACGTCCGCGTTTGCATCGGCTCACTGATCTCCTTGGTCTGCTTGGGGTTCGCAATTTATGCGTTGTATCAGTTGATCCGCGGCGGAAGCTGTGCCTCGGGCGGCAACTACGTCTCCTTGCGCCAGTGCCCGCCCGGCACCACGACGTGGGCCTGGGTCCTGCCAGGCGCGATCATCGGCGGGCTCCTCGGCCTCTTCCTGGCCGCGTGGAAGCCGACGCCCAAGACCGATGACATCCTTGCCGGACTCTCAGCCATGGCCAGAGCCCGCGCCAGCGACGCGACGCCGCTCGACCCGGCGAGCCTCTTCGGGGGCAGAGCCAACGTGGTGAGGGGGCAGCTCATCCCGGACGAGTGGATGCCCCGGCTATCCACGTCCGGTCAGGGCTACCCGTCCGCCGGGCAGTTCAAGTCGGCCGCGGACTTCATGTCCAGCGCGGATTCCATGCCCGGCCAGGATCCACTCGACCGGCTCAGGAAGCTTCAGACGCTCCTGGACGCCGGCACGCTGTCCCAGGCCGAGTTCGAACTGGCGAAGGCGAGGATCCTGGAAGAAATGTGATCACCGGTCGGAGGCCGGTTCGGCCGGCCGTACCAAGCCGGTTCCGGTGGCCGGATCGGTGGCGCCGCCGGACCGGCTGCAAGCGGTGATCAAGTGCTCCGCCATACCCTTCGTGCGTGTCACCCAATGACGATGTCCCGCTCATTCTCGTAACCATCGGTGTGATCCTCGCTGTCGTCGGGGGCGCGGTGGTTCTCAACGCCCGCGACTTCCGCAGACGAGCCCACCGCGGACAGGGCCGAGTGGTCCGGCTGCGTGCGACCCGGACTGGCGTGTCCGGGAGCGACAGGCGCGGTAGCCCCGTCTACCACCCGATCCTGCGGTTCACCACCGCGGACGGCGAACAGGTCGAGGCCGAATCTCCCATCGGCAGCAACCCGCCACCTGCCAAGGTCGGCGAGCAAGTCTCGATCTTGTACGACTCGGCCGACCCCACGCAGGTGCGCATCGACAGCGCGCGGGGCGGCGGAACGCTCCTCGGGGGCATCCTGATCGGCATCGGCCTGTTGTTGCTCGTGATCGGAGTGCGTCTCACGTTTGTCCTGGCCAACGCGCTTCCGGCTTAGACCCGACGTGAAGCTTCTGCTGGTCGTCCCATGGCGGGCGGCGCGGAGTGCTGGTCGTGCGGTTTCAGGGCGAGCGTGGGTGGGAAGAGGGTGACGTAATTCTCGCTGCCGTAGAGAGGCGCGAGAAGGCATCCGGGGGCGGACCACTGGGTCTCGGTGGTGAAGAGCCCTGGCGCGTGGAGTCGTACGCGTCCGTCGGCCGGCCCGGAAGAGGAGCGGTGACGGTCCGGCGTACGCCCAGGATATCTCGATCAGGAGTGAAGGCTATGGCTCCATGGCATCTCCGTGACCTTCAAGAAGATGACTTGGATCAGATCGTCCGGCTTTTGGAAGAGTCGCGGGAAACGGCTGCGGAGCCCGTGGTGACCCTGACGGAAGCCGTCGGCGCGATCCGGGACGGCATGCCCGCGGTCGTGGCCGCGGTGGGCACCCGGCTCGTGGGTACGGCGGTGTCGCTGGCGGCCGGGGACCGTGCCTGGGTCCTGCGCCTGGCTATCGACCCCGAATGGCGCTATCACGGCATCGGCTCCGGCCTGCTCTCCGTGCTGGAGGAACGCCTGGCCCACCGGGGCGTGCGCCGTATAGGGGCACTGCTGCCGGCGCACGAGACCGGCGAGGCGGCGTTCCTCAACTCCGGCTACGCGAGCCGGCCCGACACCATCTACTTCGAGAAGGTCCTGCCCCTCGCTCGGGCGGAGGCCATCATCCTCGACCAGGTCGGCGGCGCCGTTCCCGAGACCGGTCTCTGGGACCGGATCGCCGGGATGGACGCGGAGAAGACGCTCATCGAGCGCCGGCTGGTGATGCCGCTCGAGCACCGCGACGTAGCGGAGCACTACAGCCTGGAGCCTCCTCGGGCCGTGGTCCTGTTCGGGCCGCCGGGCACGGGCAAAACCACATTCGCCAGGGCGGTCGCGTCGCGGCTGCGATGGCCGTTCGTCGAGGTCTTCCCCTACCAGCTCGCCACCGATCCGCACGGCGTCGCGGGCGCCCTCCGGCAGCTCTTCGCCCGCGTCGACCACCTGGAACAGGTGGTCCTGTTCTTCGACGAGGCGGAGGAGATCGCCTCGGAACGGCGCGACCCCACGTCACTGGCCCACCGGATCACCAATGAGCTGCTGAAGCTGATCCCGGTCTTCCGGCGCGGTGACCGCCGGCTGCTGATCTGCGCCACCAACGCGGTGCGCAGCTTGGACCCGGCCTTCCTGCGTCCCGGCCGGTTCGACTACCTGATCCCGATCGGCCCGCCGGACGCCGACGCTCGCAGGGCGATCTGGACCCGTTACATCGGTCCCGACCGGCTCGCGCACGTGGACCTGGACGCTCTGGTGCGGGCCAGCGCCCGGTTCACACCGGCCGACATCGAGTACGCCGCTCGTACGGCGGCGCAGACGGCCTTCGAGCGCCACCTCGCGACGGCGGAACGCGGGCAGGCGGCTGCCCACGCCGATGCCGCACAGGTCACCGGTGACTACCTGGACGCCATATCGAGCACCAGGTCCTCGCTGACCGACGAGGACATCACGGCCTTCAACCGTGACCTGCGGACTGCTGCCCGCGTGTGATCGCAGTCGTGGTTCCTCGAAGGTCGGTCGCCGACGCGGGCACGGTCGGTCGCCTGCGGTGGGCACGGTCGGTCGCCGGACGGTGGGCGAGGAACAGCCGTGCGGGGCCCGGCGGTAGCCTGGTCCCGGCCGTAAGGCCGTCGGTGGTCGCGAGCTTGGGGGCAGGGTGAAGCTTCTCCATTCCGGGAAGGTACGGGACGTCTACGAGGACCGCGGGGATGTCATCCTCGTGGCGTCCGACCGGGTCTCGGTGTACGACGTCATCCTGCCGACTCCGATCCCCGACAAGGGCAAGGTCCTCACTCAGCTCTCGCTGTGGTGGTTCGAGCAGCTGGCGGACGTCGTCCCCAATCACGTGATCTCCGCGACCGACGTGCCTGAGGAGTTCGCGGGCCGGGCCGTGCGCTGCCGCAGGCTCGACATGGTGCCCGTGGAGTGCATCGCGCGCGGCTACCTCGCCGGGCTCGGCCTGAAGGAGTACCAGGCGACGGGCTCGGTGTCGGGCGTGGAGCTGCCGCCGGGGCTGGTCGAGGGTTCGAAGCTGCCGGAGCCGATCTTCACGCCGACCACCAAGGCACCGCTGGGCGCCCATGACGAGTTCATCACCTTCGGCGACGTGGTCGAGCAGGAGGGCGCCGAGACCGCCGAGGAACTGCGGCGCATCACGCTGGAGGTCTACCGGCGCGGCGCCGGGCTCGCCGCCGAGCGCGGCATCGTCATCGCCGACACCAAGCTGGAGCTGGGACGTACGGGAGACGGCACGCTGGTGCTGGGCGACGAGGTCCTGACGTCCGACTCCTCGCGGTTCTGGGCGGCCGCCCAGTGGGAGCCGGGGCGCCCGCAGTACGCCTTCGACAAGCAGTTCGTACGGGACTGGGCCACCGGCACCGGGTGGGACAAGAAGGAGCCGGCCCCCGAGATCCCCCAGGAGATCGTCGACGCCACCCGCGCCCGCTACATCGACGCGTACGAACGCATCACCGGCAAAGCCTGGTGACCCGGCCGGGTACGCCGGAGTCAGGCCCGGGACGGAGCCTTGGTCAGGTCCGCCGGAAACAGGGCGCCCATCGGATCATGGCCAGACTCACGTGCCTCGACTAAGGGAGCAGTCCAGGAGCGTCAGGGGCTCGTCTGGGGGTGGGGCGGGGGAGGGGCCAGGGTTCGGCCCGGGGGATCCCTGATGGGAGCGGGGGCCCGTCCGGCTCATCATCGGAGCATGACGAATGGATCATCCATCACCCATCGTGACGTGTTCATCGGGATGACGTTCGTGACTGCGCCTGTCTTCCTGCTGGCCTACGGGGGCATCCGGCTGCTCGACGGGCTGGACGGGACCAGGGGCCCGGGCGTCGCCTGGACCACCGGCCACGCGGCCTTCCTGATCGGATTGCTGCTGTACGGGCCGGTCGTCCTCGGACTGCGCCGCCTGGTGGTCACCCGTACGACGAACCTGAGTGTCACTGCCAGCGTGGGAACCGTGATCGCGCTGCTCGGGATGGCGGCCACGGCCGGGCAGATCGTCGTCGATCTCGTCGTCGGGCTCCGGGCGGCCGACCGTCCGGAGATGAATCTCCTGTTCCAGCAGGTCCAGGCGTACCCCGGCGTGAAGCCCGCGTTCTACACCGTGGGACCGGTGTTGTTCTACGTCGGCCTGCTGGCGCTGGTCGTCCTGCTCGCCATGGCGACACCGAGACGGGTCAGCGGCTGGAGCCCCGTGCTGGTCGTCGCCGGCACCGCCGCGATGGCGGTGAACATGGACCTGATCCCACTCGGCGCGGCCTGTTACTGGCTCGCGCTGGCACCGGTGGGGTGGCGGCTGGTGCAGGCCGGGGAGGGCTCGATGAGCGGCGGTCCCGACACCCCCGCGCTCGCGTGAAGGCGGGTCTACTTCTTGCAGATGTTCTGGGTGGCGGTCTTGGCCACGGGGGTGCCGGAGGCTGAGGGGGTGGTGGAGGGGGAGGCGGTGGTCTCCTTGACGGTGACCTTCTTCGTGCCGGAGTACTTGGTGCCGACGACGACCTCGATGCCCTGGACGTCGGCCTGGCGCAGGTCGGCTCCGGGGATGGCGGCGGCGACGGTGCGGGCGGAGTCCTCCCGCCCGGCGGGGTAGCGCACCACTGTGTTCGTGGCGTCCCTGGTGCTGGTGTCGCCCGGCGCGGCCGGCACCTGGAAACCCACCTTCCGCAGGTCGGTCTTGGCGCGGGCGCCGAGGCCGGTGATGGCCGTGCCGTTGACGACGCGGACCACGATGCGGGAGGGCGACACGCTCGGGGCGGTGGCGGTGGCGGAGGCTGTGGCGGAGGCCGAAGCGGACGGCGTGGGCGAGGCGCTGCTGGAGACCGTCGGCTTGACCAGGGGCTCGTCGGCCCCGATCCGCTTGAACAGCTCGCGCGCCGCGGTCTTGTCCCACAGCACGGCCGACTCCCCTGTGGGAGCGGTGTAGTTCACGTCCGCGAGCGGGACAGTGGTGAAGGCCACATCGTCGGTCGACACGTCCTTGAGCTGGCCGGCGAGCCCGATCAGGTCCTTGGCAAGGGCTTCGTCCACGGTGAGGGTCTTCAGCGTGGAGCTGACCAGACCCGTGAGCTTCGCGGGGTTCGCGAGGGTGCCGCCAGAGAGCGCCCGCTGGAGCAGGGCCGAGATGACCTGCTGCTGCCGGTCGATGCGGTCGAGGTCGGAACGCGCGGTGGCGCGGGTGCGCGCGTAGAAGAGCGCCTTGACCCCGTTGAGCTCGTACGTGCCCGGCTGGAGCTGGAACTTGGTGTGCAGGTCGTTGATCGCGACGGGGGTGCACACCGAGACTCCGCCGAGGGCGTCCACGACGTTGATGAACCCGAGCACGTTGACCTCGACGTAGTGGTTGATGGTCAGCCCCGTGGCGTTCTGCACGGCGCGGACGGCCAGACGGGCCCCGCCGAGGGAGTACGCTGCGTTGATCTTGTGGGTGCCCTTCCCTGGGATGTCGACCCAGCTGTCCCGGGGCAGGCTGACCACCGTGACCTTCGAGTGATCCTCCGAGAGGTGGATCACCATCATCGTGTCGCTGCGCTGGCCCACCTCCCGGCCCAGGCGGAGCTGGTTCTGCTGCTGCCGCGTCAGGTCGTCGCGCTTGTCGACGCCCACGAGAAGGATGTTCATCGCGCCACGCGCGTCGGACCCGGCGGTGCCGGCGTTGACCCGCTTGATCTGGTTCGAGGCGTAGGCCGACAGGAACCACAGCACGCCCGATCCGAGCAGCACGGCGCTGGAAAGGGCGCCGGTCACCATCAGCGTGCGGACGCTCGACCGCGCCCGTTTCGAGCGGCGCTGTGACAGCCTCACGCCGCCGTACGCGTCGCCGCCGACGTGAACACCAGAGTCGTCGTCGCTCAACGTGGTGCCCCCTCAGGCCGAGAACGCTCATCGGTGAGGACGATTCAGTCCGTGGGTTGCCGACCCCACCCGCTCGTACAGTAGCGTGAGCGCCGCCATGAAGGAGTTCCCCGACTCGCCCCGAACCAGCCGGACCACACGAGTCTGGCCGCCGATCTCGGTCGTCATGCCGGTGCTCAACGAGGAGCGCCATCTGCGTGAGGCCGTACGACAGGTGCTCGCTCAACGTTACGACGGACCGATCGAGGTCGTCCTCGCCATCGGCCCGTCTCGCGACCGCACGCAGGAGGTGGCCGACGCCCTCGCGGCCGAGGATCCCCGCGTGACGGTGGTGCCCAACCCCACGGGACGCACGCCGAACGCTCTCAACGCCGCCATCGGGGCGTCCCGCAACGAGATCATCGCCCGCGTCGACGGCCACGCCATGCTCCCGGAGGACTACCTCCAGGTGGCCGTCGACACGCTCGAACGCACCGGCGCCGACAACGTGGGCGGCATCATGGCCGCCGAGGGCGTCACGCCGTTCGAGCAGGCCGTGGCGTGCGCCATGACCTCCAGGATCGGCGTGGGCAACGCCCGGTTCCACACAGGAGGGGAGCCGGGGCCGGCCGACACGGTGTACCTCGGGGTCTTCCGCCGGGAGGCGCTGGCGCGGGTCGGCGGCTACGACGAGCACTTCGAGCGCGCGCAGGACTGGGAGATGAACCACCGCATCCGCGAGACCGGCGGCCTGGTGTGGTTCCAGCCCCGCATGCGCGTCTCCTACCGGCCGCGGCCGACGGTCAAGGCCCTCGCCAAGCAGTACTTCCACTACGGTCGCTGGCGCCGGGTCGTGGCCCGCACCCACGAAGGCACGATCAACCTCCGCTACCTCGCCCCGCCGCTCGCGGTCCTGGCGATGCTGCTCGGCCTGGTCGTGTCGCCGTTCTTCCCGTACGGCCTGCTGGTCCCCGGGGCGTACATCCTGGCGATCCTCGCCGGCTCGGTGCTCACCGGCCGGGGGCTGTCCCCGGGCGCTCTGGCGCGGCTGCCGCTGGTGTACGCCACCATGCACGTCTCGTGGGGCTGGGGCTTCCTCACCAGCCCGCCGAGCCTTGGCAGGCCGCCCCGATCTTAGAGCCGCAGCGTGCCGTTGAGCGTCGCCATGTCGTAGGCGCGGTTGACCGCCTCGTCGAAGCGGGTCATCGCGTCCGGATTGTCGGGCCCGAGCAGGTAGGTCTTCATCTCGCGCCGGGCCCCGGCCAGGTCGTCCTCGCCCGCGCGCCGCAGCTGAGCGAGGATTCCGGGCAGCTCCACCAGGTCCGGGCCGAGAAGGTACGCCGCTTCCGCGCTCGGATAGCGCTCTCGGAACACGTGGCCGGCCATCCCGGCGACGTTGGTCACGGCATACGGCTTGCCGCTCGCGATGAAGTCGGCGACCACGCTGGAGATGTCGCTGATCAGCAGGTCGCAGTCGTTGAAGCAGTCGTACAGGTGCGGCTCGGGACCGGTGACCACCCGATGTCGTGCGGTGTGCGGCGCCGTCCCGGGTGAGGCCGCCACCCCGGCGGGACGGCTGGGGACCGAGGCGGCCCCGAGCATCTCGATGATCCTCCGGTGGGCCGTGGTGGCGCGCGGGTCCCGCTCACCCGTCAGCGGATGCGGCTTGTAGATGAGCCGTACGGCCGGGGAGTGCGCGAGCAGGGCCCGTACGAGCTTCGGGCCCATCGTGATGAGCGAGGTGTGGAACAGGTCGTCGGTCCAGCCCTCCCACGTGGGCGCGTAGAGCACGCTGACGGCCGGCAGGCCCGGCCCCCTTGTCCTGATCCCCGAGAGCTGCGGGCGGCCGACCTCGACGATGTCCTCGTCGCGCACGCCTACCTGGGCGCGGAGGTAGCGGTCGCGCCCGGCCTGCCCAGCGACCCACACCTCGTCGTACGCCTTGGAGAACGGGTTGAACGAGGCCTCCTTGTCGCTGTCGCCGTGGCCGACGAAGACGCTGCGCAGGCCCGGCACCCGCAGCAGGTGGATGTTCTTGCCGACGTTGGAGGCGTAGAGGGCGAGACGGGCGCTGTCGAGCCCGCGCAGGTTCATCAGATCGATCGCGGACGGCACGCACAGCACCGGGAGCGTCGTCGGCCCGAGCAGGGGGAGAAGCTCCCGCTCCCGCAGCACGACGATCGTGCGGCGGGTCAGGCGTGACAGCGTGTCGAGCCACATGGTGGCCTGGTAGGCGGAGGTGGCCGGGCCCGAGAAGTAGAAGATCACCTCAGGGTGGTAGGCCTGGACCCGCCGGTCGACCACCGTGATCACGCGCTCGCCGTTCGCCAGCGGCACCGCCCGCCGCGCGTGCAGCAGCAGCACGAGCACGGCGGCTGCCTGCAGCGCGATGGCCGCGCCGAGCCCCGCCCCGCCCAGCGCGGCCGTACCCAAGCCCGCAGCGGCGTTTCCGGCCGTGCCAAGCCCCGCCGTACCCGGGGCGAGGGCCTCTTGACCGGTGAGCGCGCCGGCCGCGATCGCGCCCACGGGGAGGACGTCGATGTAGAACAGCCGCGCGCCGCGCCATCCGGCCAGCCCTCCCGGAGGCTCCCCGGGGATCCGCAGCGCGGGCACGTCGATGTTCCTGGTCGCCACGGGCATCAGGTTGAGGCAGCGGTCGAGGTAGATCGCGGTACCGGCCTGGAGCACGCGAAGCACGTGCATGAGCAGGAGCCCTGCGCACAGGAGGACGAACCACCGGCCCGTGCCCGCCGTGCGGGCCACGAGGAGCACCGCGCCGACCTCCCGGGCCAGGAACCGCACGCTGACCCCGAGGTGGATCATGCCGAGCCGATCGAGCACCGGCCGCGCCACGCGCCCGGACGCCACCTCCGCGCCGTACGACAACGCCACCACGATGGCGAACGCCACGGGGAATGGGTACAGCGCGGTGACCATCAGCGCCGGGAACGACAGCAGCAGCAGTCCCGCGAGGAACGCTCCACGCATGTTTCGACGCACCCACCCCATCGACGGCCCCCCGGTCGTGTCCCCGCGCGTTGATGGTCTTGTACCCACTCGCGGGGCAGGGCGTACGTCGATCTCACGGGGCGCGGCGTACGTCGATCACCTGGCCTGTGAGGTCGGAGACGAGCAGATCGATGGAGGTCTGGGCGACCGCGCGGGCGGACAGCAGGCTGGCCGGGGGCTCGTCGCCGAAGGCCCTGTGCCGCATGGGCGTGCCGGTGCGCTCGGGGTTGACGCAGTTGACGCGGACCCCGTACTCGGCCCACTCGTCCGCCAGCGCCTGGGTGAGGTTCACCACGGCCGCCTTGGTGGAGGAGTAGAGGCTGTAGTCGGCGCGGCCCCGGGTGTAGGACGAGGAGGTGTAGAGCAGCAGGTGCCCCTTGGTCTCGCGGAGGTGGCGGATGGCCGCCCTCGCGATGTTGACCGGGCCGAGGTAGTTCACGCCGACGGTCTCCTCGACGGTGAGGTCGTCCGCCTCGCCGAGCTTGCCCATGTGGAGCACGCCGGCGGTGTTGATCACGTAGTCGACGCGCCCGCTTTCCTTCGCCGCCTGGTCCAGGGCCTCGGACACCGAGACGGCGTTCTCCACGCGCACGCCGTTCTGGGTGCGCGAGAAGGAGTGGACGTTGGCGCCGTACCCGGTGGCGAGGTCGACGATTTCGGCCCCGATGCCGTAGCTGCCGCCGAAGACGACCACGGTCTTGCCCGCGAGAGCCCGCCGGTAGGCGGCCGGGCCCGCGGGCACCGGCGCGGTGTTGGAGGCGAGCTGGAAGAGCTTGTCGGCGATGTAGACGTCGACCGGGTGGGTGACCTTCATGTTGTGCTCGCTGCCCGGCACGATGTAGATCGGGACGTCAGGGAGGTAGCGCAGCACCACGCCGCAGTCGTCGGTGGCGGGCTGCCTGTCGAAGTCGGGGTCGGCGAAGGCGCGCTCGTACGCCTCACGGATCACCGACAGCCGGAAGCACTGCGGCGTCTGCCCCCGCCGCAGGCGGGAGCGGTCCGGGATGTCGCGGATGATCTCGCCTCGCGGGCCGGGCGCGGCCACCACCACCGTGTCGGAGGACGGGATCGCGACGTCGACCGCGGAGTACACCCTGAGGGCCTCGACGCACTCGGAGATGATGCGATGCTCCAGCAGCGGGCGCACGGCGTCGTGCAGGAGCACGTCGCACTCCTCGGGGCCGAGCGCCTGCAGGGCCCGCCAGGTCGACTCGGTACGGCTCGCACCGCCCTCGACGATCTTGCTGACCTTGTGGAAGCCGCCGCGCTTGACGAGCTGCTCGACCTGGGCCGTGTAGCCGGGGGCCATCAGGACGATGATCTCGTCGATCTCGGGCGCCGCGTTGAAGACGGTCAGGGTGTGCTCGATGATGGTGCGTCCGGCGATCTTCAGGAGCTGCTTCGGCGTGTTGAGCCCGACGCGTTGCCCGATTCCGCCGGCGAGGACCACTCCGACGGTCCGGAGGCGTGGTTCCAGTGCGGTCAAGGTAGGACTTCCTTCAGTGACTCGTTCACGGCTGACCCTACTGATCACTACCCGGAGGCGGTACCCGCGTCACCGCCCCGCGCCCCGGCCCCGTGGCCCGATGGCGCCGCGTCACCGCCCGTGCTCTCGGGTGACCGGCGGCTCGATGACGGCAGCCCCGTGACCAGCGGCGCGCCGCGTGACTCGCCGATGGGATTGCGAGGTGCGTGACGGCTCGGTTACTTTGCGGGGTGGACGATCCCCGGTCGCGGAAGGAGACCCCCGGTTGCCTGATTCCGCGTACCCACCCCCTGTGAAGCCTCCCAGAAAGCCTCTCCCCGCCTCCGCGGAACCTCCCGAGACCAAAGCGCCGGCGGCCGTCGCGGTCGTGCTCGCCACCACCCCGTCGACCGGCCTGGCGTGCGCTGAAGGCACTCTGGTCGATCGGCTGTCACGGCAGCTCGTCACGCTACAGGTCCGCCGGTCGCACATCGTGACCAGGTCCGCCGAGCGGCCGGCCCCGCCGTCACGTCCGGCCGTGCTCGTCGCCGAGCCGGAGACCGAGCCCGCGACCGAGCGGTTCACCGTGCCGCTGACGGAGCCGGTGACCGTGCCCCAGATGACGTGGAGCGGCGGGCTCACCGGTGACCTGCGCGCGGTCGCCGCCATCGCCCGGGCCGGTTCGGGCCCGGTGGCGGTGCTGCCGGGAGACCTGGTCGCCCACACCGAGGCGCTGGCCCTTCTTCTGGCCGATCCCGCCCACGGCACGGGCGCGCTCGTCTCACCCGACCACGACGGCCCCCCGGTCAGGACCGAGCGGGGCCGGGTGACCGCCGCCGGCAACTCCTTCCACACCGTGAGCAGTGCCAACGGCGGCTTCCTTGGCGTGCTGCACGTGGGGGAGGCCGATCTCGTGAGCTTCGCCGAGGTCGCGGACGAACTGGCCGACCTCGCCCACGACCACGGTCTCGGCGGTGCGACCGAGACGGAGGTGCCAGAGCTGCTGCTCGCCGGGCTCGTACGCGTCGGCGTGCCCGTTCGGGCGGCGCCACTCGGGCGGCTGCACTGCGACAGGGTCACGGGACAGCTTGGCGCCGACGCCGCCATCGCGAGGCTGAGCGAGATCGACGAGGACCAGGCCCGCCTGTCGGCGGCCGTGAAGTCCGACGACGGCTTCGTCGCGACCTACCTCGTGAGCTCGTGGTCGGGCCACGTGGTACGGCTGGCCGCGCATATGGGGCTCACCCCGAACTCCGTCACCGGGCTGTCCGTCGGCCTGGCGGGCCTCGCGGCCATCGCCTTCTCCGCGGGGCAGCGCCCCGCTCAGGTCGCCGGAGCCGTGCTGGTCTACCTGTCGTTCGTCCTCGACTGCGTGGACGGGCAGCTCGCCCGCTACACCCGCATGTTCTCGCCCCTCGGCGCCTGGCTGGACGCCACGTTCGACCGCGTCAAGGAGTACGTCGTCTACGTCG
Source organism: Sphaerisporangium sp. (assembly GCA_025964675.1). Lineage (GTDB taxonomy): Bacteria > Actinomycetota > Actinomycetes > Streptosporangiales > Streptosporangiaceae > Sphaerisporangium. Next base: position 16,446 of record JAOPYI010000217.1, on the reverse strand, counting down.
GGCTCGCCCTCGGGTACGCCGGGGGGGTCGAGCGGGGCTCGGCGGGCCCGGACGGCGTCTGGGCCCTCGCGGTGGCGGCCATGCTGGTCCAGGCCATCCGCCACATGATCGATTTCTCGTACGCCGGGGCGCGGGCGGACGCCGTGGGCACCGACCCTGTCTGGGAGCGTCCCGGGCACGGGGACTCGCTGGGGCTTTCCGTCCCGCTCAGGGGAGACACCGGCGGGCCGTGGAAGGCGGGGACGCCGCCGGGGCGGGCGGACGGCTCCGTGGTGCGGCTGTCCGCCCGCCTCGACAGGAACACCGCGTCCCGCTGGCTGAAGAAGATCGTCGTGCTGCCCATCGGCGAGCGCATGGTGCTGATCGCCGTGACCGCGGCGCTGTTCAACGCCCGGGTGACCTTCCTCGCGCTGCTGGCCTGGGGCGGGCTGGCCGCGCTCTACACGCTCACCGGCAGGATCGCGAGGTCGTTTTGATCATGACCAGGGTGCACATGGCGCCGGTGCCGAGCAGCTCCGTGGTGACGTACCGCGACGACGGGGTGCTGGCGCGCGGCATGGGCCTGCTCGTCGCGGGGCAGTTGCCGCCGCTGCCGCCCGCGCTCGCCGGGGCGTTCGTGACCGGCGTGATGCTGTTCCTCGGCGTCGCGGGCGCCGACGGGCCGTCCGTCTTCGCGCCCGCCGTGGCGTTGCTGCTCGCGGGCCCGGGCAGTTCCCATCCACACGATGGGCGGCTCGACTGGCTGGTGCCGCCGATCCTCCGGCTCACGGAGTACGGCTTCATCGCCTGCGTGGGCTTCTCGTGCGACGTGCCGAGGGTGCTCCTGTTCGCCGTGCTCGGCGCGATGCTGTTCCACCACTACGACGTCGTCTACCGCTGCCGGCAGCACGTCTACCCGCCCGCCTGGCTCGCATCGGCGGGGCTCGGCTGGGAGGGCCGGATGCTCCTGGTGGCCATGGGCGCCCTGCTGGGCGTCGTCACGCCCGTCTTCGCGCTGGCCGCGGTCTACCTCACGGGGCTGTTCTGCTGGGAGAGCGTCACCTGCTGGCTCGCCGCGCCACGATCCGGGGTAGAGGCGGCCGACCTCGGCGGGCAGGACTGAAGGCCCCCCTCCGATGCGATCGGTCAATGCCAACGATTGGTGTTGTTACGGAATAGGTGAACATCGGATTACACGATCACCACCTGCAGGCAACTAACCTTTGGCCTACAGATTCTGGCTTGATTGAGGGGTGCACGTTGCTGGGAATGGTGCTGGCCGCCGGGGCCGGACGACGCCTGCGGCCGTACACCGACACGCTGCCCAAGGCGCTCGTGCCGGTCGACGGAGAAACCACGATCCTTGACATCGCCCTGCGGAACCTCGCGGCGGTCGACCTCAGGGACGTCGTGGTGATCATCGGCTACGCGGCGCAGGCCGTCCACGACCGCAAGGCGGAGCTCGAGCGGCGGCACGACGTGAAACTCACACTCGTGCACAACGACAAGGCGGAGGAGTGGAACAACGCATACTCCCTGTGGTGCGCGCGTGACCACTTCTCCGAGGGCGCGCTCCTGGTCAACGGCGACACCGTCCACCCGGTCTCGGTCGAGCGCACGCTGCTGGAGGCCCCGGTGACCAGCGACATCCTGCTCGCCGTCGACAACGTCAAGTCGCTCGCCGACGAGGAGATGAAGGTCACGCTCGACGAGGCGGGCCACCTGCGGCGCATCACCAAGCTGATGGACCCGTCCGAGTCCTTCGGCGAGTACATCGGCGCCACCCTGATCCGCGCGGGAGCCGCCGAGCGCCTCGCCGACGCGCTGAAGGCCACCTTCGAGCGCGACCCCCAGCTCTACTACGAGGACGGGTACGGCGAGATGGTGACCCGTGGCGAGAAGATCGCCGTCGCCCCCATCGGCAAGGTCGACTGGGTCGAGGTCGACAACCACGACGACCTCGCGAAGGCCCGGGAGATCGCGTGCACCTACTAGCCGAGCCGTCCACCGGCTCTAGGCCGGTCGACGGAACGACGACCGTAAGGGAGCGCGCATGCCGCTCCTAGCACGAATGCTCATGGCCCCGCTGACCGTCGAGGTCCGCCGCGGCGCGGTGGCGCAGCTCGGCGCGTTGCTCGCCGACAGCCGGGTGGCCACCTCCGGCCGGGTCGCGGTCGCGGTCGGCGCGGGGCAGGGCGACCACATCTCCAGCATGATCGCGCCCACGCTGGGCGAGGCCGAGGTGTTCCGGGTGCCGGACGGCTCGGTGGACGCCGCCGTCTCGCTCGGCGCCGACCTGCGCAAGGGCGCGTACGAAGCCGTGGTAGGCATCGGCGGAGGCAAGACGATCGACGTGACGAAGTACGCCGCGTCGCTCGCCGGCATCCCGATGGTCGCCGTGGCCACGAACCTCTCCCACGACGGCATCTGCTCGCCCGTCTCCTCGCTGGAGCACGAGGCCGGCAAGGGGTCGTTCGGCGTTCCGATGCCCCTGGCGATCCTGGTCGACCTCGACTTCGTGCACGGCGCGCCCCCCTCGCTCGTACGGGCGGGCGCGGGCGATGTGATCAGCAACCTGTCGGCGATCGAGGACTGGCAGCTCGGCAACGTCGAGCGCGGCGAGCCCATCGACGGCCTGGCCGTCGCCATGGCGCGCACCAGCGCCGAGGCCGTGCTCGGGCGCACCGACTCGATCGAGTCCGACGCGTTCCTGACGGTCCTGGCCGAGTCGCTGATCCTGTCGGGCATGTCCATGGTGGTCGCGGGTTCGTCCCGTCCCGGCAGTGGTGGAGATCATGAGATCCTGCATGCCGTGGATCAGCTCTATCCAGGCACCTCCAACCACGGCGAGCTCGCCGGAGTCGGAGCGGCCTTCTGTTTCTTCCTGCGCGAGGACGAGCGCCGGCTCTCGCTGGTGTCCGACTGCCTGCGCGGCCATGACCTGCCGGTCACCCCTGGCGACGTCGGCCTGACGGCCGAGCAGTTCACCGCCGCGGTGATGCTGGCACCGTCGACCCGTCCCGGGCGATACACGATTCTGGAGCACCTGCGCCTCTCCGAGGCGGAGGCGCGTGACCGGGTGGAGGAATATGTCCGGGCCGTCGGTCATTGAGCTGCGCGCGGTCGCCCAGCCGCAGACCACCATGGACCGCAACTCCGGCGAGCACTGGGCCGGCGCGCTCTACATGCGCAAGCTGTCGATCTACGTCACGTGGGCACTGGCACGCACGCCGCTCACGCCCAACCAGGTCACCGGCCTGATGATCCTGGCCGGGCTGCTCGCGGGCGCCGTGCTGGCCCTCCCGGGCCTGTGGGCGGCCGTCGCGGCGGCGGTGCTGATCCAGGTCTACCTGCTGCTCGACTGCTCCGACGGCGAGCTGGCGAGGTGGACGAACCGCACCTCGATCACCGGGGTGTACCTCGACCGTGTCGGCCACTACTTCGCCGAGGCGGCCCTGCTGATCGGGCTCGGGTTCCGGGCCTCCGCCACGCTGCCCGACTGGTACACCGTGCTCGGCTTCGCCGCCGCGCTCGGGGCCATCCTGATCAAGTCGGAGACCGACCTGGTCGACGTCGCCCGCGCCCGCTCGGGCCTGGTCGCGACCACGGAGGCGGCGGCCGAGCACTTCCAGTCGCGCCGCCTCGGCATGGCGAGGAAGGTAGTTGGGGCGCTGCGCTTCCACCGGGTCATCCAGGCCGTGGAGCTGTCGATCATCGCCGTGATCGCCGCCGTCTGGGACGCCGTGGCGGGGGGTGTGACCGCGACCCAGGTGCTGATGGTGGCGTGCGTGATCTTCGCCGGGCTCCAGACGGTTCTCCACCTCGTGAGCATCCTGGCGTCGAGGCGGCTTGCGTGAGATGAGAAAGCTTCGGAACCTGAGGCGGCTCTCCGGCGTCCTATCTCTGTCAAGAGCCCCCGCCGAATTCCCGGTCAATGTTTGGCAAGCGTTTGCTGGCAGTTCCGATACCCTTATTTCGCAGTATGCAGACACAAGCCGGATGGCCCGCTTACCAAGACTCGGTGATCATGATTCCATGCGTTCTCCGTGCGTCCAGGCGATGACGCGTTGAAGATCTCGTGTGTCATCCTCACCATGGGCAACCGGGTCGCCGAGCTCGACCGGGCTGTCGAGTCCGCGCTGACGCAGACCGACGGCGACGTCGAGGTCGTGGTCGTCGGCAACGGCGCTGACGTGCCCCGGCTGGCCGACTTCTCCAAGCCCGGCTCCGCCTCCGTGCGCATCGTGCGCATCCCGCACAACGTCGGCATCCCCGAGGGCCGCAACCACGGGGTCCGCGAGTGCACGGGCGACGTCGTGCTGTTCCTGGACGACGACGGCTGGTACGCCGACGACAAGGTGGCCGCGCACGTCCGGGAGCGGTTCGCCGCCGAGCCCGACCTCGCGGTGATCTCCTTCCGCGTCATGGACCCCGACGGCGGCGTCGGCCAGCGGCGCCACGTGCCCCGGCTGCGCGCCGGCGACCCGCAGCGATCCTCACCGGTGACGACCTTCCTAGGCGGCGCCTGCGCCATCAGGCGCGCGGCGTTCCTGCAGGTCGGCGGCCTTCCGGGCCGCTTCTTTTATGCCCATGAGGAGACCGACCTGGCCTGGCGCCTCCTCGGGGAGGGCTACCGCATCGAGTACGACGCGGACGCCGTCATGTACCACCCGCAGGTCCCACCGACGCGCCACGCCGACTTCTACCGGCTGAACGCGCGCAACCGGGTCTGGCTGGCCCGCCGCAACCTTCCGTGGGCACTGGCGGTCCTCTACCTCCTCGACTGGGTCGTGCTGACGCTCGTGCGGGAGCGGTCCTCGCTGGCCATCAGATCGTGGTTCCGGGGCTTCAAGGAAGGTTTCCAGCAGTCCGCCGGAGAACGCCGCCCGATGGCCTGGCGCACCGCCTGGCGCATGCTCCGCCTCGGCCGCCCCCCCATCGTCTGACAAAGTCCGGGCTGGATCCCGCGCCGCAGCCGCGGAGTCCTACCCGCGGCGGCGCGGTAGTCGTACGGTGAGTAGCTTGGCTCGGGGTGCGACGCGTTCCGCGAGCGCGAAGAGCGCCTCGGTGCGCGAGCGGTCCGCATCGAGGTGGGTGAAGAGGTTCACCCCGAGGTAGAACGTGATGGACGCGTAAGCCAGGTCACGCGGCGGCAGGAGCTTGGCCAGCGGCGACCCGCCGATGACCCGGTCGAGGGTCTGCTCGATGAAGTCGATCCACGGCTCCGCCCTCTTGACGATCTCCTCGCGTAGCTCGGGGCGGGCGATGCTGGCGCCGACCAGCTCGGAGAAGAGCGTGATGTGCCCGCCCTCGAGGTCGGCGCGGTAGATGTCGGTCGCGACCTCGACCAGCTCCTCGAGCGTACGGGCTCTGTCCACGGCCACCTGGTAGGCCGCCATCCGCTGCTCTGAGGAGCGGTCGAGCGCGGCGAGGAGCAGCGGATCGACGCCGCCGAAGTGATAGAAGACCAGCGCCGAGTTGACCTCCGCGGCCCTGGCGATGGTGCGGGCGCTGGTCCCGGCGTACCCCTCGGAACACAACGTGCGCGCCGCCGCGTCGATAAGCCGTTCGCGCGTCTCCGCGCCCGTCTGCTTGGTCATGGTCCCCCCTTGCGCCGCCGTGCCTGCTAATCATACGGTTTAATCGACTGATTAAATCGTTCGATGAAAGAGGCCGTGGTGGAACCCGACCAGAAGGACGAGAAGCGAGCGCGCCGGATTCTGGCGGGCGTGCTCGCGGCCCTGTTCGCGGCGATGGTGGTCTACAAGGTGCTGCACGCGGGGCGTCTCGAGCAGACGGCGGTGTTCTACGTCGGCATCCCCGCCGTCATCGCGATCACCGTCGCACTCACAGTGCGGCCAAGGTCCGCCACCGGACTGATCATGGCCACCATCACGATCGGGCTTGCACTGGCGGGCCCGCTGCTCGGCGAGGGGATCGTCTGCCTGGTCTTCGCCGCGCCGCTCTTCTATGTCGTCGGCCTGGTCGTCGGGGGGCTGGTCGAGTTCTACCGCCGGCGTCGCGGCGTGAACATGATCGTTGTGCCGTTGCTCCTGCTCGCCATGGCCGAGGGCGCCACCGGCGCCACGTCCCTGCCCCGGGGCGAGGAGGTGAGCGCGATCCGCGTGGTCGGCGCGGTGGACGTCGAGCGCGCGCTGACCGCGCCGCCGGTGTTCGTCGCGTTCGAGTCGCCCTTCCTGCGGATGGGTTTCCCCCAGCCGCTGGCCGCGCGAGGTCAGGGACTGCAGGTCGGCGCCACCCGCGAGATCACGTTCACCCCGCGTCGCTCTCTTGGCATAGGAGCCGTGGCCGAGCCCCGGTCGATGAGTCTGCGCGTGAGCGAGCGGTCGCCGGGGCGGGTCGTGTTCGAGGTCGTACGGGACACGACTCTGGCTCGCTGGCTCGATCTGCGAGAGGCCGAGTTCACCTGGACGCGCACACAGCTGAGCGTCCGGCTGCGCTACCGCAGGACCTTCGATCCCGCCTGGTACTTCGGCCCGCTTCAGCGGTTCGCGGCCGGGCAGGCCGCCGAGTACCTGGCGGGGACGTTCACACGATGAGCCCGGCTCTGATCCGCGGCGTGGCGCTGATGGGGCCGATGATCGCCCTGATCGTGGCCACGCGCGTGCGGCGGCCGGGCGAATCCCGCATCGCCGCCGCCATCCTGGCCACCGCCTGGAACCTGCTCGCTCTCTCCGCGGTCAACGTGGTGGCGGTCTCGCGAGGGTGGTGGCAGTTTCACGCGCAGGGAGCGGTCGTCGCGGGCTTGCCGGCCGACATGCTGCTCGGTTGGGCGCTGCTGTGGGGTGCGATTCCCGCGCTGGTGGCGCCGCGCTCGCCGTTGCCCCTCACCGTGGCCCTGCTGGCCTGGTCGGACCTGGCGCTGATGCCGCTGGGCGATCCCGTGGTCGTGCTGAGCCCGCTATGGCTCGCCGGGGAGGCGTCGGCCATCGCGTTCGGGCTGGTGCCCGGGCTGCTGCTGGCCCGCTGGACCGAGGCGGGGCACAGGCTGCCGGCCAGGGCCCTGTTCCAGGTCGTGCTCGCGGGTGCGTTCGGGCTGTTGGCGCCCATCATGATGACAGACGTGTGGCGGCGGCCCGCGTGGATGCTCGCGCTCGTGGCACAGGCGCTTGCTGTTCCCATGGTGCTCGGGCTGGCCGCCGTACGGGAGTTCGCCGTCGTGGGCCGGGGGACGCCGCTCCCGTACGATCCGCCGGCACGGCTGGTGACCGGCGGACCCTACGCCTACGTGCGCAACCCGATGCAGGTCGCGATGACCGCGGGTTACGTCGTGCTGGCCCCGCTGGATGTGGCCTTCCTGGCGGCGGCCGTCGTCTCCTTCGCCTATGGAGCCGGATTGGCGTCCTGGCACGAGCGCGAGAGCCTCGGGCGGCGCTTCGGCGGCGCCTGGGACGACTACCGGCGCGAGGTGCGGCCGTGGCTGCCGCGTGCACGGCCCGCCATGCCGCCCGCCTCGATCTATGTGGCCGCGACCTGCGGGCAGTGCTCCGAGGTGGGGAAGTGGATCGTCCGGCACGCACCCGTGGCGCTGCGGGTAGTGGCCGCCGAGAGCCATCCCTGGGGCCTGCGGCGGATGACGTACGAGCGCGGCGACGGCGTCCACGCTGAAGGGGTGGCCGCGTTCGCGCATGTGCTGACCCACATTCACCTTGGATGGGCGCTGGGCGGTTGGCTGCTCATGCTGCCGGGGGTCGGCTGGTTCGCTCAACTCTGCGTCGACGCCTTCGGCGGGGGGCCGCGCACCTGCCGAGACGCCTACCATCCTTGACGCCCAGGTGAGGGCCACGCCAGCTCGCTGAGCTCTTGGACGACGGGGTGGTCGCGAGCTGACCGGCGCTAGGGGAACATCTCACCGGTGTCGAACCCGAGGTCGCGGTTGTAGTGGGAGGAGCTGCCCTTCCTCCAACCGGAGTTGAGCAGGGTGCTCTCGATCACGTCCTCGAACGGCTTCTCGGTGTGCGCCTTGCTCATGCACCCATTCCAAAAGGAAGTTGACTACGCTCCGCGAGGAAACGCTCACGAACTCGCGAGACTCCCTGCGGCGGGAACTGTCCTACCCCGCGAGTATCATCCCAGCGACGATCACGGATGCGGGATCTGTTCCGGCTCGTGGAAGGTCATGGTCAAATGTGAGGCCGTTGTGGTCATCAGCGCCCGCTTCGGCAGGCCCAGTTCGCTGAGTTCCTTGGCTATGGGGTGGTTGCCGAGCCTGATCAGCGCCCCGCCGGGTCGTGCCCGTACGCCGTGTGGGCGCATCGTCCAGCGGGTGCGCCGGGTGACCCCGTCGAGGTGCGAATAGGCGTCCATCGGAGGGGCACCGCCGGGCACCGGCACGCCGGGACGGATCAGCAGGTCGAGGACCAGACGCCCGTCCTTGCGCAGGACGCACCGCTTGTACGGCGAGGACAGCCGGAGGTCGATCTCGGCCAGCTCCTTGGGGAAACCCCAGATCGCGCGGCCGGCCTCCATGGTGAAGCCCTGGTCGACCGGGAGCCAGTGGATGAACGCTCCGGTGCCGTGTGCGCGAAGGTCCATCAGCCCCGACAGCACGCTACGGGCGCGCCGGCGGCCGGCGTCCGGAGGGCGGACCGCGAACGCCACGCCGAACTCGTGGTAGGAGTCGAGATCGCTGTCGCCGTACCTGACGAACATCAGCGTGCACAGCGCCTTGCCGGGGAGCACCTCGGTGACGTCGAGGTCGGAGTATGCGAGCACCGCCCGGGCGGCGTCGGCCCGCACGAGGTACATCGCGCTGCAGACCGTGGCGTCCCTGACTTCCACAGGCATGGTGACCAGGCGCCCCTGGATGAGATGGCTAGCCATAAGGTCAAGTACACCAATCCGTGGTGCGGGGCGCCAGCCGTAAAAAAAGCCCAAGCCGAGGCCTCCGCCCTGCAAAGGCGTCAGACATGAGCGCCGGCCGTACATGGGGCTCGGGTAGACAGCCTCAGACCGGGACGACGCGGTTGACGGCTGAGGCCGGGACGCGGACGGCCCATTCCTCCAGCCTGGCGACGAAGTCCCGCGCGTGGTCAGGCCAGTGGTAGTGGCCACGGGCCTCGGCGTAGCCCCGGGCGCCCATCACGGCCCGCCGCTCCGGGTCGTCCCGCAGCCGGAGTACGGCCTGCGCCGCCGCGTCCACGTCCCCGTAGGGCACGATCAGGCCGCAGTCGACCCGGCCGACGATCGAGGCGGCCATGGGCAGCGGCGTGGTTATCACGGGCACGCCCCTCGCCATGTACTCGATGATCTTGGTGGGGAGGGACTGCCGGTAGTTCGGCACGTCGTGCAGGAGCGAGAGCCCCGCCAGCGCTCCCTGGGCCATCCGCAGCGCGTGGTTGTTGGGCACGTACCCGAACCAGTCGAGCAGGCCCTCCCGCTGCGCGTCGCGCAGCAGCGGGCGCACCGGGGCGTCGGCGGCTCCGATCAGGTCCAGCCGGATCCCGTGCGGCCGGAGCCTGCGGGCCAGCTCGATCATCTCCACGACGCCCCTGGCCTCGGACAGGTGGCCGACGTAGACGATCCGGTTGGCACCGGGCACGGGCGGCGGTGTGGCCGGCACGTACGTGGTGTTCGGTATCACGGGATGGTCCCCGGCGAAACGGTCGCGGTAGGCGGCCTCGGCCAGGATCAGGTGCAGGCGGCGCTCCGCCCGGGTCTCGATCCGGCGGATCAGGTGGGGGAGCATCCGGCGCGCGGAGTCGGACAGGTAGGGCTTGGTCTCCAGGGCGCCCACGGTGTCCTCGTGCACGTCCCAGACGGTCGTGGGGCGTCGTCGCGGCAGGGCGAACAGCAGCTCGATGTCGTGGACGAGCAGCAGGTCGGCGTCCTTGGAGCCCTGCCTGAGCGCGGCGCGTGCCGCGTTGAGCGCGCGCCCCCGGCGCAGACCCACGGCGCGCGGCACGTCGATCGCGCGGATCTCCTGGGGCGGGGTGACGTTGCAGTGGGTGAACGGCGCGATGTAGGTCACCTCGTGCCCGGCGTCGAGCAACGCGCGGATCTGCCGGTGCATGATCCGGGCGTCCTCCGGGTGGTGGACGATCGTGCCGACACATACCTTCATGTATCGATGCTGCGCGGTGTTCCCTTCCTGCCCGGATGCGTACCGTTAATCACGGTAGAAATGCGGCTGAACATCCGCCTCTAGGGAGCGCTTCCAGTGGCCTCGGAGGAAGGTCTGCGGTAGAGCCAGACCAGGCGCGGCTCCAGCAGCCACTTGAACAGCGTGCGGGTCTCCGGCAGGCACAGGACGATGGCGAGGGCGAAGCAGCCGCTCATGATGGCCATGACGCCGAGCGGGCCGTGCAGCCACGGGAAGCTCAGCCAGCCCATGTCCTTGGCGATGAGCACCGGCACGCCGTGGAGCAGGTAGCAGTACAGCGTGCGCGTGCCGAGGTCGGAGAACCAGGTGTTCCGGCGCGGGACCAGCGCGAGGATGGCCGCGGAGACCGTCAGGGCGGCGACCAGCAGGGCCGTGCGCATGGCCATGCCCATCCACCATGAGAAGTGCAGCGCGGCGTAGCTGTCCTTGAAGTAGATCGGAGCGAGCGGGAGGCGGGGGGAGACCAAGATCGCCACTCCGGCCGCTCCGACGATGACGCCCACCGAGAGGATCTTGATCCAGACACGGTTGAGCATCTCGAAGTGGTGCGGCTGGAGCCACAGGCCGAGCACGAAGAACGGCATGAGGCCGAAGAAGCGGTCCATGCTGAAGTCTCCGGGCAGGTCGGACAGACCCGCGAGCAGGTAGATGGCGACCGCGATCGGCAGGGGATAGCGCATGCGCTTCCACACCGGCGTGGAAAGCCGCCAGAGCAGCAGGGCCAGGAGATACCAGTTGAGCCAGGCCGGGTCCATGATCGTCAGGCTCCACGCGTGGCCGAGCGCGAAGCGGAGCGCGGCGTAGCCGACCTCCACGATCACGTACGGCACGAGGAAGGTGTCGACCAGCTTGTTCGTCTTGGCGTTGGAGTTCCAGAAGTTCCTGCTCAGGTAGCCGCTGATGAGGACGAACAGCGGCATGTGGAACACGTAGATGAACAGGTAGGCCGACCGGGAGGAGTGGGTCGCGAGCGTGGGCACCAGCGAGTGCCCGGTCACGACCAGCGCGATCAGCACGAACTTCACGTTGTCGAGGTACGGCTCACGGGGCCGCTTCACGGGCGCGGGCGCCGGAGCCTGCTCGGGCTCGGGCGCGGGGCCGTCCCACGCGGGCTTCCCGCCGCGTTCGGGCTCCTGGCCCCAGGGCTGACCGCCCCAGGTGGCGGGCGCGGGGTCGTCCGGGAGCGGGCGCCGCTCCCAGTAGGAGAAACCGCCTGCGGCCTCCTCCTGCGGCCCGCGTGGAGCCTCCCACGCGGGCACCGGAGGCTGGGGCGCGTCCCGTGCGAACTCGGCGGGCTGCGGCAGGTCTCCGGCGGTCCTCCCGGACGGCGGCACGTCCCGCGAGGCCGGAGACGCGGAGGCGGGATGCGACGGAGCGGGAGATGGTGGGGCGGGGGAAGGGGACGAGGCGGGAGGGGAGGGTTCCTCCCACGTGGGCCTGGCGAAGGTGAAGGTCTCGGGATCGTCGTCGAGCGAGGCAGGGCCGGCGTGCTGGCCCGGCCCGGGGCGGTCGGCTCCCTTGGCGGTCTCGGGCGGCTCGGCCACCGGCCACAGAGGCTCATGGGCGTGCTCGCCGGTCCGGGGTCGCTGCCGATCCCATGAGCCTGTCGGAGGCTCGGCGTAGTCGGGCACGGGCCAGCGGGCCGTCGGCGCCTCCTCCTCGATGACGTCCGCGTCCCGGCCGGGATCGATCGGCTGCTGTCCTCGTTCGCCGGGGGCTTGAACCTCGTCGGCGTCGGTGGAGACGCCGTCGGTGCGTGGAGCCGGAACCTGAAAGGAGGATCTGGTGTCACTCACGGGGGAAACGCTCGGCTATCTGTCGGGAGACCAGGGGTAGCTTCTGACACTGGAAGTCGCCCTCGAAGCATGCGGCGGGAGGGACTGGTGGGGGCGCCTGCCAGATCAGCCACTTTAACGCTCTCGTCAGAAAATGTCGCGACTGAGCCGGAAGTCCGACGAACAGGATCATTGAAACGGCCCGGCCCCACAGGGGGATCGGGCCGTTTCCATGATCGGATCAGGTGCTGCAGACGTCGGTCTTGGAGTCGACCACGCGGGCGCTGTCCGGGATGGTGACAGGAACCTTGACTCCCTTGAAGTCGGCGCCGATGACCAGCTGGATCACGGGTGCTCCGGCCGGTGGCGTGACGGCCGCGCCCGCGGGAGGCGTGGCCGTCGCAGAGGGGGTGAAGGGCGTGACGAGCCCGGTCTTCACCTTGCCCGCGGCGGGGGTCACCTTGGTCAGCAGCTTGGCGGCCAACGGGGCGGCGTAGTCGCCGCCGTCGGTCGCCTTCTTGGCCCACAGGACCATGGTCTGCGGCCGGTCGGTGCCGTCCGCCTGCCGCGCGTCGCCCACCTGGGTGACCTTGAAGCCCTGGGCGGCCAGAGCCTCGGCGACCTCCTTGGCCTTGCCCGAGGTGTTGGTGCCGTTGAGCACCTGGATCTGCACCTGGCCCGGCTTGATCGCCGGCTTGGCGGGCCCGGCCGAGGCGGACGACGCCGCGCTCGGCTTGGCCGTCGGGGTGACCTCGACGTCGGTGCGGAGCGACTCGAACATCCTGCTGGCGTCCGGCTGCTTCCACTGCACGCGGTTCTTGTCCGTGGGGTAGGCCTCCCAGGGAACCGTGACGAACTTGACACCCTTGGCGGTGAGGCTGCGGGCGCTCTGGGCGATCTGGATCAGGGTGTCGACGTCGAGCTGCGGGTCCATCACGACCGCCTTGGCGGCGGCGGTGATGAGGCTCCCCAGCTTGACGGGGTTGGTGAGCGTGTCGCCGCTGGTGGCCTTCTTCGCCACCTGGGACAGGAAGATCTGCTGGCGCTTGATGCGGCTGATGTCACTGCCGTCACCGAGGGAGTGGCGCGCCCGCACGTACGCCAGAGCGGTCTCGCCCTGCACGATCTGCTTCCCCTTTTGGAGGTGCAGTTTGGCCTGCTTGTCGTCGACGACCTGCGGCACGCAGATCTGGATGCCGCCGAGCGCATCCACGATGCTCTTGAAGCCCGTGAAGTCGACCTTGATGTAGTGGTCGACGCGGATGTTGGTGGTGGCCTCGATCGTGTTGATCGTGCAACTCATGCCGCCCTCGTTGAACGCCGAGTTGATCATGTCGAGGCGGGGAGGGAGGGCCGCCTTGGTCGTGGCGTTCTTACACGACGGGATCTGCACCATCGAGTCGCGGGGGAAGCTGATCAGCGTCGCCTTGTCGCGGTTCGGCGAGACGTGCATGAGGATGATCGTGTCGGTGCGCTCGCCGCCGCCGACCATGTGCTGGCCGTACTGTTTGTTGTCGCCCGCCCGGGAGTCGGATCCGACGAGCAGCACGTTGAGCGCTCCGGTGCTGTTGACCGGCCGGTTGGCGTTGAGGTCGCCGGTGACGTCCTGCGTGCGGAGGTTGCCGAGCAGGCTGCGGTAGAGCGTGTAACCCGTCAGCGCCAGCAGGACCAGAACGCAGGTGAGCGCGATGCTGATCCAGGCCATGACCCGCATGCGGCCGTTGCCGGCGTCGCCGGGGCCGTTCCCGCCGCCGCGGCGGCGCCCTCTGCCGGGATTCTCAGGGGGCGGAGGGGGCTCGGGAGGCCCGCCCCTGCGGCGACGCGGGGTGTGCTGCTCCTCGACGGGCGGCACGCCCGGTGAACCGTAGGCGTCGTACGCGCCCGGCTGCTCCTCGGGGGCCTGCGGGACATGGGTGGCGCCCCGGCGGCGGCGGCGCTCGCCCTCGCCGGGAGGGGGGCCGTTCGGGGTTTCCGCCGGACGGCCACGACTCGACCTGCGGCCGGACGGTGGCGGCTCACCGCGGTGGTCGCTGACCGTGGCGCCGTGTCGGTGCTCGCTCATTTCGTCATGAGGTTAGGTCACCGGCCCGGTTCTGGGCAGCATGATCGGGTGAATAGGCTCATGATCATGAATACTCCAGAGGGTCGATCGGCGCCCAAGCTTACCGACACCAGCATATTTGCGGGAATATCGTAGTCGGTTGGCTTTACTTGATGTTCACAGGATCCGCAGGTCGCGGCGTCTCTGACGGACGCGTGTGTCCGGCGGTCATGAGAGCCGCGGCGAGGCACGCCAGCGGAACCGCCGGCAGGACATAGCGGTAGTCGAACTCCGCGGTCGCCGCCGGGATCACCAGCAACGACACGGATGTCACCCACGGCAGCGCCCAGGAGGTCTCCGTCCGCGCGCCCCGCCACCTGCGCCCGAGCACGATCGCCGGGGGCAGCAGCAGGATCAGCCCCAGCGCGCCTCCTGGCAGCCTGACCGCGTCCTGGTAGGCCCGCATCACCCCCGCGAAGGGCTCGACGATCTGGGTCCCGATGGGACCGCGCTCGTATCGCACGGCCAGCTCCGCGCCGACCGTGGCGGGGTAGCGGCCGGGTGGCGCGGGGACGTTGGCGGGGAACTGGTAGTAGTCGTAGATCTCCTGGTCCGGGTACACGGGACGCCCCCAGGTGAACGACCGGCCGAACTCCGAGAGCACCGAGGCCGCGTAGTCGGCCGGCTGGCTGCGCAGGGCCAGGAACGCGAACCGCCCGGCGAGCCGGTCGGTCTCCCCGGTGAAGGTGATGCCCGGCAGCGCGACCAGGGGGGCGTCCGGCGCCCAGACGTACTCCTGCGAGGGCGGCCGTCGCCTCGGTGGGGTGTCGTCGCACAGCACCGCGAGATCCGGCGGCGGGCGCATGACCCCGCAGTCGGCGAACGACATGGTGCGGGCGTAGAGGAACACCCCGTTGGAACCGACGATGCCGAAGCGGTGGTAGGTCGCGGAGAACCAGGCCGCGTACCCCGCGATCGGCGCCAGGGCCACGATCGCGAACAACCCCACCAGCAGCGGGCGGGACCGGCCGACCGGCCCGCGCGCCGCGATCACCTGCCGGACGAGCAGGAACGCCCCCACGATAATGATCAGCGGCAGCCCCACCGTCCTGGTCAGCGTCGCGGCGGCCAGCAGAGCGCCCGCGGCGCAGGCCGTACGCCAGGTGAGGGTGCCCATCCCGGCGAAGACGGCGGCGACGACCAGAAAGGTGAACAGCGTGTCCGAGACGAGTAGATGCTCGAGCTGCACCTGGTAGGCGTCCAGCACCACGGGGGTCGCGGCAAGCGTCGCGGCCCAGGCCAGGCCATGCCCGCGCCGCACGGCGGCGTAGACCAGCACCCCGGTGGCCAGCCCGAGCAGATGCTGGACGAACACCACGAACCCGAAACTGTGGAACGGCTCCAGCAGCCGCAGGAACATCGAGTACCCGGCGGGACGCACCAGGTCGGGCCGTGGCCGCAGGGCCGTGACCACGTAGGTGTAGGAGTCGGGGAACCAGATCGCGGGCCGGTAGCCGAGCATGGCGACGAGCCGCAGCGCCGCCCCGAGCGAGAGCACCGCGAGGAACCACCGGTGCCCCCCGGCGGCGGCACGCACGCGGTCACCGGCCCGCACGACGGGAGCCCACCCCGCAGCTACCAACGCATCCCCCGCTCGTCAGCTCGTCGCCCCGTGAGAGCCGTACAACAGGGCCGTACGCTACCTGGTCCACCAGGCCGCGCCGGAATCCACGCACGGAGCCGCGGAGGTTAGGCTCGCGGGCACAGATGAACGGAACCTGGCTCGACGACTCGCGACGGCCGACGGCGGGCCGGGTGCTCGCCGCGGTCTCCATCATGCCCGCCCTCGCCCTGACGGGCCTGCTGCTCGCGGGACTTCCCCTGCTCATGCTCGGCTGGTTCCGCCCGCTTCCCGTGCTGCTGGCCGGCGGAGCGCTCGCCGTCGCCCTCTGCGTGTACGGCGCGCGGCTCGCCCGCGAGGGTGAGGGGGAGGACGCCACGGTGTGGCACGTCGCGGCCGTCGCCGCCATCGCGGTCGCCTCGGGCGTGTTCAACGCCGTCTTCCACAGCGAGCAGCTCGTCGTCCGCCGCGACCCGGCCACCTACGCGCAGTACGCCCTGTGGCTGGCCCGGCACGGGTCGCTCCCGATCCCGTACGGCACGGCGGCGTTCGGCGGGCCCGACCCGGCGCTGCGCCACGGCAGCGTGGGCTTCTACGACTACGGCGGCTCGGTGGTGCCCCAGTTCATGCCGGGGGCACCGATCATCGACGCCGCCGGGCACTGGCTCGGAGGCGTTACCGGCCTCCTGCTGGTCCCCCCCGTGCTCGGCGCCTTGGCCGTGCTGACCCTCGCGGGGGTCGTCACCCGGCTGGTGGGGGCGCGATGGGCCCCGCTCGCCGCCCTGGTCTTCGCGGTCGCGCTGCCGATCCTCTACACCTCGCGCACGACGTTCAGCGAGATCCCGTCGCTGATCCTGCTCTTCGGTGGCGTCGCGCTGGCCTTCGACGCCCGTCACCGGCCGCGCGC
>JAOPYI010000185.1 GCA_025964675.1 Sphaerisporangium sp. | reverse complement strand
TTACCGCCACAGCCGGATCCTAGCAGTTCTTAATTTCTAGAAATCGAAAATCAGAAATAGAGATCTGTTGCGCGTTGAGTAGTCGGCATAACTCACGAGAAGGAGACTTCCCGCAAGTTATCTCGATAGTCCGCTCCCTGGCCCTCCACTCGGGTCCGTGCCACCAGCCGCAAAGTAGCCTGCGTGACCGAGGGTGAAGTTCTCGCCCGCCTTCGGCTGCTCGACCCCAGTGGGGAATCAGTCGGTTGTGTCTGGGGTGAGGGCTCGGTAGAGCGTGGAGCGGCCGATCTTGAGGTGTTGGGCGATGGCGGTGATGGATTCGCCGCGGGCTTGGCGGGCGCGGGCGATGGCGAGGGTGTCGTCGTCGACGGCGATGGGGCGGCCGCCTCGGCGGCCTTGGGCGGCTGCGGCGGCGAGGCCGTCGAGGGTGCGTTCGTGGATGAGCTCGCGTTCCATCTCTGCGGCCATGGCGGCGACCATGAACAGTATCTTGTCGGCGATGGTCTGCCCGTTGGGCTTGTGGAGGCCGGCGCAGATGCCGGTGAGGATCTCCAGGTTGATTTCGCGGGCGTGCAGCTCGTCCTCCAGGAGCACGAGAAGTTCTTTCATAGACCGGGCGACCCTGTCGGGTTTGTAGATCGGCCTCGGGGATCAATGGAACCGTAGTTGGCGCTGAGATTGATCATAGTGCGGGCTTGGTGGCTGTTTCATAGGTGGTCGCCTGTGAAACACCCCACCGCCCGACGATCCACCTGCGGCGATCACGTTTCATGAGTTGTTGCAAACGGCTGGACGCCTGAAACACCCCCATGAAACAGTCCAGGGTCGTGAGCGACGACTTCAAGCGCGTGGAATCGCACGACTGCCCGATGTCCACCTGCGCCGCCCCCGCGGGCTCCCCGTGCCGGACCGGCAAGGGGAAGGTGGCCATCCAGTACCACACCGCCCGCTTCCGCCTCGTGCCCCAACTCGCCAAGGTGCTGAGCATGCCGACGCCAGCCGTACGCAAGCCGGGGTCCGTGTGGGCCGAGCTGCCCCAGCCGGTGAGCGCCGGCGCCGAACCGGTCGGGCACGTCCGCCTGGGGTACGCCCGCGCCTCGACCGCCCGGCAGTCCCTCGACGCGCAGCTCGACTCACTCGCCGAGGCCGGAGTGACGCGCATCTTCTCGGAGAAGATCTCCACCCGCGCCACCCGGCGCCCCGAGTTGGAGGCCGCCGTCAAGCTCGCCGGGGAGATCCGTTCCTCCGGCGTCGCCGTCACCCTCGTCGTCCACGAGCACAAGCGGCTCGGCCGAGGCATCGAACTCGCCATGCTCGCCGAAGAGCTGAAGGCGAGCGATGTCGGGCTGGAGTTCCTCACAGGCGAACTCAAGGGCTCGCACGACCCGTCCGGGATCGTGTTCACGGTGCTGGCCGCGATGTCGGGCATGGAGCGCGAGTACATCCGCGACCGCACCCTGGAGGGCCACGAGTCCGCCCGCAAGCGTGGCAAGACGATCGGTGGCGCGGGCGTCACCGACGAGTCGATGCTGTCCATGGCCCTCCACCTGCGCGAGCAGGAGATGAGCCTGCGCGACATCGCCAAACGCCTCGTCATCACCACCGGCACGAAGAAAGGCCAGCACCCCTCACCCGCCACCGTCATGCGCATGCTGCGTGAACACGACGAGCACACAACCGCGATGGAAACCACCGGCTGACCCGCGGCCCAGCCCTTGATGCTGACTCCGCGAGATGAGTGATCACCTCGTGCCCGTCTTGGCTTGTGCGCCCACCAACTACCAGTAAGGCCCGTGGGGATGGGTGCCGCGCAAGAGGCCAGTGATCGTCACGGCGGGGGTTGAAAACACCCCGGCAGGCTTCGGGCGGAGACGGCGCGGCATGGTCTCACCAGGGAATCGGCCCGTCCTCGGCCAAAAAGGCGCCCGTCGGGCCGTCCTCGCCCGCCGTCGCCAGGTATACCGCCACGGCCGCGCCCTCCTCCGCCGTGCGTATCCCGGTGTGGCGGTTGAGGTCGGTCGCGCAGTAGCCGGGACTCACCGCGTTGACCAGGATCCCTTCGGCGCGCAGTTCATTGGCGTAGAGCACGGTGATCGCGTTCAGCGCGCTCTTCGAGGTGCAGTAAGGGAGGAGAATCGAGGAGTAGGCGGACCACGGGCTGCCCGGGTCGGCCAGGTGGGTGAGGGAGCCGAGTTCGCTGGACATGTTGACGATGCGTGCGGCGGCGGAGCGGCGTAGCAGGGGGAGCATGGCGTGGGTCACCGCGATGACGCCGAACACGTTGGTCTCGTAGACCTGCCGGACGGTAGCGGCTGGGGTTTCACTCGGCTTTTGCGGTCCGGCGGCGATCGCGGCGTTGTTGACGAGGATGTCGAGGCGGCCGAACGTGGCGTCGATGTGCTTGGCGGCGGCCTGGACCGAGGTCTCGTCGGTGACGTCCAGCGGAACGAACCGTACGTCGGCGCCGCCCGCGCGAAGCTCCTCGGCCGCCGCCTCGCCAAGCTCGGCGTTGCGGGCGCCGATCAGCACGGTGATGCCGAGGGCTGCGAGCCTGCGCGCCGTTTCCTTGCCGATGCCCTTGTTCGCGCCGGTGATCAAAGCAGTCTTCTGCGAAGTCGTCATGGCACCCAGCCTCCCCTCACCCACGGGCGGCAGGGAAAGACCAGAAGACTCTGGATCTATAGTCCACAGATATGAGTGAGCTAGAGGTGCGGGAGCTGAGGTACTTCATCGCGGTCGCCGAGGAACTGAACTTCAGCCGGGCCGCGCAACGCCTGGGGATGGCGCAGCCCCCGCTGTCGAAGGCGATCGCTCAGATGGAGTCCCGGCTCGCGGTACGCCTGCTGGAGCGCACCACCCGGCAGGTGAGGCTGACCACCGCCGGTCAGGTGCTGCTCGACCAGGCCCGGATCGCGGTCGACGCGGTGCACGCGGCGGCCCGGCGAGCACGCCGGGCCGGTCAGCCGACACCCCAGCTCGTCGTGGCGGTCAAACCGGGAGGCGATGCCGGGCTGCTGCGGGAGATCCTCGCCGCCTACCGGGGAACGGGTTCGCATCTGCCGCCGCCTGAAGTCGTCGTCGGCGGCAGCGGAGAGCCGGTCGCCATGCTGCGGGACGGCCGTGCCGACGTAGCGCTGCTGCGCAGCCCGTTCGACGGTCAAGGGCTAGATTCCCAGACACTCGTGGTCGAGCCGCGACTGGCCGTCCTCCCCGCCGCGCACCGCCTGGCCGGACGCCGGCGACTGCGGCTGACCGACCTCAAGGGCGAACCGATCCCGCGCTGGAAGGGGGCCGCCCCCTCCACCACCGCCTACTACACCGGATACGACGGCGCAGAAGCAGGCGATGGCCACACAGGCTTGGCGCCGGCTGACACTCCTGAGGGGCCGCTCGTGGCCAGCGTCGAGCAACTCCTGGAGGTGGTCGCGCTGGGGCAGGCGGTGGCGTTCCTGTCACGCTCCACCACCGAGCGGCACCAGCGCCCGGACATCGCATACCGGCCGGTCACCGGCCTCAGCCCCAGCGCGGTCATGGTCGCCTGGCCGGAGACCTCGCGATCCGCAGCCGTCGCCACCTTCGTCCAAGCCGCCCACGACGTCGCCACCCACCACCCTGACCACATGACCGCACTGGCCTGACCGGCGTACTCAACCCCTGGTCGCGCCGACCACGCGCTTCTTTCCTCGCCCCGATACCAGACAGCAACCGGCGCAAAGAATGGCCAGCCCCCACCCGTCACCGTCATGCGCATGCCGCGGGAACACGACCAACAGGCAGTGATGACGACTGACCGCTAACCGCTGCCTTCAGTCACGGCAACTACACATAGTTACCTTTCACTTGTCGCGCCGACCCGAGTGGAGGGCCGACAACGCGGCCGGCGACAACATCGCGGACATCCTGGCGCAGGGGCGCCGCGGTCAGCAGCTGCTGGCGTTCTACGCCAAGGACGTGACCGCCACCGTCACCGCCGCGTTCGGCGAGGTGACCCTGCCCGCGCTCACGCTCTACGTCCACACGCTGGTCCGCGCCGACCAGATCCTCAAGGACGCGATGGCGGACCTGCCCGAGGGGCTCCAGGAGCGCACCGGCCCCGAACTCCACTGGCGGATCACCGCGGCCTGCTGGATCGCCCGCGAGCAAGGGCTGGCATAGCGCCCGTCCGGCCCCGCTACCAGCCCCCGAGCCGGAAGCCGTCCGGCTCCTCCAGGTCGTCGTAGAAGCCGTCGTCCAGATCGTCGGCCGGCGGGGGGCAGCCCTGCACGCACACCGGGTTCCACACGGTCCCGGTCCAGCGGTGCCCGCACGCCAGGGTGCTGTCGTCCAGGTCCGCGAAGGGCTCCGCAGCGAGGGTCTCGCGTTCGGCGGTGCAGTAGCCGTCGCAGGCTTCCTTGCTGATCGGGTGCCCGCACTCCAGGAGGTAGTCCACCCGGTCATCCTCGCGCCGGGGCCGGACGGGGGCGGTGCGGCGCGCCCGGGTCCACTGGGGTTGACGCCGGCCTGTTTCCGGGGCCGCCGGCGGTGGCACACTGCGGCCGTGTCGGGATTCGCGAGGGATACGAAGTACTACGGCGACCGGCTGGTCTACGAGCCGCTGGAGAGCAAGTGGCGCGGGTACCACGCCCAGCACTGCGGGTGCGGACAGGACTGGCTCGAAGCCCACGCCGTCCCGGCCGGGTTCACCGTGATCCCCCGGGGCCGGACCGGCTACTACGGACTGGTCGGCCCCGGGCTGACGGAGGGCGTAGACGAGGAGAAGCTGACCGCCAACGCCCTGTGGGAGGCGGCGACCGGCAAGCCCGGCGCACAGACCTGGTACGAGAGCGTCCGCGTCACCTGCCGCAGCCCGGAGGTCGAGGCTGCCCGCAAGGCCGAGAACGAGCGCGTCTACGGGCCGCGCCGCGAGCGGGCCGCGCAGGCGAAGACCGAGCCGGCCACCGAAGCGCAGCTCAAGTACCTGGCCACCCTCGTGGAGAAGGTCGGCAAGGAGCGGTTCGACGCCGAGTTCGCCAAGGCCGTCAAGGGGACCGGCATCGAGCTGCGCCGCCCTCGGGAGCGGACCGCGACCGCCGCCAAGCGGCTGACCAAGGCGGCGGCCCGTAAGCTGATCACCGGCCTGGTTGGCTACTGAGCCCTTTCAGCCCGCCCACCAATCGAGTGACACAAGGACCGGCGCTGGGCAGTCCGTCGGCCGCGGCCGCGCTGGCTGGACGCCCGTCAACCGTCACTCTCACGTCACCCCTCCGAGTCGCTGCTGAAAAGGCTCACTGACTCAGTCCGCTCCCGCCTCGTCGTCCTCGTCTGCGGCCTCTGCCGGGTCGCGCAGGGGCCGCAGCGCGCCGCCGGCCGGACCGGAGCCGCGGAAGCTGTAGCGGCCCAGGACGTTCAAGTTGGCGTGCTTGAGCGGGGAGAGCCGGGCGACGTCCTCGTCCAGCACCTGGTGCTCGCGCTGCTCGGCGGGCAGGGCGCGCAGCTGCTCGACGGCGGCGTCCAGGTAGCGGGTGGTCCACAGCACCGCGGCGTTCAGCACCAGGCCGAGCGCGCCGAGCTGGTCCTCCTGGCCCTGGCGGTACGCCTGCATGATCTGCCCGCGCTTGCCGTGGCAGATGTCCCGGGCGAGCTTCTGCCTCGACTCCTGGACGGTGAGCTGGCGGTTCATCTGCCGCCGGTAGGTGTCGTCCACCTGCAGCAGGTGCAGCGTCTTGGCGATGCGCCCGTACTCGGCGAAGGCGGTGCCCAGCGGGGTCGGCCGGCCCTCGCGGCCGAACATCCGCAGCAGGTCGTAGGCGCGCACCTGACCGGTCACCAGGGAGCCGGCCACCCTCAGCATGTCCGGCCAGTGCACGGTCACCTTGGCG
>JAOPYI010000156.1 GCA_025964675.1 Sphaerisporangium sp. | reverse complement strand
TAGGCGAAGGCCCAGAACAGGTTCCCCTTGATGATGCGCAGGGTCCGGCGGGACAGCCGGATGGCGTCGGCCGCCACTCGCAGGTCGCCGCGGACCAAGGTGAGATCGGAGGCCTCGATCGCCGCGTCGGTGCCGGTGCCCATCGCGAGGCCCAGGTCGGCCTGGGCGAGTGCGGCGGCGTCGTTGACGCCGTCGCCGACCATGGCTACCGTACGGCCCTCGGCCTGAAGGCGCTTGACCACGTCGACCTTGTCCGCCGGCAGCACCTCCGCGATCACTTCCTCGATGCCCACCTCGGCCGCCACCGTCTTGGCGACGGCTTCGTTGTCGCCGGTCAGCAGGACCGGGGTCAACCCCAGCGCGCGCAGATCACGGATGGCCTCTGCCGAGGTCGCCTTGACGCTGTCCGTGACGACCAGGACCGCGCGGGCCTTGCCATCCCAGCCGGCCGCGACAGCCGTACGGCCGGCCGCGTGCGCCGCGGCGAACGCCCGCTCCAGCTCGACGGGCAGGTGCTGCGACCACTCGGCCAGTAGCTTTGGGCGTCCGACCAGTACCGCGTGCCCGTCGACGATCCCCCGGACACCGAGCCCATCGACGTTGGCGAAGTCCTCCGGGCTGGGCAGCTCCCCGGCACGGTCGGCGGCCCCCTTGGCGATCGCCTGCGCGATCGGGTGCTCGGAGGCGTGCTCAAGCGCGCCCACCAGGCGCAGAACCTTCGCCTCGTCCTCACCTTCGCCGACGTGTACCTGGGCCAGGGTCATCTTGCCCTCGGTGACGGTGCCGGTCTTGTCCAGCACGACGGTGTCGATCGTGCGGGTCGACTCCAGCACCTCGGGGCCCTTGATGAGGATGCCGAGCTGAGCACCTCGTCCCGTACCGACCAGCAGGGCGGTCGGGGTGGCGAGACCGAGCGCACACGGGCAGGCGATGATCAGCACCGCCACCGCCGCGGTGAACGCGGCGCCGACGCCGTCACCGGTGCCGAGCCAGAAACCGAGCGTGCCGAGTGCCAATGCGATCACGACCGGGACGAAGATACCGGAGATGCGGTCGGCCAGCCTCTGGACCTGGGCCTTACCGGTCTGGGCATTCTCCACCAATTGGGCCATCTGGGCCAGCTGGGTGTCGGACCCGACCCGGGTGGCGCGGACCACCAAGCGTCCTCCGGCGTTGACGGTCGCGCCGGTCACCGCGTCGCCGGGCCGTACCTCCACGGGAACCGACTCGCCGGTCAGCATCGAGGCGTCGACCGCGGATGATCCCTCTTCGATCACGCCGTCGGTGGCGATCTTCTCGCCCGGCCGCACCACGAACCGGTTTCCCACCTGGAGCTGGTCGCTCGGGATCCGGACTTCAGTGCCGCCTTGCAGCACCGCGACGTCTTTCGCGCCGAGTTGCAGCAGGGTACGCAGCGCGGCGCCCGCGCGGCGCTTGGAACGGGCCTCGAAGTAGCGGCCGGCCAGGATGAACGCCGTCACGCCGGCGGCGGCCTCCAGATAGATGTTGCCGGAACCGTCGGTGCGCTCGATGGTGAACGCGAACGGGTGGGTCATCCCTGGTGTGCCCGCGCTGCCGAAGAACAGCGCCCACAGCGACCAGCCGAGCGCGGCGATCGTGCCGAGCGACACCAGCGTGTCCATGGTCGCGGCGCCGTGGCGCAGGTTGGTCCACGCGGCCTTGTGGAACGGCCAACCCGCGTAAATCACGACGGGGGCGGCCAGGGTGAGCGAGAGCCACTGCCAGTAGGTGAACTGCAGCGGCGGGATCATCGCCATCGCGATCACCGGCACCGCGAGCACGACGGCGGTGATCAGCCGTTGCCGAAGCGGCGCCAGCTCGTCCCGCTCCTCAGGCGGGCCGTCCCCGGCCTGCGCCGGCGGAGTGGGGAACTCGGCGGTGTAGCCGGCCTTCGCCACCTCGGCGATCAAATCCTGTGGGTCGATCCCGTGGGTAAAGGTGACCTTCGCCTTCTCGGTGGCGTAGTTCACCGTCGCCGTCACACCGTCCATCTTGTTGAGCTTGCGCTCGATCCTGTTCGCGCACGACGCGCAGGTCATGCCGCCGATCGAGAGTTCGACCGAGCCACCGCTAGCCGGCGGCCTGTCATCGGTGGTGGGGGACATCGTCTCTGCTTTCTCGCGTCATGCCCGGTGTCAGTGGCTCTGCTCGCCCTGCCCGGCGGGGGTGGCCGTCGAGTAGGGCTTCGTGGTGGCCGCCGCCGTGGCCGGGTCGGCGTGGACGGTGAAGTCCGCGGTGTGTACGGCTCGCGCGTGCTGGAAGTCCAGGAAGAGGCGGTAGTCGCCGCCGCTGGGGACCTCGGCGTAGAAGGTTATCTCCGGGCCCGCGGGCGTCTTGCCGTCGCCCGGTTCCCCGTCGGGATGCACGTGCAAGTAGGCCAGGTCTCCTGCGCGCAGGGCGACCAGGTGGCCGTACGCGCCAAGGTAGGGCTGCAGGTCGGTGATCCGGTAGGCACCCGGCTGCGGAAGCGTCAGCGGCACCGACCACACCCCGCCCGCGTCCTCGGTCGGGTGCAGGTGCTGGAAGCCGCCGAGGTCCCGTGGGACCACGATGAAGTGTAGCTTCTTGTCGTGCTGTACCCGGTAGGCGGTGACGGGCTTGCCGTCGGGGCCGGTCACCGCGAACCGGAAGTCCGTGGCGTGGCCCGGCTTGATCTCCGTGGTCAAGGGGATCAGGGTGTAGCCGTTCTGGGACACTTGGAGCCCTCTGGGAATGGGTGGCGCCGCGGCCTGATCCATCTGACCGTGGCCGGAGGTCGCGTGATCGGCATGCCTCTCCAAGATGGGCGGGGTGCCGACGCCGCCAACCGCTTTGCCGGCTCCGAAGGCTCCGCCGAAGATCACGGCGAGTCCGAGGACATAGGCTCCGAGTTTCACGGGTGTGTTCATCACTCGTCCACCACTTCGTATCCGGCCTCCTTGACAGCGGCGACGATCGCGGCACTGTCGAGGGGGCCCTCGCCGGCAACGGTCATGAGGCCCGTGGCGAGGTCGATCTCGACGCCGGTGACGCCAGGGACCTCGCTGACCTCTTCTGTGACCGAGCTGACGCAGTGGCCGCAGGTCATTCCCTTGACGGTGTAGGTGGTGGTCATCGCGATCACTCCTGTTGGCGAAAGGTTGATTTAGGTCAGGAACGGACCAGACGGGCGATGGCGTCGGAGGCTTCCTTGATCTGGGCTTCCGCCTCCGCGCCCCCGATCGGGTTCGCTTATCTCATCAGGTAACACCGTACCCGCCTAGGGTATTTCGATGGCATACCCCCACACGGGTCACACGCCAGGCGACCCCGCCTCCGGCCGCGCGCTCGCCTGTGCCTCCCGCCTGAGGTCAAGCAGCTCGCCCAGAAGATCGAATCCGCCCAGCAGCCGGTGATCCAGACCATGAGCGGCTGGCTGACCACCTGGAACCCTCAGGTGCCCGCCGATGACGCATCCATCGAGTCCGGCCAGACCGCCGAGATCACCACGATGGAGCAGCTGCTTCAAACCAACTACGTGCACCTCTTGGGGCGCGTGCTTCCACGCGCCCAAGACGGGCGGGTCCCGGAGTCGTTGAAGACGACGTCCTCGCGACTGCAAGGCCCGGCCGCTCATCATGGGGGACCGCGGAATCCCCGGCTGTGGTCTGCGTTCAGCCGGCGGCGGTGGCGGGCCTGTCGGGAGCTCCGAGCCGCCGATGTTCGATGTGGTAGACGGCCTCGTCCAGGAGCATCGCGACGTGGTTGTCGTAGAGGCTGTAAACGATGCTGCGGCCGGACCTGGTGCCGACGACCAGGCCGAGGTTGCGCAGCAGCCTCAACTGGTGGGAGACCGCGGACTGTTCCATGCCGACGGCCTCGGCCAGCTCGGTGACCGGGCATGGGCTCTGGCGGAGCCGGGTGAGGATCAGCAGCCGGCTCGGGGTCGCGAGCGCCTGCAGGGTCGCGGCGACCGTGGCGGCGGACTCGGCGTCCAGCGCCGCGGGCGGGGTGTCGCGCCCTTGCACTCCATGGCCCATGGGCCGAGCATACCAGCCATGCACATATGAAAAGGTCTTCATATCATCTTGTATTGTGGGGTGGACGTGGTGTGTGTGTCGGGAGGTCAGGGTGCCGGTAAGCGTGATGGACTCCGCGATCGCGGGTGCGGTGAGGGGGAATGGCCCGGCGCCGTCGCGGCGTACCCCGATGTGGTCGGTGCCAGAGGTCCGCTGGGCGGCGGCGGCCACGGTGCTGTTCGGCCTCGGGGTGCTCGCCCAGTTCACTGGCGGCCCGGCCTGGTTGTCGTGGGCGCTGTTCCTGGCCTGCTACGTCACCGGCGGCTGGGAACCGGGCTGGGCCGGGCTACGGGCACTGCGCGACAGGACCTTGGATGTGGATCTGCTGATGGTGGTCGCGGCGATCGGCGCGGCGGCGATCGGGCAGGTCCTGGACGGTGGTCTGTTGATCGTCATCTTCGCCACCTCGGGCGCGCTGGAGGCGGTGGCCACCCAGCGGACCGCCGACTCGGTGCGAGGCCTGCTGGATCTGGCGCCCGACCGCGCCACCCGGCTCACCTCCACCGGTGAGGAGAGCGTGGATACCGTGACCCTGCGGGTGGGTGATGTGATACTGGTGCGTCCGGGCGAGCGGATCGGCGCGGACGGCGAGGTGGTCGACGGCGCCAGCGACGTGGACCAGGCCACCATCACCGGTGAGCCGCTGCCGGTCGCCAAGACCGCCGGTGATGAGGTGTTCGCGGGGACGGCCAACGGCACCGGGGTGTTGCGGGTGCGGGTGGATCGGTCTGCCGGCGAGACGGTGATCGCTCGGATCGTGGCGATGGTCGAGGAGGCCTCCGCGACCAAGGCCACGACGCAGTTGTTCATCGAGAAGATCGAGCAGCGCTATTCGGTCGCCATGGTCGCCGCGACCCTGGCGTTGTTCCTCGTCCCGCTGGCCTTCGGCGCGGACCTTCAGTCCACGCTGCTCCGCGCCATGACCTTCATGATCGTCGCCTCCCCATGCGCGGTCGTACTGGCCACGATGCCGCCGCTGCTGGCCGCGATGGCATCCGCCGGACGCCACGGTGTGCTGGTCAAGTCGGCGGTGGTGATGGAGCAACTCGGGCAGACCACCCTGGTCGCCTTCGACAAGACCGGCACCCTTACCGAAGGAACCCCCCACCTCGCCGATCTCCACGTAGTTTCCGGCGCCGGCGTGGAGGAGAAGGAACTTCTCGCGCTCGCCGCCGCCGCGGAGAACCCCTCCGAGCACCCGCTGGCCCGGGCCGTGGTCACCGCCGCTCATGAGGCCGGGCTGACGCTGCGGCACGCCGACGACTTCGCCTCCACCCCCGGCCGCGGGGTCACGGCTCGCATCGGCGGCCGCTTGGTGGAGATCGGCAGCCCTTCCCACCTGCTCTCCGGAACATCGCATCCAGCCGGGGTACGTGTCACCGAGTTGGAAGAGGCCGGGCAGACCGCCGTGGTGGTCCGCGTCGACGGCATCCCGGTCGGGGTGCTGGGCATCGCCGACCAGGTCCGTCCCGGCGTCGCCGGCACCGTCGCGGCCATCACCGCGCTGACCGGGACCGTCCCGGTGCTGCTCACCGGTGACAACCCGCGTGCTGCTGCCCGGTTGGCTGAGCAGGTCGGCATCGTTGATGTGCGCGCCGGTCTGCTCCCCGAGGACAAGGTCGACGCCGTCCGCTCCTTGGAGCAAGCGGGGCAACGGGTACTGCTGGTGGGCGACGGTGTCAACGACGCACCTGCCCTGGCCGCGGCCCACATCGGCATCGCGATGGGCCGGGCGGGATCCGACCTGGCCCTGGACACCGCCGACGCCGTCATCGTCCGCGACGAACTCGCCACCATCCCCGCCGTCATCGCCCTGTCGCGCCGCGCCCGCGGCGTGGTCATCGCCAACCTGACGATCGCCGCGACCTTCATCACCGCCCTGGTGATCTGGGACCTGACCGGGCATCTGCCGCTGCCCCTTGGTGTCCTCGGGCATGAAGGCTCAACCGTGATCGTCGGCCTCAACGGCCTGCGGCTGCTACGGGCAGCCGCCTGGCGGCGTGCCCTCACCCCCGGCAGCACCCGATGAATGCCCTACCCGCTCCGTCCGCCCAAGATCGGAGGCATGCACCCTGACCGCGTTGTTGCCGCTCCGGCAACGTGGTCGCGCCGCTGGTCACCGCTGCGGACCCGCTGATGAGGTGTGCTCGGTATCTCCGGCTTCCGCATGACCTGGTGTTGAGCGCTCGCTCAGACCTGGGCGTCGTACGGTTTTTGGTGTGAGGTCGGTCAGCCGTCCTCGCCGGTTCAGCCCTGCCATGGCCAGGGCGCAACCCAAACCCAGCGCCGACAGGACCAGCCATGGCGCCGCGCCGGGTCTGGTGTCGAGCAGAGCGCCGGTGAGCAGGTTGCCCAACGCGATGCCGATTCCCGCGACGGTGTTGTACAGACCGTAGTGGGTGGCGATCAGATGGCCTCCCGACAGGGCGACGACGGTGTCCATCTCAAAGGGATAGGTCAGCGTGGTGGCCACGGTGAGCATCACCGCGCAGGCCAGTACCGCGGCCAGCCGTAGCACGGCCGAATGGGGCCATGCTGCCGCCTGCGCCGCCACGGGTAGGAACGCGGCCGCCATGAGAACCAGGCCGCGGGTGATCGCCTGTGGTCCGGTCCACCGGGCTCGGGCCCAGTCGGTGATGCGCAGCTGCCCGGCGATCGCGACGAGCGCCGAGAGGATGAACAGCACGCTGACCGCCCCTGTGGCGCCCAGCTGCAGCGGCAGGGCCAGGTAAATCTGGAACGACAGCACATACGACCCGGCCATCGCCAGGCTGAACAGCGCGAACGGCCGGTTGACCAGCACGGCCCGCCAGTGGGCCAGCACCCCGCCGGTCGGCACAGCGCCGGCCCGGCAGGGTGGGAGTGCCCGGATCTGCACCACGCTGAGTGCGGCGAAAAGCGCGGCGGCGACCAGGCACACCAGGCGGAAGTCCACGCTCATCAGGGCCAGTCCTAGGAGTGGTCCGGCCAGGATGCCCGCCTGGTAGAAGACGTTGAACATCGCGAACGCCTCCAACCGGCGCTCACCCGCCTGGTTGGCCAGGTACGCGCGGACGGCCGGGTTGAACAGCGCCCCGGCCAGCCCGGTCATGGTGGAGGCCACGAGCAACGCCGGCAGGGTGGCGGCGAAGGCGAGTAGCGCGAATCCGGCGGTGCGCAGCAGGCAGCCGGCGATGATCAGGGGCCGGTAGCCGTATCGGTCGGCCAGGGTGCCTCCCAGCAGGAACAGGCCCTGCTGGGAGAGGTTGCGCACCCCGAGCACCAGCCCGATCGTCGCGGCCGTCATGCCCAGGCCGGTGGACAGGTGACCGGCCAGATACGGCATCAGCATGTAGAAGCCGATGTTGATGGTGAGCTGGTTGAGCATGAGCAGCCGGACGCTACGGTCGAAGGAGCGCAGGCGCCCCCACATCACGCGCGCACCGCCGTGGTGCAGCGGGTCCAGCGCGTGGCCTCGGCCTGCCCGGGATGCTTTATCTCCTCGGGTTCATCGGCGGGTGGGCGGCCGAGCAGGTCATGCTGGTCGCACCAGGGGTTGTCGTAGATGGTGGTGTGGTAGCGGGCCGGGCCGTCGGGGAACACCGCGGCGATCCGGGTGCCGGCCGGCAGGGTGCGGGCGGCCCAGGAGGCGACCACGGTGACGGCGCCGACGCTCCAGCCGCCGGTGGTGTAGTGGGTGGCGGCCAGGGTGCGGCAGGCCCACACCGCTTCGGCCGCTGCGACCCAGTGGACTTCGTCGAACGCCGAGTGGGCGACGTTGCGCGGGTGGATGCTGCTACCCAGTCCTCGCATCAGCCTCGGCCGGGCGGGCTGACCGAAGATCGTCGATCCGACGGCGTCCACTCCGATCAGCCGCATCTGCGGGAAACGGCGGCGCAGCACGCGACTGATGCCGGCCGAATGGCCTCCGGTCCCCACGCTGCACACAAGCACGTCGATGCGGTGCAACTGGGCGATGAGCTCATGGGCCAGGCCCGCGTAGGCGTCGAGGTTGTCGGGATTGTCGTACTGGTGCGGGCAGTACCCGCCAGGGCTATCGGCGAGCAGTGACGCCACCCGATCCAGCCGGGCTTGTTGCCAGCCGCCGACCGGATGGGCCGCTGTGACGGTCTCCACAGCGGTGCCGTAGGCGGCGAGCAGACGATGCACGATGGGTTCCATGCCCGGGTCGGAGACCACGGTGACCGGATGACCGTAGACGATCCCAGCCAGGGCCAGGCCCAGGCCGAAGGTGCCCGAGGTGGATTCGACGATCGGCGCGCCGGGGGCCAGTTCGCCCCGGGCGCGGGCGCGTTCGATGATGTGCAGGGCCGCCCGGTCTTTGAGCCCGCCGGGGTTGGCTCCTTCCAGCTTGGCCCAAAACCCCCGGCCGGCGGGGGCGAACGGCTCACCGATCCAGCAGATCGGCGTGTTTCCGACCAGGTCGGAAAGGATTGGTGCGGGAATCGGCGCGAACGCGATCGTGGAACTGGCGGAAAACGAGGAAATCGAAGACATGGTTGCACGCTCTTCTGGCGCGGTGCGCCGGCTGGTCGGGTCGCTGATGTCCAGGGGAACGGGTCATCGAACCGGCACCTGGGTAAAGGGTGACGGCTCGCCCGCGGAACATCAGGACCGGTAGACCTCGAGCGTGTGGGTAAGTGCGGCTCGCCCGCGGTGATCGCGAGGCGGGGAACGGCCCGTCGGCCTGGTCGGGAACACCCGTGGCAGGGTCTGCGGATCGGCGACGGCGACCAGGGTCATCGGCTGGTGCGCCACCGGCGCGCACCAGGCGGCGGGAAGGATGAACTGCTTGGAGTGGACATGCTCGTCGTGGTGCCCGTCGTGGTCGTCGTCGTGGTCGTCATGGTGCTGGTAGGCGGTCTGGTGGGAGCAGGGCGACAAGATCGAGATCCCCCACGGCCGGGGCTGGTCATAGGGGGAGGTCGCGTGCGCCCACAGATGGGCGAGGGTGAACATGCCGATGAGCACGGCAAGCCACCCACCCCACCAACGCCCCATGTCTTCCCACCTAACGCACACGAACGATGACTCACCGTAACAATCTGCTCGAGGCCGCTCGCGGCCACCCCCCACGGGTTGAAGAAACCTTCGTGCTGGACGACAGGACAAGGCCTCGCCTGTGCCGCTACCCCCGGGCCAGGCGCCGCGAGGTTGCGGACCACCCGCCGTGCATCTGAGCGAGGGTGCGCACCGCGGCGGCGAGCAGGTCCACGTCGTCGCGTGAGGTGAACAACGCGGGGGTCACCCGGACACAGCCGCCGCCGGCGGGCCCGCCGCGGTGCACCGTGAAGATCCGATGCCGGTCCAACAGGTGCTTGACGATCGCGACGTTGTCGGCCTCGGAGGTGTGCCCGGATAGCCGGAACGCGGTGATCGCCCCGTACATCGCGGGATCCTCGGGGGTGAGGATCTCCACGCCCGGAATGTGGCGCACCTGGTGGACCCAGCGGTCGCGCAGGAATCGCAGGCGCGCCTGCTTGGCCGCGGCGCCGAGGGCGTCGTGGAAGTCCAGGGCGGTGGCGACGGTGAGCACCGATGCGGCGTTCAGGGTGCCGGAGTGGACCCGTGAGCGGATGTCGTCGCCAGGGTAGGTCTGGTCGGCGTAGGCAGGATCGATGTCGCCCAGGCGATCCTTTCGGATGTAGAGGAACCCGGTGCCCAGCGGCGCCCCCATCCACTTGTGCAGGGAAAATCCGGCGAAGTCCGCACCCAGGTCGCCGATCGTGAAATCCAGGTGCCCCCAGGAGTGGGCGGCATCGACGATCACATCGGCGCTGTGGTCGCGGGCCATCGCGACGAGCTCGGCAACCGGCAGGACCAGCCCGGTGCGGTTGTTCATGTGGCTGACCAGCAGCAGCTTGACCCGCCGATGGTGGCGCAGCGCGGTGGCGTAGGCGTCCAGCACCGTCTTCCTGGTCGCCGGCTCGGGGATCACCATCCGAATGACTCGCACGCCGCGCCGGTCTGCCAGCCAGTTCATGGCGTACTGCATGCTGTGGTAGTCCAGGTCGGCGTACATCACCGCATCACCCGGACGCAGCCGCCCGTAGCCGGTGATCAGGTTCTGCAAAGCCTCGGTGCCGCCACGGGTGAGGGCGATCTCCTCGGCTGACACGCCGGCGACGGCGGCGATGCGCTGCCTGGCCTGCTCGGCCTGAGCTTTATAGGTGGTACGCAGCAGGTACGAATTGCGCTGGTTGAGTTGGTCGACGTTGTGGTGATAGGCGCGGCGCACCGGCTCCGGCATGATCCCGTAGTAGCCGTTCTCCAGGTTCAAAAAGCCCGGGCTGACCTGGTACTGCCGTGCCACGGCGCGCCACAGGTCCTCGTCTCGGGCGAGTTGGTCGGGGTCGGCGGGGACGACCAGTGGCTGCGGAGCCGGCGACCGGGGGGTGGCTGGTCGCCTGGCCAGGCAGGTGGCCAGCACGGCGGCCCCGGTGACGATTTCACGTCTCGAAAGGATCATGGAACCTCTTCACGCGGATCAACCACGGCCCGCGACACAGCGAACCGGCTCATGGACGAGCGGCCCATTTGCTGGCCTGCTCAGCAGTGGGCACCGAATCCCTGCTCTCCCACACGGGCCTTCATACCAAGGGCCATCCCCAGGTGTGATCACAGCCAAGCATGAGCGTGCGCGTGTCATGGACGATCGGCGGAAGAGATGTCACAGCTTGTGACCTGCTGGTAGATGAGCCTGGCCTCTGCATGTGTTCACCGCTGGGCCCGCGTGGTCGCGCGGCGGCTACGGCTGGCCGTCGCGGCGGAACAGGGCTGACCAGAGGAAGGGTTCGCCGAAGCAGGGGGACTCGGGGGGCTCGTCGCGCATGCGGCGTACTTCGACCTCCGTCAGGTCGGAGAAGATCCAGCGCAGGGACTCGGGTGTGTAGGCGAGGCCGCCATGGAGGCGGGACTGGCGGTAGAAGTCGGCGTCGGGAAGTTCGGACCCCATCGCGCCGGCCGCGAAGCAGGTGAGGGCGAAATGACCGCCGGGCGCGAGTGCGCGGTCGAGGAAGGCGAGGTAACTGAGGCGGCGGTGCGGCGGCAGATGGTGGAAGCAGCCCGAATCGTAGATCGGTCCGCGTAGAAACCGTCCCACCAGGAGGCCCCGCCGACCGTCCAGCGGTCTGCCTCCGGCACGAACAGGCTGTCCAGGAGCCTGAGTACGTCGTCCAGCGTGCGGATGTTCCGGTTCATCGGGTACCCCTTTCTCCATCACGTGATCGTAGGTCAGGCGGACAGGGCCCCCTCCCGAGGCCCGCGTTGTCGTCGGCCCACTGGTGGGCGCGCCGGCCGTCCGGGAGGGGTTGTCGAGCCAAATCACCGATCTTTTGCGATGACCTAAAAGACATAAGGATTCTTGGTAGATAACACGTCACGCTGCCCAGGCCTGGCGCAAAAGGATCCAAACCCATTCAGCTTGCATGCCGGCATGCAAGGAGAAGCTCCAGCCGGAGATAAGGGGCGACAGCCTGCAACGCGTTTTAAGTGAATATCGTCCGGGAATTTCCGTGTCGGGACTCATGCGCCATAGATCGTCCTGGAACAATTACTCGACCACGGCGAGGTGGCCATGCACGTCCTCCGGCTGTGTTCCGTTTTCGAACCGCCGGCTTCGGCCCTGACCGGCCCCGCGGCCGCGTTTGATCCCATCGGCGGCATGCAGAACCACACTGCCCATCTCAGCCGCGCCCTGGACGGCCTCGGAATCCGTCAGACGATTATCACCAGCCGACCGCCGACCGCGCCGCCGGTCGCCTCGCTCGGGCGGTATGGCCGGGTGATCCGGCTCGGGCTTCCGATCAGCACCTGCCGCCAGTGCTACAGCCTGTCCGCGTGGCGGCTGATGCCCGGCCTCGCCGCGGACGCCGACCTGGTGCACGCCCACCTGGGTGAAGACCTCGCGATCGTGCCGCTCGCGGTGCGCGCGGCCAGGCTAGCCCGGGCGCCCATCGTGCTGACCGTCCACTGCAGCCTGCGCCACACCCTTCGGGTGAACGGTCCACGATCGCTCATCCTGAAGACTTTGGGCGGGACGTTGGAGGCCTACGGGGTGGACCGCGCCGCAGCGGTCATCACGCTGACCGAACGACTCAGGCGGGAACTGTCCCACGCCAACGTCCATGTCATCCCATCCGGGATCGGCGCCGAGTTCAGTGCCGATCCGGCGCAGTTCGGCCCCGGACTGCCCGCGCACCTGCCACATCCGCGCATCGCCTTTGTGGGACGGTTGCACGCGCAAAAGGGAGTCGACACACTGCTGCGGGGTTTCGCGCTTCTCTCGACCGCCACACCCGGCCATCTGGTCATCGTCGGCGACGGGCCAGAGCGGTCACGGCTGCGTGCTCTCGCCGACCGCCTGGGGATCGGGCATCGGACCCGGTTTCTGGGCTTCGTCCCGCACGAGCGGATACCCGCCGTGCTCCGGGACGTCGACGTCCTGGTGCTGCCGTCACGGTACGAGGAACTGGGTTCGGTGCTACTGGAGGCAATGTACGCCCGGGTGCCGGTAGTGGCCAGCGCCACCGGCGGCATCCCCGAGCTCATCCGGCATCGGCACAGCGGCCTGCTGGTCCAGCCCGGCTCCCTGTCCGCGCTCGCCGCCGCGGTGCGCGAGCTCGTGACCGACCCGGCGCTGGCGGCGGCTCTGGCCGACAACGCCCACCAGCGGGTACGGGCGCAGACATGGGATGCGCTCGTTCATCGCGTCCTGGATGTCTATCGATCGGTGCGTCCGGGTACGCGGGCGGAAGACAGCGCACCTGCCCGATCGGCCGACCGGCCCTGGGAGGTGAGCCCACCGCCCCATCACTGAGGATTGTAGGTGCCCAGCCGCCCGCCGAACAGCAGTAGGCGCAGATGGTCCCCAGGTTGATCGGCAGCGGGTAGACGTGGCGCTGGAAGGTGGAGAACACCCGATGCTGGTAGCCGGTGAGGGCGGTGAAGCGGTTGACGTACTCCCACACCCGCTGGTTCGAGGTGTGGAACAGGTGGGCGCCGTAACGGTGGATCTCGATGCCGGTCTGCGGCTCCACCTCGCTGTAGGCGTTGCCGCCGATGTGGTGGCGCCGGTCCAGCACCAGGACCCTCAGGCACAGGCCGGATGCGCAACGCTCGGCCACGGTCAGGCCGAAGGCGCCTGCGCCGACGACCACCAGATCAGGCCCTCGGCCGGCAGGCGGACAGGGAGCGCACCGGCGCCCCTCGCTGCTCATGGCACTGCCGTACCTGGAGCCGCTGCCTTTCTCCCCGGCGCCTCCGGCCCCTTGACCGAATTCACCGTGTAATGCGGCTATTCCCGCCACAACCCAACCTATGTATCGAAAGAATGCTACAAACCGGCAGAGGGAACCGATTTGCAGAAAACCTTGCCTGGATATGCCTTCCGGCACGCGACCCAGCGATGCCATATGCCGGGAATCGCCCCCTGCGCCGGGTACGGCCCGTTCTTCGGGGTAGATATATAGGGTGAGAACCGAGCAAGCGCTCGAACCGCGAAGGAAGGCGACACACCAACTGCCGGATGTAGACCTCAGCGCCACCGTAGGCTTCGCTGTCCACGAGCAGTCCCAGGCGTATGTCCCCCATAACAGCCCGATTCCCGGTGCGCGACCGGTGAAACGGCCGGTCAGAGCACCGTTACGTGCCGTCACCTCGGCCACCGTTTCTCGGCGACCTCGTGGCCGGCCGCCTTGCACCCGTCCGGCAGCGGCGGAAACACGTTGCCCTTGGCGCTGAAGTGCCAGCCGAGGGTCCCGCAGGACTACGTCCGGCTGGGCCCCTCGGTGGCTTTCCAGCCCGGCCACTCGGCAGTCGCTTGACGGGCCGTCCGAAGGATGATGAAATCCCACGTCAGTGTCGCGGTGTACCCGGCGAAGAGACCGCCGTGGGCATGGAGGCGCCGAATCATGGGACAACCATGGAAACCCCCATCGAACCGAATGGCCGCCTCACGGCGTTCGGCAACCAGTTGATCGAAGTCCACATCTGGCTCCGCGAGGAGCTGGCCCGACTCCGTGAGGACGTCGACTCCTACCTCGACGGCCGCAACGAGCGGCCACGGGAGCTGCGGGCGCACTGCCTGACGTTCTGCTCGGCACTGAGCCGGCATCACACCGGCGAGGACGACGGGGCGTTCCCCGTCCTGGTGGAGCAGTTCCCCGAACTGCGTCCCGTGCTCGAGGAGCTCGGGCGCGACCACCACGTCGTGACAGGGATCCTGCGCAAGCTGGAGGAACTGCTCGGCGACCTCGAGGCGGATCCGGATCCGGCCGAGGCGCAGCGCGTGCGAGCCGAGCTGGACGGTCTGGCCGCTCTGCTGGAATCGCATTTCGTCTACGAGGAGAAGCGGATCGTCTCGGCCCTCAACTCGCTGAGCGCGCCCAGCTGGGACGGCTCAAGGCCCGACTTCCTGCTGACCGCCGCCGACGCCATATCCGACCTCGGCATCCAGGCCGACGGAACCACCAGCCCGTGAGTGGGAGTCCGGCTGTCTCATCGGTTAAGTGTCGGCAGGCGTTTGTCTGCCGGCGCATCCTGGTCGGGGTTGGTCCGACAATCAGCTCTGTATGGAGGCGAGTCGCGCGGCGCGGGCGGTGAGGTGGCGTCGTTCCGGTGCGCTGGTGGTGCGCCGGGCGGCATCGCGGTAGGCGCCCGCTGCGGCATCGTGTTCGCCGAGCAGTTCCAGAAGGTGGGCGCGGGTTGCGAGCAAGCGGTGGTGGCGTGCCATCCGCCTGTCGGACTCCAGCGTGGCGAGCAGGTCCAGCCCGGTGGCCGGGCCGTGCACCATGGCGACGGCGACCGCGCTGTTGAGGGTGACCATGGGGTTCGGCGCGGTCTGCTCCAGGAGTCCATACAGCGCGAGGATCTGCGGCCAGTCCGTGGTCTCAACGTGCTCGGCCTCGTCATGGACGGCGGCGATGGCCGCCTGCAGCTGGTATGGGCCGACCTGTCCCCGGGGCAGGGTTTCGGTGAGCAGGGTGATCCCCTCGGCGATGAGCTGCCGATCCCATCGGCTGCGGTCCTGTTCTGCCAACGGCACCAGGTCACCGTCGGGCGTGGTGCGCGCGGGCCGGCGCGCGTCGGTGAGCAGCATTAGCGCGAGCAGCCCGGCCACCTCACCATCGTCGGGCAGCAGGCGGTGCAGCCAGCGTGCGAGGCGGATCGCCTCGATGGACAGCGCCGGCGCGGTCAGATCTGTGCCATCCGTCGTGGCGTAGCCCTCATTGAAGATCAGGTACAGCACGTGCAGCACCGCGCGCAGCCGCTCAGCGCGGTCGGCTGCGTCTGGCATGCGGAACGGCATGTCGGAGGTCTTGATGGTCTGCTTGGCCCGGCTGATGCGTTGTGCCATGGTCGTTTCCGGGACCAGGAAGGCTGCGGCGATCTGGGCGGTGGTCAGGCCTCCGACCGCGCGCAGGGTCAGCGCGATGCGGCTCGGCGTGGACAGCTCCGGATGGCAGCACAGGAAGAGCAGCGCGAGGGAGTCGTCCCGATAAGCGTCCGGCTCGGCGTCGGCGGCACGGCTGAGCAACTCCGTCTGCGGGGTCGCCAGGGCGACCTGGTCCTCGCGCCGCCGGCGCGCCTGTTCGCTGCGCACCTGATCCACCAGCTTGCGAGAAGCGACGGTGACCAGCCAGCCCCGGGGATTGCCCGGTGTCCCCTCGGCCGGCCACTGGAGCGCGGCGGCGAGCAGCGCCTCCTGGAGGGCGTCCTCGCACGCGTCGAAGTGGCCGTACCGGCGCACCATCGCGCCGAGGACCTGCGGCGCCAGTTCGCGGAGCAGGTCCTCGACGCTTCGATCTACGCTCACAGGTCCGTCGCGGACTCGTGCAGGATCGGCCACAGCTCGACCGGCTCCTTGGAGGCGAAGGGCATGTCCGCCGCGATGTGCTGCGCGCGCTCCTCGCTCTCGCAGTCCAGCAGGTAGAAGCTCGCGATGTACTCCTTGGTCTCCAGGTACGGCCCGTCGGTGAC
The DNA here is from genome assembly GCA_025964675.1 of Sphaerisporangium sp. GTDB lineage: Bacteria > Actinomycetota > Actinomycetes > Streptosporangiales > Streptosporangiaceae > Sphaerisporangium. Next base: position 4,786 of record JAOPYI010000156.1, on the reverse strand, counting down.
CGTCGGCGCCCCGTTCTCGCGCCTCACGAGCTTGGCATTGACCGCATCCGACAGGCCGTAGGCGCCCAGCAGCTCTCCGGTCTCGCGGTACTTCCGGTTGAACGCCTCCTGCTGGGCGATGGCCTCCGGCCACTCCTCGGCCGGGAACGAGTCCCACTTTTCCTGGTTGCCGTAGATCATCAACAGGTACTTCATCTCCAGGGTCCTTCCTGCTTCGCACGCCCCGTTGGCGCCCTGTCAATCATCAGTCTCGAGCAGGAAACCGGGTCCTCGACATCAGGCGGCAACTTCTTCAACTTTTCTCAGCGCCGCCGATGGAAAACGTGGACGCCCGAGCGGCACGGGAGATCAACCCACGGCTGCGGCGTTCAATCTTCTCGTACTCTTTGACGCCCGGTGCTGAGGGGGAGGTGGGAGTAGTGGTAGTCGAACGCCGGGCGCTCCGAGCGGATCGGCGGGATGAAGGTGAAGTTGTGCCGGGGCGGCGGGCAGGACGTCGCCCATTCCAGCGAGTTGCCGAAGCCCCACGGGTCGTCGACGGTCACCTTGGGGGCGTACCTCCAGGTGTGCCAGATGTTATACAGGAACGGCAGCGTGGAGGCCCCGAGGATGAACGCGCCGATGGAGGAGATGAGGTTCCCCTCGGTGAAGCCCTCCGTCGCGGTGTAGTCGGCGTAGCGGCGCGGGAAGCCCTGCATGCCCAGCCAGTGCTGCACCAGGAAGGTGATGTGGAAGCCGACGAACAGTGTCCAGAAGTGCCATTTGCCGAGCCGGTCGTTGAGCATCTTGCCGGTGAGCTTCGGCCACCAGAAGTAGAAGCCGGCGAACATCGCGAAGACCACCGTGCCGAACAGGACGTAGTGGAAGTGGGCCACCAGGAAGTAGGTCTTGCCGACGTGGAAGTCCAGGGGCGGTGACGCCAGGATGATGCCGGCGAGCCCGCCGAGCAGGAAGGTGGCCAGGAAGCCGACGGCGAAGAGCATGGGCGTGGCGAGATGGATCTGCCCGCGCCACATCGTGCCGATCCAGTTGAAGAACTTCACCCCGGTCGGCACGGCTATGAGGAACGTCATGAAGGAGAAGAACGGCAGCAGCACCCGGCCGGTGGTGAACATGTGGTGACCCCATACGGCGGCCGACAGGCCCGCGATAGCGATGGTGGCGCCCACCAGCCCGATGTAGCCGAAGATCGGCTTGCGGCTGAAGACAGGGATCACCTCGGTGATGATGCCGAAGAACGGCAGCGTGACGACGTAGACCTCGGGGTGGCCGAAGAACCAGAACAGGTGGAGCCAGAGCATCGGGGTACCGCCGTCGAAGCGAAAGACGTGCGCACCCAGTTTTCGATCAGCCTCCAGAGCGAGCAGCGCGGCAGTGAGCACCGGGAAGGCGAGCAGCACAAGCACGCTGGTGAGCAGAATGTTCCAGGTGAAGATCGGCATGCGGAACATCGTCATGCCGGGGGCCCGCATGCAGATGATCGTGGTGATGAAGTTCACCGCGCCGAGGATCGTCCCTAGCCCCGACATGACCAGCCCCATGATCCACAGGTCCTTGCCGATGCCGGGCGAGTAGGTGTCCTCCGACAGCGTCGCATAGGCGGTCCAGCCGAAGTCCGCCGGGCCGTCGGCGACGAGGTATCCCGACACCAGAGTCAGGCCGCCGAACAGGAACAGCCAGTAGCTCAGCATGTTCAGCCGTGGGAAGGCCACGTCAGGGGCGCCGATCTGAAGCGGCATGATCGCGTTGGCGAAGCCGGCGAAGATAGGGGTTGCGAACAGCAGCAACATGAGCGTGCCGTGAATGGTGAACAGCTCGTTGTACTGCTTGTTGGTGACGAACTGAAGTCCCGGCTGAGCCAGTTCGGCACGGATCACCATCGCCAGGATGCCTGCGAACAGGAAGAACAGGAAGGACGTGACGAGGTAGAGGTTACCGATCACCTTGTGATCGGTTGTAGTCGCCCAACGGATCAGGGCCGAGCCCTTACCAGCCGGCTTGGACTCGCGGGTGCCCGGCGCCCTGACAGAGATCACCGGACCGCCCTGGCGAAACGGATGATGCGCCACCATATGGGGCCGGACCGGTGGCCTGGTACCGGTTTTCCAGCGAACGCCGGGTGTCCCGCCCCGGCGTTGTGCACTGCGTCTGAGGTCATGCCCGCAAGGGCGCGGCCGGCGCCCCATCCCTCGCGTGCTGTTGACACGCCCCACCCCCGCCGCGATCACTCTGCTGCTTTTCGTTGTCTTTCGATTACAACGGGCGATGGATGATTGGCGGCGTAACAAACAGCAAAGACACGTACTTGGGCGGTCAGAGGCGATGGCGCGGAAGCCGTCCTATTTGGACGTCTGTTGGCGGGACACCGGACGTCGCCGCACGCCGGTACGCGACACTTCCGAAGTATTCGGGGAGCCGGTGATGCCGTCCGCTGAGAGCACTCGAGCAGTTGGGACCAGTACGGCCTGGCAGCCGGGGCAGAGGTGATTTCCGGGCGATAATTCACCCGTGAACGGATACCCCAGGCGATTATTCCTCCAGCTCAGCGCTGTCACCGCGGCTGGAGCGCTTGGAGCGCTGAGCCCGGCGCAGGCCGCGCAGACACCCGATCATTCCTTCGCCCTGCTGCGCCGCCAATGGCGAGACGTCACCGCGGGTTCGGGGTTTGACGCGGCGGCGGAGCCGTACCGGACCCGGCTGGCGCAGCTGGGGACGACGGCGGCCGGATACCGGGACACCATGGCGCCGGCCGACGCGTCGCTCTGGCCCGATCTGTCGTTCCCTTCGTACATCGCCACCCCGACACGCCTGCAGACCATGGCCCGCGTGTACGTCCTGCCGGGGACCGGCCTGACCGGCGACGCGAACCTGGCCGAGGCCGTCGCCACCGGCATCGACCACTACCGGCAGCAGGTGTACGCCGCGGACGCGGACCAGGTCGGCAACTGGTGGCACTGGCAGATCGGCATCCCCAAGAAACTCCTCGACGCGGCTGTGTTGATCGGTTCGCATCTGGACGACCAGCAGAGCAGGGCGCTCCGGGACGCGGTGGACCACTTCGTCCCCGAGTGCAGCCTGAACGACTACAGCGGCACCAGCACCGGGGCCAACCGGGTGGACCTGTGCGTGGTGATGCTGCTGCGCGCCATCCTCAGGTCCGACCGAGGGAAGGCCGCGCTGGCCGTCTCGGCTCTCTCACCGGTCTTCCCCTATGTCTGCGAGGGCGACGGGTTCTACCGGGACGGCTCGTTCATCCAGCACACGTCCATCGCGTATCAGGGCGCGTACGGAGCTTCGCTGCTGTCCGGGCTCGCGACGCTGTTCGCGGTGTTGCGCGGCTCGCCGTGGGAGATCACCGACCAGAACATTTTCGACATGGTAGAGAGGTCGTTCGCTCCGTTCGTCCACGACGGGTTCTGCATGGACCTGGTCCGTGGCCGGGGGATCGGCAGGGAACCGTACGGTGACCACAAGAGGGGACGTGAGATCGCCTCCTCGATCCTGCTGCTGGGGGACGCGGCCTCCGCCGCCGAGCGGGCCCGCTGGCAAGCGATGGTCAAGGGGTGGGCGCTGCGGGACACCTGCAAGCCCATGCTCAAGGCGGCCGAACGCAGCGATCTGGCGTTTCACGCCCGCCTCGCCGCGATCCTGGGCGACGACGCGATCCCCGCAGCCGACGAACCCGTGGGGCACCGGCTGCTGGCGATGAGCGCCCGCGCCGTCCATCGCAGGCCGGCCTGGTGCGCGGGGCTCAGCATGGCGTCCTACCGGATCGGCCACTACGAGCACGGCAACGGCGAGAACCTGCGTGGCTGGCACACCGGCTCGGGAATGCTCTACTGGTGGGCCGAGGGCCACGGCGACCAGTATTCCGACTCCTTCTGGGCCACCGTCGACCCCTACCGCTTGCCGGGCACGACGGTCTCCACCCGGCGACTGGCCGACGGCGCCGGTATGGGGTGGGGCGACACCTGCCCGCCGGGCCGCTGGGTGGGTGGTGCGACCGATGGCATGTACGCGACGGTCGGCCAGCACCTGAACGGCTTCGACAGCACGATGGAGGCCTTCAAGTCCTGGTTCTTCCTCGACGACGCGGTGGTCTGCCTGGGCGCCGCGATCACCAGCCAGGACGGCGTGCCCGTCGAGACCATCGTGGACAACCGCAGAACCGACGCGCTCCTCACCGTGGACGACAAGGCAGGTTGGGCACACCTGGAGGGGCATGGGGGCTATGTCCTGCCCGCTTGCCCCCGCCTGCACACGTTGCGCGAGCAACGCACCGGTAGCTCAGACCCAGTGACCCGGACCTATGTGACCCTCTGGCTCGACCACGGTGCCGATCCCAGCTCGGCGGGATATGTCTACCTGCTCCTACCGGGTGCGAGCCTGGCGCGGACCCGAGCCCGCGCCGCCGCGCCCGGCTGGGCTCGCGTGATCGCCAACACCGCCCGCCAGCAGGGTGTCCAGGTCCCGTCGCTCGGCATCACCGCCGTCAACTTCTGGCACGAAGGAGCCGTCGCCGGCCTGGCCGCCTCCGCCCCGTGCGCGGTGCTCGTCAGGCAGAGCAGCGACGGTACGGCCACGTTGACCGTGTCGGACCCTCGGCGCGACCTCAGCGAGCTCACCGTGACCTGGGACCGGCCGGTGGCCGAGGTGCTCCACGGGCACCCGCTCCTGGCGAGGGCCGCGACCGGCGCGAAGCTCACGCTCGACTTCGGGCGGCTATCGGACCGCGGTGGCAGCTCAAAGACGGTCACCGTACGCCTCGGCTAGTGGTGTGTCGCTT
>JAOPYI010000179.1 GCA_025964675.1 Sphaerisporangium sp. | reverse complement strand
CCACCGACGAGAGGCGCACGAGCATCGGTGTGCGCTTGCCGACTTGGTTGAGGAAGGCGGCCTTGGTCCACTGGGTGACGTCGGCGGTCACCTCGAAGTAGCCGAAGGCGCCACCGCCCTTGACGTGGTACACGCGATCGGGGACGCGCTCGCGGACGAAGTGGGCCAGCTTCTCGATCAGGTAGGCATCCTGCAGCAGATTGGGGCCTCCGGGGCCGACCGTGAGCGAGTACTCATCGCTGGGCGCGGGGATACCGGCGTCCGTGGTGGTGTTTGGTGGTTGGGTACTCATTGCGCCCCCCCTAATCTTCTTAAAAACCTGGTTGCATCCGCTCTGGCACCAAGGAGCAATCGTCAATACCCGTGGATGAAGATCTCTTATGCGGCTGTGCGTGAGTCGTTCTCGGTGTCTCGCTCGTCGGTGCGCTCGGCGAGTTTGCCGCTGACGGCGCTCTCTTGCCGAGGATGATTCGGCACGTTGACGCATTGAGCTCCACGGGGCGGTGACGGTCGCCCCGCCAGGCCGCGTTTGCCATCGCCGTGAGCGAACGCGTCGCTGAGCCGGGTGGTCGGGCGTAGGTTCGTCGGCATGCGCGTGCTATTTGCCAGTCTTGCGTCGGTCGGTCACACCTATCCGCTGATCCCGCTTGCGATCGCCGTACGAGATGCCGGGCACGAGGTGCATTTCGCCGCCGGCGAGGACGTGCACGCACCGCTGGCCGCGAACGGACTGCGGCCCTTTCGCCCCGCGGACTCGTTCTACGAGGTGTATGCCGAGGATCTGCAACCGGAACTGGCACGGTTACAGCCCGACCTTGTCGTGCATGAATGGGGGCTACCGGGGGCGGCGATCGCCGCGTCCCGTGCCGGAATTCCCGGCATCTGGCACGGTTTCGGCCGCATGATCCCCGAAGGAATCGGTCTTGAGCTGCCCACGAAGAACGCCGAGGCTCCCGGACGGCCGCACATCGACATCTGCCCGCCTTCCTTGCAGGACAAGGGCTTCCTCGCCACCGAAGAGCGAATCGAACTGCGTCCGGTCCCGTATTCAGCGCCGGCCGCACTGCCCGCGTGGGTCCGCCGGCGCAGTTCGAGGCCGCTGATCTACCTGACGCTCGGTACCGCGTTCGGCACCCCGGAGGTGCTCACTGCGGCCATCGAGGGGTTGGCGACGCTGGACGCGCGCGTGGTGGTTGCCGCCGGCCGGGTGCGCCTGGAGCAGCTTGGCGACGTGCCGGACAACGTCACCGTGCAGACCTGGGTGCCGCAGGCAGACTTGTTGCCGCATGTCGATGTGGTCGTGCACCACGGCGGCAGCGGCACCACCCTGGGCGCGCTCACCGTCGGCGCCCCGCAGTTGGTCCTGCCCCAGGGGGCCGACCAGTTCGCCAACGCCGAAGCTGTCAGCTCCGCGGGCGCCGGGCTGCGCCTTCTCCCCGATGAACTGAGTGCGGACGCTATCGCCGAACACGTCCGGAAGCTGCTACCGCACCACGGAAACGCCGGCCACCGCGACGCGGCCCGCACGATCGCCGAGGAGATCGCCCGCATGCCCTCCCCGGACGAGGTCGCCCGCCATCTGCCGGAACTGGCTCGGCGTAGAGGCCTAGAATGACAAAGAGACAATCGGCGCTACCTTCCCCCTGGTCAACAAAATGCCGCCCTAGGTCGGCGCATGCATACTGAGATCGTCGCAAGTTTCTTAAAGAAGCCGCATAGCACAGAGTCTTATTGTTCGCACGACGAAACTGTAGGATAAGTTTAGGAAATACGGTTCATTCTTGTCACCGCCCCGGCTTCGGCCAGCAGTCATGTCAACGTAAGCGCCGTAGTAATGGTGGATAGCATTGCCGGCATGAGCCGCCGGGGCGAACGTCGCCGTTCTCCCCATGGTGATGCCGCGATGGCCTGGGGCGCCGCGAGCCCTCTGATGGTCACTATCGAATGTCCACACACCCCGGAATGCGTTTCACCGGGTCAAATCAGCCTCGTAACTTCAGGTCATTGCGTACCAATCGCGTGCCACCGCTGCAATGGAGCGGAACCCGATCCTGGACGGCGAAAGCCGCCGATTACGGCAGTTTCGCTGATCTTCCCGAAACGCTGGAAAAACCGCATCCCGAGCGGTGTCCAGGAGCAGCGACGGCGTGACCTTCGTCCCCAGAGAAGGCTCACTTAGGTGGACCAGACACGACGGTGGAGTAATCTGCACCGAATCTCAGCCGAGGTTCAGCGGAGGACAGTGCGGGGGCTGGCTCATGAGCCTTCTTGGGTTGCCGATGGTCATCGGCGCGATCGTGCTCGCAGTCGCGGTGACGATCGCCTGCGTCTGGGTGTCCGGGCGGTTACGCGGCCCGGCCATCTCGCAGACCATGAAGCGAACATTGATGGTTCTCGCCTGCCAGGTGAGCGCGGTGCTCGCTGTCGCGGTGGTGGTCAACCAGCAGTACGAGTTCTACGCCACCTGGGACGACCTGGTCGGCACCGGCGATGGCGGCGGGGCCGTCACACCGTTGACACCACCTGATCACGCGGTCGGCCCGGGGGGGCACACGGGGGCCCGCCTCAGATTCAGCCCCTTCGGCCAGGACGGAGTCCAGGTCGCCACCTATGCGGGACCGAGAACCGGCATCAGGTCGAAGGTCTACATATGGCTGCCGCCGCAGTACAACCAGGCGGCCTACGCGGGCAAGCGGTTCCCGGTGATCGAGCTGCTGCCCGGCTTCCCCGGTCCCGTCCACAACTGGTTCACCATGCTCGACGTCACAAGGCGCCTCAGGCAGGAGATGGCCGGCGGCACCTCGCAACCGGCGATCCTGGTCGCGCCCACCATGCAGGTGAGACCAGGGCTGGACACCGACTGCACCGACGTTCCCGGACTGCGGATGGAGACCTGGGCGGCCGAGGACGTCCGCACCATGGTCATGACGAACTTCCGAGCCCGTACGGACGGCTCGGGCTGGGCCGCGATGGGATACTCCGAGGGCGGGTTCTGTGCCACCAAACTGGCCGTACAGCATCCCCGGAACTACCGAGCCGCCGTCAGCCTTTCCGGATATTTCACGCCGACCGCGGCGATCATCACCCGGTCCCCTGCGCTTTTCAGGTCCAACGACCTGATGCAGGTGCTGCGCAGGCACCGTCCCTCCGTGTCCCTGCTCGTGATGGGCACCCGCCAGGACACCAACACCGCGCTGGACGTCATGCGCCTGCGCAAGGTGGCCCACGCGCCGACCCGGGTCTTCTCCTCGATCCTCCCCATGGGCGGGCACAACTACGGCGTATGGAGTTCCATGCTCCCCCAGGCCATCCAGTGGATCTCCAGGCAGTGGAGCCGCCCCCGCTGACCGCGGGTCACGCGCGATGGCCAGGCCGAGACCGGTGTCTCCGCGGTGCCGGCTGCGGGCGGTGTCCAACCGGACGAAACGGTGAAAGATCCGCTCGCGGTCGGCC
>JAOPYI010000147.1 GCA_025964675.1 Sphaerisporangium sp. | reverse complement strand
GGTGGTGGAAGGCGTGCAAGGCGCCGCCGTAGACCACGAGGCGCCAGTCGACGCCCGCGGCCTGCATCTCGGCGGTGAACGCGTCCCGTTGCGCGGGCGGCATGATCGGGTCTTCCGACCCGACCCCCGCCCACACCGGGCAGCGGATGCGCGCCGCCTCGCCCGGTCGGCCCGTGGTCAGTGCGTTGACTGTCCCGATCGCGCGCAGGTTGACGCCGTCGCGCCCGAGTTCCAGCACGATTGCGCCCCCGGTGCCGTAGCCGACGGCGGCGATCCGGTCGGGGTCGGTCCGCGGTTCGGCGCGTAACACGTCGAGCGCCGCGTGGCCGATGCCCCGCATCCGGTCGGGGTCGGCGAGCAGGGGGGTCACGCGCGCCAGCATCTCCTCGGGGTCGGTGAACCAGCGCCCGCCGTTGATGTCGAAGGCCAGCGCCACGTACCCCAGCTCAGCCAGGGTGTCGGCCCGGCGGCGCTGGAAGTCGTTCAGCCCCGGCCCCTCGGGCCCGACCAGGACCGCGGGCCGGCGGTCGACACCGGCAGGGAGCGCGAGGTGCCCGATCATCGTTAGGCCGTCGGCCGGGTACTCGACCGTGCGCGTTGTAATCGTCGTCATGAGACTGGACTGTAGTGATCGTCGAGCCCGGTCTGGCCGGTGTTCACCGCTGGCAGACCGGTGTTCACCGCTGGCAGAACAGCACGGGTGTTCCTCTGAAATGCGGTGCCGGTAGGTCCCACAGCGTCTCGGCCGAGCGCGGCCGCCAGTTGAGCAACCACGGCTGTGCGGCGATGAACGCCAACATCAGTGCCAGGGTTCCGCACCACACCCGGTAGCGCATCCGGCGGGCGCGGGCGAGCGTGACGGTAACGGTGGTGGTCACAGGTCGACTCCGGGGGTGAGGTCGCGTGCGAGGTTGGCACGTACAGACTGGCGATGTCTACGGGCTTGGGCCTTCTCCTCCGACGTGGCGTCAACGAAAGCGCGGCGGGTGGGGTGCCCGCCGCGCGCCTACTTCGTCAGCCGTTCTCGTCCTCCTGGTGCTCCCCGACTTCGAACGGCTCGCCGCACACTCCGCAGATCACGGGGCCGGCCTCGGCCTGCTTCGGGGTCATCTGCAGGCGGCAGGGCGGGGTGCATGAGCATTCGACGGCGTGCCGGCGCCGAAAGTACTGCTCGAACAAGTGTCGCCAGGCGGCCTACCGAGTTCGCCTCGCTCAGGCCGACTCTCCATAGCTCGTTATCCGACGTCGGGGAACAACGGAACATCGCACCGACCCGAGTGGAGAGCCTTCTACGGCCCGTGCTGTTGGCGAGGGCGAGAAGCTCGTCACCGTGGCACGGCTCGCCCGGGGCGCACGGGCAGGCGAGGTCGCGGCCGGCGAGCTCGGCACGGGCCTGGGCGACGAGCTCGGGCCGTGCGGTGAGGTAGTTGCGATAGCAGGCCACTGTCACATCGAACACCACCTCAGCCCGCGCGGATCACCGCCCCTTGCCCATGAAGGAGCACTGCTCGCCCAACCCCAGGATCTTCTTGACGGCCCCCCACAGGTAGCTGTTGTCGAGGAGGCAGGCCTGGTCGACGCTGTTGGACACGCCGGGCAGTTCGCTCGCGGCCCGGGCCACGGCCGAGAAATCCGCGCCCGCCTTGATCCGGGCGCGGAAGGACTCGGGCATATCTTCGGGGACTATTGCCTGCAGGAGCTGGAGGTTGTCCTCGTTCTGCCGCCGGAAGTTCTCCCAGGCCTGCTGCCGGTTCTCAAAGGCGATGCCCTCCACCTCGGGCCGGGCCTCCAACGTCCGCTGGAGATTCTCCCGTTCCGTCTTGGTGATCCCGCCGCCTTTGCAGCTCGGAAAGGGATCGCCGTCCTTGCAGAGGAAGACCGCGACGTCGGGCGTCCCAGACAACGCCATGCCGTTCATGGACATGGCAACGATGCTCTCCTCTTGCGGCCCGGGGGAGGGGGCGACGAGCCGTATCACCCCGAAGGCCGTCACGGCGACGGCCAGGGCGATGGCGGCGATCCTGATCGGGCTCCTCACGGAGGCGCGGCGGGACTGCGGCGCGGGCAGGGGGCGATGATCATCTCCTACGGTCTCCGCCCGGGCCGCCATGGCGCCGCGGAGCCGGTCTTCGATGCTGTTCATGCGTTGTCTCCCAGTTCGCGAAGGAGCCTGGTCAGGGCTCGGGCGGTCGTGGACCTGACGGTGCTCTGCCTGACGCGCATGACCTCGGCGATCTCGGCGTCGGGCAGGTCGAGGTAGTAGCGCAAGACCAGAGCCTCTCGCTGGCGTCGCGGCAGCCGGGCCAGCGCGAGCAGCACCTCTCGCCGCGACTCGCCGATCAGTGCGGCGGTCTCCGCCGAGTCGACCAGATCGGTGACCCGCTCTCTCCACCGCAGCGCGACCGCTCGGCGGCGCAGGATCGATCGGGAGCCGTTGAGCACGCAGGTCCTGACGTAGGCGAGTGTCGTGACGCCGGGCCGCCACGTGCCGTGCAGCCGGGCGAACACGTCCTGCACCACGTCCTCGGCCGTCTCCCGGTCGCCGACGAGCAGTACCGCGAGCCGGATCAGGCTGAGCCGGTGGTCGCGGTAGAAGGCGACGAGCTCGGCGTCGGGGTATAAGGCTGATGGAGCCGGCACCGAATGTGCCCGCTCCTCCAGCCGCAAGATTTCACCGTCCATGACCTATGAACGTGCACCCCCGCCGATCCGCTGCTTCTCCACTCGAATAATCCGTAGATAGGACGCCGTCCCGTCGTCCGTTTGCCGATCAAGCCGGGAGTTCACCTTGTGCTCAGGCATTGGCCGAGGGCGGTGGAGCGGTGCCGCCGCCGAGGGCTCAGCGTGCGCGACGTTGGCCGCGAGCCAATCCGTCAGCTTCTCCGCAT
>JAOPYI010000068.1 GCA_025964675.1 Sphaerisporangium sp. | reverse complement strand
ACCGGACGCCCCACCCGCCAGCGCACCACCGGATACGGCACCCCGACCCCGGAACGCATCGCCGCCGGAAAAGCCAGCGACGGCGTCTGCCAAAGCCTGCGCAGGACCATCCCGCTACTCGCCACGTAGGAGGTTACGCATACCGGGGTCGACACGGGGCTGCGCGACACTCAGCGCCGTCTATCCCTGGTCACAGGCACTGACAACCGCCTGTCGGGTTACCCATTGTGAGCGCTAGGAGCCTCAACGCCTTCTTGAATCCAAAGATTGGATCCAGTATCTTCTAGCCAACCGTTACGACGAAGCATCTGATAGGAGAACCCGGAATGACGACCGATAGCTTGCAATCCCTCGAATCCAAGGAGCAGCCGCTCAGCGAGACGGCCAACAGCGAGATGGGGCCGCGTGAAGTATGGAACCGCAAGAACCCGCCCACCGAGGCGGTGCTGATCAAGAACCTCAAGACCACCGAGCTGACCGCTCGTGAGTACCGGAACACCAAGGCGCGCTTCTACCGGCTCGGCAACGACATCAGACTCCAGCCGCATGTCAGTGAGCTCCCGCCGCTCGGTGAGTCCGTCAACCACCGCCACACCACCGAGGCGGTCATCTACATCGTGAGCGGCTCCGGTCACACCATCGTCAGCTGGGACGGCACGAATCCCGAGCGCATCGAGTGGGAGGAGGGGGACCTCTTCAGCTTCCCGGTGTGGATGTGGCACCAGCACTTCAACGACAGCGAGACTGAGACCTGCCGCTACCTCGCGGTGCAGGACACCTTCGCGATCAAGGCCCTGGGTCTGCACCAGATCGAGCGCTTCCCCGAAGGCTCCACTTCGGACTGACCGGTCCCCCACGGACCGGTTCCGGTACTTTCGCCAGTCCCCCGCCCCCGGGGGCGCGCGGTTGTTCAGCAGAACCATAGATGAGACGGCTCCGCCTTGGTCGGTAGCGTCTGAAGATCAATCGCGGGCCAGGCCCACCGCCGGCCGATAACGCACCCCAGCAAGCCGGAGTTGGCGAGGTAGTCGATGATCGAAATTCACCAGCTGCGCAGGTCGTTCACCGCACGAGGTGAGGTCGTCGAGGCGCTTCGCGGTATCGACCTGACGGTGCCGGATGCGAAGTTCTTCACCCTGTTAGGGCCGAGTGGTTGCGGAAAGACCACGACGTTGCGCTCGGTGGCCGGGCTTGAGCGTCCCGATCACGGGGAGATCCGGATCGCGGGCCAGACGGTCTTCTCCGCGACGAAGCGGACGTACGTGCCACCGGAGCGGCGCAACCTCGCGATGGTTTTCCAGAGCTACGCGATCTGGCCGCACATGACCTGTGCGCAGAACATCTCGTTCCCGCTCGATTCGCTGCCGCGGAGCCGTCGCCCGTCGTCCGCGGAGATCGCCGAGAGCGTGGTTCGCACGCTCGAGGCGGTGAAGCTAGGTGGGCTCGGCAGCCGGCCGGCGAACCAGCTGTCCGGGGGGCAGAAGCAGCGGCTGGCGCTGGCCAGGGCGCTGATCACCAATCCCTCAGTGCTTCTGCTGGACGAACCGCTGTCGAACTTGGACGCGGGTCTTCGCGACGACATGCGGATGGAGATCCGATCGCTACAGCGGCGCCTCAAGCTGTCCGTGCTGTACGTTACGCACGACCAGGCCGAGGCGCTGTCGATGTCCAATCTGGTCGCGGTGATGCGCAACGGTCTTGTGGAGCAAGTGGGAACACCCCGCGAGATCTACAACGAGCCGGCGACCAGCTTCGTCGCCAGGTTCGTCGGCAGCATCAACTCCCTGCAGGCGCAGCCGGTGCAGCCGGCTCCGGTCGCCGAGGGTAACACCGTATTCGACACTCCGATCGGCCGTCTCACTGCCGGAGCGAAGACCCTGTGGGATGGGGTCGGAACCCGGCAGATCGTCTTCCGGCCCGAGCAGGTCTTCGTGCAGCCCGAGGCGCACACGGGCAACGAAGACGACAGCCAGGAGAACGTGCTGAAGGCGACGATCATCCGCTCGGTGTTCTATGGCCAGTACCTCCACGTCGAGGTCGACGTGGACGGTGTGACCCTGCGAGCGCACGTACACCCCTCCCTGGAGTTCAGGCGGGGTGACAAGGTACGCGTCACCATCCCCCCGCAGCATGTCCGCGTCCTTCCTTCGGATGACGACCTGGAGGCGCCTTCGACCGGCGCCACCCTGGACGACTTCGATGACGACATCGACCCGGAGTTGCGGCCAGCATGACCGCATCGGGTGAGCCACGCCATCTTGTGGCGCACCCATGAAAGGAACGTTGTTGTGACCACTCGCTATTTGAGGCATCGCACAAAGGTGGCATGTACGGGGCTCGCCCTGATCGCACTTGCCGTAAGCGCCTGCGGCGGAGGCTCCGCATCCAGTGCCGGAGCCGAGGACAAGGTTATCGTCTACTACTCCACCCGCCCTGAGGAGGGTCTGCCGCCGCTCAAGAAGGCGTTCGAGGCCGCGAATCCTGGCTATGAGCTGAAGGTCATCCGCGCCTCGACCGGTGACACCCTCGCCCGCCTGCTGACCGAAGGCCAGTCCGGTAAGCAGGCGGCCGACGTGACGGAGGTCAGCGCGCTGGCGGTAACGCAGCTCGAGCAGGCCGGGCTCCTCGGGAAGCTTCCCGACTCGGTGCTCGCCACCCTGCCTGCCTCGGGCAAGTCTCCCAGCGGAACGTACGCCGGCACCAGGTATTTCCGTTACGTCACCCCCTACAACACCAAGCTCGTCCCGGAGGCGGACCGTCCGAAGAGCTTCGACGACTTCTTGAAGCCCTACTGGAACGGCAAGTTCGTTCTCGGCTCCGATGACATCGAGTGGGCCTACGACGTGTACGCGTCAAAGGGTGAGCAGGGAGCCCGCGACTTCTTCAAGGCGATCGCGGCCCAGAAGCCGCAGCTCCGTAGCGAGGGCAGCGGTGCGCAGGCCGAGCTGGTCGCCATCGGGCAGATCCGCGCCTCGATGATGACGCTCTCGTATCACATCACCAACCGGCAGAAGAAGGGCCTGCCCATCGATGGCTTCGGCTGGCAGCCGCCGCTGCTCAACATCGACTGGCTCGCGACCTTCAAGAAGGCTCCGCACCCGAACGCCACCACGGTCTTCCTCAAGTGGTTGTACAGCCCGGCCGGCATCGCCACCGACGCCCAACTCGGCTTCAGCCGCATCGGCGACGCGGGCAGCGCTGAGGCGCTGGGCCAGCCTAACCTGCTGATCCTGGCTCCGACCACCGTGGACGACCAGCAGAAGGCGGCCAAGCTGTTCAAGGAAGTGTTCTCGGCCGGATGAGCGGAACGATCGTCGACCCAGGCAAGACCGGCGCCCCGCCCGAGGGCGGGGCGCCGGCCCCTCTGAACACCGGAGACCGAAGGGCCCGTGCCTTCGCGGGAGTGTCGCTCAGCTGGATCAGCGGCGCCGTCCTCATCCTGCTGCTGGTCACGCCGCTGGTCTACCTGCTGTGGACCAGCTTCCAGCCCGGCATGTTGGAGAGCGGCGGAGCGACACTCGACAACTACCGGCAAGTGCTCGGCAACAACCGCCTCCCTCAGCTGTTGATCAACTCCGTGGTCTACGCCGTGGGCGTCTGCCTGGTGTCGGTGTCGATCGGCGGTGCCCTGGCCTGGGTGGGAGAACGCACCAACGCACCTCTCCGGTCCTGGCTGCTGACGATCGGCCTGATGCCGCTGGCCATCCCCGGTGTCCTGTTCACCCTCAGCGGCCTGCTGATGTTCACGCCGGACACCGGCCTGGTCAACCAGCTCGCCTCGCAGTTCCTGCCGGTGGACAACGTCCTCAACATCTACTCGCTGCCCGGCATGATCCTCGTCGAAGGGGCGCAGGCATCACCGCTGGCGTATCTCATGATCGCCGGCTACCTGCGGTCGGTGGACAGCTCGCTGGAAGAGGCCGCAAGGGTGGCCGGAGCCGGAGTGCGCCGTACCCTACGCCGGATCACGGCGCCGCTGGGCGCCCCGACGCTGCTCGGCGTCCTGCTGCTCGTCTTGGTGCGGACCATCGAGAGCTTCGAGACCCCGGCCCTCATCGGCGTGCCGGCGCGGATCCCGGTGTTCACGTCCACGATCTACCTCGCGATCAAGGACTCGCCGCCGAAGTTCGGCCTGGCGTCGGCCTACAGCACAATCCTGATCGTCATCACGTCGGTCGGCGTCTACCTCTACGGGCGGGTGCTCCGGCGCGGCGGCCAGTACGCGACGATCAGCGGCAAGGGGTCCAGCAACACCCGGCTCGACCTCGGGCGCTGGCGCTGGGCGGTCACCGGCGGCGTGCTGGCGTACGCCTGCGTCGTCGTGGTCCTGCCGATCGCTGTCCTTGTGTGGACCTCGCTGCTGCCGTCTTTCGCCGCACCGTCGGCGGAGGCGTTCGGCAAAATCGGTCTGCAGAACTTCACGAGGATCTTGTCGCGTCCGGACTTCGTAACGGCGGTGACGAACACCGCGGTCCTCGGGCTGTCCAGCGCGGTGATCGTCAGCCTGATCGCCCTGGTGCTCGCCTGGCTTACCGTCCGGTCGAAGCTGCGCGGCATGTGGATCCTCGACTCGATCGCGTCGGTCCCGCTCGTCCTCCCCGGCATCGTCATGGGCATGGCGTTCCTGACCGTGGCCCTCAACCTCCCGGTGGGGCTCTACGGCACGATGAGCATCCTGATCATGCTGCACGTCACCCGGTTCCTGCCATACGGCATGCGCACGGCCTCAGCCGGGCTCGTGCAGGTCGACGCCGAGTTGGAGGAGGCGGCGGCGATCAGCGGTGCGGGATGGCTGCGACGGATGTGGAAGATCAACCTTCCGCTGGTGCTGCCGACGCTCTTCGGCGGGTTCCTGTACTCCGCGCTGCTCTCCGTACGCGAACTGTCGGGCAGCATCATGCTCTACACGGTCGACACCCGGTTGTTCTCCATCCTCATCTTCGACTATTGGCAGAACGGCGAACTCGGGCTGCTTTCCGCCGCGAGCGTGATGATGATCGTGGTCCTCCTCGCCTTCGTTTACGTGCTCAAGCGGCTCGGCGTCCTCGACGGTGGGAGGAAATGAAATGAGTTCTGAACCCACACCGACAGCTGGTACCCGCTACGGCTCGGACGTCGTCGTCGACATGCTGCAGGCACAGGGAATCGAGTACGTCGCGCTCAACCCAGGCGCTTCTTTCCGGGGGCTCCACGACTCGCTCGTCAACTACGGCGAGGGCCGTCCCCAGATCCTCGAGGTGCCGCACGAGAAGGTCGCGCTCGGCATCGCCCATGGCTACGCGAAGGCCAGCGGCCGTTCCATGGGGGTCATCCTCCACGATCTGGTCGGTCTGCTGCACGGCACCATGGGCGTCTACTACGCCTACATCGACCGGGCACCGATGCTCATCCTGGGCGGCGCCGGGCCGATGGACGCCGCGCGGCGCCGACCCTGGATCGACTGGATCCACACCGCGAACGTGCAGAACAACGCCGTACGGGACTTCACCAAGTGGGACGATCACCCGTTCTCGATAGAGGCCATCCCCGAGTCCCTCGCCCGCGCCCACCGGATCGCCACCAGCGAACCGCAGGGACCCGTCTACGTCGCGCTCGACGCGGATCTGCAGGAGCAGGTCCTGGACACCCCGGTGCCGATGCCGACCGCAGATCCGGCGCCGTCCCGGCTCGGGCCGGATCCCGCGGCCCTGGCGCATCTGGCGGCGACGCTCTGCGCGGCGCAGCGGCCCGTACTGGTGACCGGATCCATCGGCCGTGACCCGGCGATGTGGCCGCTGGTCATCGAGCTGGCCGAGCTGCTCGGCGCCGGCGTGATCGACACCAACATCCGGCTCAACTTTCCGACCGGCCACCCGCTCAACGTCACCGGCACGGACGCGCTGTCCGAGGCCGATGCGGTGCTGACGCTCGACGTGAAGGACATCGGGCAGCACACGCAGCTGCTGACCAAGGAGGCGCGCGGCGAGCAACCGCGGATCGCGCCCGGCGCGAAGATGCTGGACCTGGGCTTCGGCGACCTCGGCATCTCGTCCTGGTCGGCCGACTACGGCAGTTGGTTCGCGGCCGACGAGCGGGTCGTCGCGGACACCTCGGTCGCGATGCCGATGCTCCTCGATCGGTGCCGCGACCTGGTGGCCGGCCAGCCCGATCGCCTCGCGTCCCGCGAGACACGGCGGCAGAGCCTGGCGGCTCTACACGAGCAGGCCCGGCGCGAGTGGCGGGACCGGGCGCGGGTCGACAGCGGCTCCGGTCCGATGTCGACCGCGCGCCTGGTCTCCGAGGTCGGTGACGCCATCGCCGGGCACGACTGGGTGCTCACCGCCGGCACCGGCAACGGGTGGGCCACCCGGCTCTGGGACTTCGACGCGCCGTACCGTCACCCGGGCCGGAGCCTCGGAACCGCGACGCAGATCGGCATCTCGCTGGGCGTGGCGCTGGCGCACCGCGGCACCGGCCGGCTCGTGGTCGACCTGCAGCCCGACGGCGACCTGATGTTCGACGCCAGCGCGCTCTGGGTCGCGAGCCGCCACCGCATTCCGATGCTGGTCGTGATGGTGAACAACCGGGCCTACAACAACGACTGGATCCACCAGAAGCACATCGCGAAGACGCGAGGCACCCCCCTGGCGAACGCCGGGGCCGGCATTGTGCTCGACGACCCGCCGCCGGACTTCGCCACTCTGGCGCGGTCGTTCGGCTGGTACGCGACCGGCCCGGTGAACCGTGCGGAGCAGGTGGTGCCCTCAGTGCGACGGGCCGCGGAGATCGTCATGTCAACCGGGCAGCCCGCCCTGGTCGACATCGTGTGCCGCCCCGACGACTGACGGCTCCGGCCGTTCCGCCGGCCCGCACCTTGATCAGACACGCAGAGGAGAGGAACCGTGAGCAACGAGGCCAAGGACTATTCCGTCGGGGTTATCGGTCTTGGCAAGATGGGTCACCCCATCGCCCGACGGTTCCGATCCGCCGGCTACACCGTGGTCGCCCATGACGTCCGCGAGGACGCCCGGGAGGCCGCCGCAGCGAGCGGCATCGGGGTCGTGGCTTGCCCCCGCGAGGTCGCCGCCGGCACCGATGTCAGCCTCGTACTGGTCGGGTTCGACGACGAGGCGCGCCAAGTCGTCGTCGACGGCGTGCATGGCCTGCTGGCCGGCGCCCGCCCCGGTCACACGATCCTGATCGGCAGCACCGTCTCGCCCGCAACCTCACGTGCCATCGGGCGCGCCGCCGAGCGACACGGCGTCGAGGTTCTGGACACGGCCCTGTGTCGCGGCGAGGGAGCGGCCGTCGACGGGACGCTGCTCATTCTAGGCGGAGGCCGGCTCGAGGTATTCGAGCGGTTGCGCCCGCTGCTCGGAAGCATCGGGTCGGACGTGCATCACCTCGGCCCCCTCGGCGCCGGGCAGGTCGCCAAGATGATCAACAACTACCTGCTCTGGCTCAACGTGGTCGGTAACTATGAGGGCCTGCGACTCGCCGCCCGGATGGATGTCGACCTCGGCGCCCTCCGTGAGGCGCTGCTCAAGAGCAGTGGCGCCAACTGGGCCCTGGAGACCTGGGAGCGGGCCCGCCCGATGCCGTGGGCGGAGAAGGACATGGCCATCCTGATGGAGTGCGCCGACGAGCAGGGCCTGCCGATGGCCGCGGCCGGCTCGATCCGTGAGCTGATCAAGCAGATCAAGATTGAAAAGAGTGCCTGGCTCGACGGCGCCGGAGTGGACCGCAGTATGGATGACCTCGTCCGCAACTTAGAGGGCCTGTAGTGCGGACCGCCGCGCCAACCGGAGGCGGACACCTACCCCATCCGTCAGCCCGGCTGCCGGTGGCGGACACCGGACCGGCATGGTGACGTTTGGTTGGGGAGGCACCGTCGGGCGGAGGATGTTCAGATCCCTACGCGTGCCCAACTACCGTCGTTACTTTGCCGGGCACGCCGTGTCGGTGATCGGCACCTGGATGCAGCGGGTGGGCCAGGACTGGCTCGTCTTCCAGCTCACCCACAGCACCGTGGCCCTCGGGATGTCGATGGCGGCGCAGTTCCTTCCCGTCCTGTTCGGCGGGGTCTGGGGCGGCGTCGTGGTGGACCGAGTGGACAAGCGGCGGCTCATCATGACGACCCAGCTGGCCCAGGCCGTGCTCGCCGGGATTCTGGCCGTGACCACGCTCACCGGGGTCGTCAACCTGACGTTGGTCTACGTCATGGCTTTCCTTCTCGGCGTCGTGACCGTGTTCGACGTACCGGCCCGCCAAGCCTTCGTCTCTGAGCTGGTGGGGCCCGACGACATCGTCAACGCGCTCGCCCTCAACAGCACGGTGCACAACGTGGGACGTCTGGTGGGGCCGGCCGTGGCCGGCGCCGTCATCGCCTCGGCCGGCGTGGGCGTGACGTTCGTGGTGAACGCGGTGTCGTTCGCCGCGGTGCTCAGCGGACTACTGCTGATCGACCCTGCCACCCTGCACTCCAGTAAGGCCGTGACCCGGTCTCGGGGTCAGGCGCGGGCCGGGTTGCGGTACGTGTGGACGCACCGCGAGCTTCGGATGGCCATGGTCCTCGTTGCCTTCGTCTCGGTCTTCGGGCAGAACTTCAGGGTCGTGCTGCCGCTCCTTGCGGTGGAGACCTTCCACGGTGGCCCGGAGGCGTACGGGTGGCTCACCGCCATGCTCGGTCTCGGCGCCGTGATCGGCGCGCTGAGTAGCGCCGCGGCCACCCGGGCCACGTCCTGGGGCCTATTCGTCACCTGCATCGTCTTCGGCGTGGTCAATCTAGCCTCGGCCGGGTCACCGACGATGGCGGTCGCGCTGGCGCTGATGGTGCTCGTCGGCGGCGCCAGCATCGTCTTCAACACGCTGGCGCGAACCCTGCTGCAGATGAAGAGTGAGCCGTCGATGCACGGCAGGGTCATGGCCATCCACGGGCTGCTCTCCCTCGGCAGCACCCCCATCGGCGCGCCGTTGCTCGGCCTGGTCTGTGCGGTGGGCGGCGCACGCGCCGGCTTCCTGGTAGGCGGCGCGATGAGCCTGCTCCCGGCCCTACTGCTCCTCCCCTTGTTGCGCCGGCTGCGGCTGACACCTGTGCAGCAGCCCTCCGTGCAGAGCGCCCAATCATGACCGGTGATCATGTACGGACGGATCCGGACCGTGCTGTTTCAGCAAGCGCATTCCAGGCCTGGTCGACCTCTCACCAGGCACAGTGATGAGGTGGGATATATGGCGAGGTGACCGGGGCGACGTGACGCATCAGGCGGCTCTCCTGTTGTCGATGGCGTCGAGGTCCCAGTCGATGCCCAGGCCCGGGGACTCGGGCGGGCGGACGTGACCATCCTCGATCGTCAGCCGGCTTCGCGTGATGGCGCCGAGTTGCGGTATGTATTCGACGTACATGCCATTGGGGACTGCGGCGGCGAGGCTCACGTGGAGCTCCATGAGGAAGTGGGGTGCCATGGCAACGTTGAACGCCTCGGCCGTGTGCGCGACCTTGAGCCACGGAGTGATGCCCCCGACCCTGGCTACGTCCGCCTGCACGATGCCGGCCGCTCCCGCCGCGAGGTACTCGGCGAACCGCTGCGGCGAGTAAATCGACTCGCCGACCGCGACGGGCACGGACGTCGACCGGGCAAGCCGGACATGGCCGGCGAGGTCGTCGGCCGGCAGGGGCTCCTCGAACCAGGCGATGTTCAGCGGCTCGTACGAGCGCGCCCGCCGGATGGCCTCGGCACCGGTGAAGGACTGGTTGGCGTCCACCATGATCTCGAAGTCCGGCCCGACCGCCTCACGTACGGCGGCGAGACGGTCGGCGTCCTCGGCGATCGACGGCTTGCCGATCTTCAGCTTCAGCCCCCGAAGGCCCGCGGCCCGGGAGGCCAACGCGTTGCTCACCAGCTCCTCGACCGGCAAGTGGAGCCAGCCGCCCTCGGTGTCGTAGACCGGCAGCCTCTCGTGGGCGCCTCCGGCCAAGCGCCACAGCGGCTCCCCCGCACGCCGGCAGCGCAGGTCCCACAGGGCGGTGTCGACCGTGGCCATCGCCAGAGAGGTGATGGCCCCGACTGTGGTCGCCCGCGTGCCGGCCAGCATCCGCGCCCAGATGCCCTCGATGTCGCGGGCGTCCTCGCCGAGCAGCCCTCCGATGAGATGGTCACGCAGCATCGCCACCACGGAACTGCCACCCGTGCCGATCGTGTAGGAGTACCCGGTGCCGGCAAGCCCGTCGTCGGTCTCGATCGTGACCAGCACGGTCTCCTGCTTGACGAAGGTCTGCATGGCATCGGTCCGTACGGTGTCCGGTTCGAGGTCGACCTGCACATACCGCACGTTCTTGATCTGGCTCATGAGGCCCCGTTTCTCATTTCTCGCCACGATTCACTTGATGGCGCCAAGCGTCATGCCCTTGGTGACGTACTTCTGGAAGATCAGGAACAGCACGATGATAGGCAGCGTCGCGATCACCAGTCCCGCGAAGAAGGCGCCCTGGTCGCTGACGAACTGGCCCTGGAAAGCCAGGAGGCCGACGGACAGCGTCCGGTTCTCGGGCCGGGTCAGCAGGACGACGGCGAACTGGACCTCGCCCCACACGAAGATCAGGCCCAGCACGAAGGCCGAGATGAGGCCGCCGCGCGCCACGGGCAGGATGATGCGCCACAGCGCGGTCACCTCCCCGGCGCCGTCCATCTTGGCGGCCTCCAGCAGCTCCCGTGGAACGGCCGCGAACACCGAACGCATGATCAGCGTGATGGTCGGGGTCATGAAGGCGGCGTAGACCAGCGAGATGCCGAGCACGCTGTTGAGCAGCCGCGCCTGTCCCAGAAGCTGGAACAGCGGGATCAGCGCGACCACCAGAGGCACGCTGAGCGCGAGCACCATGATCCGGCTTGCGGCGGTGCTGAGCCACCGTCCCGCGCGTGCCAGGCCGTAACCGCCCAGAGTGCCCGCGGTGATGCCGATTCCGAGGCTGCACGCCGCCACCAGCAAGCTGTTGATTATGTACGTCGAGAACGGCGCTCCGCCGGCCCCGCCGCTCCACGCGTTCACGTAGTTCGCCACCTGCCAGTCCCCGGAGAGCCCGAGCGGGTGCGCGTAGATGTCGGACGTGGAGTGGAACGACAGCAGCAGCATCGACGCGAACGGCACCAGCGTGATCGCTGTCCAGATCAGCAACATCAGGTAGCCGAGATACCAGAGCGGCCCGCGCCCGAAGGAAGGCCTTTCCTCACGGCGCGCGCTCATCGGGCGTCCAGGGTCTGCTGGCGGAAGATCCTGAGCACCAGCACGCCGATGATGCCGACGATCACTGTGGTCACCACCGCGGTGGCCGAGCCGTACCCGTAGTCCTGCTGCTGGAACGACTCCTTGTACACCAGGACCGGCAGGATCGACGTCGCGTTGCCCGGACCGCCGCGTGTCATCGAGTAGATGATGCCGAACGCGTTGAACGAGAACACCGCCATGAGCGTCGTCACCGTGCCCACCATGGGGATGATGTTGGGGAGCGTGATGCGGAAGAGCCGCCCGGCCGAGCCGACGCCGTCAATGGTGGCCGCCTCGTGCACCTCGATGGGGATGCTCTCCATGGCGCCCAGCAGAAGGAGCATGGCGTACCCGGTCTGGGTCCACACGGCGACGAAGACCACGAGGTAGATGGCGCCCGACGGGTCCGCCAGCCATGCGTGGTCGCTTCCGAGTCCCAGCGCCCCGAGAAGGGAGTTGGCGATGCCGGTCTCGGGCTGGAAGGCGTTCGACCAGAAGATCCCCGCGACGCTGACCGGCATGATCACCGGAAGGAACCAGATCACCTTGAAGAACCGTCCTCCGGGCACCCCGCGGCTGATCGCGTTGGCGAGCAGGCCGCCGATGACCACCGAGAACGCGGTCGTCAGCACGAAGAACAGCAGGCTGTTCACGAGGGACTGCCGGAACAGCGAGTCCTGGAAGAGCCGGGTGTAGTTGGCCAGTCCCTTGAAGACGACAGCTCCGACACCGTCCCAGCTGCCCAGGCTGATGTGGACGGACTCGGCGATCGGGTAGGCGATCAGCACGGCGACGAGCGCGAGCGCCGGGCAGACGGCGAGCACGGGGAACAGCATCCGCGACCGGCGCGACGGTGGGCCGGCGCTCGCCTCTCCGGCCACGGCCATCCCGTAGTGCTGCGCCGTCATCAGTCCGACGCCCCCGAGACCTTGCCGGTCTGGACATCTTCCAGCGCGCTCTGCATCTGCGCGGCCGCCTCCTGTGGAGTGATCGACCCGGACACGAGCTTCTGCAGCAGCGGTACGACGAACGCCTGCCCGAGCGTGGACGGCACGGTGGAGTCCCAGATGTTCACCAGGCCGACCGTCTTGGACAGCTGGACCATCTCCTGGATCGGCTTGCCGAGCGATGCGAGCTTCGCCGGCTCGACGCTGGTGAAGACCGGCAGCGCGCCGCCCTTGACGACGACGTCGGTCTGGTAGGTGTCGGTCATGAAGAACTGCAGGAACTCCTTCGCCAGCTTGGGGTTCGCGGCCTTGGCGGGCACGACGAAGGTGTCTCCGTTGAAGGCGTCGAACGGCGTGACCCGTCCCGGCGTGAGCGGCGGCAGGAGAAACCAGTCCATGGCGAACTTCGGCTTCCCGCTGAGGAGGTCGGCCAGGGAGTAGGTGCCGCCCTGCACCATGCCGAGCTTTCCGCTGGTGAACAGCGCGTTGACCTGCGGGACGTCCATGCCGAGCATGCCCGTCTGGTACACGCCGTGCTTCTGCCAGTCCTGAATCGTCTTGAGTACCTGGACGACACCCGGGGCGGTGTACTTCAAGGTGGTGGGCTCACCGGGCTTCCAGTTGGTGAGCAGGCTCGCGTAGTCGGACTCGGAGACGGCCGTGGGCAACAGAGCGTCGAATGTGTGTCCCAGGTCGTACGGGCTGGAGCCCCCGACCCCGAGGCCCTGGTATCCGGCGGCCTTGAGCTTGGCGACCATGCTGTCGAGGTCGGCCGGCGACTTCAACTGGTGGTCGGCGGGCGTGGGGATGCCGGCCTTCTGAAAGGCCTGCACGTTGTAGTAGATGGGGTTGATGAGCAGCTGGTCGTACAGCACGCCGTAGTGGTGGCCTTCAGTGGTGTAGTAGGCCGTCTGGCTGGGGGCGTAGTTGTCGGCCAGCTTGGCGGCCGACCAGACGTCGTCCAGGTTCTGGAGCTGCTTGTTCTTCAGCAGGGCGGACCAGACGCCGGTGCTCCGCTGGATGTACCCAATGTCGGGGGTCGCCGACGAGCTGAGCAGCGCGATGTTCGGGCCCCGCGACGCGGCCGAGTCAACGCTCTCCAGCGATATGTCGGTCCCCGGGTGGACCTTCTTGAAGTCGGTGATGACGGTCTCCATGGAGGTCGCCAGCATTCCGGTCGGCACCTGGATGCGGAGCTTGCTTGAGTCACCCTGAGCGCCGAGGCCGGTTCCGCCGCCGCAGGCCGCGACGAGGGCCAGGCACAGCGCGGCGGCCGCGCCCGTGGTGAGCCTCCGCGCGATCCGCGGGACCGGCATGCTTGTCGTGCCGGTGGTCATGACCGTGCCTCACTCTCGAGCTTCGGCTTGAAATCGATGGCGATTACATCGAGGAGCGCGGAGGTCGGCTCGGGAACGTGGATGATCAGTTCCCCGAGCGGCTCCACCCCGGGCTCGTCCTGGTGGTGGACCTCGACGTTCATCTGGTGTGGCAGTGACTGCTCGGTGCCGAGCAACCGGACGTCTCGGATCCTCCCGACCGGCAACCCGCGCACGGTCATCTGACCGGCCGGGCGCATCACCAGATGCAGGTAGACCGTGTCGCCGCGCTGGGTGACGGGCCCGTAGAACTGGATGGAAGGCGAACCGGGTTCGACGCCGATGACGCTCTCGCCGTGGGCGGCGAGCCACGCGCCGATCTCCTTCAGCCTTGCCACCTCGATGGCGGGCAGGCTCCCGTCGCCCTTGGGGCCGACGTTGAGCAGCAGGTTCCCGCCGAGGCTCGTCACCTCGGCCAGATATTCGGCCAGTCGCCTCGCCGACTTGTAGTCGGTGTCGGACGGCCGCCACGCCCAGTTCTCGCTCATGGTGAGGCAGAGTTCCCATGGGCCGGCGGGTGACCGTACGGGCATGCCCTGCTCGGGTGTCTCGTAGTCACCCTGGCCGGGCAGCCGGTCGTTGACGACGACGTCGGGCTGGAGCGACCTGATCAGCGAGCGTAGCTCAGCCGCGTGCCACTCTTCTTCCGTGCGCTCCCACTCACCGTCGAACCACAGCAGGTCGATCTTGCCGTAGTTCGTCAGCAACTCGGTGAGCTGCCCCTTGACGTAGTCGATGTATCTGGCCCACTGCTCGGGACCGGGCCTTGGATACCGCTCGCTCGCATACGGGAGATCCTCGGCCCGGAAGGCCGGGTAGTCAGGGTGATGCCAGTCGGGCAGGGAATAGTAGATGCCGACCCTGAGCCCTTCGGCTCGTACGGCTTCGACGAACTCCTGGGTGATGTCCGCCCCGTACGGCGAGTGCTCGACCGAGAAGTCCGAATGCCGGGTGTGGAACATGGAGTAGCCGGCGTGGTGGCGCGCGGTGAACACGACGTACCGCGCGCCGGCGGCCCTCGCCAGCCGCGCTAGCCCGGGAGCATCCCACAGCCCGGGGTCGAACGTGGCGGCCGTGGAGTGGTACTGCTCGACGGAGACCTCGTCCTCCACATCGTCCCGGCCCGGGATGATCGATCTCCCGACAAGCGGCCAGGAGATCTCGATGCCCTGCTGGCTCGCGTGGTCCCAGTGGACGAACAATCCCAGGCCAGCGCGCTCGAACCAGGTGGACTGCGTCATGCGTCCCTCCATATCGTGGCGCGCCTCGGCGTCGACCACCCCGAAGCATCGGGCTGTACTGCGCCGACACTGGATCGGATACGATATTGGCCATACTTGTCACCGACTCCTGCCGGTGTCAATGTCGGATATGAAATTTGATTGTCATAAAGGTCCCGTACGCTGGGACGCGGGAGCCCCTGCTCGTGACGGCGAACGGGCCGACTTTGGAGGGCGTGTGACTCAACGGCGAAGACGGGCTGCCGAAGGCACGGTGCCGCAGTTGGGGCCGGCGCCGCGCCTGATGTTGCGTGAGAGCGTCTACGAAGCGGTCAAGAGGCTGCTGATGGACAACGACCTCGAACCGGGCACCCGTCTGTCGATCGACGGGCTGTCCCGCGACCTCGAGGTCTCCCCCACGCCCGTGCGCGAGGCGCTGTTCCGCTGCGAGGCGGAGGGCCTGGTCGTACGGCGCCCGAACGCCGGGTACACGGTGGCGCCCCTGCTGGACCGAGACGCCCTCATCGACCTGTACGACGTGCGGCTGCTCCTGGAACCCACCGCCGCCGCACGAGCCGCCACCAACGCCGTCGAGTCGGACCTGCGTGCCATCCAGGAGGCCATCGACCTCATGGCACCGGTCGTCATCGGCGACTCCTACGAGGCCTACCGGGAGTTCGCCGGCCAGGACGCCAGGATGCATGGAGCGATCGCGAGGGCGAGCGGCAGCCCGCTCATCGCCGAGACACTCGACCGCCTGCGCGCCCACACGCATTCGTACCGGCTGTACTTCCGGCACGGCATCGCCGGGGACACCGTGACCGAGCATGACGCGATCATGGCGGCCATCCTCGCCCGCGACTCAAGCGCCGCAGAGCAGGCGATGCGCGCCCACCTTGAAACATCTCGTGTCCGCCTGCTCAGCGCATACGAGGGGACCGCTCGCCGGGTGCCCCAGCTGGATACCGGCAGGTGACACCTTCAGGCCGAATGCCGCTGGTCCGGCAATTTAAAGATCATCCAGCTTGTGTCACGTCATAACGTCAACGTTGCGGGCGTTCGGACCGGGCCCGTCGAGGTTCCAGGCGATGATCCGGTGCGGATGGATGCGGATCAGCTCGTTGCTGAATCCGAACATGAGCGGCTCGTCGACCATGACAAGCTCCGCCTTGCCACGGATCTCCAGCCCCCGGCCGCGCTGGCCGCCCGGTCCAACAGGCTCCTTGGCGTCGTCGTCGACCACGAATGAGATCCGCGGGTCGGCCTGGATGTTGCGGAACTTCCGGCTGCGGCTCAGTGACGGGCCGCCGATCTCGATCGTTTCGCCGTTCACCCAGAAGGCGACGGGATTGACCTGGGGGGCGCCGTCGGGTCCAGTGGTCGCAAGGCGCCCAAGGGCCTGGTCGGCAAGATATGCGCGTTCGCCATTCGTGAAGGTCATGCTCCAAGCATTGAACCTCAACAATGGTTGATGTCAATCGTCAGAACAGCTGCTCGTCGTAGTAGTGACAGCATTGCAACGGCACGACATCGCCGGGTGGCGGACCACCACCTGGCGCTGCACCGCCGTACCACTACATCGTGTTATGTCCTGGAGGCGCGCGGCCAGGATCCGCGGTCGGTACCGCTGAGGCTACGGTCGCCGAGGATGGAGAGGATCTGGAGTTTGTCGTGGCTTTCGCTGCCGGGGCCGGCGGTGAAGACCGTGAGGATCTGGGACTGGTCGGGGTCGACCAGGCTCTGCCCGTGCAGTTCCAGGGGGCCGACCTGGGGGTGCTGGATGCGCTTGGGTTCGCAGTAGGGACCTATGACGGGGTGTTCGCTCCAGATCTGGGCGAATTCCTCGCTGGTGTTCAGCAGAGCGTCGACGAGGGCGGTGGTGCGCGGGTCGGTGCTGTCGCGGGTGTGGGAGGCGAGCAGCTGGGCGGTGATGGTCCGGCTGTGCCGGGGGTGGTCTTCGGTGGGGAAGGGCTGCCGTTCGGCGGGGTCGGTGAACCAGCGGTAGGCCAGGGCGCGGGCCATGCCGGTGTGCCGGGTCTGGTCGCCGATGAGGACGGTTGAGTACCGGTTTTGCGCGAGGGTTTCGCCGAGGTGGTTCATGATCTGCGCAGGGGTGTCCTCCATGCGGTGGAAGATGCGCAGCATGCCGGGGTTGACGTGGTCGGTGCGGGAGACGCGCTTCTGGGTGGCGTAGCCGGCCAGGCGGAAGAGGTGGTCGCGTTCGTCGAGGGACAGGCGCAGGCCTCGGGCGATGGCGGCGAGCATCTGCTCGGAGGGACGGGGGCCGCGCTGTTGCTCGATGCGGCTGTAGTAGTCGGTCGACATGCTGCTGAGGGCGGCGACCTC
The DNA here is from genome assembly GCA_025964675.1 of Sphaerisporangium sp. Lineage (GTDB taxonomy): Bacteria > Actinomycetota > Actinomycetes > Streptosporangiales > Streptosporangiaceae > Sphaerisporangium. The sequence goes on along the minus strand of JAOPYI010000068.1, from coordinate 15,908 downwards.
CTCGCGACGCAGGCCGCTGGTGCGCCGACGGCGGGTACGGGGCAAGCCGACGTCCTCGGGCTGCAGCGCCTCGCGCCGCGTGTGCAGGAAGTCGGCGAGCTCGGCGCGGTCCATACGCGCACTCCTCTCAGTAGGGGCCGGGTGGCGGGAAACCCCTCGGGGAGCCGAGCGCCAGGCTTACCGTGCTGGACAACAAGGTGCAGGTCAGGGGGATTCCCGTCTCCGAGCCTTACAGAGCGCGTCCAGCGGGTGAGGGGATCAGCGGCGGACAGACAATTGGTGGATAGATACATCGCTCCAAAAGATATGTGCACGGCAACCGACGCCTTCAGTCGCCGTGGCCGAAGGGCGTGGACGTGCCCTGTGTCGGGTCGCTGATGGCGCGGGCCGCGTTGATCAGGCCGATGTGGCTGAAGGCTTGCGGGAAGTTCCCGATGGGCTCCCCAGTGGCGGAGTCGACCTCCTCCGCCAGAAGGCCCACGTCGTTGGCGTATGACGCCGCAGTCTGGAACACCCGCTTGGCCTGAGCGCCCTGGCCTGTGAGGGCCAGGGCGTGGGCGAGCCAGAAGGTGCACAGCAGGAAGGTGCCCTCCTGCCCAGGGAGCCCGTCGGCGGCGCGGTACCGGTGCACCAGGCCTCGGGCGTCGGTCAGTCGCGTGGCGACGGCCTCCACGGTGGCCCGCACGCGGGGGTCGTCACCGGGCAGGAACCCGATCAGGGGCATCATCAGCGCGGACGCGTCCAGATCGGGGGTGGCGAAGGTCTGGGTGAAGGCGCCAACCCGCTGGTTCCAGCCGCGCGTCAGGATCGCGGTGCGGATCTGCTCGCGCGTGCGCGTCCAGTCGGCGACGCGGCTGGTCGCCCCCAGCAGGGGGGCCAGGGCGATCGCCCGGTCCAGGCCCACCCAGCACATGAGCTTCGAGTGTAGGTAGTGCCGGCTGGGACCCCGTATCTCCCAGAGGCTCTGGTCCGGTTCCTGCCAGCGCCGGGCGGCCGCCTCGGCCACGCGGATCAGGAAGGATCGGATGAGCGGGTCGAGCGGGCCCCCGTCACGGTAGATCTGGTGGGCCGCGTCGAGCAGCTCCCCGTAGACGTCGATCTGGCGCTGCAGCCACGCGTCGTTGCCGACGCGCACCGGGGCGCTGCCCCGCCAGCCGGTCAGGCGGGGCAGCGGCCGTTCGCTAAGGTCCCGCTCGCCACCGACGCCGTACATGATCTGCAGGTCCGCGCTAAGGTCGAGCTGGGTCGCCGAGGCTCGGGCGAGGAAGGCGAAGAACGCGGTCTCCTCCATCTCGCACGCGGCCGTGGCGAGTGCCTGCAGGGTGAAGCTGGTGTCGCGGATCCAGGTGTAGCGGTAGTCCCAGTTCCGCTCTCCGCCGATCTTCTCGGGCAGAGATGTGGTGGCCGCGGCGACGATGGCGCCGGTGGGGGCGTACGTCAGCGCCCGCAGCACCCGCCCGCTCTGGCCGACCTGATCCTGCCAGGGACCTTGGTAGCGCGCGTGCAGCTGGGACCAGGAACGCCAGCCCGCGGCGGTGTCCTTGAGGCGGCGGTGGACGTGGCGCGGATGCCGGCGCGGCGGTTGGGGACCCCAGGCCCACCCGGTCTGCAGCGCCAGGCCGAGGCGTTCCCCGGCTTGCAGCGTGACCGTGGTGTCCGCGACGGAACCGCTCACCCGCAGCTCGACGGGTGTCGACAGGGTGAGGACCTGGGCGCCGCCGTACGCCACCAGGCCGCCGCTGATCGGTTGCATCAGCGGCTGGACGAGCCCGAACTCGGGCCGCGGCGCGTACGCCACTTCCATCGGCACTCGTCCTTCGACACAGGTCACCTCGCGCAGGAGGATCCCGGGCGACGACGCGCCCATCGAGTGACCCCGTTCCCCGTTGCCGAGAGCCAGCGCGTCGAGGAGCACCACGGTTCCGTCCGCGCTGCGGAAGGTGGTCTCCAGCACCAGGGTCTCGTTCAGGTATCTGCGGGTGACCTCCGCGGGCCGGGTGGGGCGGATGGACCAGTATCCGGCATCCTCGTCGAGGAGCCGGGCGAAGATGGAGGGGCTGTCGAAGCGAGGCATGCAGAGCCAGTCCACCGAGCCGTCGGATGTGACCAGGGCCGCGGATCGGCAGTCCCCCAGCAGAGCGTGGTCGCTGATCGGCCGCGTGCTCAATTAGGCGCCTCGTCAACCGCTGGGTGAGGATCGGGGAGCTCGCGGCCGGAGGCGGGTTCGCGACCGGGAGGAGGACTTGTTCCGGCGCAGCCGAACCGCGTAGGCGAGTGCCGATCCGGCGAAGAGCACGCCGGTGACCAGCAGCCAGCGGCCCAGGTACGGGCTCGTGTCCAGCGCCACTGATTTCTCGTAGTTTTGCTCAGCCAACCGGAGGATGAGGGGAAACCAGACGAGCAGCAGTAGTCCGGACAGCGCGGCCGGTACGCGCAGGTAGTTGATCAACGGAGGCCACTGGACGGGGCCGGATGGCGGTCGTCGACGACGCCACGGCCGCCGCTGCGCCACGATGTCGGCGAGGGCGTAGAGCGGGTACAGCAGGAGATCGTGAATGATCGCGGCGCCGACGAACCACACCAGGAAACCGACCAAGATGCCAGCGGCGACCACCCGGCTGGCGGCGTACCCGGCCAGCGCGAAGCAGGCGAGCAGCGCCAGCAGGTGCAACGGGTCGGCCCCATAGCGTGTGGCCACCCACCGGTACGTGCCACGGATCCCGGAAAGCATGGCCTCTCCCTCACGACGCCGTGGCATGGAAGCTCAGCTTGCGGACCCACTTCGTGTTGTGCACGCCGGGGGCGTTCGGGACCATGATCCGGGCGGGAAAACCGTGATCGAGGGACAGATCGGCGCCATTGACCCGCAACGCCAGCAGGGAGCGGGGGTCAGCCACCTGACCCGCGCTCAGCGACGCCTGCCCGAAGGCGCCCCCGCGTTCCAGGGACTCGACGAACACGTCTGCCGTGCCGGGCACCGCCCCCGCCAGCCGGGCCAGATCGGCCAGCCGTACGCCCGTCCACGTCTGCTCGGTCGACCACCCCTCCACGCACGCGATCGGCAGCGCGTAGGTGTGCATCGGCATCGCCAGCAACTGCGCGCGGTCCAAGAGAACCGGGTGTGGTCCGGCCAGTTCCAGGCGCCAGTCCCGGCCGGTGGTGGCCGGATCGACGCCCATGGCTGTCGCGGCCTTGTTGACCTGGAAGTCGTTGGGGCCCGGGCCGTAGTCCCGTCCGTGCGGGGCCAGCAGTGCCGTACGGCGCAGCGGCCCGTCCGTGGTCTGGCCGACCGAAAGGCCGAGCATCATGAGCGAGGCGCCACCGACGAAGGCGAACACGCCCCGCCGCGACATGGTGGGCGCCGCCGGGCGCAGGGGGACCAGGCCATCGGGATCGGGCGGTTCCGGCCGGGTTCCGTCCAGGCCGGTACGCAGCTCGCGGCGGATGCTCCGCGACCGCAGCGACCGGACCATCTTCGGCAGCTTGAAGGCGACGTGGACGGCGAACGCCGCGAGGAAGATCCACGCGCCGTACAGGTGCGCCGGGTAGAAGGAGAACGGGAAGACGTAGAAGAGCTGGATGTTCAGGATGCCGGTGACGAATTCAAACACCGCGCCACCGACCAGGAGCAGCAGGCTGGCCCGCTCCAGCGCTTCGGCGAGTGATCGGGCCGGCGGCCAGGCGAACAGTTTGGGGATCACTGACCATAGCTTGGCCAGCAGCACCGCTACCAAGGTCAGTCCCAGGACGACGTGCACCCCCTGCGTGAACCGGTACAGCCATACCGGGTGCGTCGGCCAGTCGAAGAGGTAGAAGCCCAGCAGCCCCCTCTCGGGAGTCGTCTCGTTGCCCGGCAGCCGCGGGTCGTAGGCGGCGTACGAGACCAGTCCCGTGATGAGGACGATCGGGATCCCGAGCAGCAGGACGAGGCCGAACACCGATGTCATCCACGGACCGCGCAGCGGGCTGCGCCAGAACTCCGCCCGGAACGGGCCGGGTGGTGGATGTTCCCCCAGCCACGCGGTGGCCCTCTGTCGCGGGCGCGCGGATTTCCCGCCCGCCTTCGTGGCGGGCTCGCGCTCATGATGAGAGCTCCCTCGCGGCGGCCGATCTGACACCGATCACCCCCGAAATCAGCGTCTGCCAAGAAGCAGGCAAAGACTCACAGCGGCCCGAAATCAGACCGTGAGCCGATTCGCCCGAAATGCCCCTTTAGAGCATTGTAGACCGACCACTATTGATCATGGTCGGATGCTGATCACACCGCGTTCGTCCGGCCCGATGCCCGGCCGCTGAGGATCGCGGTGGCGGCCGGCATCGCCGACCGCAGAGTGAGCGGCGGCAGGTCAGCCCAGCCGACGTGAGATCTCCTCGCAGGATCCTCGGCCCAGGGGAAGCAACAATGTCGCGGGCCGCAAAGGTGCCCCGTCGACCGGGCGGAACACCATGTCCGGAACGTCCGCAAGCAGCCTCTGGGGACAGCGGCGGTAGTACCGCGTCAGGTCGGGTGGAAATCCGGTGAGGTCGGCGGGCTGCTCGACAACGATGGCGGCGAATCGCCGTTCGGCCACCGCGCGGACGATGCTGCGCTCGAGCTGTTCGCGGGCGGCGCGGTTGGTGCCGCGCAGAACATCGTGGGCGGCGGCCCGGTGGGCCACGGGCGGGAGCCCTGCGACCACGTTCAGACCCGGATCGGAGAAGACGGCGACCGGCCCATCGAAACCTCCTAGCCACGCGCGGAGCCGATCACCCACGCGCCGATCGGCGGCGCCCGGTATCATCCGGCCCACAGCGAAGGCACTCACGGCGAGAACGGCGATCTGCACCAGAACCAGCGTGCCGGCCACCGCCCCACGTGAGCTCGCCGTCGAACCACCCATCCCGATACCGGCGAGCAACGCCACCGCCGCGTAGACCGGGAGCATGTTGTTCACCGCACCACCCGTGTGCGTGAGGCCGGCATAACCCTCCACGGCGAGCGCGAGGCAGCCCAGGCCGATGACCAGCGGAATCCGCCGTATCGCGAGCAGGACCGCCCCGAGCGCGGCGCCGAGTGCGGGCAACAGGTACCGGGTCCAGTACCCGGCGAACGCGGCATGTTCCAGGGGGTGCTGGGCGAGGAGTTCGAAGACGTAGTACACGTACCATCCGTGGCTGATGATCCCCCACAGGAGCGTGGTCAGGCCCACCACCCCCGCGAACGTCGCCGCCAGCACCCTTCCCAGACGGCGTCGGGGCCCGGACAGCAACGCCACGGTGATCGCCCCGGCCTCGGCGAGCGCGCTTTGCTTGGTGAGGAAGGCGGCGGCGAGCAGCAGTCCGGCGGCTACCGCGCCGCCCGGCCGGCGCATCCACCGGGCGGCGTACAGCCCGGCGAGGCTGAAGAAAAGGAAGAGCGAGTCCACTCGGGCGAAGTCGAACCAGGTGCCGGCGGCGAAGTAGGTCGCGGCGTACAGTCCCGCGGCGGCGACCCCGGCGGTCAAGTCTCCGGTCTCGCGCTGGACCAGCCTGGCGAGGAGGAAGAAGCAGCCGAGGGAGGCGGCGAGCGAGATCAGCCGGAGCGGGAGATAGGAGACTCCCAGCACGCCGGCCAGCGCCGCCGAGGCGGCGAAGTACAGCGGAGGGTAGGCGTCGGGCACGTAATCGACCGTGGGAGGGGAGTACAGTGGCTGGCCCGTGAGCAATCGTTGCACCTCGACGAGGGAATTGCCCTCCAGCCACTCGAGAGCGTACGGGTAACCCACCCGGCTCACGGCAGTGCCGACGCATACGGCGATAGCGGCGAGTCCGGCCACGGCGGCGAGCAAGATGGGAAGCCGTGCCAGGCCTGCCAGGCTGAGCCGTTCTTCGCTACGACGGACGGTAAACCGGCGGGAACGCGGCTGAGCACTCACGACAGGACTTCGGCTTCGTCCGGACACGGTGAGTAGACGTCCACGGCCACACGGTCACGTTAACGGCGAAACCCCGGCGGCAGGGCCAGCGCCGCCGCATGAAGCGGTCTGGACACGGTCAAGGGGCACGCGTTCGATATGGCTCCTTGACGGCACGTTATGGCTGGCTGATATCTCATGACCTTCCGTGCTCACCGGAGGTTCGGCAATAGCGTTCAACGTACTTGGCCGGGAGAACCCTAGGGTCACGTTCTGACCGCAGGCCTGAACTGGCCCTTTCTCGAAAGCACATTTACCACCCCCTGAGGATGATGCGCCTCCCGCGGTTCTAGCGTCGAACTATGGAGATCGATGTGGTGTTGCCCTGCCTCGACGAGGAGGCGGCCCTGCCGTGGGTGCTCGGACGCATGCCGGACGGCTTCCACCCGATCGTCGTCGACAACGGCTCCGCCGACGGATCCGCCCGCATCGCCGCCGAGTTCGGCGCGACGGTCGTGACCGAGCCCCAGCGTGGGTTCGGCGCCGCCTGCCACGCCGGACTGACGGCCGCGAGCGCGGACATCGTGTGTTTCATGGACGCCGACGCGTCGCTGGACCCCGAGCAGCTGCCGCTGGTGGCCGGGCCGGTCCTGGCCGGCGAGGCAGACCTGGTCCTCGGCCGCCGCGTCCTCCGCCCCGGCACGTCGTGGCCGCTGCATGCCCGGCTCGGCAACGCCGTACTTGCCAGGAGGCTGCGCCGCCGGACTGGCGCCCCTCTGCACGACCTCGGGCCCATGCGCGCGTGCCGGCGCGCCGGCCTGCTCGCGCTGAGCCTGGCCGACCGGCGCTGCGGCTACCCGTTGGAGATGGTCCTACGCGCGGCGGCCACAGGCTGGAGGATCCGCGAGGCCGAGGTGGACTACCTGCCCCGGGCTGGCCGGTCCAAGGTGACCGGCACCATGCGGGGCACGCTGCGGGCCATCGGCGATATGCGCCGGGTCCTGGCCGGCGGAGGCGACAGGACATGAGCCGGGCGGGAGCCGAACGGTACGACCGAAGCCCGCTCCCTCGCGGCCGGGGCAGGCCATGCTCGGCGCAGGTCGTGGTGATTGCCAAGGAGCCGGTAGCCGGCAGGGTGAAGACCCGGCTCACTCCGTACTTCACCCCGCATGAGGCCGCGGCACTGGCCGCCGCCGCGCTGGAGGACACGCTGCGGACCGTCGCCCACGTACCGGCCGCCCGCCGCGTCCTCGCGCTCGACGGCGCTCCAGGAGCCTGGCTTCCCGAGGGATTCACGGTGCTGCCGCAGCGCGGCTCCGGACTGGATGAGCGGCTAGCGGCGGCCTTCGACGACGCCCACCGGCTCCTTCCCGCACCTATCGTGCTCATCGGGATGGACACTCCGCAGGTAACCGCCGGCATGCTGGCCTCCGCCTTGTCCCTGCTCGATTCCCACGACGCGGTATTCGGCCCGGCGACGGACGGCGGGTTCTGGCTGCTCGGCCTGCGCGTCCCTGACCCGGCGCTCCTGCTCGGTGTCCCGATGTCGGAGCCGACCACCGGTGAGGTCCAATTGCATAGGCTGAGAGAGGCGGAGCTGAACGTCGCCCCGATGCCGTGCCTGACCGACGTGGACACCGCGGCGGACGCGTTCGCCGTGGCCGCGGTGGCTCCACGGTCCCTCTTCGCCGTCACTCTCGCCGGGACCGTGGTGCGGTGATCGGCCGGCTCTATGAGGCATCCCTCAGAGGCGCCACGGTGGAGATCGAGCACGCCGATGGCACCAGGCGCCCTCTGGACTGCGACCGCTGGCTCCGGCCCGCAGCGGGTGACGAGGCGATTTTCTCTAGCTGTGTCGCCCCGGTCCTGGATGTCGGGTGCGGGCCGGGCCGGTTCACCGTTGAACTGGCCCGGCGCGGCGTGCCCACGCTTGGGATCGACATCACCCCATATGCCGTTCACCTCACCCGGCGAGCCGGTGGCCTCGTCCTGTGTCGCGACGTCTTCGGCCGTGTCCTCGGCAGCGGGCGCTGGGCCACCGTGCTCCTCGCCGACGGCAACATCGGCATCGCCGGCGCCCCGCACACCCTTCTCCGCCGCGTCCGTGAACTCGTCCGGCCGGGCGGGCAGGTCATCGCCGAGGTGGAGCCCCCCGGCGTCACCAGCCGTGTCGACCGGCTCCGCCTGTGCGGACTGGGCGTCACCGGAGACTGGTTCACCTGGGCCAGGGTCTCTGCCTCCGACTTGCCGGACATGGCCCGGGCCGCCGGATTCTCCGAAATCGAATCATGGAAGGAGCACTGCCGCTGGTTCGCCCGCCTGCGCTGACCAAGACGGTAGGCGAACCACTGCGGCTTTTTAGCTGCTGGATGCGGGCGGTGAGCTCGCGCATGCGGCGGAGGGTGAACTGGCCGGTGAGCAGGTGCCGGTAGCGGGTGTGGTCGGGCGGGTCCATCCCTCGATGACTTCAAGGACTTCCGCGGCCGCCGCGGCCAGGGCCTGCGGATCCGGCTGGCCCGCCGGCTCGAAGGCGGCCCGGACGATATGCGCGAGCGAGTCGGCCCTCGCCTGCACGTCCAGCTCGGCGGCCGCCGGATCCAGGTTGTCGAGGAGAAGGAAGCCGCCGTGTGTCGCGCTCAACGCGTACCCCAGGTTCGGCACGTCGTCGCGGAACAGGCCGTGGCGGGTCAGCATGTAGCGGATCGTTCACGACCTCCGATCCGACAATGAGCCCGCATCTCGACCGTATCCGCGTCGGGATTGTCCTATGAAGATACCCGCGGGAACGCGACCGGGCTGTGGTGACCGTCGCGATCCACGGCACGCAGGCCGAACTGCACGTTGTCCTTGGCGATGTCGATCGTCACCGAGGTGACATCACCGACCTCGAGGACCTGGGTCCAGTCCGGAGACGTGGTTTCCCGCCAGACCACCTCATACCCAGCGAGGTCGGATTCGGTTCCGCGATCCCAGGTGAGGGTGGTGTCGTTGGTCAGCTTCGCCGCGTCGATTTTGAGGTTCTTCGGTGTGCCAGGTCCCTGCGCCAACGACCACAATGTCGCACCGTTCACCTTGGCAACCCGGGCGATGTACCCGAAATCCAGAAACTCGGCCAGATCGCCGAACTGTATCCCGTTTTCGATTCGGGTGTCCTGGTGCTCGTGGTTGTAGTTCTCGCGCGGCTCGGTGAACCGCGCCGCCGGATAGCCCTGCCGCAGGAACGAGATGTGATCGCTGCCACGCAGATATCGGTCGCGCCGCCAGATCACTCGGACGTCCATCTCGGTCGACTCGTTCTGCGCCACGTCCTGGACGAACCGGCCCAGCTGACGTGACGGTCCGTCGTTCTCACCACCGACCGATTGCCGGATCGACGCCTCGGCCGGCGTCTCGGTTGTCGGCACACCCTCCACGAACAGCCGTAGCGTACGTGGATCGGGCCGGGTGCCGTCCCAGGCCGAACTGGCGCCCACGATGTCATTGCTGAACATGCCCTGCACGTCCACGCCGGCCGCCTTCATCTGCCTGGCCATGTACGCCGAGCCGTACAATCCCTGCTCCTCGCCGGCGACCACGGCGAACACCAGGGTGCCCTGGGTACGGCGGGTGGCGAACACCCGGGCGAGCTCCAGCACGACGGCGACGCCGGACGCGTCATCGTCGGCACCGGGAGCGTCGCTGGTGAAGTTCATGACGTCAGTGACTCGGGAGTCGATGTGGCCGGAAATCACATAGACCCGCTCCGGCGAGGCGTCTCCGCGCAGGGTGGCGATGACGTTGGTGATGGTGGTCGGGGCTGGAATCCGCGAAGAGACAGGCTGGACGAACGACTGCTTCTGCACCGTCATCCGGCCGCCCGATGTGGCCGCGATCGCCTGCATCTGCGTGTACACCCACGCCGTGGCCGCGCCGATGCCACGTACCGGATCGTCCTGACTGGACAGTGTGTGCCGGGTGCCGAACTGGGTCAACCGCGTCACCGTGGCCTCGATGCGGTCGCGGTCTATCTCGCGCAGCAGATTTCGCAGGTCTTTGTCGGGTCGCTGCTGTGTGACGGGTCGTCCGGGCCCTGAGCCCAGGCCATGACCGTCATCTGCGGAGGCCGCACCCGCGAGCAGGGGCGCCGTCACCGCGGTGACGGCCGAAGCGGAAAGAAACGCACGCCGGGTCGAACCCGTGCGCCATTGAGGGGGATTCATCCCTCAACTGAATCTGTGATCTGACGCAAAGTCCACCACCAGTGCGGATGATCGTCATCTTTTCAACACCCCGGACAGTCGGCCTGTCGGTGCGGGAATCCTTGTCACCTCATGCGAGCTGGGCGTATTCATGGATCAGTCCGCCGAGGCGGTCGCGGCGTGCGACTCGCGCGGTAACTTCGCGCAGATGACCAGCCCCCCGCGGGGTTGCGGCAAGCGGGGCCCGAAGGAGGCAGGAGGACGCCGGCGGAGTGGTCCCGATCAGTCAGTCGTACGGGTCGTAGTCTCGGCGCTCGTATCCGCGCTGCTCGTACTCACGGGGGCGCTCGTACCTGCGCTGCTCGTATCCCCGTGGCTCATGCCCGCGGGGCGGCTCGTACGGGTACGGCTCCGGGTCCGGCATCTCGTCAATGGCCGTGCGCCCGATCGACGCCAGTAGCGAGACGATGGCGATGCCGATGATGAGGTTGATGGCGGCTGTGGCGACCTGCTCCATGAGGTCTGCGGAGTGCGTGAACGGCAGGATCGTGATGATGACGGTGAAGAGCCCGGCGATCCAGCCGAAGAACTTGGTCGGTTCCGGCGTCGAAAGCATGAGGATGTACAGCAGCAGCGTGGCGACAAGCGCCGCAACGGCGGCCGAGATCGCATATCCCGTGGTCGCCGCGCTGCCGTACGCGGAGGCCCCGTCGGGGGTGAGTACGCGGACGCCTAGGAGCCTCTTACTGATCATGACTCCGACCACCACGATGAGTGCAGCCACCACGGCGGCGGCCACGCCGCCTCCCCACACGCGCGCCGGGTTGACCCTCGGCCGACCGGACCCCGGGTGACGATTATGGCGATTATGGGAGGGATATGACATGTGAATCACCTTTGTCACGAATGCTGATCAAGCACTTTGAAAACCTTACACGCGCCGTCAAGAGGGGAAGAGCCGCCTGCGGCCCGAGCGGTGACGCTGGGTGATTCGTCAGGTGGTGTGGAGTACCGGGTCGAATCGCGGTGGCTCTCCGCTGGTCGTTCCGTAGATGACCATTCGGCCGGATCCTGGTGTCAGCAGGTCGAAGGCGACCTGGGACATCGCGCCTCCGGTGGTCTCCAAGACCACGGACACGCCGCCGCCCGCTCCGGTGGGTGTGCGCCCCCGTCGCTTCGCGGTGCACGCGAACGGGCCGCGCGTGCCGCCCGTCGTGACCGCCCGCCGGCCAGGGCCGCCGGCGGCCGCGATCCCCGGAACGTTCCGCCGTCCTCTCGGACACCTGCGGCTCCGCGGTCGCTCGCTTGAAGCCGACATTGCCCATTCTTGCCGAAGCTTGCACACTCTTGTACGTTTGATGGAGAAATCAAGCAAATATGCGCTTCAGGAGTCTGAGATGTCGTTCGTTGCGAACGAGATCGCCAGCCAGCCGTCCTGCCAGGTCACCCCGTCAGGAGTGGTGCGCGGCTGGGTCGAGGTCGCCGGCGGACGGATCCGCGCGCTCGGCGCCGGTACGCCCACGGGCCGTGACCTCGGCGCCGGCTGTGTGCTGCCCGGCTTCATCGACCTGCACGTGCGCATAGGGGACGGGGAGTACGTGCTCGGCGCCATGCGCGTGCGGGTGACCCGTTGATCCTCACCGTCACGCTCAACCTGGCTCTCGACGTCACCTACGACGTCCCGGCCCTCACACCCCACACCACCCACCGGATCGGGGCCGTCCGCCACCGCGCGGGCGGCAAGGGCGTAAACGTGGCCCGCGTGCTGCACACGCTCGGCCACGAGACGGTCGCGACCGGGCTGTGCGGCGGCCCGACCGGCGCGCAGATCGAGCGGGAGCTGACGGCCTCGTCCGTGCCATACGACTTCACCCCCATCGGGGGCGACACCCGCCGGGTGGTGACGGTCACCGATGCCGACGCCACCATCTTCTCCGAGCCAGGACCGGCCGTCTCCGCGGCGGAGTGGGCCGAGTTCCAGGCCCGCTTCACCACCCTCGCCGCGCACGCGGGGGTCGTCGTCCTGTCCGGCAGCCTGCCCCGGGAGCTGCCCGGCGACGCCTACGCCGTGCTCACCTGGCTGGCCCACCGGGCGGGCGCGAAGGTGCTCCTCGACAGCGGCGGCCCGGCCCTGCGCGCGGGCTCGGCCGCCCGTCCGGACCTCATCAAACCGAACGCCGCCGAGCTGACGGAGTCGGGGCTCGACCCCCGCGCGCTGCCCTTGGTCGTCTCGCGCGGCCCGGACGGCATGCTCGCCAGCACCCCCGAAGGCTGCTGGGAGGCTCTCCCGCCGGAGATCCTGCGCGGCAACCCGACCGGCGCGGGCGACGCCGCGGCGGCCGCGCTGGCTCTGGCGCTGCGTGACGGCACCCCCTGGCCGTCGGCCCTGGCCGACGCCGTGGCCCTGTCGGCCTCGGCGGTCGTCACGCCCGTCGCCGGCGACGTCGACCTGGCCACCTACTACCGCCTCAAACAGCACGTGACCGTGAGGGAAGTCCCATGCCCCTGGTGAAGACCGCCGACCTCGTGACCCCCGGCCGCGGCATTGCCGCCTTCAATGTGATCACTGTGGAACACGCCGAGGCCATCGTCGCCGGCGCCGAGGAGGCCGGCGCCCCGGTCATCTGCCAGATCAGCGAGAACGCGGTCAAATTCCACCACGGCCGGCTCGGCCCGATCGCCGCGGCGACCGCCGCTGTCGCCGCCGCCTCCTCCGCCCAGGTCGCCCTCCACCTGGACCACGTCACCGACCTCGCCCTCCTGCACCGGGCGGCCGACCACGGCTTCGGCTCGGTGATGTACGACGGTTCTCACCACGACTACGCGGAGAACGTGACCCGTACCGCGGCGGCCGTCGCCTGGGCGCACTCCCGAGGCCTCTGGCTGGAGGCCGAGCTCGGCGAGGTCGGCGGCAAGGACGGCGCGCACGCCCCCGGGGTGCGTACCGATCCGGGCGAGGCCGTGTCCTTCGTGGCCGCTACCGGCGTGGATGCGCTGGCCGTGGCGGTGGGCAGCTCCCACGCCATGACCGAGCGCACCGCCGCCCTCGATCATCCCCTCATCCGGGCCCTCCGCGTCGCCCTGCCCGTTCCGCTGGTCCTGCACGGCTCCTCCGGCGTCCCCGACCACGAGCTCCGGGAGGCCGTACGGGACGGCATGGTGAAGATCAACATCGGTACGGCGCTCAACGTCGCCTTCACCGGCGTCGTCCGCCAGGCCGTCAACGACCACGTGGACCCCCGCCGGTACCTCGCCCCGGCCCGCGACGCCATGTCCGGCGTCGTGGCCCACCTGCTCAGGGTGATCGCGGGGTAGGTCGTGGCCGTATCCGCGAACCGGCCTGAGCGTGGTCTTCACGGGGACACCATGCCCAGACTGGACGCGTCAGCTCAGGGTCACCGTGTGGAGGAGGTTGTTCATGCCGGTGCCGGACTCAGGTGCTCTGGTTGCCGAGCCGGATGGAGTACTCGGCGTGGCTGGAGAGCTGCGGGTCGGGCAGGTTGAGCAGAAGCGTATTGCAGGACTCATTATCGGGAAGGAATCCATGTCTGCGGTGACTCTAGCCCTCCTCGGCGCCGGGCTGCGCGGTCAGTCCTACGCACGTCACGCGGTGGCAGCCGGCACGGGGCGGGTGATCGCGATCGCCGAGCCCGACCCGTACCGCCGGGAGGCCGCCGCGGCCGAGTTCGGCGTCTCTCCCGATCAGGTGTACGCCGACTGGACTGACCTGGCGGCGGCCGGACGGCTCGCCGACGCGGTGATCGTCGCGACCCAGGACCAGATGCACACCGAGCCGGCCGTACGGATGGCCGACCTCGGCTACCACATCCTGCTGGAGAAGCCGATGGCCACCAGCGAGGATGACGCCATTCGGATCGCCGACGCCGCCCAGCGCAACAAGATCATGCTGGCGGTGTGCCACGTGCTGCGGTACACCCCGTACACGCAGACCCTCAAGCGCCTGCTCGACGAGAAACGCATCGGCCGGCTCGTCAACGTCCAGCATCTGGAGCCCGTCGGCTGGTGGCACCACGCCCACTCCTTCGTACGCGGCCACTGGCGCCGCCAGGACACCTCCGCGCCGATGCTGCTGTCGAAGTCGTGCCACGACATCGACTGGCTGATCCACCTCTTCGGCCAGACGCCCGCGAAGGTCAGCTCCTTCGGCAACCTGACCCACTTCAAAGCCTCGGAGCGCCCGCCGGGAGCCGCGGACCGCTGCGTCGACTGCCCCCTCGAACCCACCTGCCCGTACTCCGCCAAGCGGCTGTACCTCGACTGCCTCGCCGATCCCGGCCGCCACTTCTGGCCCCTGAGCGCGATCACCAAGAATCGCACCGAGGACGGCGTGCTGGAGGCGCTGCGCACCGGGCCCTACGGCCGCTGCGTCTACGCCTGCGACAACGACGTCGTGGATCACCAGGTGGTCAACATGGAGTTTCCCGACGGGACCACCTGCTCGTTCACCATGAGCGCCTTCACCCCCATGGAGCACCGCCACACCCGACTGCTCGGCACCCACGGCTACATCGACGGCGACGGCCACACCCTGCGCCTGGTGGACTTCCTGACCGGCGAAGAGGAGAACGTCGACACCAACGCCGGCGCGGGGCCGTCCGCCGGCGACGGGCACGGAGGTGGCGACGAGGCGCTCACCGAGGCGTTCCTCGCCGCCGTCTCCACCGGCGACCCCACCCTGCTGTCCACCGACGCCGCCGAGAGCCTCGCATCGCATCGCGTCGTGTGGGCCGCCGAGCGAGCCAGGACCACCAACACCATCGTCCACCTCGATGAACGGGCGCCCCGATGAGGGTGCAGGATGCCGACCGGCATCACGCCCACCGGCTGGTTGAAGTCGATGAGCTTCTTGACGGCCGGGTCGGCGAGGATCGCCGCCGGGTCGCGCAGGTCGGAGGTGACGACCGCCGTGCCGTCGTTCTCCGCCAGCAGCGCCCGGCCGTGGGCCGGCACCATCGGGCGCATCGTCCTACCATGCCGTTTTCCTCCGCTCGCGGAGGTCCTGCGCTTGCCTCTCGTACGCGGACTGCGAAAGATCACATCGGATTCGCGAACCAAATGCCGATTGTGACAATCTCATCTGTCATGAAGCCTTCTGCGAAGCCCTCGGCGTCTCTCAGCGCGCTCTTCCGGTCCACGATGGTCGCCGCCACGGTCGCCGCGACGCTTGTCACCGGGGCGGTCGCCGCCGACGCCGCCACCATCCCGAAGTTCAAGCAGCCCAAGGTATTCGGTACGTCCTTCCAAACCGACCCGCACCACGACTTCACCAAGCGGATCAGCACGCGGCACGACGGCATCCTGCGCGGTTGGGTGACGCACTACAAGGCTGGGGTGGCGGAGTACACGCCGATCAAGTGGGTGAAGGACAAGACCGGCAACACGGAAGGATGGTTCACCGGGCCGCCCAAGGGTGACGTCACCGCCTACGCCTCCCCCGTCTCGGCGAAGCTCGCGTACTACGGTGCCACCGGGTGCAAGGACACGGAGAAGACCGTGGACCGCCAGGGCGTGGGCGACAAGCGCTGTTCCAGCAAGGTGGTCATCTCCCGCCTGAAGGCCGGTCAGCATCCGGGGCTCATCACCGTGTACAAGGGCAAGATCGTGAAGTTCCAGGAGATCTTCACCCCCTGACGACCGGGCGCCCCACTGGTGGCCGCCAGCCGAAGCGTGAGTACCGCTTCGCTGGTGGCCAGCGCCCCGGGTGAGCGCAGCGTGCAGTTCGGGTGGGATGGCGTCGGCCCGAAGCGCACACCTGAACCAGCCTGGCGAGGCTGTGCGCCTGGTCGTCTGTCAGGAGGCGCCCGTGGCGGTCGTGCTCAGGGAACGTCCCGGGCCG
>JAOPYI010000064.1 GCA_025964675.1 Sphaerisporangium sp. | reverse complement strand
CATGGTCGCCGGCGCGCGGCAGAACTACGTGAGCCGTCTGGCGCAGGACGGGCTTGACGTGATCGAAGGCGAGGCCCATTTCACGGGGCCGAGGACGGTCGAGATCGCTTTGACGGACGGCGGGACGCGCCAGATCAGCGCGCCGGTGGTCGTCATCGACACGGGTGCCCGGCCCAAGCCGCTGACGATCACCGGCGCGGGCGACGTCCCCGTGCTCGATTTAACATCGATCATGGAGTTGGACGAGCTCCCGGAGCACCTGATCATCCTCGGTGGCGGCTACATCGGGCTTGAGTTCGGGCAGATGTTCCGCCGGTTCGGCAGCGAGGTGACCATCATCCAAAGCGCCGCGCGTCTGATGATGCTCGAGGACGAGGACGTCTCGGACGAGGTCGCCGATATCTTGCGCGATGACGGGATCACGGTCCTGATCTCGTCGACGCCGGTCCGGGTTGAGTCGGTCGACGGCGGCTGCCTGCGCCTCACCGTTCGCACGGAGGACGGTGAGCGACAGTTCGAAGGCTCGCATCTGCTGTCGGCCATCGGCCGCATCCCGAATACCGAGGCGCTCACCCTCGAGGCGGCCGGCATCCGTGTCAACGATCACGGCTTCATCGAGGTCGACGAGTACCTGGAAACCAGTATCCCCAGCGTCTACGCGATGGGGGACGTCAAGGGCGGCCCGGCCTTCACCCACCTTTCCTACGACGATTACCGCATCCTGCACGCCAACCTCATCAGGGGCGAGAAGGCGAGCACGCGGGACCGGATCGTCCCGTACACGGTGTTCATCGACCCGCAGCTTGGCCGCGCCGGCATGACCGAGCGTGAGGCCAAGGCGCAAGGACGCGCGATCCGGGTGGCTAAGCTCCCGATGAGCGCCGTCATTCGGGCCATCGAGACCGGGGAGACGCGCGGCTTCATGAAGGCCGTCGTCGACGCGGACAGCGGGCGGATCCTGGGTTGCGCGGTCCTCGGCAGTGAAGGCGGCGAGATCATGACCATGATCCAGGTCGCCATGCTGGGCAAGCTCACTTACACCGCCATGGCGGACGCGATCTTCACGCACCCGCTCCTGGCGGAAGGCCTCAACACCCTCTTCGCGATGTTCGACGCCTAAGACGGCGCGTCGTCCCGCGCCAGCCCGCTGACTTGCGGATGCGACCTGGGAGTATTCGTGTAGGAGACCACCGAGCCGGTCTCTTCGAGTGACCGTGATGTCGGCGTCGATAGGATCGGGTAGCGCTCGCAGTGGGCTGGCTTGATCCAGCGCCCGGTGCGGTCGGTGCTCATTGAAATGGGCCTCGTACTGAGCGAGGACGGTGCGCAGGTGCGCGGCGTTGATGACGAGGATCCGGTCGAGGATCTCGCGGCGTACGCTGCCCACCCAGCGCTCCATGATCGCGTTCATTCGGGGAGCCTGCGGAGCGGTGAGCACCACGCGGATGCCCTCCGTTTTGAACACCTCATCGAACAAAGCGGTGAATTTGCTGTCCCTCTGGCAGCCTCGTGTCAAGTCGCCTGCAGTGTCGGTGTCAGCTGGCCTAGGTGTGCCATCTCATGACATTGGTTCCTCGCTGTCAGGCTTGGCGGGCGTAGGACGCGAGGCGTTCGGCGAGCGCGATGACGAGGTCGCGCAGTTCATCGGGGCGCTCGATGACGAACGGCCGGTCGAGTGAGGCGAGTGCCGGAGGCAACCAGTCGAGCCGCTCCGCCCGTAGTTCGACGCGCAGCCAGCGCTCGGTCGCCCGGTCCTTGTCTGCCGTGGGCGCGTGCTCCTCCAGGCTCGCGACGCTGGCGGGAAGGTGGGCGCGGATCTGCTCAACGGTCCCGTAGATCCGCAAGGTCACCTCATGCCGGTACTCAGCCGTGGCGAACCCTGACAACACACGCTGTGCCGGATCGGGACCCACGGGCGCCTCGAATGAGCCGGGCAGGGTCCTCGCGTCTGCGATGCGATCGAGCCGGAAGGTTCGGTCCTCGCCGATCTCGGGGTCCGTGCCCGTGACGTACCACCGGCCCGAATGGGCGACGATCCCGTACGCGTGCAGCGTGCGTTCGCTGCGCCGGCCGTCGCGGTCGGTGTATCTGATCGAGACCGGTCGGCGGTGGCGTACCGCATCGGCGATGGTGAGCAGGACCCCGGCGTCCGGGGTGGCGAACTCACCGGGCTGATCCGTGAAGGCGAGAGATTCCAGGAGTGTGTCGAGCCGGCGGGCAACGTGCTTGGGCAGCACCCGCCGGATCTTGGCCGATGCCGTCTCGCTCGCGGTGTGACCCGCCGTCATCAACCCTGCTCGGCGGCCGGCGACCAAGCCGAGCAGCACGGCCAGCGCCTCGTCGTCGCTGAGCATGAGCGGAGGCAAACGGTACCCGGGGGCGAGCCGGTACCCGCCGTAGCGGCCGCGCACCGACTCCACGGGCACGTCGAGGTCGATCAGCTGGTCCACATACCGCCGCACGGTGCGCCCATCAACGCCGAGCCGGTCGGCGAGTTCGGCCACCGTCCGAGTGCCGCCCGACTGCAGCAGTTCCAGGAGTGTCAGCACGCGGCCGGTGGGTCGAGGCATGTGCACAGCCTAATTCGAATACAGGACCGATTCTGTCCACTATTTCTCCTAGCCTGCGACGTGCAGCGACTCCATCAGCCAAGGAGATCACCATGGACTTCGTCTCGATCCGCATCATTACCAGCGACGTCGCGCGCCTCGTCGAGTTCTACGAGCGAGCCACAGGTGTGCAGGCGATGTGGGCCACTGAGGACTTCGCCGAACTCAAGACCCCCAACGCCACCCTCGCGATCGCCAGCACCCGCACCGTCCCGCTGTTCGCCCCGGGCTCTGCCCGCCCGGCGGACAACCACAGCGTGATCACCGAGTTCCGCGTCGACGACGTGGACCGCGTTCACCAGCACCTGACCGGCTTCGTCACCGACTTCGTCAACGAGCCCACCACGATGCCCTGGGGCAACCGGTCGCTGCTGTTCCGCGACCCCGACGGCAACCTCGTCAACTTCTTCACCCCCGTCACCCCGGCGGCCATCGAGAGGTTCGCACGTTGACGCCAGGCACAGCCGCTCACGCGGGAGCCGCTCCTCCCGCCCCTCGGCCAGCCCGGCCCGCACCGCGCAGGACATCGCTGACCTGGTGGAGGTGCTGCGGCGGTCTCCTTCTCGATCAGCAGTTCGGCCACGCGCTTACGCAACCGCTTGAGCTCCTCGCGTTCGTCCACCGACGCCCCACCGGCCTGGGTATCGGCGGCCTCGGCCTCACGGACCCAGGTGCGCAGCGTCTCGTGATTGACGCCCAACTCCCGGGCCACCGCGGCGATCGGCCGGTCCGACGACCTAGCCGATCTCACCGCGTCGCGCTTGAACTCATCTCCGTACTTGGACGGACGTGCCACCCGGAACTGCCCCACCATGGACCAAGATCCATTGTCGGGGGTGTCCCACTACTCGGGGGGAACCTCAGACGTGGCGAGCTGACGGACGGGGCGTGCAGCGGATCGAGGTGGCGTCCTGCGTGCGGTCTCCGCGGCGATGTGGCTAAGGGACGATCACTGCCTTGAGGCAGGAGCTCTCAGCGACGGCGGTGAGGGCGTCGGCGTACTCGTCGAGGGTGAAGCGGTGGGTGATCATCCCGTCGGTCTTGATCCGGCCGGTTCGCAGGGCCAGCAGCGCCCGGTCGAAGCTGTAACACTGGGCGAACGACCCGACGATGGTCAGCTCGCGCCGGAAGACCTCGTACGGCGAAATCGTCCACGTGGCCGCCTCCGGGGCCATGCCGTACGTGACGACGGTGCCGCCATCGCGGATCAGCTCGATCGCCTGGTCCAGTACGGCGGTGGCTCCGGTGGCGTCGACCACCATGTCGAAGCCGTCAGGCGATGCCGCGCGGAGCAGCTCCGCGTTGCGTTCGGGCCGGGACCGGTCGAGTTCGACGGTCACGTCGGCACCCCAGGCGGCCGCGAGCTTCAGCTTGAAGGCCGTGGGTGCGGCGACGGTGACGCGCGTGCCGCCGGATGCGGCGAGGAACTGGGCGAGCAGCAGACCGGTCGGGCCGGCGCCGAAGACGGCGATCTCGCTGCCGGGAGCCGGGTTCAGCCGATCGAGGCCATGCACGACGCAGGCCGTCGGCTCGGTGAGGACGGCCACCTCCACGGGCAGGTCGTCGACCACGAAGCACCGGCCTGCGGGGGCGCAGATGTATTCGGCGAACCCGCCGGGCGCGTTCACTCCTTGCGCGACGAGGTTGAGGCAGAAGTTGGCCCGCCGACGCCGGCAGTTGACGCATTCGCCGCACTGCCGGGTGTTGTCGACCACCACCCGCTGCCCGGGCGACAGGCCGGACACCGCCGACCCGACCTCCTCGATCTCGCCGACGAACTCGTGGCCGGGGATCAGCGGGTACGTCGGCCCGAACTCCCCGTCGTGCAGGTGGAGATCGGTGCCGCAGACGCCCGCCATGAGGACGCGTAGCAGCACCTCATGCGGCCCGGGTCGGGGTGTGTCGACCGTCTTGATCTCGAAAGAGCGAGGCGCTTCATAAACGACCGCCTTCATGTCCCTCCTCTGGAGTCGCCGGATACGTTGGCGCGGTGCGTGATGGGTTGGAGCGTCGCCGGATACGTCGGTAGCGTCGCTGGAGTGGTCGTCACACGTCGTCGGGGTCGGACGTACTGCCTCTAAAGGCCGAAAGCGCACCCTTCATTTGGCGCAGCCGCTCCAGGTGCTGCGGGCCGCGGCGGATGGCCACGCCGGTCGCGAGTACGTCGATCAGCACCAGCCCGGCCAGCCTGCTGATCGTCGGCGTGTAGATGTTGGTGTCCTCCGACGTCTGCAGGACGATCCCGGTATCGGCGAGGTCCAGCAGCGGGCTCGGTCCGCCGACCAGGGCGATCACCTTCGCACCGCTCCGTTTGGCACGTGCCGCGACCTCGAGGACCGAGGTGGTACGCCCGGTGTTGGAGATGGCCACCACGACCGTTCGCGGCGTCGCCATCGCCGCCGCCATGAACGCCTGGTGCGGGTCGATGGGGGCGGCGCAGGGCACGCCGAAGAGAACGCCCTTCTGCGCCGCGTCCTGGGCCAGCAGGCCCGACGCGCCCTGCCCGACGAACAGCACGTCGTCGGCGGCCAGCAGCAGTGCGACGGCATCGGCCACCGAGCGCGCGTCCACGGAACGGCGGGCCCCGTCCAGGCTGTTGAGCGTATGATCGAAGATCTTGGTGATCAGCTCGGCGGGCTCGTCGTCCAGCTCGATGGCCGAATGTGTGACCGGTTTGCCAAGCGCAAGGGCCTGAGCGAGGCCGAACTTGAACGCCTGGAACCCGTTGAACCCCACACTGGCGCAAAAGCGCATCACCGTCGGCTCGCTGACGTGGGCCGCCTCGGCCAGCGCGGCCATCGACATGCTGACCACTGCGCCCGGGTCGGCGAGCACGACCGAGGCGACCCTTCGCTCCGACGGACGCATGGCTTCGAGAGCACGACTGAGGCGATCCAGGACATGGTCGCCGGCTTTCCCCTGAAGCTCTGGTTTGTCCTGAAGCTCTGGCTTCTCCTTTCCCAGGGGCTTTGGTCTCTCCAGCGACTTTGGCCTTCCTGGGGAGTGGGCTCTCCTGGCGTCCGGCATCGTCACACCTTCCTCAAGGCGGCAAGCAGGTTCGCCACGGCCTGACTGGTCGCACGGTGGACGCTGGCCGCGGTGTATCCCCCGATATGCGGGGTGGCCAGCACCCGATCATGACACAGCAACGGTGTCATGATCGGGGGCTCGGAGTCGAAGGCGTCGACCGCGTACGCCCGCAAGCGTCCCTCCTCCAGCGCCGCCAGCACCGCGTCGTCGTCGACCAGCGCGGACCGTGCGGTATTGATCAGCACCGCGCCGGGACGAACATGGGCGAGCAGTGCGGAATCGACGAGCGCGGTACCGTCGGTCGGCGGCGGGCAGTGCAGCGTCACCACGTCGCTGCGGGCGACGAGCTCGGCCAGCGGCAGCACCGCCACCGGGGGATCGACGGCGAACGGATCGTGGCCGACGACCTCGGCGCCGAGGGCACGGAACAGCCCGGCCGCCCGCCGCCCGATCGCGCCGAGCCCGACGACACCGACGGTGATGTCGGCCATTTCCCGCCCCTGCCGCCGCTCCCAGCGGCCGGCGCGTACCACGGCCGCCGACCAGGGCACATCACGCAGCGCGGACAGCGTCAGCGCGAGCGTCAACTCGGCGACACCCTGCGCGTTCGCCCCCGCGGCCCGCTCTACCCTGATCTGGGACCGCTCGGCGGCGTCGAGGTCGATAGTGTCGGTGCCCGCGCCGTTGCGGCTGATGACGCGCAGCTCAGTCGCGGCGGTCAGCACACGGGCCGTGATCCGCTCCACCCCGGCCAGCCAGCCCTGGCAGCCGGGGACCAAGCCGAGCAGAGCCTCCTCGGACGGCAGCGCTCCGGCAGGCCCGGCGACCAACTCGTACCCGGCGTCGCGCAACGGCCCCAGCTCCGGCACGCGCTCCAGGCCTGCCTGCGTCAGCGAGCGCGGCGTGACGAGGACCCGGCCGCGCCAGGTGGTGGCGGTCATCGGGCCTCCTTCGCGATCGCGCCGAGCGCGTCAAAGACGGGCCCGGAGGGGATCCCGATGTCGAAGACCTCGGCGATCACCTGAGTCCAGCCGTGCAGGAAGTACACCCAGCCGTCCTCCACCCGCACCTGCCCGGCGGCGCGGGCCTGATCCAGAAAGATGAGGTCCCCCCGATAGTTGAGGTCCCAGGCCACGTCTCCCGGCGAGAACCGCGCATCGTAGGTCACCGGAGACCCCGGCCTGTCCTTGCCGAGCCCGGTCGCGTTGACCACCAGCGAACGCGGCGGCAGCGACGCGAGCACCCGGTCGTTGCCCGCGGGGCCGGGCGTCTGCACGACCTCCACGGGGATGTCGGTGCCGATCTCCTCGTGTACGGCGCGCAGTGCGGCCAGCCGCTTGGCGTCGAGGTCGGACACGACGATGCGCGCCGGGCGGTCGGCGCCCCGCTCTGGCCGGCTCAGATACCAGCTGATCGCGATCGCGGAGCCGCCCGCGCCCATGATGAAGGCGTCGGCGCCGCCGTCCCGCCAGTGACCCGGCGGCAGGAACGCGTCGATGGCCAGCCCGGCGGAGATGGGGTCCTTGGCGTGCGCGATCAGGTTGTCGCCGCGCTTGGACAGGCAGCTGACCTCGCCCATCAGCCGGGCCAGGGGATCGACCCGGTCGAAGCGGCTCCGGCATGCCTGGAAGAGATCGATCTTGTGCGTGGTTACCAACGCGCCGCTGCTCAGCGGATCTTCCGCGATGAAGTCGACGACCCGCCGATAGTCGTCCGCCGGCGCGTGCAGCGGAAGATCGATGCCGACAAGTCGCACGCCATCGAGCCCCAGCAGCTCGGCCCACCGGGGGAACACCGTCCGAATCGACGACCGGCCCGTCGTGACGCCGATGAAGTACAGCGTCGGCACCTCCGCGGGCGCGGGCAGCGAGATCGCGGACCCGGTCGGGAACGCGGAGGACCCGGCAGCCCCCCTGGCCGGAACCTCGGCCGCGGATGCAGGCGTGGACTCGATCAAGGCAGGTCCTCCTCGCGATGGCCGTCCAGGCTCGCGGCGGTACGCGCGCGGGCGGCGATGGCGTCCCACCGACCGGCGGCGATGTCGGCGCGAGGCGCGATCCACGTGCCGCCGACGGCGAAGACCCCCGCAAGGGCCAGGTAGTCGGCGGCGTTGCCAGGCGTCACCCCACCTGTCGGCATAAAGCGCACCCCGGCCGAGGCGAACGGACCGGCCAGCGCGGCAAGTGTCGGAACACCCCCGTACGCGCCGGCGGGAAAGAATTTCAGGTGCCGCGCTCCCGCCCGCAGGCACGCGATGACCTCGCTGGGCGTCACGGCCCCTGGAATGAAGGCGAGCCCGCGCGCCGCGGCCTCCGCGAGAATTTCGGCGTCGACGCCGGGCGAGACGCCGAAGCGCGCACCGGCCTCGGCCGCCTCGACCACGTGCTGGCGCGTCAGTAGCGTGCCGGCACCGACCAGTAGCTCCGGCAGCTCGGCGGCGATGCGCTCGATGGCCTCGCGGGCGGCGTCGGTGCGGAAGGTGACCTCCAGAATCGGCAGCCCGGCCTCGGCGAGGGTCCGCGCCAGCGGCACCGCCGTGGCGACATCCTCGATCTCGACGACCGGCACCACGCCAAGGGCCGCGACGCGGCTGATGACATCCTGTGTCGGCTTGGCCTCGTCCATCAGGCCACCGCCTTCCGGTAGCCGACGTGGTCGGGGTTCGGACGGGGGGTCCAGCCGCCGTTCCCGTCGGACACCACCAGCCGCGCCATGCCGCCCGCCTCGGAGATGATCTCGTAGTCCTGGCCGGCGTCGGCCGAGTAGCAGAACAGCGTCACGAACGGCTCCGTGCCGACGTTGACACTGCGGTGGATCCAGTGCCCGGGCACGTGTACGGCCTGCCCTGCCGTTAGCGGCACGGCGCGGCTCTCGCCGTCGACGGTCTCCAGCAGCAGGACGCCGTGCCCGCCGAGGCAGTGGTACAGCTCGGCGCGGTCGGGCAGGGCGTGCAGGTGGCCGCGGGTGACCGTGAACTCGTCGCCGACGCGTCCGGGCAGCAGCGTGCTGGTGCCGACGATCAGCTCGCCGGGGCCGTCGGAGTAGCGGTGCTCCGCCACCCGGTAGACGATGGCATCCGGGCCGTTCTCGGCCAGGACCTGGCGATACGCGTCACCGTCGCGATAGACCCCGACCATGTCCGCCAGGCGCTTTTCATAGCTACCGGTGCGACCGGCCATGGCACCGTCGGTGCCGATGTTCAGCGTGCCGGGCTCGGGGAGGCGCTCCAGGGAGGCCAATGCTTTCTCCTCGAAGAGTAGGTGGTGAAACCGGGCTCACGTTCGGGGGGTGACAGGGCTGGGTTTCAGGTGGCGACGGACACCAGGACCTTCACCTGGTGGGGATCGGCGGCGGCGGCGAAGGCCCGTGCCACCTCCTCCAGCGGAAAGACCGCCGTGACGAGGTTGTCGGCCGCCACCGCGCCGGAGAGCAGCAGTTCGATCGCGGCGGCGAAGTCCTCGCGTACGTACATCAGGCTTCCGATGACGGTGATCTCCCGGTCCTGCACGAGGTGCAGGGGGATCGCGGTGGGCCCGGCGGCAACGCCGACCACCACGACGGTGCCGCCCTTGTCGACGAGTTCGACGGCCTGCGCCATGGTGGACTCCCGCGCCACGCAGTCGAACACGACATCGGCGGGACCGCCGAGCGCGGCCACGGCCCGCTCGGCCAGCCGAGGGTCGTCCGTGGCCAGGGTTTCGTCGGCTCCTAGCGCGCCCGCCCGCCGCAGCTTCTCGGGCAGCAGATCGGTCACGACGACCCTCTCGGCGCCCGCCGCCCGCGCCGCCACCAGGACCAGTAGCCCGATGGGACCGGCCCCGAGGACCACCACCTTGTCACCGGGACGCACCCCGGCCCGCCGTACGGCGTGCACCGGGGTGGCGAGCGGTTCGATGAGGGCGGCCGTACGGTCGGTCATCTCATCGGGTACGTGGTGCAGCCGGTCGGCCCGGACGACGAACGCGTCCGCCATCCCGCCGGGAGTCTGGCAGCCGAAGACCGCCAGTTCCCGGCAGATGTTGTAGCGCCCGTCACGGCACTGAGGGCAGTGCCCGCAGTACAGGTTGGGCTCGAGCACGACGCGATCTCCTGGGGCGAGCCCGTCGACACCGGGGCCGACCTCCTCGATCACCCCGACGACCTCATGTCCTGGCCGGTACGGCAAGTCGATGAAGGGGTGATGCCCGGCGGCGGCGTGCACATCGCTGCCGCAGATGCCCACGAGCACGCTGCGTACCAGCGCCTCGCCCAGCCCGGGGGCGGGTGGCCGGGGCACCGGCCGGAGGCCGATGTCCTCGCGCGAGGCGACGACCGCCTGCAACATCATCGCACCGGCCCGCGCGTGCCCCGCGCCGCCGCTGCGGGCGACGCTCCGGTCACTGCCGCTCGCGGCGATCGGGCCGCCGGTCTTCGCTTCCGTCATGGTTGCCTCCTCGGCTGATCGTGGCCGTACCGGTCAGAAGACGCTCTTGGGGTTGTAGTAGTCGGCGACGTTGTCGCAGCCGATCCCGGCGGCCTTGGTGAGGGAGACCTTCTCGACGGTCTTCGGGTCCTGCTTGCCGGCGGCCAGGGCGACCGCGAGCTGGAAGACCTTTTCGGCGGCCAGGCTGGGCGAGTTCAGACCGGTCGAGATGTACTGGCCCTTGCAGCCGCCCTTAGAGATCTCGGCGAGGGCCTCCTTCTGGCCGTCGGCCGCGGCGGCCACGAGGATGTGGGTATTACCCTGCTTGCGCAGGACACTCAGGGCGCCGAGCGCCATGGCGTCGTTGAGGCCGAGGACGAGGTTGACGTCGGGGTGGGCGGCGAGCATCGACTCGGTGGCGGGGACCGCCTCCTCCTGGGTGTAGGTCGCGCTCGTGGAGGCCACTACCTCATAGTTGACGCCGGCGTCCTTCAGGCCCTGCAGGAATCCTGCCTGACGGTTGGGGCCGACGATCTCGTCGTTGGGGCCGCCGTTCAGGATCGCGATCTTGATGGTGTCGCCCTTGTTGAAGCGCTTGGCCGTGATCGCACCGGACAACCGGCCGATTTCCTTGTTGTCGGACTGCACGGCCGTCAGACCGACACCGGCGATCGAGGTGTCCACGAACAGCACTGGCACCTGGTTCGCGGCCTGGGTGAGCTGGGTGCGTTCCGTCTCCGGGCTGATCGCGTTGACGACGAGCGCGTCGACGCCCTGCGACAGCATCGTCTGCACCTGGTTGAGCTGGGTGACGGCGTCGCCGCTCGCGTTCTGGAACAGCAGCTTGAAGCCTTGCTTCTTGGCCAGGTCCTGGGCCATCGACTCCATCGCCGCGTAGTACGGCGCGTCCATCTGCCGCTGCGCGAAGCCGATCGTCACCTCGCTGACGTTCTTCGACTTACGCGCTGCGCCCGCCGTACCAGAACCGGACGAGCCGCCGACGGAACCGCAGGCGGACAGCAGGAACATGGACAGTGCCGCGGTGGTGGCCGTGACGGCCAGTGAGCGAAGACGCATTGCGGGGACTCCCATGGATCTTGATCTGGTGAGGGGGTGAGACGAGAGGGGAACGGTCATCCGCTGACCCTGTCCTGACGGCGACCTAGCGTCGCGAGTGTGATCGCGACGAGGATCAGCCCGCCGCGGAAGGCGTCTTGGAGGAAGGTCGAGACGTTGAGCAGGACGAGCAGGTTCGTGATGACGCCGAAGATGGTCGTGCCGACGACGACGCCGAAGACGCGTCCCCGGCCGCCGCGTAGGCTGGCACCGCCAATGACGACCGCGGCGATGGCGTCGAGTTCGTAGAGGTTGCCGGCGGTCGGGGTGGCGGCGCCGACGCGCGAGGCGAGCAGGAATCCGCCTAGGCCCACCAGCAGCCCGGCCAGCGTGTAGACCATCAGCAGCGTGCCGCGCACGGGTACGCCGGAGGCGTGCGCCGCCTGCTGCTTGCTGCCCACCGCACGGACCCGGCGGCCGAACACTGTACGGCGCAGCACGAACGCCACCGCCACGGCCGCAGCGATCCAGATGACGCCGAGCAACGGAATCCCGGCCACCGTCGCCGTGCCAACCGTGGTGAAGGACGGGTCGGATGGCCGTACCGGAATGCCTTCGGTGTAGGCGTACACCAGCCCGCGGGCCAGCGCGAGCATGCCCAGCGTCACGATGAACGGCTCCAGCCCGCGGAAGGCGACGAGGAACCCGTTGACCGCGCCGAGCGCGGCCCCGACGACCATCGCGGCGAGCACGGCAAGCGCCACGGACGTGTCGCCGAACAGGCCGGCGCTCAGCACGCAGGCCAGCCCCAGCACGGAGCCGACGCTGATGTCGATCCCGCCGGAGAGCACGACGATGAACTGGGCCAGCGCCACGATGCCGACGACCGACATCTGCAGCACCACGTTTTCCAGGTTGCGGGTGCTGAGGAAGGCGTCCGACATGGCCGACGCGAAGATCAGCAGTGCCGCGAGGATGAGCAGCGGATACTGCTGGCGCAGCCAGGCCCTGCCGCGGTCGGCCCATGGCGGGGGTGCGCCGGCCGCCCCGGTGGCGTTGTCGGCTTTGTCGGCCTTGTCGCCAGACTCCTTGGTCACTGCGGTCACGCAGCCTCACCTCCCAGTGCGGCACGGATCAGGTCTTCCGTGGTGGCGGTGTCGGGATCGACCTCGCCGACAAGGCGCCCGTCGCGCAGGACGAGTACGCGATGACACAGCAGCAGCGCCTCCTCGGCCTCGCTGGTCACCACCAGCAGCGCCTTGTCCTGCCGGCTGAGGTCGTGGATGATCTCGTAGATGTTGAGCCGGGCGCCGACGTCGATGCCCTTGGTGGGCTCGTCGAGGACGATCACGTCGGGATCGGCCGCGAGCCACTTGGCCAGGCAGACCTTCTGCTGGTTGCCGCCGGACAGCGTGCTCGTCATCGTCTCCGGCGTGCCGTTGACCTGGAACCTCTTGATGAGCTCCGCGACGCGCGCGCGTTCGAGGCCGCGGCGGATCACGCCCCAGCGGGTGTCCCGCGAGAGGGTCACCAGGCTGAGGTTCTCCCCGTTGGTGAAGTCGTCGACGAAGCCCTCCTTGCGGCGGTCCTCGGTGAGGTACACGACGCGGTTCCGCAGGGCGCCGCTGGGCGTGCGCATCCGCACGTCGCGGCCGTGCATCTGGACGGTTCCGCGGTGCAGCGGCTGCTGCCCCGAGATCGACCGGGCCACCGACGAGCGGCCGCTGCCGACCAGGCCGTACAGGCCGACGACCTCCCCGGCGCGGACCTCGAACGAGATGTCGGTGGCCGACCCCGCGTGCAGCCCCTGCACGGCGAGGGCCGGGGCCCGGCCAGCGGCGGTGTGCGCGGGCGGGCGTTGCAGCGCCCGGACGGCGTCGCCGATCATCATGGTGGTGACCTGCTCGGGATCGGTCTCGGCGGTACGCAGCACGCCGACCAGCCGGCCGTTGCGGAAGACGGCGATCCGGTCGGACAGCGCGAAGACCTCGGGCATGCGGTGCGAGACGAACACGATGGCGGTGCCCGCCGCCCGTTCGGCCGCGACCATCTCGGTGACTTCCTTGAAGTGCTCCTCGGTGGTGGAGGCGGTCGTCTCGTCCAGGATGAGCACGCGATGCGGCGTCACCTTGGTCCGGCTCAGGGCGAGCATCTGCCGCTGGCCGGGGGCGAGCGTACCGGCGGGCCGGTCGACGGGAACCTCGCCGAGCCCCACCTTGCGCAGCGCGCCAAGCGTCTCCTCGTCGTCGTACCGGCGGGCGCGTGACCAAGGCCGAATGTCGCGGCCCGCGCGCAGCCGGTAGAGCCAGACGTTCTCCCCGACGGTGAGGTCGTCTATCACCAGCGGTTCCTGGTGCATGAGCAGGATGCCCGCCCGGTCGGCGTCGGCGGGCCCGGTGACCGGCCGGGGGTGGCCCGCCACCCTGATCTCGCCGCGGCTCGGCGCCTCCTGCCCGGCCAGCAGGCGGGCGAACGTGGACTTGCCGGCGCCGTTCGCCCCGCAGATCGCGAGCACCTCGCCGGCGTGGCCGTCCAGGTCGAGATCGGTGAGGGCCTGCACGCCCGGGTAGCTCTTGCTCACCCCACGCGCGGAGAACACCACAGGCGGGGGCTCGCCATTCTCGATCACTGATGCACCTCCTCATGCGTCGGCAGGCAGCCTCCGCGTGGCATTCGAACGGCCGGGCGTCACGCCGGTCCTGTCCCGGTCTGCGTCCGACGGACTTCGGTCCGCCCACCGCTGTGTAGTACTGCTACACAGGAACGCGCTTAGATCATGCCGGATTCGCCCGTCTTGGTAGCTAATGAACGAAACCTAGATTTCAGTCTTGTAATCCGGAGGTTTCATCAGCTAGTAATACTACATAGACCGCGAGAGCGGAAGCCCTCCGTCCTCACTGGCGGAAAGCCCCGCCGAGCAGCCACGACACACATTCACGACCACGACGCGACCCCAGGAAGGGGTAAACATGACCGATCGCTTCGCCGGGCGTCGTATCGCCGTCACCGGCGCCGCGGGTGGCATCGGAGCCGCCATCTGCGCCTCGCTCCTCGACGAGGGTGCGCGCGTGCACGCGCTCGACGTCAAGGGCCTCGAGGTGCTACCCGCCGCCGTCGACACCGTCGAGGTCGATCTCACCTCCGAGGAGTCGGTGGTCGCGGCGGTACGGCGGCTGTACGCGACCGACGACACCCCGATCGACCTGGTGACCTGCGCCGGCATCGTGGAGAACGACGTGGCCGCCGAGGACATGCCGATGTCGCTGTACGACGCCGTGATGGGAGTCAACCTGCGCGGCGTGTTCATGACCTGCCGCGAGTTCGGCCGTGAGCTGCTCGTCCGGGGCGGCGGCGCCATCGTCAACGTGGCGTCGATGTCCGGGAACGCGGTGGTCAATCATCCGCAGCGGCAGAGCGTGTACAACACGTCCAAGGCGGGCGTGAGCGCGCTGACCCGGTCCCTCGCCGTGGAGTGGGGGCCGCGCGGGGTGCGTGTCAACGCCGTCTCTCCCGGATATGTCGACACGCCGCTCAACGCCCTGAAGAAACACATGCACGACAAGTGGCTGGGCGAGACCGTGCTCGGGCGCTTCGGGACGCTTCGCGAGATCTCGGCGGCGGTGCAGTACCTGCTCAGCGAGGAGGCCGCCTTCTGCTGCGGCACCGAGCTGCTCATCGACGGCGGCTTCTCACTCCGGTGACCCCGCCCGCTCCGGTGACCCCGCCCGCGAGGACACGACCATCATCATCTCCAGGACGGTAGACGTGATCATTTCGCACGACCTCGGCACCACCGGGGACAAGGCGACGCTCGTCGACGCCGAGGGGCGCGTCGTCGCCGCCGTGACCGTACGCTATGCCACCGACTTCGGCTCGGGCGGCAAGGCCGAGCAGGACGCCGAGGCCTGGTGGGGGGCGCTGTGCGCCGCGACGCGCGAGCTGCTCGAATCGGTGCCCGGGGCGGCGGACCGAGTGGCCGGGGTGTCGTTCTCCGGGCAGATGATGGGCGCGGTGCTGCTCGACGGCTCCGGACGGCCGGTACGCCCGGCGATCATCTGGGCCGACACCCGTTCCACCGCGCAGACCGCCAGGCTCGTCGACCGAGTCGGCATGGACACTGGCTACAAGATCACCGGGCACCGGCTGAATCCGACGTACTCGCTGTCCAAGGTCATGTGGGTGCGGGACAACGAGCCGGAGGCGTTCGCGCGCACCCGCCACATCGTCCTCGCCAAGGACTTCGCGGCGTACCGCCTCACTGGAGCGATCGCCACCGATCCCTCCGATGCCAGCAGCACCAACGCCTACGATCAGGCCGCCGGTAGCTGGTCGGCGGAACTCCTCGACGCCGCCGGGATCGACCGCCGGCTCTTCCCCGAGATCACCGCCTCGACGACCGTGGTAGGCACGGTTACCCCCGACGCCGCCCGGGCGACCGGGCTGCGCGCCGGCACTCCCGTCGTCATCGGCGGCGGCGACGGGCCGATGGCCGCCCTGGGAGCCGGGATCATCGAGGCCGCCGACGGCGCCTACGCCTATCTCGGTTCATCCTCCTGGGTGTCGCTGGCCGCCGACGCCCCGCTGCACGATCCGCAGATGCGGACGATGACCTTCAACCACGTCATCCCGGGCCGATTCGTCCCCACCGCGACCATGCAGGCGGGCGGCGCGTCTCTCGAATGGATCATGGATATCCTCGC
The DNA here is from genome assembly GCA_025964675.1 of Sphaerisporangium sp. Lineage (GTDB taxonomy): Bacteria > Actinomycetota > Actinomycetes > Streptosporangiales > Streptosporangiaceae > Sphaerisporangium. The sequence continues at coordinate 2,490 of JAOPYI010000064.1, read as the reverse complement.
TCCCGGGCAGGACGACCGCTACGAACGACTGCTCGCCGCGGCCGTGGGCGTAGCGGCCAGCGACGACGGCCTGTATTTCCTCCCGCATCTGCTCGGCGAGCGCTCGCCGTACTGGAACCCGCGGGCGAGGGCGGTGTTCGCGGGCCTGGCCCGCCACCACGGGCAGGCGCATCTCACCCGGGCCGTCGTCGAGGGCGTGGCCTTCAACCTCTACACCGGCCTACGCGCCTTCGCCGAGAACGGCGCGGACATCCGGCACGTGGACACCATCGGCGGCGGCGCCAACTCCGCCCCGCTGCTGAAGATCTTCGCGGACGTCTGGGGCGTGCCGGTACGCCGTCGCGACCTTGTCGACGAGGCCACCTCCGTCGGGGCGGCAGTCGTGGGCGGCGTCGGCGTCGGCCTCTTCGACGGCTTCGACGTGGCACGGCGCGCCACCGACCACCACGACCCCGCGCCGCCGGACCCCGATGCCCACGCCCGCTACGCCGCGGCATACGAGCTGTTCATAGACGCGTACCGGCGTCTGGAGCCCTGGTTCGACCGCCTGTGAACACCATGCGGACGCCCCTTGAACGCCGGCACGGGGACCCTGCGCAGCTCGGCATGGGCGCGCCGTGAGCACCGACACGGGCCGGCCCGTCGTGCGCACCGTGCTGGGCGACTTGCCGAGCGCGGCGCTCGGTGCCACCGACTACCACGAGCATCTCTTCCAGGTCTCGCCGCTGCTGCCCGGGGACGAACTCGACGACGAGCGAGCTAGCGGCGCCGAGGCGAGATCGCTCGTGGACGCCGGCATCGGCGCGATCATCGAGGCGACCCCGACCGGCCTGGGCCGCGACCCGGCCGCGGTGGCCCGCATCAGCGCCGCCACCGGCCTGCACGTCGTTCACGTCAGCGGCGGCCACCGCCAGGAGCACTACCCGCCCGGTCACTGGCTGCTCAGCGCGGACGAGGAGACCCTGCGACGGCGATTCGTCGCCGACGTCCAGGACGGCCTCCCGGCGACGGACCCCGCGACCGAGTCCGTAGCGGACCACACGACCGGCTCCGCAGGGGACCCCGCAGGCGGTGGCCTGACCGCGCTCGGCCCGTCCGGCCTGCCCGTCCGCGCCGGCATGCTGAAGGCCGGGGTCGGCTACTGGCGGATCAGCCCATACGAACGCCGCCTGCTGACGGCGGTGGCCCGCGCGGCCGTCCAGACCGGCGTCCCTGTGATGGTCCACCTGGAACACGGCTCCGCCGCCTGGGAAGTCCTCGACGCGCTGAACGCCGAGGGCCTGTCTTCCGACCGCGTCGTCCTGGCACACATCGACCGCAACCTCGACCCCGGCCTGCACGCCGACCTCGCCACCGCCGGTGCCTACCTCGGCTACGACGGGGTCGCCCGGCATCGCGAGGCACCCGACTCCGCGATCATCGACTGCGCCGAAAGCGTCATCGCCGCGGGCGGCCTGGCTCGCCTACTCCTCGGCGGCGACGTCGCCCGCGCCACCCGCTACCGCGTCTACGGAGGCCTGCCCGGCCTGGACTACTTGCCCCGGCGCTTCCTGCCCCGCCTCGAACACCGCATCGGGTCCAAGGCCGTCCGGCGCATCCTCGTCACCAATCCGGCGAACCTCCTCACCCTCGCCCAAGGGTGCTGATAAGTCAGGCTCTGCTCATCGGTGGTGCGTCCGCCCGGCCGGGCCGGTCAGTTGTTTGGCGAGTCCGTCGACGATGAGTTGCAGGCCGAACCTGAACTCGTCGTCCAGGGAGTTCGGTAGGAACGGGGCGGAGGTCACGGTGGCGGGATAGCGTGCGGGATCGAGGGAGCGGTAGAACTCGCGGATGTCCTGGTTCTCTTCGGGGCCGGTGGTGCCGTCGGCGCGCAGTTGGCTGGCGAAGCCGATGACGTAGTGCGCCACGGCGGTGTACGCACTGGCGGCGACCTCGGGAGGAAATCCGCTGGAGAGCAGGATGCCGATCGCGGCCTCCCGGCCGGCGAGACCGCGTGGGCCAAGCGGAACGTGATTGTCGAAGAGCGACACCACTTTCGGGTGTTCTTTCAGCGTTCGAAACAGCGCCTCGGCACTGGCGACGAGCCGTTCCTGCCACGTCGACGTGTCCGCCATGTCAGGAAGGTGCCGGGGCACCTCACCGAGCACGTGGTCCACGACGTGGACGAGGATCTCGTCCTTGCCGGCGAAGTGCCGGTACAGGGTGGCCGTGCTCGACCGCAGCCGCTTCGCCAGCAGCCTCATGCTGAACTCGGCCGGTCCCACCTCGTCGACCAGTTCGACGGCCGCGTCGATGACGCGGTCGACCGGCATCGAGGGACGCCCTGGACCCTGACCCGTGCCGTTGTCCTGGCGAGGGCGGCTCTGCCACCAGCGTGGACTCCCCGGCCGAGGAACTCGCTCACTCACAGCTCCCACCTTGCCCCACTCGCCGAGTGGCGCCGTTGCCCGACCCGCGTGAAGGTGGCTACACTGTAGCCGAAATATAACG
>JAOPYI010000061.1 GCA_025964675.1 Sphaerisporangium sp. | reverse complement strand
CTCCACCACGTTCAAGCCCTCGTGGATCTCCTGGCGAAGTGCTTCGTGCGCGAGATAGTCGCAGATGAAGATCGTGCGGATCACGCGGCCCAGCTCCTCGATGGCCTGGTAGGTGGGGTGCTTGGGGCCGCCGCGGGTGAAGCGGCGCAGCATCTGGTGGGCTTCGGCGGTCTTGAGCCGCAGCGCCGTCGCATACTTGATCATCTGGTCGTAGTTGTTGGCGATCAGGTCCCAGTCGATGGTCTTGTTCGACAGCACCGGATCCAGCTCCGGCCATGCCTCGTCCTCCCCGGCCCCCGGCCGGTACACCGTGCGGTCCCGATGTTCTTCAGGCGGGGCAGAAGCTGGAAGTTCAGCAGGTGCGAGAACGCGAACACGACGATCGAGGCACCATGGGTGTCGGTGTACTGCCGGTCGATCTCGGCGGAGGTGAGATGGCGGAGCAGGCCCTCGATCATCGAGGCGACCTCGGACGCGGTCGTGGATGTGACCTGCGAATATATGCAGACCGACTTTCGTTCGACATGCCAGTACACCATGATCCCCGGGCCTCCGTACCGCTGGTGCCACTCGGTCATGAAGTTGGCCGACCACGAACCGAACTTGCGTGAGTCCGATGCGCACGAGGTCCCCGGTCCCCACAGCTGAGTGTCCCGCGCTTGGAGGGTCTTGTTGACCACGGTGCGGATCGCCGCGCGCAGGTTGTCGCGGTTGATGAACAACCTGCGGGTCCGGCGCAGCGCCACCTCGGTGTCGGCCTCGGCGCCCGGCATGGTCGCGGTCCCGTCGGCGACCCGCTTGATCCCCACGTTCGTACCAAGCCCGTACAGGCACAGCAGCAGCCGGCGCTGCAGCCGCGGTGTCGGTGACCGTCCGGGAGGCGACCGAGGCGAAGTCGCCGGTGAAACCGGTGATGTGGTCGACCTCCTTGAGCAGGTTCAACAGGTCGATCACACCCCACCGCCGCGAGATCTCCTCCTTCAGCGCCTTCAGGTTCTCCGGCTCGGGCTGCTTGGCCACCGGCGGGACGCTGATCCACGGCTCGCCCTTCTTCTTGGTATCTTCACGCCGCCGGTGGTGCCCTTCTTCAGCGCCTTGTTGAGCATGTCCAGCCCGGCAGTGTGCCGCTTCTTCAGGTCGGCGATGAAGGCTGGAGCCGAAGGTGACCGCCCGCAGCAGCTTGGGCAAACCGCGCCGATAGTGGTGGGAGTAGGAGCCGCGCAGCTTGGTCCGCACTCGGGTGTTGAACGCCTTCTCGTTCGCCTTGGCCTCGGCGATGATGTCGGCCAGCGTCCGCTTGCCCACCACCGGATAGATCGCCTTCCGTACGATCTCCTCCGGCAGGTCCAGTGCCGCGGTGGCCATCTTCACCAGGATGCCGTTCTTGCCGTGCACCCGCCGGAACTCGCCCTTGATCTCGCTTTCTACCTTCCGCTCCGCCCGCACGCTGATCATGTGAACCAGCTGGATCAGCAACTCCACCAGGCCGTCGATCATCTCGGTCTTGCGGAAGTGGCATAGTGCGGCCAGCAGCGTGATCCGGATCGGCTGCGGAGCGGCCGTGAAGTCGGAGGGATACATCTTCATCGCCCGAGCCCGCCACCCCGCCACGAGTTTCTCCGACACCCCGTCGAACAAGTTCACAGGGAGCTCGGTCGCCTTGACCCGTTCCAGCTTGGTGATCTCGGCCAGCAGCGTGTCCAGCGTCAGCGGCCCCGGGTCCTCCTTCAGCTCCTGCAGGAACGCGCGGCGGCCGCCCACACTGCCAGCGGCGGCGTCATCGGGATCACCGACGGCGACCAGTTCCTCCAGCCTGGTCACCGACACCAGCGGCAGCCTGTGCAGGGTCCGCTCGGCGAACTGCCGCTCGAACATCGACTCCGCCGAACCAAGCAGCCGCTCGATCCGGCCTGGGGTCGGCGGCTCGATCTTCTCCTGGCGGCAGCGCGCCAGTAGCGCCGCGCGCAGCCGGTCCCGCGACATCTCCTTCGAGCAGATATCGGCGGCCAGCCAGAAGACCAGCTTCTCCTCGTCCGCGACCGTCACCGGCCGGAAACCGTGGAAGTCGCGGACCTCCTTGCGGTGATACTCGATAGTCCGCCCCGACCAGGCATAGTCGCCGAACAGCTCCGCATCGACCTTCACCTGGCCGGCCATGAAGTCCACCGCCGCCCGGGGGACGTCCTCCCGCCGAGGAAACCGCGCCTCCAGCTCGAAGAACACGGACCCGAGTGGAGGGCCTCCCTCGGCGTCCTCCTCTCGAACGTGACCCCAGCCCCAAAGTAGAAGTCGGTGATCTTTGGTTCAGTACATGGGTAGCGAGAGGCCGCTGATCGGCCGCCGATTGGGTAACCTAGAGCTTCTGATAATGCTGAATATCTGAAGTAAACTCCCGGCGTGGCTTCAGATATCACGGTCGGATCGGCCGGAGATCCCCCCGAAATTACTTCAGATATCACGAAGGTAGCGCCGGCGGCTCGGCGGCATGGCCGCGTACCCACCCCGCTGCCTGCGGACCTGGAGGCGATCTGCGACGACTACGCTCGGCAGTTGACGTCCGCGCCGCTGGACGACGACACTCGCCGCGCCTACGCCTCCCGGGTGCGTACTTTCCTGGCCTGGCTCACAGGCGCCGACGTCGACGGCCAGCCGTTGACCGATCCGGCCGCCCGCGACGGCGCGGTCCGCGACTACCGCGCCCACCTGCAAACCGTGCGCAAGCGCAAACCCGCCACTATCAATGCCGCCCTGGCCGCGCTGGCCGACTTCTACACCCGCTCCGGCCTCGGCGCCCCCGACGCCCGCCGCCTGGAGCTGCCCCAGCAGGCGCCCCGAGCCCTGGATAAAAAACGCGCTACCCGCTGGCTACGCGTGTGTGAGCGCTGGCTTAATCCCCGCGACCGGGTGCTCGGCCTGCTGCCCTTCTACGCCGGACTGCGCATCGGCGAGGCCTGCGCCCTGGACCTGGATGACATCCGGCTCTCAGCTCGCAAAGGACTGATCACTGTGCGGTCCGGCAAGGGTCGGCGCTACCGGGAGATCCCCGCCCACCCCGTCCTGCGCGACAACCTCGCCCTCTGGATCGACGCCGAACGCCCCCACTGGCCAGGGGCCGACAGGCCCGCGCTGCTGCTCAATCGCCGCGGCGGCCGGCTCGGCGTGCGCGCCGCCGACGACATCCTGGCCGCTATCGCCAACGAGGCGGGCATCGATAACTTCACCAGCCACGTCCTACGCCACACCTTCGGCACCACCCTGGTACGCGACGGCCACGACCTGGTCCTGGTCGCCGAACTCATGGGCCACGGCCGACTCGAAACCACCCGCGCCTACACCAAACCAACCGCCATCGACCGCGAAACCGCCATCAACTGCCTGCCCACCGACCGCTGACCAGCGGCTTCGCCGCTCTACGGCGGGTTTCCCGCGTATCTCGTTCATACCCGGTGTCAACCTGACACCGTAGATCCAGATCGGCCGGTTCGCCGCCCGAGACGAGCGTTCGTTCAGGGCTCCCTGTCGGGCCTTGATCGGGGAGCCCCGAACGGCTCCTGCTAGGCCATGGAGACGAGGCGCGCACCGCCGTCGGCCTCGATGATCGTGCCGGTGGTGTTCGCGTTGGTTGCCGCCAGCACCACGACCTCGGCGACGTCCTCCGCAGTCGCGATACGCCGCGCCGGTAGCACCTGGGCGGCCTGGGTGAAGTATGCCTGTCTGGCCTCGTCGGGCAGCCCGCTCCACCAGGGTGTGTCGACCAGGCCAGGAGAGACGCCGTTGACCCGAATGGGGGCCAGTTCGGCGGCGAGCGGCTTGACGAGGGCTTCGACGGCTCCGTTGATGGCCGCGATACCGGCGGTTCCGGGCATACCAGCCCGGGCGGTGATCGCGCCGAGCAGCGTGATCGAGCCCGTGGATGCCAGGTGCGGCAGGGCCGCCTGGATGGTGGTGACGTGGCCCCAGAATTTCGCGTCGAAGGCCCGGCGGAGCATGCCGAGGTCCAGGTCGGCGAAGGGTCCCGGCCCTTCGCTGCCGCTGAGGGTGATGACGAGCCAGTCGATCCTGCCGATCGCCTCGACCACGGCGGTGATCTCACCTCGATCGCTCCCGTCCGCCCGGTGACCGATGATCGCCGGGGCGGTGGTCGCCATGTCGTCGAGACGATCCTTGCCGCGCCCGGCGACATGGACGGTCGCGCCCATGGCCTGTAGCCGGCGGGCGGTGGCCAGCCCGATGCCGGAGGTTCCCCCGACAACGAGGGCTGTGTGATGCGTCATTCCCAACTCCTCAAATCGATTCGTTACGTATCGTTTTGAATGAAGCTAGCATGACTCCTGTGAACGACCAACCAGCGCCCGAGCGCCCAGGCCGCAAGCGCAGCGAAGACAGCCGGATGGCGATCCTGGCCGCAGCGAGCGAGCTCACCGCCGAGGTCGGCTACGCCGGTCTAACGATCGAAGGAATCGCAGCCCGGTCCGGGGCCGGCAAAACCACGATCTACCGCTGGTGGCCTTCCAAAGCCGACGTGCTCCTCGACGCGCTGGCAACCAAGGCGGATCTGTACGTGCCGGTATCGGACGAGGGCAGCTACACCGCCGACCTCAGCGCTTTTCTCACCGCGAGCTTCGCCCTCGGCCGCAACCCGCAGGTCGCCGAGGTACTGTGCGCTCTCATGGCCGAGGCACAGATCAACCCCGAGTTCGGGAAGCGATTCCGTGCCTCGTTCCTTCAGAACCGCCGGGACGCACTCGGGGTCATTCTGGACCGCGCCCAGGCTCGCGGGGACCTTCCGCCGGGCCTACCTCCCGCGACTATCACCGACATCGTGTTCGGCACCCTGTGGTACCGACTGCTCGCCACCCGTCAGCCCCTCGATCAACAACTTGCCAACGAACTCGTCTCCACACTCACCGGGCCGCGATCCGACTCAGCTGCACCCGCCTCACGCCGTAGGAAGCAGCCATGACCGACCAGCGAACGATTTTCATCACCGGCGCCACAGACGGCCTCGGCCGTTCCCTCGCACACAAGCTCGCCTCCGACGGCGCCACCCTGATCCTGCACGGCCGAGACCCTGGCAAGCTCGACCGAACCGCCGACGACATCCGCGACACCCACCGCGTGCAGCGGCCACGCACCGTCATCGCCGACCTCGCCGACCTGTCTCAGGTACACCGCTTGGCCGCCGACGTGCATCAGGTCACCGACCGGCTCGACGTGTTCGTCAGCAACGCCGGTATCGGCGCCGGACGTCCCGACGGGCGCACCCGCCGCACCAGCGCCGACGGACACGAACTACGTTTCGCCGTGAACTACCTCGCCGGGTTCCTCCTCACCCTCGAACTGCTCCCGCTGCTGCGTCGATCGGCACCGGCCCGGATCGTCAACGTCGCCTCCATTGGCCAGCACCCGCTCGACTTCGACGACCTCATGATCGAACGCGACTACAGCGGCACCCGTGCCTATGGCCAGAGCAAACTCGCCCAGATCATGTCCGGCTTTGAACTGGCCACCCGTATTCCCGCCAGCCAGGTAACCGTCAACAGCCTTCACCCAGCTACCTATATGCCTACCAAGATCGTCCTGGAAGAGGTCGGCCACCACATCGACAGCATCGAGGACGGCATCACGGCCACTCACCAGCTGATCTGCGGCGACGCCCTCGTCATGACGACCGGCCGGTTCTTTGACCGCTCCCGCGAGGCCAAAGCCAACGCCCAGGCCTACGACACCCACGCCCGCGCCGAACTCTGGAATCGGAGCCTGAAACTCATCGACCACGGCGACCTGATGTGACAGCCCAGCCTGAAAGCCGAGCTCCCGTGGCGCATTTCTGGTGCCAGTTTCCCCGGCAGGCCGGTGGCGTCGATGGTGCCGGCCTTGCCGTAGAACAGGTCGGCGTTGGCCGAGTTCCAGTTCTCCACCACCTGCAGGCCCTCGTGGATCTCCCGGCGCAGCCCTTCGGAGGCCATGTACTGGGCGATGAAGATCGACTTCACCGCCCGCCCCAATTCCTCGATCGCCTTGTAGGTGGGGTGCTTGGGGCCGCCGCGGGTGAAGCGGCGCAGCACCTGCTCGGCCTCGGCCGTGCCCAACCTGAGCGCGGTGGCGTATTTGACCTTCTGGTCGTACTGCTTGGCGATCAACTCCCAATCGATGGCATGGGTTCAGCGGGCCGGGGGCCAGAGGCAGCCCGCGGCCGCGGCCTCATCGGGCTCGACTGCCTGGCCTGGGGGTTGTTGCACGGACGCCGCTGCGCCGCCTGCGCGCTCTGGCGGCATAACAAGCATCGTCATGAGGAAGGCAACTGCGCTGGCTGCGGCCGAACAGAGCTGATCCGCAAGGGCTACTGCCGATT
>JAOPYI010000046.1 GCA_025964675.1 Sphaerisporangium sp. | reverse complement strand
ACCACGGCGCACGACGAGATCACGCTGCGCAGGGGCGCGGCCGACGAGCTGGCGATCCGGGTACGGAACCCTCGTACGACGCCGACCATCTTTCCCGCGGAGCGGCAGTCGATCGTCTGAACCCCGCCATACCGATATTGCTTAGTTTTTCCGTCTATTACGGGGCTGGGATAAAGTGACGCGGCGCTGACGGAAAAGGGAGAACAACAATGCGGCGATGGATCCCGATCGTGATCGCGGCCACCGTGGCACTGACGACGACCTCCCCCGCGTCGGCCTCGCTCACACCAGCGAACGCCACCGCAGCCTGGCCCACGTCGGCGAACCCGATGGCGGCCTCTGTCGCGTCGGCAAACGTCACGATGGCCTCGTCGGCCGGCGCGACGAGCCGAGGTGTGAACTGCGCCAGGGTCAAGTGCATAGCCCTGACCTTCGACGACGGCCCCGGTCCCTATACCGCGAAGCTGCTCGACCTCCTGCGCGAGCACCGTACGAAGGTGACCTTCTTCCTGGTCGGCCAGCGTGTCGGGAAGTACGCGAAGACCACGCGCCGGATGGCTCGCGACGGCCACGAGATCGGTAACCACACATACACCCACCCGCATCTGACATCTCTCCTCGACGACCAGGTCAGGGACCAGATCGGCAGGACCCAGGACGCCATCCACCGCGCCACCGGCAAGGAGCCCCGCCTCATGCGCCCGCCGTACGGCGACACCGACGAGCGGGTGGGGGCCATCGCGGCGGAGATGGGGCTGCCCCAGATCCTGTGGAACGGCTCCTCACGCGACTGGGAACTGCGGAACACCGGCGCCGTCACCAAGAAGGTGCTCGGCCTCGCCAAGCGCGACCGGGTCATCCTGATGCACGACATCTGGCCCGAGACCGTCAAGGCCATGCCGAAGATCCTCACCACACTCGAGAAAAAGGGCTACCACGTCGTCCCGGTAACGTCCCTACTCCGCGGCACACAACTCACCGCCGGCGAAATCTACCCCGTGGGCGGCTGGAACTAGCCCTGTTCAGGGCGACGGAGCGCGAAATGGGCCTCACTTCCCGGCGCTTCGCGCAACCGGTTCGGGGCTGCGTCTCCCGGGGGCACACCCTTGGACCCCCAGCGAAGGCCTCCGGCCCCTCCACTCCCCACACCCGGGAGGCCGGCACAAGATGAGCAACCGCCAGGCTGCGGTATCACGGGAGGCACTACGACGGCATTCATCGGTGGATTACCCCAGGTGATGCCAGCTCCGCCCAGACGATTTTGCCGTCGTCTGTCTGGACAACCCCCAACTTGTCCGCGTACTGAGAGGCGAGGTACAAACCCCGCCCACCCTCCGCATCCCAGCCTGGAGCTTCTGCCGGGATGGTCGGCAGAGTCGTCGAGTTGTCCTTGACCTCGATCCGCACACCGCGCGGCACCCGTCTGATCGTCAACCGGAAGACGCGGCTGGGCGTGTGGCGCGTGTTGCTACAGAGCTCGGTAGCGATCAGCAGGCAACCGTCTGTTAGTTCGGCAACCCCCCACAGGGGGAGAAGCGCGCCGAGAATTCCCCTGATCGGCTGCAGGCTCTGGGGTGTGTACTGACATGCAACCACGTACTCGTGGCGGGGTGGCTGAATTCCCTCCGTTGCCAGTGCTGTCATGGCCCCTCCTACCGGCTGCGGACACCTTTACGCGACCCAGGTGGTGACCCAGAGAAGTCGCTCGACTGCACAAGGTCACGTAGATAACGCCTTCATGATGGCGTCATGTCGAGCACGTGTCCGGCAAAGTGCCAAACTCGTGTGCAAGGCGTACGCAGACGAGTACTTGGCGTGCGGGACATTGGGGCTACGAGTAGCCTCAACTCCGCGAAGAGCCGAGTGGTGGAGGGAAGATGGCAAGCGCTATGACCGGCAGTCCACTCACAGCTCGACGCAAGCTAGGCGCAGAACTTCGAGTACTCCGCGACCACGCCGGCCTCACCGCTGAAGAAGTTGGGGCGCACATCGGCTGCCACGGTTCCAAGGTCAGTCGCGTCGAGACCGGCAAGCGGACATGCACCGCGAACGACTTCCGGGGACTGATGGAGCTGTATGGCATCAACGGCCAGCGCCGGAGCGAACTCGAAGAGCTCTTCAAGCGCGGGCGGCGAAAGGCGCCGCCTTGGTGGCATGCCTACGGTGACGTGATCTCTGCCAACTACGCCGAATTTCTCGCTTACGAACTAGAAGCCTCTCACTGTCTGGAATACCAAACAGTGTTCCTACCGGGTCATCTTCAGACGGAGGCCTACGCACGGGCGGTGACAAGTGTGGGCTTCGCCGCGCTGGGGCCCGACCAGGTCGACAGCTTGGTCGAAGTCCGCATAGCCCGCCAGCGACGTCTCCACGAGGAGGAACCGCTGCTCTTCGATGGCGTGGTGACTCAGGCGGCTCTCGAATTCCGTGTCGGCGGCCTCGCAACCCAGCGTGCCCAACTGGGACATCTGCTCGACGTCTCAGAACTCCCTAACGTCTCCATCCGCGTCATCCCATATGAAAGCGGCGAGAACGGGACCTACACTGGAGCATTCAACATCTTCAAGTTCCCAGTCGAGGATGATTCGGACGTCGCCTTCGCTGAGACGGTGGTTGGTAGCGTCTTCATGGACGACGCTCGCGACCTACGGCGTCTGAACAGACTCTTCCGCAATCTTTCCGAGGTTGCTCTCAACGCCGACGAGAGTCTTGAGCTGATCGAGCGCATCAAGAGGAACGTGGTCTGACATGGTCAATTTTGTCGACATTTACGCTGCCGACCTGGAAACCGCACTCTGGGTGAAGAGCAGTTACACCGCCAACAACGGGCAGTGTGTCGAGATCGCAAACGTCCCAGGGTTGACCCTCATCGCCATTCGTGATTCGAAGAACGCTCACATCCCACCGGCCCGTGTATCCGGCCATGCCTGGGCCCACTTCCTCCGGGCTGTGACCAGCGGGATTTGGTCCAAGGCGGAGCCAGGTACGTAAGAGGGCCAACCCGCAGCCACTAGATGTGCCGACCCTTATCCCGATCTCGCTCAGCCCCCTGGAGAGCGGATCGGATGACGACATCCACCGTGTCGGAGGCTGCACCTCAGCCAGGGGCGTTCGTACGGCTTCGCGATCATACTTTTGGATGACACGGGGGAAGCTGATCACCGCGTGTCTTCGGTATACCGAACTGGGTCGTGAGACGTACCTGTGAAGGCGCCGGGGGTGGAATCCGTGGTCGAGTGGGTGGTCACGGGGTTGCAGGTTTGTAGTCGCCAGTGGTTGATGGCCGTGTCGGCGAGGGCCGCGATCACCGTTTCCTGGATTTCAGCGCTGGTGGTGGCGTCG
>JAOPYI010000037.1 GCA_025964675.1 Sphaerisporangium sp. | reverse complement strand
TCGACGGCGAGTGGTCGTTCGTCGAGACGCAGCGGCATCTGCTGATGGCCAGCGATGCCTGGATCGGCAACGCCGTGCTCGAGGAGGACGCGCCGTACCACCCGTTGGGCCTTCCTGGCGGCGGGATGCCGGCCGAAGCATCGGCGAAGCTCGGGCTCACCCTCGATGCCACCCCGACGCTCGACGAGGTACTCGCGCCGCGGCTCGCCCGCATGGCCACGATGCGCCGGGTCGTCGACGAGCTCACCGAGGCCGAGCTCGACCGGGTATGTGGTCGCAAGCCGGCCGACCCCTACCCGGACAAGGAGTACGTCGTGCGCCGCTGCCTCACGGTGGTGTGCAAGGAAGAGGCCGAGCATCACCGGTATGCGGTCCGCGACCTCACCGTGCTCGAGGCCGCTGCCCGAACCGAGTGAAGGCGCGTCCCGGCAATGCCGGTGCCCGAACCGAGTGAAGGCGCGTCCCGGCAATGGACGGCGATCTCGCGATCCTGCGCTTGACCAGCCCATCTTGCTGTCGGAGCCCCTCATCGCACCCGCACTGCCCAGCCAGGGCGCGGTGCCGACCGGCGAGGTAGTCACGACCGGCTACGGAAAGACCAGCAATGCGGGCTTCCCCAACGAACGACGCGAGGTCTTCCTCGATGTCACGCCGCGGTGGACCTGCGAAGGCATCTACCAGTTCGTGAAGCCGATCACGCCCGGAATGAACTGCACCCGCAAATCCGGCCAGACGGCCGGAGCATGCGGCACTGGGTGATGTCGTCATCGGAATCGTCTCCTGAAATATCTCTGGCCAGTGCGGCAACCCGACCTATCCCACCGTGAATAGGAATGTTTCTCAGCACCGAACCTGGATAAGCGGCAACGTGGGGAGGTAGCCGGCGGTTCATCCACCTGCCTTCAGCCGGAACGCGAGGCGGCGGGGCGCCTGCACGCGATAGCTGTCCGTCACCAGCTCGGCAACCTCGACCCAGTCCGTCTCGTCGTCCAGCACCATTCCCACGACATTCACACCCCAGTCGGCCCGGAAGAACGGAGGGCCGGCATGCGCCAGCGCGGCCAACTCCCCGGGCGGCGCCCGGAAGGTCATCAGGATGGCCGGATCGTCCATATCGATGTACGCCGACCCCCTCCCGTCGGTGGTGTAGACGTGCAGGAACGTCCGCCGGCGAATCCGCCACCGCAGGCCGATCCACGACGGCTCCTCGTACGCCTCGGGCAGCTCCCCGCAGATCACCCGGAGCCGGCCCACAACGGCGGGTGGAACGTCCGCGATGTCGCTCATCTGTACCTCCTGCGCCCATCCTGCCCGCCGGGTAGGACATCAGCACATCAGAGTCTCCGGGGTTGGCGGGGCCGCGCCGACGTCATATGATCCTCGGCCTCCGGCCCGGTGGCCATCAGGGCCAGGCAACGATGCAGTACGGCTTGCGCCCATTGCACGTCAGCCGCCTCGGCGTAACGGCGGAACCGCTCGAAGGGCTCAGTCGCCGGGCGGCCGAGCCGTACCGCCGCCTCGACTTGGTCGGGCGCGAAGAACACCGCGCTGACCTGGCGGCCGATCGGACCCCGGGCCGCCACATCGAGCCGGTCGAGCGCCGCAGCCCAGCGCCCGTAACCCAGATCGAGTATCGCCAGCGCCCACACTCCCCAGGCCGCGCTGGTGGCGACGTGCTCGCCCGCGAAATGGGTGAGGTTCAGCTCGGCCAGCTCCCGGCAGCGTTCCTCCTCGCCCTCGACCGCGGCGATCCAGGCCAGCACGCCGTGCTGGTGGGCCAGGCGGTGGGTCTGAGCAGTGTCCTCGGAAACCCGCAGCCCCGCAGCCGCGCAGCGTCTGAGGGGCGGTCGAGGTCGATCCCCGTGCCGGCGAGAGTCGATCCCGGCCGCCGGTGGGCTACGGGCTGGCGATCGAAGCCGGCATGACCTTCGCACTCCCTGTCATCTGTGACCTCGGGCAGGGCCGTGCCGCCTTCGGGGGGACCGTTCGGGTGGAATGAGATCTGTCCTCGAGGACGCGGTTCACACCCAACCGCGCTCTTGGCCAGGGCGCGGGGGTGGACCTGCAACGGAACCGTTTCTCCTCTTACAGCGATCGCGAGCCTGGTATCCGCGTGAGCCTTGGAGGGTCGACGACGACAACGCAGTGTTTCATAGGTGGTCACTTATGAAACAGAGAGCACCCGGCTCCGGCGATAGGCGCCGACCAGGGCCGCCCGGGCGAGAATCGTTTCACGCCGTGTTTCAAATCCGATTGTGTTTCAAATCGACTCATGAAACGATTTCCGGGTGAGTGACACCACGGAAGCGTTCCTGCGGGTGGAGGCCTTCGCCTGCCCGATGTCGACGTGCGGAGTACCGGCTGGATCACCGTGCCGGACGACCAAGAACCGGGTGGCCGTCCAATACCACACCGCCCGGTTCAAGCTCGTGCCCGCGCTGGCGAAGGTGCTGAACGTGCTGACCCCGGCGCTACGGCGGCCGGGCACCGCCTGGACCCGGCTGCCCGCACCTCCCGCAGCCACCGCGCCGACCGGGCACGCCAAGATCGGCTACGCACGCGCCTCCACCGCCCGCCAATCCCTGGACACCCAACTCGACGCCCTGAAGACGGCTGGGGTACCCCGCGTCTTCTCCGAGAAGGTCTCCACCCGCATCACGACCCGCCCCGAACTCGAACGCGCCATCGCGCACGCTGCGGACCTGCGCGCCTCCGGCGTCGCCGTCACCCTCGTCGTGCACGAGCACAAGCGGCTCGGCCGCGGCCTGGAACTCGCAGAGCTCGCCGAACGGCTGCGCGCCGGCGACATCGGCCTGGAATTCCTCACCGGCGAACTCCAAGGCCACCACGACCCCGGCGGTATCGTGTTCACCGTCCTGGCCGCCCTGTCCGGCATGGAACGCGAGTACATCCGCGACAAGACCCTCGACGGCCACGAGTCCGCCCGAGTCCGCGGCAAGAACATCGGCGGCGCCACCGTCACCGACCCCGCCATGCTGTCCATGGCCCTGCACCTACGCGACCAAGGACAGAGCCTGCGCGACATCGCCGCCCAACTCCTCATCACCCAAGGCAAGAAGAAGGGCAAACGACCCTCGCCCGCCACCGTCATGCGAATGCTCCGCGACCACGACGAACACGCCACAGCG
>JAOPYI010000006.1 GCA_025964675.1 Sphaerisporangium sp. | reverse complement strand
TCTCCGCAGCGCGCGCGTCCAGCGTCCGCACCTGTACTGCGGGCAGAGGCGCGGATGCGGCACCGGAGGGCGCCGGTGTCGCGGCGGCGGTTCCCTGCTGCTTGGCGGAGCTCTTGTCGTCGCTCTTCTGGGCCGCCGAAGTCGCCGCACTCGCCGGGCCCAGCCAGACCGGCAACTGCCCGGCCCGCACCTTGCCCCCGGCCTCGGCCCGCGTGCCCGTTCCGCTTTGCGCGTTGGGCGCCGAGGCCGTGGCACCAGCGCCGACCTCCGCCATCTTCACCACCGCTGTCCCCGGCTGCGGCCAGGCAACCGGGGGCGCCCCCTTCAGGTCGTACTTCGCCCCCGGATCCGCGAGCGGCGCGCGGGCCTTGACGTCATGGCCGGGTACAGGCTGCTGTGCCTGCGCCTTGTGCCAGCCGGGATCGTCGATCGCCTGGGCGGCCATCGGGCTGATCAACGTGGCGGGCACCACGACAGCCAGCATTCCGGCGACCTTGATCCAGCCTCGCCATGAACTGAGCACAGCTTCCTCCGGGGGCAGCGGTGAGCGTCAGTGAACGTGGGGGAAGAGGCCCGGCCCGCCGGGAGACGGCGGGCCGGGCGGGACACGGGGTCTAACCGTCCAGGGGGAGACCCATGGCGAGGTTGATCACCTGCCGGTCGGTCAGGGCGCCCGCGAAGGTGTGGACGTCGTCGACGTCACCCGCGAAGTAGTCGACGTAGGCGCCCTTGTTCTTCACTCTGCCGATCTGCAGTGGGCCGCCGGCCTGCCAGCCGGTAGCGGATCGGATGTCGGCGAGGCCGCCGTTGACGTACAGGCGGATCTGTTTGGAGACCTCGTCGTACACCCCCACCAGCAGGGTCCAGGTGTCGAGCGTCGAGCAGTCGACCGTCTCGACGGACCTGGCGTGCGTCATGGTGAACGAGTCGGTGTCGCTGGTCGTCGTGCTGAACGACCAGCGGTACACCGTGGCGCCGTTCTCGGTGAAGGTCCGGTAACCGAGGTAGAAGCCACTGTCCCTGGTACCGTCCTGCCCCACGGCGGTGAGCGTGTGGGTGGGCATGGCACAGGTGTCGTCGCCGGTCAGACGCACCCAAGCGGTCACCGTGTAGCTGTGGTCGGTACGCACGGGAGCCGTCGCGGTGGAAGCGTAGGCCGTGGTGCCGTTGAGATGCAGCACGGCCGCGCCGTCGAAGCCGTCGCCCGACCAAGTGGCGACGCCGCCGAGCGTCGCCTTCCTGCCATACCCCGAGGAGTCGGCGGCGGTGGTGCCCGTCCCCTCGTCCAGCTTCCACAAGCCCAGCTCGGCGGGAGGCTGCTTGGCCATCGCCGCGATCTCATTACCCAGCAGCGGATCGTTCACCGTACGAGGATCATCGGACAAGATCCGGTCCCAGACCTTGACGTCGTCGATGTCGCCCGCGAAGTTCTCATGGAAGCCGCTGTTATACCTCACGCGCCCCACCTGTAGCGCGCCGGTCGCGTCCCACGGCGTGTACGGGTAGCTCGCCGGGGCCGACTGGAGCGTCCCGTTGACGTACAGGCGGATCTGCTTGCCCGGGGCGTCGTACACGCCGACCAGGTGGGTCCACACGTTGAGCTGCGGCTCGGTGTCACCCACCGCCCGGACGATGACCTCGTTGTCGGTGTCCGCGTCGTACTTGTTGAAGATCCAGCGTTTGTAGCCGGAGGAGTAGTACAACTGGAAGGCCGAGCCGTGGCTGCCCGCCTGGCTCACGACCGTGGAGTTCCTGGTGTTGTCGGCGAGCCGGACCCACGCGGAGACGGTCACGCCCCTGTCGGTGTGGACCACCGGGCCGGTCGTGGCTCCGTATCCGGTGGTCCCGTCCATGCGGAGGGCACCGCCCACGCGGCCACCTGCCCATCCGGTGCCTCCGGCCAGCGTCACCGGGTGAGGGGCCGCGGCGGAGTCGGCCGCGGTGGTGCCGGCGGTCTCGTCGAGACGCCACTGCCCCACCGGGTCGGCGCCGGCCTTGACGTAGAAGTTGTAGGTCGCCGGGGTCTTGCCGACGTTGCCCGCCCGGTCCACCGCGAACACATACAGTGTGTTCAGCCAGTCGTGCCGCGGCGCGATCGGCACCGTGACCGAGGTCTGCCCGGCCGGGATCGCCACCTGGGTCGCGGGGGTGGCCTGGGCCGGTTCCTCGAGCGCGAACCTGAACGCCGTCACGTCGGTCTCGCCGTCGCCGGGAGCGAACGTGAACCCGCCCGCCGAACCGACCCCGCCCTGCCAGTCGTCGGGCGTGCCCGCCGGATAGTCGGCGGAGCCCACCTTGGGCAGCGTGGCAGGGTCGACGGTGTCCACCGTGAACTCACACCACTTGCTCCACGCGCTGGAGTCGGTGCCGTCGTATGCCTTCACCTTGTAGGCGTAGCTCTGCCCGGTCACCAGCTTGGACAGCGTGATCGAGTGGTCGGTGGCCGTGGTGGTGTACTTGTAGGCGGTCTTGCCGCCACCCGGGAGCGTGGAGGTGGCGTCGTCCCATACCCCGGTGGCCGTGTTGTAGTGGTGGAAGACGAACTCCGCCCGCACGCCGTCGC
>JAOPYI010000299.1 GCA_025964675.1 Sphaerisporangium sp. | reverse complement strand
GCGTCTCCTCGGTCTTCACGCTCATGCCATGGTCTCGCTCTCGGTACGGAAGAACACGGTCGGGTCCTCGACCGCGGCCAGCCGGTCCCAGTGGTGGCAGGCCGCGAAGTGCCCGCCGCTGTCGGTCTCGGTCAGCTCCGGCTCGGCCGTCCTGCACTTGTCGTCGGCCAGCGGGCAGCGCGGCGAGAAGGGACAGCCGGTCGGCAGGTTGATCAGTGACGGGGGAGTGCCCTTGATCGGACGGAGCCGGGTGCCGGAGTTCTCCAGGGACGGGATCGAACCGAGCAGGCCCGCCGTGTACGGCATGCGGGGCTCCTCGAACACCGGGTCGGTGTCACCGATCTCGACCGGACGCCCGGCGTACATCACCAGCACCCGGTGGGCCATGCCCGCGATGACGCCCAGGTCGTGCGTGATGAGCACGATCGCCGCGTTGACCGCGTCCTTGACCTCGAGGAGCTTCTCCAGGATCTGGGCCTGGACGGTCACGTCGAGGGCCGTGGTGGGCTCGTCGGCGATGATGATGTCCGGGTTGTTGATGACCGCCATGGCGATCATCGCGCGCTGGCGCATGCCGCCGGAGAACTCGTGCGGGTAGCTGTCGACCCGCCTCTCGGGCTGCGGGATGCCGACACGGCCGAGCATGTCTATCGCATGCTTGCGCGCGACGGCCTTGCTGACCCGGTGGTGGATCCGGTAGGCCTCGATGATCTGCGCGCCCACGGTGTAGTAGGGGTGCATGGCCGACAGCGGGTCCTGGAAGATCATCGCCATCTTCTTGCCGCGCAGCGTCCGGACGTGCTCCGGGGTCGCCGAGACCAGCTCCTCGCCGTCGAGCCAGATCTCGCCGGAGATCTTGGCCCGGGTGCCCTTGTGGAGGCCGAGGATGCCGAGGCTCGTGACGCTCTTGCCGGAACCGGACTCCCCCACGATGCCGAGGGTCCTGCCGCGCTCCAGGGTGAACGACAGCCCGTCGACCGACCTGACCAGGCCGTCGTCGGTCGGGAAGTGGATACGGAGATCCTTCAGCTCGAGGAAGCCACCCTGCCCGCTGGTTGGCTCGCTGCGCTCGCTCACGTGAGCCTCACTCTCGGGTCGACCACCGCGTACAGGAGGTCGACGACAAGGTTCGCCACGACGACGAAGAACGCGGCGACCAGCGTGACGCCCATGACCTTCGGCAGGTCCTGGTTGGTGATCGCGTCGATGGCGTACTTCCCGATGCCCGGCAGGGAGAAGGTGCTCTCTGTCAGCACGGCGCCGCCCATCAGCAGGCCGAGGTCGAGGCCGAAGATGGTCAAGATCGGGGTGAGCGCGCCGCGCAAGCCGTGCTTGAAGACGACCACGCGCTCGGTGAGGCCCTTGGCGCGGGCCGTGCGTATGTAGTCCTCGTTCATCGTCTCAAGCATGCCCGATCGCGTGAGCCGGGCGTACCCGGCCGCGTACAGGAAGGCCAGCGTGATCCAGGGCAGGATCAGGCTGTACGCCCACTGGGCGGGGTTGTCGAAGAACGGGGTGAAGCTGCCGCCGGGCGCCGCGAACGCCAGGGGACGGCCGTAGCTGAACACCACCAGCGAGACGATGCCGGTGAAGAAGATGGGGAGGGAGACGCCGGCGAGCGCGATGCTCATCGCCGCCCGGTCGAAGAAGCTCCCGCGTCTGAGGGCGGAGACCACGCCCGTCGCCACACCGGCGATGAGCCAGATCACCGCCGCTCCGAGTGCCAGCGATATCGTCACCGGCAACCGGTCGAGGAGATCGGGCCACACGGGCAGCCGGGTGAGGAACGAGTAACCGAAGCACGGCGCCGGGCAGCGCTCCACGCCGGGACCGTAGTCGTAGTCGGCGCCCGCGACGATGCCCTTGGCGAAGCGGCCGTACTGCACGACCAGCGGATCGTTGAAACCGAGCTTCTCGGCGGCGATCTTCACCTGCTCGGCGGTGGCCGTGCGCCCCACGTAGCGGGTGGCGAGGCTCTCCGAGGTGGCGCCCGCCAGACGCGGCACCAGGAAGAAGATCATGAAAGTGATCATGCTCACGATGGCGAGCATGAAGACACCCCAGATCAGGCGCCGGATGATGTATGTGACCACAGTCCCCCCGGCTCCGGGGGCCGGCCGGTCGGCCGGCCCCCTGCCGCGTTCACGTGTCTATCGGATCTATCGGATGGTACGGGCGCTTACTGCAGGCCCATGTTCACGTAGTCGTACATGCCGGTCGCGTCGCTGACGTAGACGTTCGTCACGCCCTTGCCCCGGATGAGGAGGCTCTTGGCCCAGAGGCCGGGCAGGACGTAGGCGCCGTCCATGACCTTCTGGTCGATCTGCGCCCAGATCGGCTCCCGCTTGGCGGTGTCGGTCTCCAGCGACGCCTGGTCGATCAGCTTGTCGACCTCGGGGTCGCGGACGCTGATGTTCGAGGAGCCACCGGTGTCGCGGATCACGCGGCTGTCGACGATCTGCTGCAGGAAGCCGTATCCGTCCGGCCAGTCGGCGCCCCAGCCGTTGAGTGCCAGGCCGAGCTTGTTGTCCTTGGCGTAGCCCGGCTTGCCGGCGTAGAGCGCGAAGTAGTCGGCCTGCGGGAACGGCTTGAGCGTGAGCTTGATGCCGACCTTGGCGAGGGACTGCTGCAGCGCCTCGGCGGTGGCCTTCTCCTTCGGACGCTCGGCCCGGTAGGCGATGTTGGTCTCGAAGCCGTTCGGCTGGCCGCAGGCCGTGAGGGCCTCCTTGGCCTTGGCGACGTCACCGTGGTTGTCCGCACCGGCCGGGTACGGGTTGATGTCCGCGTGACCCGGGATGCCCGGGGGCAGCAGGCTGGTGGCGATCTGGCCTCCGGAGAACTCGCCTCCGTAGGCGGTCTGGTAGGCGACCTTGTCCGCGGCGTACTCCACGGCCTTGCGGCAGTCGAGGTTGTCCAGCGGCTTCACGTTGCCGTTGATCGACGTGTACCACAGGCGCGTGATCGTCGGGTTGTCGGTGTTGGCCTTCAGCGCCGGGTCCGTCAGCACGCGGCCGAGGGTGGCGGGC
Organism: Sphaerisporangium sp.; assembly: GCA_025964675.1. Taxonomy (GTDB): domain Bacteria; phylum Actinomycetota; class Actinomycetes; order Streptosporangiales; family Streptosporangiaceae; genus Sphaerisporangium. The sequence continues at coordinate 3,922 of JAOPYI010000299.1, read as the reverse complement.
TGGGCACCGGTGCCGGCGATGTCGACGTGCAGGTCGCCCGAGAGGAGGCGGTTGTCGATGTCATCGGCGTTGACGTTGGTCGAGACCTGGTAGCCGTCGGGCAGCGCCTTGCGGTTCGGGTCGGTCGCCTGGTCCCACTGGTCGTTGCGTACCAGGTTGAAGCCCTTGCCGATGTCGTTCTTGTCGAACTTGTACGGCCCGGAGGAGATCACGTGCTCCTTGTACTTCGCGCCCGTGTCCTTCGCCTCGGGGACCGGGATGGTCGCAGGAAGCTGCGCGAAGTAGTCGAAACCGCTGTAGGACTGCTTCAGGTGGAAGACCACCGTCTGGTCGTCGGGAGTCTCGATCGCCTTGTCGGTGTTGACACCCTTGGACTTGTAGGGGCCCTTGTAGTCCTTCGGAAGGTCAAGGGTGTCGTTGAAGTAGGTGTACCCGTCGGGGAACACCTCCTTGTCGAGCGACCGCAGGACGCCGTACTTCACGTCCTTGGAGGTGATCGGCGTGCCGTCCTCGAACTTCACGCCCGCCCGGAGCTTGTACGTCCAGGTCTTGGCGTTGTCGCTCGGGGTGCCCAGGTTCTCGGCCAGGTCGGGGACGAGCTGGCTGCTCTCCTTGCCCGGGGCCGGCTTGAACATCACCAGGGAACGGCCGTAGAGCTTGATGAAGTTCCAGGAGTAGCCGTAGTACGTGTCGCCAGGGTCGAGGGAGTCCCAGTCACCGGCGTTGGCGAACTTGAGGATCCCGCCCTTCTTGTCGGAAGGGTTGAACACCTGCGTGAGGGCGGCGTTGAACTCCCCCTTCGCGCCACCGCCCGCGGACGCCGCGCCGGACTGGCTCGGCGTCGAAGCCGTGCCGCCGCCGCAGGCCGACAGCCCCAGGGCGAGGGCCGCGCCCAGGGCGGTCACCGCCAGTGTGGTCTTTCTCTTCATCTACAAAACCCCTTGTTGTCGGAGCGAGGGAACTTGACGGGGGAAACAGTGGAGCTCATCGGGCCCTCGGGTCGAGGGCGTCGCGGAGTCCGTCACCGAACAGGTTGAAGGCCAGCACGGTGATGAAGATCGCCATACCGGGGAAGAACATGAAGTGCGGGATCGTGTAGAACCGCACGGCGTCCGACAGCATGCCGCCCCAGGTGGGCGTAGGCGGGCGCACACCGACCCCGAGGAACGACAGGGCCGCCTCGAAGAGGATGTTGGACGGGATCAGGAGCGTGGAATACACCAGGATCGGCGCCACGAGGTTCGGCAGCATCTCCCGGAAGATGATGTACGGGCCGCGCGCGCCGAGGCTGCGGGCCGCGTCGACGAACTCCCGCTCCCGCAGCGACAGCGTCTGGCCCCGCATGATGCGCCCGATGTAGGGCCAGTTGAAGAAGCCGATGATGAACACCAGCAGCGACACGCGCAGCGCGTCGCCGGACAGGCCGAACGCGGAGTCGGGCACGATGCCCGCCAGGGCGATGGCGAAGACCAGGAGCGGGAACGCCAGGAACACGTCCATCGTCTTGCTGATGACCGAGTCCACCCAGCCACCGAAGTAGCCGGCCATGACGCCGAGCATGGTGCCGATGACCACCGACAGCAGCGTGGCGAGGAAGGCGATCAGCAGCGAGATGCGGGCGCCGTAGACGATGCGGCTGAAGATGTCACGGCCGTTGACGGGCTCGACGCCGAACAGATGGTCCACGCTGATGCCGGTGCCGTCCTTGGGCGCCATCGTCTCGGAGCTGATGAGGTCCTGGTTGAAGTCGGTGGGCGGATGCCCGAACCAGCCGACGATCAACGGGGCGAAGATCGCCACCAGGACGAGGAAAGCCACCACGCCTGCACCGGTGAGCGCCACCTTGTCCCGCTTCAGGCGCATCCACGCGATCTGGCCGAGCGATCGGCCCTGGATCGCCTTCGCCTGCGACCCGTCCAGAACGGCTTCAGGCGCGGCCTCCAGCTCCGTGCCGGAGACGTCGAGCGGTGCGGTCATAGTTGTCGGCCCCCTGGATCCCAGACGACGTTGTCCGTCTGACGCTCCGCCCGGCCAGCGGTGGCCGGCGGACGTCGTCATCTTCAGGCAGGCCGTGGTGTACGACCCCCGGACGCAGAATCTACGTGCTGAGCTGCACTGACCAGTACCTGAGCGCGCTATGTGGCTCAACTGTGATTCATGCGAAATTCATTCGTGTTGATCTTGGACCGAATGTCCGGGGGCTGTCCTGGTTCTGTCTCGGAACCGTGACATGCCTGCGGAAGCCGCTGCGGCGCAAGCGATGCGGCCCCAGGCGACGGTGTTCGGCTGGCGCCGGAGGGAGGAACCCGGGCGTCCACCACGAGGAATCCGATCCTATCCAGGGCGCCCAGGGCCAGATTGGCCGATCTTGAAGACTGAGACGTCGTTATCCGAACGTGACCCGGCCCCTCGGCGTATCTCTCGTGATGGCGCGCGCCAGACGAGGCGGGGCCGGCAGGCGAGGAGCATCGATGATCGGCACTCCGACTGGACACCGGGTCCTCCGGCACTGAGCACAAGCCCCAGAACGGCTAGCTGATGCCGCGGCGCTTGAGGATCTCCTCGATGTCGGACAGGTCGTCGCCTGCAGGAGCCGTGGGCTTGGCGTTCAGAGGCCGGGGGTTGGGCTGCGTGGGAGCCACGGACGCGGACTCGGCGGGCGCCCGCTTGGCGGGGCGCGCGTCCGGGCCGCCCTGGTCGGCGGCGCCCCTGCCGCGTTTGCGCAGCAGTCCTGAGACCAGGAACAGCACGGCCGACAGGCCCGCCACGATGACGCCCGCCCAGACCGTCGGCGAGAGGACCAGGCCGGTGAAGAAGCCCACCACGGCCGTTCCGACCTTCCAGGCCGCCGGCAGCGCACCGGTGAGGTACGCGGCGAGCGGGATCAGGGACCAGGCGGCGCCGCGCAGCCCCGCCCCCGCGCCCCGCCTGCGGGCCGCCAGGAAGCTCAGCACCAGCCCGGCGGCTGTCAGCCCCGCGCACAGCGGAAGCCAGGCGATCTGGTCGAACGACATAACGGCTCGCCCCCTTGTCATGGCTTACCGTTCCATCCTGGCACGCGGTGGAGCCGTGGCCCCTCCTCCCCAAGGATGGCGCGTCCCCTAGGGGAGGACCAGGGTGCGGAGCGTCGCCATGTCCACCTGCTTCAGTGACTCGACCACCAGCCGCCGGGGAGCCGGTGCGATGGGCAGCACACTGGGCACCGCCACGACCGCGCACCCCGCCGCCGTGGCCGCCGCGACGCCGTTCGGGGAGTCCTCGATGACCGCGCAGCGTGCCGGGTCCACGCCGAGCATGGCGGCCGCGAGAAGGTAGGGCTCGGGGTCGGGTTTGTAGCGCTGGACGTCGTCTCCCGTGACCACGATGTCGAAGTTGCCCCGCCCGATGCCGCCGAGCACGGCGTCCGCCATCAGCCGGGCGGATGAGGTGACAAGGCCCGTGGGGACGCCCGACGCGCGCACCTCGGCCAGCAGCTCGGCGGCTCCCGGCATCACCTCGAAGCCGTCGGCGAGCAGGCCCAGAACGCGGTCGATCATCCAGCTCTCGATCTCGGCCGGATCCCGGTCGGATCCGCTCACCTGGACCATGTAGGCGATCGTCGCGGGCATGGAGCCGCCGACGAGGTTCTCCTGGTCGGCGGTGCTCCACCCCGCGCCGAGACGCCGCATCACCTCTGACTCCGCCTGGAACCAGAGCTTCTCGGTGTCGACCAGAGTGCCGTCCATGTCAAAGAAGACCGCGTCCACCCAACCCCCTGACGACGCATACGTACCCCCAAGACCGTACCGTCTCGCCGCCGGGCGTCAGACGTTGAAGTATTTGGCCTCGGGGTGGTGGACGATCAACGCGGAGGTGGCCTGCTCGGGATGCAACTGGAACTCCTCCGACAAACTCACCCCGATCCGCCCCGGATCCAGCAACT
>JAOPYI010000297.1 GCA_025964675.1 Sphaerisporangium sp. | reverse complement strand
CGGCTGGCCTGGGCGGACCGGCTGGGCGGGCTGCCATGACGGGGACGGTGAGGCCGTCCGGGCTGAGTGCCCGGGCTGCGAGGACGGTGAAGGCTGCGCCGCGGCCGGTGGCGCCGTACGGCTCCCGCCGCCGAGCACGAAGTCGTACCCGCAGGTCTCGCAGAACCGGCCGGTGCGCGGCGCACCGCAGTCGGGGCAGGGACCGGTCTGCTCCCCACCTCCCGGGGACCCGGGAGGCGCGGCGGAACCGGCGGGCGCCTGCGGCGACGGCTCCGGCACGCCCTGTGCCGGTGCACCCTGTGCCGGTGCGCCGGTCATCAGCGCGCCGCAGATGTCGCAGTATTCCTCGTCGGAGGAGTCGTGCCCTACGGGGCAGATTGCCATCCTCAGTTCTCCGGGTCCTTGCGCATGCGGACGGTGCGGACGGAGCGGGTGTCGAGCGCGATCTCGTCCGCCTTGTCAACGACGCGCTTGAGACGTGCGGTTCCCGTCTCGGGGTCGACGTCGATGACCTTGTCGAGCAGCTTGGCGGTCTCCTCGTTGCCGGCCTGCTCGGCGATGCCGCGCGCCTTGCCGAGCCGGGCGGTCGCGGCCTCCACGTCGCCGTCGTTGCGTGCCTGCAGGCCCTCCTGGATGAGCGAGGCGAGCTCCTGCTGACCGGTGTAGTGGGCGACCCTCTGGTTGATCCGGGTCGACTGTACGGGGTCGTCGCTCCACTGGGCGAGCATGTTCCCGCTGGCCAGCACCTGGCCCGTGTCTGGCAGCACCAGCTTCACGAGCCCGGCGCGCATCTCCTGCCCGACGTTGCCCGAGGGCACGCGCACGCTGACGTGGTACTCCCGGGACTCCCCTCCCCAGGCGCCCGTGGGGTAGTCGCCGGTGAGCGCGTCCACCTCCGTACGGCGGGAGGTCAGGTCCTCGAGCGCCGGGGACACCTGCTTGACGAAGTTCAGCGTCGCGGCCCGGGGGATCCACACGCGCAGCGCGACGTCGGCCACGGTCTTGCCCATGGCCGCCTCGGTCATCGCCCGGAAGTCGGCCTCCAGCTCCTCGGGCCTTCGAATGTCCATCACGCTGCCGAGCAGGGTGGAGCCGATCCTGCGCACCTCGGCCACGACCCAGTCGGTGCCGACGCCACGGCAGTCGCAGACGAACTTGCCCGAGCAGTACGCGAGGTTCGCGTCGAACTCGGGGGCGGGCTCGTGCTCGTTCTTGCCGTCGGTCAGCAGGATGGCGTGCCTGATCGCGCCCGGGTGGGTCACCTGGTGGGCGCTGAACAGGTCGGCGGCGCGGCGCAGCCACCGGCCCATGGCGGTGCCGCCCTCGGCCCGCAGGTGGGAGACGGCCTCCTTGGCGGCGTGACGGCTCTGCGCGTCCGCCGGGGCGAGCCGCCCGCCGCCCGGGAAGATCACCTCGGCCTGGTGGTTCCCGGAGATCACCGCGAAGTGGACCCCGTCGCGGAGCGTGTCGATGGCGGCCTGCGCGGCCTTGCGCGCGTCGGCGATCTTGCCGTACGACATGGAGCCCGAGGTGTCGACGATGATCACCTCGGCGGCCTCGGCCACGGGGGCGCGATCCACAGGGCCGCTCGCCTCGACCGTGATGATCCCGTGGACCTCCTGGCTCCCCGCCGGCAGGTACTTGTTCTGGTCCACGCGAATGGTGAAGTCAGTCACTTCTCTCCTTCGGGAATGCCACCGTGTTCTCGGCCCGCTCCCCCCGTCCGAACGGGATGACCGCGACGGTGATGTTGTCGTGTCCCCCCGCCTCGTTCGCGAGCCGTACGAGCCGCCGCGCCGCCGCGAGAGGGTTGTCGTTCAGGGCCGTGGCGGCGAGCGCCTCCGGCTCCGGGTAGTAGTTCCACAGGCCGTCGCTGCACAGCAGCACCACGCCCGGGCCGTCCGTGGTGAAGGTCCTGATGTGCGGCACCACCTCGCCCGCGTCGGCGCCCAGCCACGCGGTCAGCATGTGGGTGCCGGGGGTGGCGTCGTCGGTGGTGAGCAGCGCCGACTGGGCGCCGAGCCAGTACGCCCGGCTGTCGCCCACCCAGCCGACCGTGACCAGCCGCCCCGCGACCACCGCGGACACGAACGTGCAGGCGGGCGAGTCCTCGCCCGGGCGGGCCGAGGCGGCGACGGCCCCGGCGGCGAGACGTACGGCCTCACGGGTGGCCGTCTCGGCGTCGTCGCCCTCGGCGAGCCTCTTGGCGAGGGTGGCCAGCGCGATGTCGGCCGCCGCCTGGGACGCCTCGTCCGGGCGTGGCGACGTCGACACCCCGTCGCAGACGATCGCGACGACCTGGCCCTGCGCGAGGGACGTCAGGCCCATGGCGTCCTCGTTGCGGCTGTGGCGCAGGCCCCGGTCGCTCACGCCGGCCGAGGTCTCCAGCTCGATCTCGACGTGGTCGCGGCCCGACGGCTGCAGCATGCCGCAGTTCTCGCAGTAGCCGTCCTGGCCGACGTTCAGCGACCCGCAGGCCGTGCAGGGTGTGGCGGCCGAGGACAGGTCGTGGCCACACTGCTCGCAGAACGCCTCGCCGGCGAGGACCTGGGTCCCGCACGCGGGACAGGCGCCGTTCACAACAGCGTCCTCGGGCGCACGGCGTTGGCGCGCCCGATGAGGGCGTGGCGGTCCTCGGTGGAGGGGGCCGACCTGGCGAGTGCCCGGTAGACCCGCTCCAGCTCGCCGCGCACACCATGCTCGTTCAGCGGCGTGCCGAGCAGCGCGCCGGCGCCGGACACCGGCTGGCCGGCGACGAACCGGGCGAGCGCGCTCTCCAGCACCTCGGAGGCGAGCCCGTCGCGGTCGCGGGAGTCGAGCTTCAGGCTCCGCAGCCGCTCCCCGGCGGCGACCAGCTCTAGCGTGGCCGGCGCCTGCCCGCGTACGGTCACCGCCACGGCGGCCACCTGGGCGGCGGTCCGGTGGATGGAGGTCGGCGGCACCTCGTCCAGCGCGCGGGTGGCCCCGGCCCGGTCGCCCTCGGCGAGCCGGATCCGCGCGAGGCCGAAGCAGGCGCTGACGTAGGACCGGTCGGTCTGCCAGACGGCCGCGTGGTGCCGGGCGGCCTCGGCGTTCGCCCCCGCGGCCTCGAGGGCGAACGCGAGGGCAAGCCTCGGCGCCGCCTCGCCCGGGAACCACGCGTACAGCCCGTCGAAGAACCGCACGGCCATGCCGACGTCCCCCGAGGCCAGCTCCGCGACCCCGCGGTACCACCACAGCCGCCAGTCCCCGGGAAGGTCCTTGGCCGCCGCCGCGTACAACGCCTCGGGAACGGGGCGTCCGAGCTCGCTCAGCACCCTGATCAGCGCGAGCGAGGTCTCAGGGGTGGGGGGCGCGGACTCCAGCACGGCGATCAGCTCGTCCGGGTTGCCCGAGGTGAGGCCCGCGAGGAACCCGGCGGCGGGGTCCAGCGGGTCGACCAAGGGGACGGGCAGCCCGCCCGCGGCGTCCAGGCGGTCCAGGTCGCCGAAGACCCGCCCCGTGGTGGCCGGCGCCAGCTCGGTGCCCACGGCCGCCCGCTCGGGACCGAACACTCCGGACTGCGCGGGGTTCGGAACGCCGTCCTCCGCTGCCCTGGTCTCCCTCAGCACGCCGACGAGCTGGTCGGACATCTCGGCCGCGCTCTGGAAGCGCCTGCCGGGATCTGAGTCGGTCGCACGCTGCAGGAACCGCTGGTAGGACTCGTGCCGAGGGCCCATGTCGGGCAGCGGCGCGGCGGCGCCTCCGCTGGCGGGGCTGAACGGATGGCTCAGCACGGCGAGCGTGCGGCCCACGGTGTAGAGGTCGGAGGCGACGGACGGGCCGCGGGAGGCGATCTCGGGCGCCTGGTAGCCGACGGTCCCGTAGATCGCGCTGTCGGGGTCGTCGACGCGCCGCACGGCGCCGAGGTCGATGAGCTTGAGCTGCTCCTCCACCTGGATGACGTTGGCGGGCTTGAGGTCGCAGTACAGCATGCCGCGATCATGCAGGTAGCCGAAGGCCCGGAGGATCTCCAGCCCGTAGGCGATGACCTGGGACAGCGGGAGCGCCTGGCTGTTGCCGGTCTCCCTGAGCCTCTTGCGCAGCAGGTCCTGAAGGGGCTCGCCGCCGACGTACTCCATGACGATGTAGCCCACCATCGTCCCCGTGCCGGGGTCGGGGTGGCTCACGAAGTTGAAGATCTTGACGATGTTCGGGTGGTCCATCGCCGTGAGGTAGCGCCGCTCGGCCTCGGCGGCGGCGAGCGCCTCCAGGTCGCCGGTGTCCAGCAGGCCCTTCATGACGACCCAGCGGCCGTCGAGGTTGCGGTCGGCGGCCAGGTAGATCCAGCCGAGGCCTCCGTGGGCCAGGCATCCCTTGACCTCGTACTGCCCGGCGACCAGATCGTCCTCGCGGAGCTTCGGCGTGAACGAGAAGCGCTGGCCGCAGTGCGGGCAGAACCCCTCGGGCCGCCCCGGACGGCCGTCCCTCTGGCGGCCCACCGGCTTGCCGCAGTCGGAGTTGCCGCAGAAGCGGCGGTCCTCGGGCACCACGGGGTCGACCAGGACCACCGCCGACGGGTCCCGGTAGGGCACCGGGGGCACCTCGACGAGCCCCATGCCGAGCATCCCCCGGCGGGAACGGGTGCTGCTGCGGCGGGAGGCGCTGGTGAAGCCGGTTGAGGCCGTGCCCGACGACCCGGTGACGGCGGTGCCGGGGACGCCGATGGACGGCCTGGTCATCGACCCTGAAGGGGCCGCCACGCCGGAAGGCCACGCGACGCCGGGCCGGCCCGAGGCGGGCGGGGGCTGCGGCGGGGAGCCGGGCGCCATCGAGGGCCAGGCGGTGCCCGGCCGGCCCGGGGCCCCGGAACCCGGCGAAGCGGCGCTCTGGGGCCACGGGCTCCCGGGACCGCCGGACGGCGCCGCCTCCGGCTGGGGCGCCATGCCGCAGGTGTCGCAGTAACCGTCCACCACCGTCCCGGCGCATCCGGGTTGCGTGCACTTGGTCATCCGGCCGCTCCGATCCGAGTGATGGCCCGCTGGTACTCCGCGACCGCGACGGTCGCCCGCCGCAGGTCGCACGGCGCCGTCCAAAGAAGGTCACGCGCCACGCCGTACAGCCCTGTCAGCGTGATGTCCTCCGCGTGGCCGAGGCGCACCGCCTTGGCCTGGTACGCGGAGAGCCGCCCGCGAAGCTCGTCGCGGCGGCCGATCAGGCCGCCGATCGACTCCGCGGCCCTGCCCGCCTGCGCCAGCGCCTCCTCGACGCCGCGCTCGAGCCCGGTCAGGCGCTCGACCAGCTCCAGCCAGCGGCCGTCGACCGTGCCGAGCGCGGACAGGCGGTCGCGCAGCGCGGGCGCCTGGTCGGGAAGCTCGGGAAGGGACGGGGAGGCGATCTTGACGGTGACCACGTCACGGATCCGGCGCGCCTCGTCCTCGGCCTCGGCGACCCGCGTGATCCGCTCGTCCAGGCGGCGGGCCCGGTCGGCGTACTCCTCGCGGACCCGCACCGCCTGCTCCAGCAGGCCGCGCCGGGCGGCGACGGCGGCCGCGGTCGCGTCGAGCTCGTCGCGCAGCGCGGTGGAGCCCAGCGGGTCGGCGGTGACCGCGGCGCGGAGGCGGCCGGCGCCGGCGTCGAGGCGGTCGAGCTCGGGGTCTGGGGTGCCGAGGTCGCGGGCCAGGTCCCTCGCCGCGCGGCGGGCGGCGTCGGTCTCGTCGAGCCTCGGGAGCAGCAGGCTCCAGGCGGCGTCCACGGCCGCGACCGTCTCCGCCACCTCGCGGTATGCCTGGTCCATGCGGGCGAGGATCACGTCGAGGGTGATCCACTCGCCCACGGCACGGAGCAGGGAGCGCTTCTCCACGGGCACGTCGTCGGGCTTCAGCTCCACCGAAGGACCAGTGAGCAGCATGGCCAGCGTGACGAGGTCGGGCCTGTGACCGGCCCTGATCTCCTGCGCCCGGTCGAGCACCCGCCGGTAGGCGTCGAAGAGCCACCACAGGGTCACGAGCCTGATCTGCGCCTCGTCCCACCGGCGCCCGGTCTCCCCTGTGGGACTCATGCCCTTCAGCAGCCGGTGGCTCGGGTGGTCGTCGAGGTCGAGCAGGTCGCCGGCGATGCGGTCGCGCTCCTCCATGCGGCGGCCCAGGGCATGGTCGATCGCCTCAAGGCTCATCGGCGGGCCGGCGGCCCCACGCATGCCCAACGCTCCGCGCCTCCCCCGGTGTCGGACGGACTAGTCCATCTACATACACATTCTTTCCATAATTCGGGGACGCGCGTGCGACCTGCGGGGTCGTCAAGGCGGGTATTCGATCACATACCGGTCACATAGCCGTCACGATAGGCATATCCGCACGCCAAGTTGGAGGGAAACGCCGGAAATCAGTGGCCCACGAGCCAGTTCCAGATGCTCCTGACGACGTCGAAACCCCACGTCGGCCCGGAGATGTGACTCAGGGGTCCCGCTGGGAGCCAGGGTGCGCCGCGTACCCTGAGGCGGTCAGCGCGACGCATGAGGCGACGGCCAGCAGCACCCACTCGACGCCGACGTGCCGCAGCAGAAGGGCTCCGAGGTAGGCGCCGAGCAGTATGGAGAGCACGGAGGCGATCCTGCGCACGGCCCTCGGGTTGGTGCCGCCGGCCAGGCTCGACTCGGACGCCAGGCCGGTGAGGATGCGTGTGAGGACGGTCGTGGTCAGGTCCGGTATCGCGAGGAGCCGCACGGTGGCGTTCCGCATGCCCATGGCGACGGCGACCAGCGCGATCACCGGGTAGCGGTCGGCGGAGGTGGCGACGCCCGAGACGGCCGCGATCAGCGCGGCGAGGCCCAGCATGACGGCCTCCGCGGCAAGGGTGACCAGGATCCGGGCGCGCCGGGACCTCAGATGGACGTCGGCGCGGCCGCCCGCGACCGCCCCGGTGAGGAAGCCGAAGAGTGAGACCAGCGAGGCCGTGGCCGAGAACCCGGGGGCGCCCGCGGCGGCGAAGCCCAGGATCACCACGTTGCCGGTCATGTTGGCCGTGAAGACGTGCCCGAGCCCCAAGTAGCTGGCGGCGTCCACGAAACCGCTCATCACGGTGAGCATGATGAGCGCCATGGGCAGCGGATCGCGTCCGGCCCGTCGGCTGAGCGGCGTCATGATCGGTCTTCCTGGTCGTCCATGCGTACTCCGCGTGACGGTAGTGCAGGTCAGGGCCACATCCACGGAGGCGCCGGTCAGGGATTCACTCTCAGGTTGGGGGATAACGAACCCTTTGCGGCGGCGAAGGATGAAAGGCGGGTGTCCCCGGAGCACCTGTGCCCACTCGCATGCAGGAGGCGCGATGATCGGCATCGACATTCCTCTCTGGGCCGCACGGCTGCGGGCGTGGCGGCGGGGCAGGCTGTGGAACCGCGAGGACCTCGGGCGGCGGCTCACCGACGCGGCCGACGAGGACACCCGTGACCGCCTTCCCGCCGGGGAGGATCTCACCGAGACGGTCCGCTCGTGGGAGGCCGGCGAGCGGCGGCCCGGCGACCGGTACACCGAGCTGCTCTGCCGCGTGTTCGGCGCCGAGGAGGCCGATCTGCTCGGCCGGGAAGGCGGGGAACCCGCAGGCACCACCCTGTGGCACCACGTCACGGGCGTTCCGCTGGTGCCAGGGCGCTTCACCGCCGAGGACGAGGAGCGGACCGGCAGGGCGATCGAGGATCCCCGGCGGGCCGACGAGCGGACCGTGGCCTACCTCGAAGCCGTCCTCGACGCGTGCGCCCGGCCCGAGCACCGCCCGGCCGAGCTGGCCGATGCGCTGTCTCCTGTCTTCACGCTCATCGAGGGATTCCGCGGCGACGCCAGGCCATCGGTCCGCCGGGCCCTGATCACGCTGTCGTCCGAGGACGCCGAGACGATCAGCCGCATGCGGTACGAGGCGGGCGACCTCGACGAGGCGCTGAGGTGGTCCGCCATCGCCCGGCGCGCCGCGGGCCAGTCGGAGGACGAGCGGCTGGTGGCGTACACGCTCGCCAGCCGCGCGGCGCTCACCGGCCCGGGCAGCGATCCCGGCGAGGTGATAGAGATCGCCGTGGCCGCCAGGGAACGCCCCGCCCGCGAGCACGCCGCCCCCTCACCGCGCCTGGACGCGGTGACCCGCCTGCGCGAGGCGCAGGGCCACGCGATGGCCGGTGAGGAGGACATGTGCCACCGCCGCCTGGAGGAATCCGCCGAGCCACCCTCGGCAGAGCCGGAGGAACGCTCGAGGTTCACCTTGGACTACTCCCCTTCCCTGCACGACGTGCTTGCCGCCGAGTGCCTCATCGACCTCGGCCACCTGGACGACGCGATCGAGATCCTGGAACGCGAGCTGGCCGCCGCCGGGCGGAGCCCGGCGGCGGCCTACGACCTGGCCCGCCTCGCCCACGCCTACGCCGACGCGCACGAGAGCGAGCGCTCCGCGCAGGTCGCGCGCCGCGCCCTTGACCTGGCCAGGGAGACCGGGGCGGCGCGTGCCCTGCGGGAGCTCCGCCTCACGCGAAGCGGTCTTACGCCCCTGCCTCGACGCCGCCGGCAGGGAAGGCCGGGAGCGCCGGGGACATCGGGGCGACCGCGCTGGGCGACGTGAGCGCTCCTGCGGCGGAGCGGTTCAGGCGGGCATCGAAGTACCGATTTCGAGGGTGGAAGGAAGCTCGGCGCGGCTGGTGATGTCGAGCTTCCTGTAGGTGCGGGTGAGGTGCTGCTCGACGGTGCTCACCGTGACGTAGAGCTTGTCGGCGATCTCACGGTTGGTGTAGCCGGCCGCCGCCAGCACCGCGACCCGCCGCTCAGCGTCGCTCAGGATGGCCGTGACGTCGGCCGCGTCGGACGGCGAGCCCGACACCACGGCGGTACTCGCGTCGCCGTCCCGGGCGAGCGACCTGCTCAGCGGATCGGCGTGGCACTCCTGGGCGACCGCGCGGGCCCGGCCGCCGATCATCCCCGCCCGCCGGTACTCGCCGAGCGCGTGGAAGGCCTCCGTCAGGTCGGCGAGCACGCGCGCCAGCTCGTACCGGTCTCCGCCGGACTGCAGCAGGTCACCGGCCTGGCGCAGCAGCATGGGGCGGTGCCTCGGCTCGCTGGTGGCGGCCAGCAGGCGCATGGCGATCCCGTGCACCCGTGGGGCGCTGGTCCCGCACCGCCTGATCTGCTCCTCCACCAGCCGCCGGGCCTGGTCGGGCCTTCCGAGGCGCAGACAGGCCTCGGCCGCCTCGGCACGCCATGGGATGAGCCAAGGAACGTCGAGGTCCCACCGGCCCATGAGCTCGCCGCACCGCTGGAAGTCCCTGAGCGCGAGCTGGGCGTGATCGGTCGCCAGGCTGTAACGGCCCCTGGCGTGCAGGTAGTGCAGCCCCCAGCGGGTCTGGAACATCGCGTCAGGCACGGGCTGGTCGAGCAGTTCGTTGACGGCGTCGTAGCTGCCCATCGCGGTCGAGGCGATCACAAGGCTGGACAGCGGCCCGCCGACGGCCACGCCCCATCCGCTGAGCGGGATGGTGTCGAGGGCCAGCCGGCCGTGGAACTCGGCCCCGAGCATGTCGCCCTGGCGCAGCGCGATCTCCGCGCGGATCGCCGACAGCCGGGCCTGCCTGCTCGGGGCGTGCCGGGAGGACGCCTCGTCGATGAACAGGTCACACCACGGCGCCGCCTTGTCGGGCCGCCCGCCGTAGGTGAGCGCGAGGAGGGCGCTCTCCACGGTGTCCATCGAGATCTCGTCGAGGCGGGAGCTGCGCAGGATCCGCTCGACCACGGCCACGATCTCCTCGCGCGGGCCCCTGGTCAGCACGGAGGCGAGCGTGACCGCCGACTCCAGGCGGCGGTACGCCGAAACGGAGAGGATGGCCGCGCGGGACTGCTCGCCGCTCACCGGGGGCAGGTGGGACAGGAACGAGGGGTACGCGCAGCGCAGCAGCGGCCGAGTGACCACCAGCTCCGTCACCGTGTCGGCGTCCAGCTTCTCCCCCGACTCGCCGAGGCGCTTCAGCACATCCTGCGCGTCGTCGAACCTGCCGTGCCACAGCAGGGCCTTGGCCAGCACCACCGCGTCGCTGCCCCGCAGGTGTCCCCGGTGGAGAGCGTCGGTCAGCTCGGGGAAGTGACCGGTGGGCGTGCTCGGGTTGATCCGCCACTCTGCCCGCATGAGCGCGGTGGTTATCCTGACCCGCTGCTCGGCGTCGGTGCTGGTCCGGCAGGCCAGGCGCAGATACTCCACGGCGGCCTCGACCCGGCCCTCGCGCAGCGCGTGCCTCGCGGCGTCCTCCAGAACCTCGACGGCCCAGGGCTCGTCCACGCGGCCGGCGTGCAGCAGGTGCTCGGCGACCACCTTGGTGGAGCTGCCGCCGTCGTAGGCCAGCTCCGCCGCGCGGCGGTGCAGCTCGGACCGCTCGTCGGGGTCCAGCTCGGCGAGTACGGCCGCGCGGGCGGAGGTGTGCCGGAACTGGTTCATGGTGAGCAGCCCGGCGACGGCGAGGGACTGAAGCTCGCGGGTGACGTACTCCGGGCTGACCCCGAGGAGCTGGTCGAGCGAGTCGGCCTGGCCGAGGACCCCGAGCCCCCACGCCACCTGGAGCATCTTCGGGTCGGCGCGGTGCAGGCACGACAGGACCGCCTGCCCGTATCCGTCTCCCGGGACCAGCTCGGCCGGAGGCTCTCCCCCGGCGGACCGCATGGCCGCCTGGTGGTCCTCCACCAGTCCCATGGCCAGCAGAGGGTTTCCACCGCTGAGCGCATACCATTCGCCGGCGAACCGCTCGGCCGCCTCGGTCCCCAGCTGCTCGGCCACCAGGCTCATCACGCCCGCCTGGGACAGCGGGGAGAGCTGGATACGACGGCAGTGGGGCTGGCGGAGCAGCTCGGTCGGGAAGGAGGTCTCGGCGTACCGCCCGTGGCTGGAGTGGCTGAACACCGCCACGATGGAGGCGAACCGCACCCGCCGCGACAGGTAGGCCAGGCAGAGCAGCGACGCCCGGTCGGCGTGGTGCACGTCGTCCACGACGATCATCAGGGGGTAGCGCTCGGACAACTCGAGCAACACGGTGCACAGGGCGTGCACGATCTGCGCGTCGACCTGCTTCAGGGGGTCCGTCGAGGAGCCGGACGACATGACGATGCGGGCGCCCTCGCGCAGCAGGGCCATGGCCCGTTCACGCTCCTCGATGACCAGCGGGGCGTCCTGGATGAGCTGGCCGAGCACCCCGAGCGGCAGGTCCCTCTCGGCCAGCGATCCTGTCGCGGTGATGGGAAGCGCGCCGAGCTCGGCGGCCTGCTCGGCGAAGGAGTGGAGCAGTTCGCTCTTGCCGGTCGCGACGGGGCCGCTCACCAGGGCGACCCGGCCCTTCCCCATGATGGCATTGGCGAGTAGGCCCTCCAGAGAGGCTAATGCCTCCTGTCGTTCGATCAGGCTCATGACGAGCCCCCCTTTTCCCGACGAAACTCACTTGTTGACCTGGCGCCTGCCGGTTGTCCTGACTTGTCCGTTTTTGCTACTAATTGCCACGGTAGGCTCCGGCGCCTTCCACCCCCTATCGCGTGACTATCGGCGCGCGGCCATCGTCGGGTGGGAGGCGCGTGGCGCGGGAATCCCTGCCGGCAAGGAGTCGGCCGCCGGGCAGGTGGCGGGCGCGGAGGCGAGACGCGCCCGGGTCATGGCCGAACGCACGGCCGACAGCGAGGCCGCCTCCGCGTCGCGGTCGACGCCCGCGCCCCAGAACGTGCTTCCCCCCACCCTGCACTCGGCGTAGACGACGACGCCTGCGCCGGGGTCCCGGCTCCCGGCCGGGGCGCACGAGGTACGGTGCACGGCCCGTACGTCCACTCCCCACCGCGCGAGCGCGCCGCTGATGCTCTGGACCGCGTCCGTCCGCGCACCGCCGACGTCGAACCCCTCACCGTCGATGTGGAGCTCGGCCGTCACGGTGTCCCCGGTGAAGACGAGCGGGACGGGCAGAAGGGGGTACTCGACGTACTCGCGGTCGAAGAGCCGCCTGACCTCCTCCGGCGTGATCTCCCCGCCATCGGTGTCGGCCCGTCCCTGCACCACGGCGGCGAAGTCGATCTGCAGGGGACGCGGAAGGTTCATGCCGTACCAGGCGCTCATGACGTAGGCCACCCCGCCCTTGCCAGACTGGCTGTTGATCCGGACCACCGCCTCGTACGTGCGTCCGACGTCGCGCGGGTCGAGCGGCAGGTACGGCATCTCCCACGGAAGGCGCCGGGGCTCGACCCCCGCCTCGCCTGCGGCGCGCTCAAGCTCGTCGAAGCCCTTCTTGATCGCATCCTGGTGCGAGCCGGAGAACGAGGTGTAGACGAGGTCACCGCCGTATGGGTGACGGGGGTGCACCGACATCTCGTTGCAGTACTCAACCGTGCGGCGGACACCGTCCAGGTCGGAGAAGTCGATCCCCGGGTCCACGCCATGGGTGAGCAGGTTGAGCCCGAGCGTGACGAGGCAGACGTTGCCGGCCCGCTCGCCGTTGCCGAACAGGCAGCCCTCGACGCGCTGCGCGCCCGCCAGCAGGGCCATCTCCGACGAGGCCACACCCGTCCCCCGGTCGTTGTGGGGGTGGATGGAGAGGCAGACGTGCTCGCGCCGCGAGAGGTTGAGGTGCAGCCACTCGATCTGGTCGGCGAAAACGTTCGGCATGGAGCGCTCGACGGTCGTGGGGAAGTTGAGGGTGATCTCACGCCCCGCCTCCGGCCGCCAGACGTCCATGACCGCTTCGCACACCTCGAGCGAGAAATCGAGCTCCGTGTCGTTGAAGAGCTCCGGCGAATACTGGAATCCGAGATCACAACCGCCGAGCATCTTGTCCGCGTATTTCATGACCAGCCGGGTGCCCTGCACCGCGAGGTCCTTGCACTCGTCCCGGTTCATCCCGAACACCACCCGCCGGAAGAGCGGGGAGGTGGCGTTGTACAAGTGGATGGTGGCGCGCGGGGCGCCCTCCAGGCTCTCCACCGTACGCCTGATCAATTCGTCGCGAGCCTGTACGAGAACGGAAATGCGCACATCGTCGGGGATGAGGTCGCGTTCGATCAGCGTGCGCACGAACGTGAAGTCGTCCTGACTCGCGACCGGGAATCCGACCTCGATCTCCCGGTATCCCATGCGCAGCAGAAGATTGAACATCGCCATCTTGCGATCGGGAGTCATGGGATGGGCGAGCGCCTGGTTGCCGTCGCGCAGATCGGTCGACAGCCAGCGCGGAGCAGAGGTGATGGTGTTGTCCGGCCAGCGACGGCCGGGAAACACCATGGGCGTGAACGAGCGATAGCGGGCCGCCTGCCCCGGGGCGTCCACGAGGTGCGCCGACCTCGTGGTGTTCGCGTCTGTCATTTTCTCTTTCCCTTCTCCGCTCCGGGACGACGGATTCCGGGGCCGGCCACAGCACCAGTCCCGTCGATCAGGCGATCCGGAAATGCGTTGAGTACGAATACGGGGAGAGCATCACCTGGATCTGGTAGGCGTCGGTCTCGTCCTGCATTCTGAAGGTCACGATTATCTCGGGATATGCCGCGCTCAGACCGAGGCCGACGAAGTAATAGTCGCTGTCGAACACAATGCGATACAGACCCCGGTCGAGTTTCTTGTCGCGCCATTCGCTTATGCGGCCCTCATTGTCGGTCTCCGCGTCGGCCAGATCCTGCCATCCTCCGCTGGCGTCCCGCTCCAGGCGGGCCCGCACGCCGGCGGCCGACCGGCCGTAAACGCCGTCCAACGTCTGCGCGGTAACACTCATGTCAGGACCACCTATCTGCCGAGCCCGCCGAGACGGACAGATCGAGCATCATCGCGATTGGCGCGCCGGCCGCCTCCGGTTCCACAGTCCCCGACCCGGCCCGCGTGCGCCGGGGGACAGGAGACACAGCTGGCACCGGCCAGTCCCGGCCTGCGCGTCAGAGTGCCGGACCCCGCTATCGGTCCACTCTCGCTCCGCTATTCACGGCCGTCCCCGGCGCCGCCGGGAGGCATCCCGTCGCAGGTCACACCGCTTTCCGGGGGCTTCACGCCACCTCGGCGGGCCCTAGTCATGAAATATCGGCGAAACATTATAAATAGCCTGGTTTGTGCCTTGAGCTGCCCTGATGGCAAGCGAGAAGAGATCCGATAAGGAGGGAATGGCGAGGCTTTTTACGTTGAGGGGGTCTCAGTCAACCGGCTGGCAAACAAAGCTCAGTGACACATGAAGAGGTCAACAGAATGAATGCTCACACCGACAGCCGAGTCTTCGGATTGGTCTCCGCCGCCATCGCCACCGGCGGAGCCGGAGCCACCGGCGCCTTCGTCAGCGTGGCCCCGGGCGGCGCGGCGGCCCCGACGATCACCTTTCCCCGGCGTGGCACGTCCGCCACCCCGCCCGCCTTGATGATGGCCGGCGGCAACACCCCTTGGGGCTGACAGACCCGGGGAAGTGCCGCGGAGCATGTGTCCGCATCCGGCCTCGCCGGAGACGACGTCGTCTCTCGCCACCTGCGCCACTGTCGTTTCTCGACCTCTATCCCAGACCTACTCATATCAGGACATACCACCGCTTGGATTGCTTGCCTGGCACCCGGAAAAAGGTTGCACATGCAAATAACTATGCGGATTCAGAAAGTATTCGTAGACTCTCTATAGATCCGAACCACGTATAGTAGTACGATCCAGACATAAGTGACATCGCCATATGTAACCAGCTCGCGCCCGACAGTATCCGTATCACAAGCACAAGCGTCACGAGCCGGCTAATGCCGATGTTTACTACGAGGGGGATCTCCTGGAATACGCGCCTGTGTACCTCTCGCATCGGAGGATGAGCAAACTTCCGGATGGACCGCGGGCTTTCTTGCGAGGAGATGCAGGTGGAATTCGGGATTCTGGGAGCTCTCGAAGCGTCTGAAGGTGATCGGCGGCTGGATCTCGGGGGGATCAGGCAGCAGATCGTGCTCGCCGTCCTCCTGCTCGACGTCAACCGGGTCGTCACCATCGGCAGGCTCATGGAGGCCATCTACGGGGACGAGCCGCCCACCACCGCCCGAGCCCAGGTGCAGATCTGCATATCCTCCCTGCGGCGCCTGTTCGCCGCGAGCGGCAGCCCGGAGATCATCTCCACCCAGTCGCTGGGCTACGCCATCCGGGTCGCCGCCGACCAGATCGACGCCCAGCGTTTCGAGAGCCTCGTCCTGCGAGCGCGGGGCGCCCGCGAGGCCCGCAACGTCAACGAGGCGATAAAGCACTACCGCGAGGCGCTCGCACTGTGGCGCGGGCCCGCCCTCGACGGGATCGAGAGCAGGCTCGTGCAGTCGGCGGCCAGCAGGCTCACCGAGAACTGGGTCAACGCCAACGAGGACTGCATCCAGCTCGAGCTGGACCTCGGCCGCCACCACGAACTGGTCGGCGAGCTGACCGAGCTCACCGAGCAATACCCGCTGCGTGAGCGGCTTCGCGGCCAGCTGATGACCGCTCTGTACCGCTCGGGCCGGCAGGCGGAGGCGCTGCAGGTCTATCGCAACGCCCGCCGCACGATGATCGAGGAGCTGGGCATCGAGCCCAACGAGCGGCTCCAGCAGCTCGAGCACGCGATCCTCACCTCCGACGAGAGCCTCGACCCGCCGGCGCCGCCGCCGCCCGAGAAGGTGGAGGTCCAGCCGTCCCGGACGGTCCCGAACGTCCCGGGGATGCTGCCGACCGACATCGCCGACTTCACCGGCCGCACCAAGCAGATCGAGGACATCCGGCAGCGCCTGATGCTCGCCTCCGAGGACCGCTCGCGGTTCGCCGTGCCCATCCTCGTGATCGTCGGCAAGCCCGGCGTCGGCAAGACCACCATCGCCGTCCACGTGTCCCACAGCGTCGGCGACCGCTTTCCCCACGGCCAGCTCTTCGCGGACCTGCACGGAGCGGCGTCCCGTCCCACCAGCCCCATGCAGGTGCTGGAGCGGTTCCTCCGCGTCCTCGGCGTGTCCGGCACCGCGATACCCGACGGCCTGGAGGAGCGGGCGGAGATGTACCGCGCGCTGCTCGCCGACCGGAGGATGCTGATCGTGCTCGACGACGCCGGGAGCGAGAGCCAGGTCCTTCCCCTGCTCCCCGGCAACCCGAACTCCGCCGTCATCATCACGAGCCGGAGCCGGCTCGCCGGGCTGGCCGGCGCCTCCCACGTCGACGTGGAGATATTCGACTCCCATCAGTCGGTGGACCTGCTGTCCCGCATCGCGGGGATAGAGCGGGTGCAGTCGGAGATCGAGGCGGCCGAGGCCCTGGCCGAGCTGTGCGGCCGGCTGCCGCTCGCCCTGCGCATCGCGGGCGCGCGCCTCTCGTCTCGGCCTCACTGGAGCGTGGAGCAGCTCGTGAGCCGCCTCGAGGACGAGACGCGCAGGCTCGACGAGCTCAAGCACGGCGATATGGGGATCCGCGCCAGCATCTCCCTCACCTACGACAGCGTGGGCGAGGACGCGCGGCGGCTGTTCCGCCGCCTGACGATCCTGGACTCGCAGATCTTCTCCGCCTGGGTCAGCGCCGCCCTGCTCGACCATCCGCTCGACACCGCACAGGACCTGCTGGACGACCTGGCCGACGCTCAGCTCATCGAGACCACCGGCGTCGGGTACGGCGTGCACAGCCAGTACCGCTTCCACGACCTCATCCGCGTGTTCGCGCGGGAACGCCTCGCGGCCGAGGAGACCGCGGGCGAGCGCAACGCGGCGCTCGCGCGCGTCCTCGGCGGGCTGCTCTTCCTGGCGGAGGCGGCGCACCGCCGGGAGTACGGCGGGGACTACGTGCAGATCCACAGCGACGCCTCACGCTGGCCGCTCCCGGCGAAGCTGGTCGACCAGCTCGTCGCCTCGCCCCTCCAGTGGTACGAGCGGGAGCGCTCGATGCTGGTCTCGGGCATACGCCAGGCCGCGCAGGCGGGGTTCGTCCCGCTCTGCTGGGATCTCGCGATCAGCTCGGTGACGCTCTTCGAGTCGCGGGTCTACCTCGACGACTGGCGCGAGACGCACCAGATCGCCCTGACGGCCTCCCGGCAGGGCCAGGACAAGCGGGGGCAGGCGGCGATGCTCTACTCCCGGGGCTCGCTCTACATCACCGAGCAGCGGTTCGGGGACGCGCGCTGCGACTTCGAGGCGGCGGTCCAGCTCTTCGAGGAGGTCCGAGACAGCCAGGGGACGGCCCTCGTGATCCGCAACATCGGGTTCCTGGACCGGCTGAGCGGGCGGTTCGCCGACGCGGAGGCACACTACAGGCGAGCTCTGGACATCTTCAGGGGCACTGAGGACCAGGTCGCGTCGGCGTACGTGCTTCACAACCTCGCCCAGCTCCGGCTCGAGTTCGACGACCTGCCCGGCGCGCAGCGGCTGCTGTCCGAGGCGCTGGAGCTCAGCCGCAGGAGCGGCAGCCGGAGGGTCGAGGCGCAGGTCCTGCACCGGATCGGCCACACCTACCTCCAGTCGGACCAGCCGGCGCTGGCGGTGGAGGTGTTCAACGGGGCACTCGACGTGGTTCGCAACATCGGCGACCCGACCGGAGAGGCGTACGCCCTGCACGGGCTGGGCATCGCCCGGCTGCGGCGGGGTGAGCTGGCGGAGGCCAACAGCGCGCTGCACCGCTCCCTGATGCTGGCGAGCACCTCCAGCGAGCACCTCGTGGAGGCGCGGGTGCAGCTCGGGCTGGGCGAGCTTGCCCTGGCCCAGGAGGACCCCCCCCAGGCGGTCATCAACTTCGAGCAGGCGCTGTCGCTGTTCCGGCAGATGTACATGCCGCTGCAGGAGGCTCGGACGCTGATCAGGCTCAGCGACTCCCAGCAGGCGGCCGGGGACGGCGAGGCGGCGCAGGACTCGCTGGCCCAGGCGTTCGCCCTGACCGACAAGATGGACGCCCCGGTGGCCCAGCAGATGCGCGCGCAGCTCGGCGAGCTACTGGACGGCTGACCCCGGCCCGGACGCGGTCACAGGGCGATCGCCAGCGCCCGCATCTTGGCCGGGGCGGTGGAGCCGCGAACGACCAGCTCAGGCTCGAAGAGCAGCTCCTCCGCGGTCACGGCGGCGCCCTCGATCTGGCTGACCAGCAGCGTCACCGCGGCCCTGCCGACCGCCTCGATGGGCTGGCGCACCGTGGTCAGCGGCGGGTTGGTGCAGTTCATGAAGGCGGAGTCGTCGAAGCCGACGACGGACACGTCCTGCGGCACCGACATGCCGAGGCGGCGCACGGCGCGGATGGCGCCGAGGGCGAGGGGATCGCTGGCGCAGATGATGCCGGTGATCCCGTCGCGGACCAGCCGGGTCGCCACGGCCTGGCCGCCTTCGAGGGAGAACAGGCTGCGCTCCACCGCCTCGGGGCCGATGTCCAGCCCGGCGTCCTTGGCGGCTCTGGTGAAGGCCTTCAGCTTGCGCCGCGAGGGAACGTGGTCCTCCGGGCCGAGCACCAGGCCGATGCGGTGGTGCCCTAGGGACATCAGATGGCTGAACGCCTGCTCCACCGCGACCGCGTCGTCGGTGGCCACGCATGGGAAGCCGATGGCGTCGCTGGGGGCGTTGACCAGCACGACCGGCAGCCGCAGCCCGAGAAGGCGGTGGTAGTGCTCGTGCGGGGCGTCGGCCTCGGCGTAGTGGCCGCCGGCGAACACCACCCCGGACACCTGCTGGTCCAGCAGCATCTCGACGTAGTCGGCCTCGGACAGCCCTCCCGCCGCGCGCGTGCAGAGCACGGGGGTGAAGCCGCGCTGCGCCAGGGCGCCCCCGAGAACCTCCGCGAGCGCGGGGAAGATCGGGTTGCCGAGGTCGGGAAGAACGAGACCGACAAGGCGGGCCCGCTCGCCTCTCAGCTGGGTCGGCCGCTCGTATCCGAGCACGTCAAGCGCGGTCAGCACGGCCGCGCGTGTGGAGTCGGACACCCCGGGCTTGCCGTTCAGCACCCGGCTGACCGTGGCCTCGCTGACCCCGACCTTCTTAGCAACTTCCGCAAGTCGACGTGTCACGCCGCAAGCATACTGTAAAAAACGACGCAAACAGCTGACACCCTCCCTACCCGCTATGGGAACGCCCAGTACGACATGCGGCGGGGCTCCGGCGGCGGGGATTCGTGATCTACGGCGCATCACCACAGCTCGCGTCCGGGTGACCTCGGCGGAAGCCGGAAGCTCCACGCCCGCAGGGGATCCCGGCGCCGGGGGACGCCCGCTCCGGTGGTCCACAAACGCGATGGAAACATTCCGGCAATATTGCGCAATATCGTCGACTTATTGCGAACGACTGTGCATGGGGAAGCCTTCTCAGTCGCCGGAGCGCTCGGGCCGCCTGGTCAGGGGCCGCACGCGGTTGAGCCGGAGCGCGAGCTGGATCTCAAGGACGCGGTCAGGCTCCTGCCAGCCGTCGCCGAGCAGCCTGCCGACGCGGTCGAGGCGCTGGGTCACGGTGTTGACATGGATGTGCAGGCGCTCGGCCGTGCGGGACAGGCTCGCCGCGGCGCCGAAGTAGGTCTCCAGGGTCTGGACGAGCGCGGTGCCACGGCGCCGGTCGTAGGCGAGGACCGGCCCTATGGAGGACTCCAGGAACCCGGCGACGTCCCGGTCGCGGCCGAGGAGGAGGCCGACGAAGCCCAGCTCGTCGCAGCTCGCCCCCTCGCCTGCCCTCCCCAGCGACAGCAGGGCCTCCGCGCAGCGCCGGGCCTCGCGGTAGGCGCCCGCCACGGCGGCCGGCCCCTGGACCGCGCCCGCCGCGCCCGCGGTGACGGGCGTGCCGAGCGAGGCGCCGAGCTCCTTGGCGACCCGCTTGGCCGCCGCCCCCGGGTCGACGCCGGGCAGCAGAAGGATGGTCTCCTCACCCCGGGCGGCCATCAGACCGTGCCGCGACGACGCGTCGGACGACGCCCAGAACGCCGTGCGCTGGCGAGGTGCGGGGTCCCCCGCGCGGTGCCTGGCCACGACCAGGATGTGCGGGGCGTCGAGGTCGACCCCGAGGAGCCGCGCCCTGCCGTACAGGGCGTCGGAGTGGACCTCCCTGCCCGTGAGGAGGTCGTCCAAAAGCTCTCCGCGCACCCTGCCCTCGGCCGCGGCGGCGGTGCGGCGGAAGAGCAGGAGCAGGGCCGTGACCAGCGCCGCGCGCTCCAGGATCCGCTGGTCGGTGCCGGAGACCTCGTCGTGGGTGCGCAGCACCAGCGTGCCGAGGATCTCCGCCCCGGAGGCCACCGAGGCGACCCACAGGTCGCCGCGCTGGACGGTCCGGCCGAGACCGCTGGAGGCGGCCGCCGCGCCGGCCACCTCGGCCTCGTCCAGGTCTCCCACGGAGCCGACGGCGGCGAGCCGGCGCCCGTCCGCGTCGAGCACCATGAGCGCCCCGCCAAGGATGTCGGTGACGACGGCCGCGACGTCCTCCACCCCGCCGCCGCGCACGACGAGGCCCGTCATGCGGTCGTGGGCCTGCGCCGCCCGCTCCACGGCCGCGCTCCGCGCCTGGATGAGCCGGTTGGCCGAGCTCAGCTCGCCGAGCGCCGTACGGGTCTCCTCCAGCAGCCTGGCGTTGTCGAGCGCGACGGCGGCGTGCGCGGCGAGCGAGGCCACCAGCGCGACCTCCTCCTGGGCGAAGGGCCGCGCGGTGCGGTTGGCCGCGAACAGCACGCCGATGATCTGGGCGCCCAGCCGCATCGGCACCCCGAGGATGGCGACCAGCGCCTCCTCCTTGACGGCGACGTCGATGTGGGTGCGGTGCCGGAAACGCTCGTCGGCGAAGTAGTCCGGGCTCGCGTACGGGGTGCCGGTCTGGGCGACCAGGCCGCCGAGCCCGGCGCCCATGGGCAGGCGCAGGGCCCGGAAGGCCGCCGACACCGAGCCGTCGGTGACCCGCATGTAGGTGTCGCCTCGCTCGGCGTCATGCAAGGTCATGTACGAGATGTCCGCGTGGAGCAGCCTGCGGGCACGCCGCACGATGGCCTCGAGCACAGCGCCCACGTCGCGCAGCCCCGCCAGGTCGCCCGCCGTCTCGAACAGCGCCGACAGCTCGGTCTCACGGCGGGCGCGGTGCTCCAGCAGGGCCCGCACGCGCAGCGCGGCGAGCTTGGCGCGGTCCAGTTCGGCGAGCACCTCCGGGGGCGCGCCGGCGGCACGCGCCTCGACCAGCGGGGCCTCGAACTCGACCGGAGGAGCCTCCCGGGCGAGCAGGTCGAGAAACACGGTGCAGCTCATGGGGTTCATTGTCCCCTTGATCACGATTTATCCCCCCGATGCGGTTATCCGTCACGTGACAGAGACGCCAGTGAGCGGCCCCGGACCACCGCGGCGAGGCCTAGTGGGCCGTCCAGCCACCGTCGATGGTCAGGGATACTCCGGTGATCATCGAGGCCTGCGGCGAGCAGAGGTAGGCGACCGCCTCCGCGACCTCGCCGGGCTCGATCAGGCGCCGGATGGCGGCGGGGGCCAGCATGATCTGCTCGATCACCTCCTCGGGGTCCAGGTCGTGGACGCGGGCCTGGTCGGCGATCTGCTGCTCCACCAGCGGCGTGCGGACGTAGGCCGGGTTCACGCAGTTGGAGGTGACGCCGTACGCGGCCCCCTCCAGGGCGATCACCTTGGACAGGCCCTCCAGGGCGTGCTTGGCGGTGACATAGGCGACCTTGTACGGCGAGGCCCGCAGCCCGTGCACGGAGGAGATGTTGACCACCCGGCCCCAGCCGCGCTCGTACATCCCCGGCAGGGTCCGCCTGGCCAGGCGGAACGGTGCCTCAACCATGATCTTCAGGATCGCGGAGAAGGTCTCAGGAGGGAACTCTGTGATCGGGGCGACGTGCTGGAAGCCCGCGTTGTTCACGAGGATGTCCACGCCGTCGCAGGCGATCGCGTCGACGGCCGCCATGTCGGTCAGGTCGGCGGTCAGCGCCACCCCGCCGATCTCGTAGGCGGCCTCGCGTGCCACCTCCTCCCGGACGTCGAGGATGAGGACCTCCGCGCCCGCCCCGGCCAGCCGCCGGGCACAGGCCCGGCCGATCCCGCTCGCTCCGCCCGTCACCAGTGCACGCCGGCCGGTCAGATCCAGCTCTGCTGCCTTCCCGGCGGTCACGCTCGTTGAAACCACAGCAATCGCTCCTAGAAGTACGGGAATGCGGCGAGCTACCTAGAAACCGGATTAAGGGACTACGCCGGCGAGCCGACGCCGCGGGAGCGGGCGGGCGTGCCGTCCGGGGTGTCCCCGTGGGTCGGCTCCCCCGGCCGGTTGCCGCCGGAGCGGGCCTCCAGCAGGTGGCGTGCCGTGCCCCAGATGCCCCGGCGGAACACCAGCACCACGAGCACGAAGATCGTGCCGGTGACGATGCCGATCCCCTCGAAACCGGCGGTCACCAGGTAGTCGTTCAGCTCGACCACCAGGGCCGCGCCGATCGCGCCGCCCCACAGCGTGCCGATGCCGCCGAGGACGACCATCATCACGGCCTGCCCGGACGTCGTCCAGTACACGGTCTCCAGCGAGGCGAAGCCGTGGCCGATGGCGAAGAGCCCGCCCGCCAGCCCGGACAGCCCGGCAGAAAGGACGAACGCCAGCAGCTTGTAGCGCTGCACCGGGTAGCCGAGGGCCTGCGCCCGG
This sequence comes from Sphaerisporangium sp., assembly GCA_025964675.1. Classification (GTDB taxonomy): domain Bacteria; phylum Actinomycetota; class Actinomycetes; order Streptosporangiales; family Streptosporangiaceae; genus Sphaerisporangium. The sequence continues at coordinate 9,685 of JAOPYI010000297.1, read as the reverse complement.
GCGGGATTGTCCCTGATCGAGACCAGGACCCGGCCGAACGGCGAGCGGACGATCCGCCACACCGCGACGAACCCGATGAGGACCAGGGGAAGTCCGGCGTAGTAGAAGACGAAGGAGTCGGACAGGTCCAGGCCGAGCAGTTCTCGCGGGACGCCCTGCAGGCCGTTCTCCCCGCCCGTCAGGTCCCGCCACTGGTTGACGACGAAGTACACCATCTGCGCGAAGGCCAGGGTGACCATCGCGAAGTAGATGCCGCGCAGCCGTACGGACAGGTAACCGATGGGAAGGGCGAGCGCGGCCGCGAACACCGCGCCGCCGAGCACCGCGACGGGAAAGGGCAGCCCGGTGTGCAGTGCGATGAGGCTCGAGACGTACGCGGCGCCGCCCCAGAACGCGGCGTGCCCGAACGACAGCAGCCCGGTGAACCCGAGCAACAGGTCGAGCGCGGCGGCGAACAGCGCCCAGCAGGCGATGTCGAGGGCGACCGGCGGGTAGATCATCCAGGGAAGCGCCAGGGCGAGGAACAGCCCGGCGACGAGCAGGAGCGGCCTCGCGGCCAGCCGGGAAAGGATCACGACAGCGCCTCCTCGCGCCCGAACAGGCCCGCCGGGCGCCAGAGCAGCACGGCGGCCATCAGGATGAACACCAGCGTCTGCGACAGCGCGGGTACGTAGAGGTTGCCGAGCGCCGAGATCAGCCCGATCGCGAACCCGGCCGTCACCGAGCCGAAGATCGAGCCGAGCCCGCCGATGACCACGACCGCGAAGACCGTGATGATCAGGTCGGCGCCCATGAGCGGGTTGACCGCGCGCATCGGGGCGGCCAGCACCCCGGCGAGGCCGGCGAGCGCGATGCCGAACCCGAAGACCGGGGTCACCCAGCGGGCGACGTCGATGCCGAGCGCGCGCGTCAGCTCGGGCCGCTCGGTCGCGGCCCGCACGATCATGCCCACGCGTGTACGGGTCAGTACGACCCACACCGCCGCGCAGACGACGACGGAGACGGCCAGCACGAACACCTGGTAGGCCGGGTAGCCGAACAGTCCCAGGTCGACCGTGCCCGACAGCAGGTCCGGTCGCGGGTAGGGCTGCGACTGCACGCCGTACTCCCGCTTGACCAGGTCCTGGAGGATCAGCGCGAGGCCGAAGGTGAACAGGAAGTTGTAGAGCGGGTCCAGCGGCGCCAGCCTCCGGATGAACAGCCGTTCCAGCACGGCCCCCGCCAGGCCGAGCACGACCGGGACGACGACGAGCGCGACCCAGAAGTTCACGCCGAACGAGTCCAGCAGCACGTAGGACGCGAACGCGCCCAGCATGTAGAAGGCACCGTGGGCGAAGTTGACGACGCCCAGCATGCCGAAGATGACGGCGAGGCCGAGGGCGAGCAGGGCGTAGAAGGCGCCACCCACCAGGCCGTTGAACGCCTGTTGAAGCACGGTGACCTCCAAGGGGACGGGCGGGGGCGGGCGCCCCCGCGTGCGACCGGGGCGCGGGTACGCCCCGGGACGGGCTCGGAACCCTAGGGGTGCGGACTGCCACGCCGCCCGCACCCCGCGGGCTCAGAGCTTGCAGGCGGGATCGGCGGGCTGGAAGGCCTGGTCGGCCGGGATGGTGCTGAGGACCTTCTCGTAGTCCCAGGGCTCGGTGACCTCGCTCGCCGGCTTGACCTGGGCCAGCGAGACGTCATGCAGCAGCAGGTGGTCCTGCGCCCGGATCGTCGCGTTGTGGGCGAACGCGTCCTGGAACTTGTAGCCCTCGAGCTGCTTGATCACCGCGTCGGCGCCGTCCGTGCCGGCGCGCTGCACGGCCTCGAGATACTGCGTGGCGGCGGAGTAGTTGGCGGCGTTCGGGAAGCTCGGCCGCTTGCTGACCTTGGCCTGGAACTTGTCGGCCCAGGCGCGGTTCTCGGGGCTCGCGTTCCAGTACCAGGCGTCGGTGAACTTGGTGCCGGCGAGCGCGTCCGCGCCGAGCGAGTGGATGTCGGTGATGAACATCAGCCCGACCGCCAGGCCGATGCCCTTGTCACGCAGCTTGTACTCGTTGTACTGCTTCACCAGGTTGACCAGGTCGCCACCGGCCTGCATGGTGCCGAGCACCTGCGGCTTGGGGTTGAGACCGGGGGCTTTCAGCAGGAATGTCGAGAAGTTGTCGTTCGGGAACGGCGCGGGGTCGCTCTGGATGACCGTGCCGCCCGCACCCTTCACCGCCGCGGTGAAGTTCTTCTGCATGTCCTGCCCGAAGGCGTAGTCGGGGTAGACGATGTACCAGTTCTTCGAGCCGTCCTTGGTCACCGTGTCACCGGTGCCGTGCGCCAGCATGTAGGTGTTGTAGCCGTAGTGGAAGGTGTACTTGTTGCACTGGGCGCCCTCCAGCGCGGTGGTGGCGGCGCCGATGTCCATGAACAGCTTCTTCTTGGCCTTGGCGACCCCCGCCACCGCCAGCGCGGCGGCCGAGGAGGGCACGTCCAGGATGACGTCGGCGTGCTGGCGGTCGTAGAGCTCCTGCGCCTTGGAGTTGGCGACCTCCGGCTTGTTCTGGTGGTCCGCGGACAGCACCTCGACGTCCTTGACGACCGCCTTGGCGCCGTACTTCGCCTTGTAGTCGGCGACCGCCATCTTCACGGCCTCGACGCTGCTCTTGCCCGACAGGTCGGCGTAGATCGCCGACTGGTCGTTCAGCACGGCCAGCACGACCTTGCCGTCGCTGATCTTGTCCCCGCTCCCCCCGCTGCCGGGTCCGCCGGCGCAACCGGCGATCGTGGCTCCCGCCGCCACCACAGCGGCCACTCGGCCCAGAGCTTTCATGTACGTCTCCTGTCGGTTCTTTCGAAGAGTGGGTTCGCGGCGGCCGATCCGGGCTTCCAGATCAGATGCCGAGGTAGTCCAGGAGCTCGTGCTCGCGGGCACGCATCTCGTCGTTGTCCAGGGACTCGACGATCCGGCCCTCGGCGAGCAGGTAGTGCCGGTCGGCGACGGTCGCGGCGAAGTGCACGTTCTGCTCGATCAGCAGGACGGTGGTGCCCTGCCGCTTGACCTCGCGCAGGATCTCGCCGATCTGCTGGACGATCAGCGGGGACAGCCCTTCTGTCGGCTCGTCGCACAGCAGCAGCCGCGCGCCCATCCGCAGCACCCGGGCGAGGGCCAGCATCTGCTGCTCGCCGCCGGAGAGCTTGGTGCCGGGGAAGGAGCGGCGTTCCCGCAGCCGGGGGAACGTCTCGTACACCCGGGCCAGCGGCCAGGGGTCAGGGCCGACGGCCGGGGGCAGCGTCAGGTTCTCCTCGACCGTCAGCGTGGAGTAGACGCCGCGGTCGTCGGGGACGTATCCGAGGCCGTGGCGCGCCCGCCGGTGGGCGGGGAGTTTGGTGATGTCCGTCCCCCGGAAGTAGATGGCGCCGGCGTAGCGGCCCTGCAGGCCCATCAGGCAGCGCAACAGCGTCGTCTTGCCGGCGCCGTTGCGGCCGACCAGCGTGACGATCTCTCCCGCCCGCACCTGGAGGGACACGTCCCGCAGGACCTGCGCCTCGCCGTACCACGCGGACAGCCCGACGACTCCGAGGATCGGTTCGGTCTCAGCGCTCGGCATTGGCGTCTCCCAGGTAGGCGCTGATGACCCGGGGGTCGTGGCGGATCTCGGCGTAGGGCCCCTCGACCAGCACGCGTCCGCTCTGCAGGACCGTCACCCGGTCGGCCAGGCTGGAGACGACGCTCATGTTGTGCTCGACCATGACGACCGTGCGGCCGGCGCGGACCTTCCTGACCAGCTCCACGGTGCGGTCGACGTCCTCGACGCCCATGCCCGCCGTCGGCTCGTCCAGCAGCAGCACCTTCGGGTCGAGCGCCAGCGCGAGGGCCAGCTCAAGGGCGCGCTTGTGCCCGTAGGCGAGGGTGCCCGCCGGGGTCCCGCCGTGCGCGGCCAGGCCGACCTGGTCCAGCAACTCCGCGGCCCGCTCGCCGAAGCGGTCGAGCAGCCGTTCCGATCTCCAGAACCGCCAGGTGATCCCGGTGGCGCCCGCCAGTGCCAGCTCGACGTGCTCGCGGGGGGTCATCTGAGGGAACAGGCTGGTGATCTGGAACGACCTGGCGACCCCGAGGCGGGCGACCTGCTCCGGGCGCCTGCCCGTCAGGTCGTGCGCGCCCAGCATGATGCGACCGGCGCTCGGCTTCAGGAAGCCCGTCAGCAGATTGAAAAGCGTGGTCTTGCCGGCGCCGTTGGGCCCGACCAGCGCGTGCACGCTGCCCTCGGCGATGTCGAGGTCCACGCCGTCGACGGCGCGGAAGCCCCGGAACTCCTTGGCCAGGCCCTGCGCTCGCAGGACGGGACCGTCCATGTGGCCTCCTCATCGTCCGGCCGTTGGATGGTTTCGTCCAGGTCACCTTGGAGTTAACGGACGAAGTCGTTGTGACGCGGAACACTAGGTGAGGCAGTGGTGACGTTCCATGTGGCGGTGGCACACATTCAGGGGCGGGAAGGCGGTGGCGTCCCACACGATCCGCAGGTCAGGAGGGGTTTACGCCACTTGGCCTGCGACTATGTGGGCCGGCCACGTAGGCGCGGCGGCGCAGGGATGTGTGGCGGAACGGCGACACCGGCGTTTTCATGGCGGCCCCGTGACCCTCGCATGGAGATGTCTCACACATCGGAGCGGCCGATTGTGGGAGCGGTGGACGTGGCCTGCCTCACAGGGGATGAGCAGCATAGCGCTCACTCGCTCGACAGCGTGTGGCACGTCATCTCTGAGGAGCCCCCATGCGATCCATCCGACGCCGGCCGGGCCGGCTACTGGGCCTGGCAACGGCCGCCGTGATCGGCACGTCCCTGGTCGGCCCGGTGTCCGCGGCCGGCGCGGCCGCCGCTCCCTGCGCCGGCGTCGAGCACGTCAAGGTGCCCGGGGCGGAGAAGCAGATCTCCGCGTGCCTGGACGACCTGACCACCGCCGGCACGGTCGCGTCCGGGCACTCGATCGCGGGCGAGTGGGCGGGGCTCACGCCGGCGGGCGCCACCAACCCCAGCGGCGTGCCGGGCGCCCAGATCGACGGCTACTTCCCCGACACCTCGACGTTCAACACCGACCACGGATGGAACCACGACAGCCAGTTCGTGATCAGGCTGCCCGAGCACTGGAACGGCGGACTGGTGGTCGCCGGCACGCCCGGCAACCGCAGGCAGTACGCCAACGACTTCGCCATCTCCGACTGGGTGCTCGCCCAGGGGTACGCGTACGCGGCGACCGACAAGGGCAACAGCGGCACGACGTTCTACCAGGACGGCGTGAAGCCCGGGGACGCCCTGGTGGAGTGGAACCAGCGCGTCACCCAGCTCACCCGCGCGGCCAAGTCGGTGGTCGCGCAGCGGTACGGCCGGGCGCCACGCCGGACGTACGCCGCGGGGATCTCCAACGGCGGCTACCTCGTGCGGTGGCAGCTCGAGAACCACCCTGAGCTCTACAGCGGCGGCGTCGACTGGGAGGGCACGCTCTGGCGGGAGAACGGCCCGAACCTGCTGACCTCCCTGCCCGCCGCGCTGCGGGCCTACCCGAAGTACGCCGCGAACGGGGACGCCGCCGCGCACGACGCGATCATCGCGGCGGGCTTCGCCCCCGGCTCCGAGCCGCTGTGGGACTACCACTACAAGGTCTACTGGGATCTCACCCAGCGGCTCTACCGTGAGGAGCTCGACCCGTCCTACGACGGCGCCACCGAGGCAGGCACGCCGTTCTGCGCGACCGGGACGCCTGCGTGCGACACCGATTACGACTACGCCTCCCGGCCCCAGGCCGTGCACGACGCCGTCGGCCGGATCTCCCTCACCGGCCGCATCGGGCGGCCCCTCATCACCCTGCACGGGACGCTGGACACGCTGCTGCCCATCGGCCAGGACTCCGACGTCTACGAGAAGCTGATCAAATCGCGGGGCCTCGACCGGCTGCACCGGTACTACCGGATCGAGGGCGGCAACCACGTCGACGGGCTGTACGGCGCCTTTCCGAGCCTGCTGCGCCCGATCCTGCCGTGCTTCCGCAGCGCGTTCACGGCCCTTGAGGGCTGGACCACCCGTGGCGACGCCCCGCCCGCCGACGCCACCGTCCCGCGCCCGGCGTCGGGGGACCTGGCCAACACCTGCACGCTCTAGGTGCTTCGCGTACCACACTGGCTCGGCCAAGGCGACGTCGCCCGCACCCCGGTAATGGCCACGAGCCGTTCACGATTAGGTGAACGGGGTATGATGTATACGGTATGCAAACCCCAGATCGGTTAGGGTTACCTAAAACTCTGCCAAGGGATCTTACTGGCAGGGTTTCAGGTGGTAACTTGAGTCATTCCAGAAAAGTTTGGAAACGCGCCGTCCGTGACCCGACCGTCACGGACCCGGCCCGGCCCACAGCGGAGGCCGCCGGTGGTGCCCCACAGGGAGCACACCACCCCGGCTCCGCCCCGAGGCCGCACGACCCCAAGCGCACCAGGCCGCCAAACCTTCGCGACAAAGGAAACACGACAACACCATGGCAGTGGAAAGCGCTATCCAAGCCAGGTAGTCCCATCGGATGAACCACCACATGATGAGCCGCATGGACGGCCACCGTAGGCATCCTCGGACGGGCACTTCAAGCGCCAGGTCCAGGGAAGGGTGCCGTGAACCCGCGCTCGTCTCCGAAGCAGCGTCCGACACCGGCCTGCGGCCAACCTCGCTGCTCGAGTTCTCGTTGGGAAGATGATCATGTTGGGTGAGGAACGCGTACGACTCTCGTATCCGCCTCGAATACGCCTGCGGCTGCGTCCACGCTCCATCCGTGGCCGGGTCACCGCGCTGGTCGGTCTTCTGGCGATGCTCCTCCTCGTACCTTCCTTCGTGCTGGCCGGCGTGCTCGCACACCAGGCGCTCACCAACTCCTCCTGGCTGGAGGCCCGGCAGGAGGCCACCCTCGCCGCCGCGTCCGACCGCCTGGGACACCTGGCCAATCCCATAAGGTCCAGCGTCCCGGGTGTCGACCTGGTCCAGGTGCTGGCGCCCGGCCACCGCGTGATCGCGTCCTCGGCCGCCGCCCGAGGGCTACCGCCGGTCAGCATGGTGTGGCCGACGCCGCAGAACCCGCAGCAGGACGTGTACACCTGCGTGGAACGGCACATCGGCTGCGTCCGCATATCCGCGCAGCGGGTCACCCCCGCGCCGGGGTCGCACGTCGTCTACGCCGGCAGGCCGGCGTCGGCGCAGAGCTCCACAGGCGTCATCGACTCGATCTTCGTCACCCAGGGCGCCGCACTGATCCTCCTCGCCGTCGCCACCACCTGGAAGATCAGCGGGCGGACGCTGCGGCCGGTGGAGGCCATCCGTGCGGAGCTGGCCGCGATCAACGTCAACGACCTGAGCACCCGTGTGCCGGAACCTCCGGGAGACGACGAGATCACCCGCCTGTCTCGTACCATCAACAGCACGCTCGGGCGGCTGGAGCACGCCAAGACCCGGATGGAGCGGGCGCTCAACCAGCAGCGCCGGTTCGCCGCCGACGCCTCGCATGAGCTGCGCACCCCCGTCGCCGGGCTGCGCGCGCAGCTTGAGGAGGCCCAGCTCCACCCCGGCGACACCGACCTGAACGAGCTGCTCGAATACTCGCTGCGCGATGTCGACCGGCTACAGTCGATCATCACCGACCTCCTCCTGCTGGAACGTGTCGGGTCCGGCGCGGCCGAGCCGAGGCAGCACGCCGACCTGGCCGCGGTCGTGCGCACGGAGGTGTCACGGCGGGCGGAGCCATGCATCGTGTCCCTCCAGCTCTCCCCCAACGTGAAGGTCAACGTCGTCAACGCCCAGATCGGCCGCGTCGTCGCCAATCTGCTGGACAACGCCGAGCGGCACGCGCGGAGCGAGGTGCTCATCGAGGTGCGCCGGAACGACCGCTACGCCGAGCTCGTCGTCGACGACGACGGGGAAGGCATCCCCGAGGCCGACCGGGAACGGATCTTCGAGCGGTTCACCCGCCTGGACCCGGCCCGCAGCCGCGACCGGGGAGGCACAGGCCTCGGGCTGGCCATCGCCCGCGACATCGTCCAGACCCACGGGGGAACGATCAAGGCGGACTCCTCCCCCGCCGGCGGCGCCCGCTTCGTCGTCCGCCTTCCCCTGGCCGAATCATCCCAGACCAGCCGCTTTCAGACCCAGGACTCCGCGTAGCCGGCGCCCGGGAGCGACCTTCCACCCGCCACATGGCGGTTCCGCCGCCCGGCCCCGCCGCCCGGTTCCGGCGACAGGTTCCGCATCCCTGGATAGGCTGCCCGTTGTGCCCGCCGGGGCCGGGCGGCTCGTCGACGTCGCGACACCATAGCGAATCGCGGCGGACCTGTCCGTATCCTGCCGGCTCGTTCGTCGGTGGGGCGGACACACCCGTGCACGACTGAAAGAGATCCCATGAGAGAAGTGCGTTCGAGCGACGGCACGACCATCGCGTTCGACCGGCTGGGTGACGGGCCGCCGATCATCCTGGTGGTCGGCGCGTTCAACGACCGGTCGACGGGCATGCCCCTGGCCGAGGCCCTGGCACCCGACTTCACCGTGTTCACCTATGACCGACGAGGCCGGGGCGACAGCGGGGACACCGCGCCGTACTCGGTGGACCGCGAGATCGACGACCTCGACGCCCTCATCGCCGAGGCCGGCGGATCGGCGTCGGTGTTCGGTTACTCCTCAGGCGCCGTCCTGGCCCTGAGGGCGGTGGCCCGGGGGCTCCCGATCACGAGGCTGGCGCTGTATGAGCCGCCGCTCGCCGGCGAGGGCGCGCCGGCGCCCACAGAGGACTTCGCGGCACGCCTGTCCGAGCTGGTGTCGGCGGGGCGCCGGGGCGACGCGGTCGAGTACTTCCAGACGAGGGTGGTCGGGATCCCCGCCGAGGTCGTGGCCCAGATGCGCAACGCGCCCTTCCGCGCCGCGCTGGAGAAGATGGCGCACACCCTCGTCTATGAGGTCACCATCACCGGCAGCGGGTCGATCCCGCCCGAGCTGGCCGCCGCGGTCACCGTGCCCACGCTCGTCATCGGCGGCGAGGAGAGCCCCGAGGGGCTGCGCGAGGGCGCCCAGGCGGTCGCGAAGGCCCTCCCCGACGCGACGCTCGCCTCCCTGCCGGGTCAGACCCACGAGATCGTTCCCACCGTGGTGGCCCCCGTCGTCAAGGACTTCCTCACCGGCTGACGCCGGCACCCGACCGTTTGAGGACCGCCCGCCACGATCGCCGGTCACCGAGCCTTCGCACGGTGGCCGGCGTCCGTCTCGCCGATCAACGAGCGTTCCGCACGGTGGCCGGCGATCATCAGCCCTGAGCCGGCGAACGGGCCTCCTCGGCGACGGCTTGAAGTAACGGCGCACGTGCTCCTTACGCCGTTGATTCATGGCTTGGCGGCGACGCCGCAGAACGCTGTGACCTCGTCGGGCAGTCCCCAGGGTGTGGCTTCGGGCCGCCAGCGTGACACCGACACCACGCCCGGCTCCAGCAGCCGCAGCCCGTCGAAGTAAGCGGCGATCTGCTGGGGGGTGCGCAGCAGCCTCCGCGCTATCCCAGGTCGGGATGCGGGCAGTAGCGGTCGAGCCGGACCAGGCCGGGCTCGGTCGCCATGAAGGTGTCCATGTCATCGATCTCCCAGCCGGCCTCCAGCAACTGGGGCAGGGCCGGGTGCACGCCCGGCACCGCTACCTGGGCCTCG
>JAOPYI010000125.1 GCA_025964675.1 Sphaerisporangium sp. | reverse complement strand
GCCCACGAGCACATCGCCGCCAACCCGCCCAACGTCGGTGGACAAGGGCTCGGCCGTCAGTCACTGGAGATCGCCTCTTGACGAGGGCTATTCACTCGGTGAACATTTCCGGTCATGTCCACCCCCACGTGGGGTTACGTCCGCCGAAGGTGAGGGCGAAGGTTCGCGCGAACCAAAAGACATTGCCTCGTGGCGCGCCATCTTCCCTGCTCAGCTACAGAGAGTCTTCGGCTTCCATGGCGCGGTACAGCGTGGAGCGGCCGATGCGAAGGTGTTTGGCGATCGCGGTGACCGACTCGCCGCGGGCCCGGCGGGCGCGGGCGATGGCCAGCACGTCGTCGGTGACGGTGACCGGGCGCCCGCCTTTTCGGCCGTGGGCGGCGGCGGCCGCCAGCCCGTCCAGGGTGCGCTCCGAGATCAGGTCGCGTTCCATCTCGGCGGCCATCGCCGCGACCAGGAACAGCATCTTGTCGGCGATGTTCTGCCCGCCGGGCCGGTGTACCCCGGCGCAGATGCCCGTCAGGATGTGCAAGTTGATGCCCCGCGGGGCGAGCTCGTCCTCCAGGAACACCAAGAGCTCCTTCACGCTGCGCGCGACGCGGTCAGGCTTGTAGATGACCAGGGTGTCGCCGGCGCGCATCCGCCCCACGGTCGCACGCAGCTTGGGCCGCTGTTTTCGGGTGCTGGCGGTCTCCTCCACGATCTCGCGGCAGTGCGCGGCCGCGAGCGCCTCCATCTGGGACAGGTGGTCTTGGGCACGGGTCGAGATGCGGGCGTAGCCGATTCGGTTGGACGGCACGCTCGCGGGTCCGGCCGGCGCCGCGGCGAGGTCGGCAGCGGGCATGGTGGCGTTGTCGGCGGGGGCGCTCATCGCATCATCGTCTCGAAAACGGTCCCGTAACTCAATCTCCGAGCGCAGGGTTTCTGGACGGGTTTCGGGACTGATCTTCTTGGGCGAATGCGGCACCGGGTCGCCCGGCTCCGAACCGTCCCGTAAACAACCGTTTCCGGGACGGCCATTTCCGAGAGAAGAGGGGGCGGACGAGGCCTCGACAGGGCCCGCGGCCGCCGCCTTGCTCGCCTGGTCGGCGGTACGGTCGGCCCACCGCTTGGCCAGCGCAGCGAGCTCGGCGTTCACCTCCGCCTTGTCCCACGCGGTCGGATCCCACCGGTTCTTCCCGGTCCCAAAGATGTGCCGAGCTTGCCGGTACTTCCAGCTCTTCTTGTGCCGCAGCACCCGCAGGTGCTCAGCGAAGCCTTCGGGGCCGCCGCTGTCCTCGGGCGGGCAGGCGCGGCCGCCGGCAGGGCACCGCGGATAGATGGTGTTCTTCGCGGCCTGGTGGACCTTCTCCACCTCGATGTCGTGGTCCCAGCAGTCACCGAAGTCGTAGCGGTAGGCCATCCGCCCGCCCTGCCGGGGCAGCAGCCCGGCCAGCGTCGCCACCGTCTCTTCCTTGGCGTTGTGGCCGTACTCCTCCCAGTTCTTGGCGAACAGGTGCAGGTGGTAGTTCTGCCAGCCCAACGCGATCTGGATCACGTTGTGCAGGTCCAGCAGATTCGCCGTCGACGGGACGTGGATCCGCCAAGGGTTCTACAGCGCATTGATAAGCGAGAAGTTGACCACTCGCGAGCGGGACCATCTGTGCTACCTGGTGAACCGGCTCCAAGGCCACCACGGGGTCTGCTCCCCGAAAGAGAGGTCACTCGGGATGTGCTAATCCTCGCCAAGCCGGTAGTCCTGCCTTCAGGCTCGTTCGAGTTCGACTCCCGTCCCCTCCTGGCCGACGCATACGCCAGGTGGCCAACGGGGGCGGTCAACGTGATGATCTTCATGCCGGGCGGCACAGTCCTCGGCCGCCCTCTCGAAGACGCGCGGACCGATCAGCCTGGGTCCATCCGATCGGACTATCAGAGCAGGTGGCTGCGGGTCTTGCCCGAAGAGGTGTGGCGGCCTTGGGCGAGACTTGGGCAACCGTAGCGACCTACGAACGAGCGATCAGAACAGCCCTCCCGACCCTTTGCCTGTCTTGCTGGCCTTGGCGAGCTGCTGAGCCCGTGCATACAACTCCTCCCGCACGTAGGTTGGCCCGCTGAGCCCGTCGGCGCGGGAGATGAGGAACCGCTCGGCGATCCGCTTACGAGCCGAGGCTGAGCTGGTCTGCTGGTACTCGGGGCTGGCCAGCAGTTCCACGGCCAGCTCGTCGAGCCGGTCAGCGAGCTGGCCGTATTGCAGCGTGCCCAGTTCTTCGGCCCGGTTGCAGGCGTTGCGGATCGCCTCCCAGGAGTCCGGTTGGTCGGTGCCGGGCGGGATGGCGAGCTGGGCGACCCGCTGTCGGGCACCTCCCCTGGCGGCCCGGAATTCGGGGTTGGCCAGCAGTGTGTCGGTTAGCTCGGCCGCCAGCCGGGCCCGTTCCTCCGGGCTCAGCCGCTCGGGCGCTTGCCCCAAGTGCAAGAAGTCGATCCGCGGCGACTGCTGTTGCGCGGTGTGCTGCCACTCGGCATACCAGGCCGTGCGGTGCTCCCAGTAGTGCACGAGGCCGTTCGCCGCGAACGCGACGCTGATCTGGCCGATCTGCCCCTTGCACTTGGCCAGGTGCGCGGGCGGCTCGTCGACCTCGTGCTCGTCATCGGCGGGATCGAAGGGCGCTGCTCGCAGGTAGAGCACCCCGCCGCCGAGCTTGTGCGCCAGCGCTAGGAACCCCGGCAGGTCTACCGTCTCCGGGCCGAGGCAGACCTCCGGCCCGAGCGCATGCTCGGGGACGGCGGGCACCAGCGTCATCGAAGCCGTGGCCGCGAACTTGGTGACCGAGGCGGCGAGCTGGGTGAGATTGTCCACGAGCGGCACCGTAACGGCCAGGGCCGATATTCGTCACGGCGACAGAACAACACGGCCGCCTGTACTCCCGTGCGGCGTCAGGCGGTCATCTCTTCCCAGGTGAAAAGATACTCGCCGTTGTCGGCCCCAAGTCGTCGTACGGCGTCTTGAGGCTGAGGCGGCACTCGTCATGGCACGGCACAGGTCCCCAGACCCACGCTTTCGGCGTACTGGTGTGGGTGACGCCTTCCAGGCGGATCTTTCCTCGCGCGTCCGGCTCGATGTGCTGCTCACAGACTCCGCAGACGTACTCCATCCACCAGACGCTAGTGCAGAGGCACGGCGAGCGGATCGTCGGCGAAGCCCAGGCCGCCTGTCACCCGCGCTGGTCGATGTCCGCACGAACTTCTCCGCTCAATCCCAGCATCGGTTCTGGGAGAGCTGGTTTGTGGCCTGGTGTGGCCAGATGTATTGGCCACACCAAAGCACCCTGTAGACAGCGCGCTTGTACCTGCCGCCGAAGGCGGCGTGCAGGATCGAGGAGCGGCCGAGTGCGCCAAGCTCGGTGCGGACCAGCAGGCCGCGCCGGCGATGCGCACCAGTCCCGCGTCGCATGCCCACGGAACCGCCAGCCGCCAAGGTGCCAAGGAGCACGCCTGGAACATCCGATTAGCCAGGCTCTCGCCGGGCGGCGATTCGGCACGTTTCGCGACTATCGTGGCTGGCCGTGACAGCCTCCGGATCAACGCCGATCCCCGTCCACGTGGCGCTCCCTAACCCCTCAGTGCCGAAGCCGACGTGGCGGCCGCGCCACCGTGGCGACCCCGAGACATTTGTCGATTCACGGATCGATTGGGCCAAGCATGGACTTGAGCCTCGCTAGCTCGACGAGGAGAGCAGTGACTGTGCCGCCGCACTCGACCCGAGCATCTTCCACAACTACGGAGCCGACGAACTGCGGCGGTTCCATGACGGCGCTCACGGCCGCGGCGAAGTCGCTCTGATCATCGCCACGATGGGCCGCGCGGCGGACGACTCGCCCCGATCGGTCCTATCCACGCATGACGCAGGGGTCAACCTGACCGTGCAATTTGAGGCCCACGTCGCAGGTCGAAGGTTGCCCACCGGCACCAAGCCCAGACTGGCTGGTTTTGTACGCGAGTAGCGACAGCGTTTGTCCGTCCGAGCCGACAGCGCTCCGCGTGGGCTGGGGACCGTGTTGGTCAGAAGTGACAGCACCCTGCGACGCGGACCGGGATCCGGACTCATGTGG
>JAOPYI010000124.1 GCA_025964675.1 Sphaerisporangium sp. | reverse complement strand
ATCGCGCTGGCCATCGCGGTGTTCACCCGTACGGGCGACCTCACGGGCCCGGCCGGGTTAACTGGCGGCTTCGCGCCCGCGCTCCTGGTGACGGCGGGCCTGTCCCTGGTCGGTGCACTCTCGGCCTCGCTCGTCCCAACCGGCCGCAGGTGATCAAGGTCTGGAGCGCCTGCGGCGGCTCGTACGCGCGCCTGCTCTCGTAAGGACCCTGGCGTCTTTGTAAGCCCAGGCCGGACCGTTCCGGCCTGGGCTTACGCGTGCGCCGATCAATGGCTCGTCGGAATATTCAGCTGTAAGTAAATATATTGCGTAGTCTCGCCGACCTATTACAAAATCTAGCCCACTCGAACACGAGGAATCTGCGGTAGGCCCGCACCGACCAGCCAGAGGTGTCCATGGCGACAGACAGCATCGAGGCGCCCCTGATCGAGGCGAAAGGCCTGGTGAAGGCGTACCCGGCCCGTGACAGGCCGGGAGGTGTCTTCCAGGCGGTGGCGGGCCTGGACTTCCACGTCGGCCGTGGCGAGGCTTTCGGGTTCCTCGGTCCCAACGGGGCCGGCAAGTCTTCCACCATGAGGATGCTCGGTTGCGTGTCTCCGGCCACGGCCGGGAGCCTCCGCATTCTCGGCATGGACCCCGCCCGCGACGGGCGCCGCATCCGGGCCCGCCTGGGAGTCGTGCCCCAGGAGGACGCCCTGGACACCGAGCTGACCGTCCGCGAGAACCTCCTGATGTACGGCCACTACTTCGGCATCCCGCGCCGCGTGATCAACGAGCGTGCCACGCGCCTGCTCGACTTCGCCCAGCTCGTGGACAAGGCCGGTGACCGGGTCGAGGCGCTGTCGGGCGGCATGCGGCGCAGGCTGACGATCGCCCGCTCGCTGATCAACGAGCCGGAGATCCTCCTGCTGGACGAGCCGACCACCGGGCTCGACCCGCAGGCGCGGCATGTCCTGTGGGACCGGCTGTTCAGGCTCAAGCAGCAGGGCGTGACATTGCTGCTCACCACCCACTACATGGACGAGGCCGAGCAACTGTGCGACCGGCTCGTCGTGATGGACAAGGGGCTCATCGCCGACGAAGGGTCGCCCAGGGAGCTGATCGAACGCCACTCCACCCGCGAGGTCCTTGAGCTGCGCTTCCGGCTGGACGAGCAGGAACAGGCCGCGGAGAAGGTCCGCGCCCTGGTCGGCGCGCGTGACGGAGAGCGGATGGAGGTGCTGCCCGACCGCCTGCTGGTGTACACGCCCGACGGGGAGGCCGCGCTCGCGGCGGTGACCTCTGAGAGGCTCGCTCCCATCACGGCCCTGGTGCGCCGCTCCACCCTGGAGGACGTGTTCCTGCGCCTCACCGGCCGCTCCCTCACGGACTGAAGGCATGCCCATGTTCCTTCGCGAGTTCTCCGCGTGGATGCGCCGCTACCGCCGTACCTGGCGCTCCACCATCGTGGTCAGTGTGGCCAACCCGCTGCTGTTCCTGCTGGCCATCGGCGCCGGGCTAGGCCGGCTCGTCGACCCGGCGTCACTGAACGGCGTGTCGTACCTGGCGTTCTTCGCCCCCGGCATGCTGGCCGCCGCTGCCATGCAGAACGCCTACATCGAGTCGGCGTTCGTGGTGCACAGCGCGCTCCACCGCGAGCGCGGCTACGTCGTGGCCGCCGCGACGCCCCTTGAGCCCCGGGACATCATGGGGGGCCACCTGCTGTTCATCGCGTTCCGCATCGCGACCAGCGCTCTGGCGTTCACCGTGGTGATGGTGGCCTTCGGCGCCGCGCGATCGCCATGGGTGGTGCTCGCGGTGCCGGCAGCGCTGCTCACCGGCCTGGCGTTCGCCACCCCGCTCGCGGCGTGGGCCGTCACGGTGGAAAGGTTCGCCACGCTCAACACGGTGTTCCGGTTCGTCCTGATGCCGATGTACCTGCTGTCCGGCACCTTCTTCACGCTGGACGCGGTCCCCGGCTGGCTGCGGCCCGTGGCGTACGTCCTGCCGCTCTGGCACGGGGTCGACCTGTGCCGGACGCTGAGCCTCGGGACCGCCACCCCGCTGACCTCGCTCATCCACGTCGGCTACCTGACCGTGCTCGCCGTGGGCGGTGTCGCCGCGGCTCTCGTGACCTACCGGCGTCACCTCCACTTCTGATGGGTTCTCCGAAGGTTCTGAAGGGAGCCACATGCTGACCAGGGAAGCGCCCGCCGTCCCGCGCGGGGGTGGCGCACACCTTCTGCTGCTCCGCAACCTCTGGGTCCACAAGGGGCACAGCCCGTGGACCATGGCCCTGTACTCGATCTTCGAGCCCGTCCTCTACCTGCTGGCCATCGGTGTCGGCATCGGGCGGATGATCGGCGACGTGCCGGGGATCGACGTGGGGTACGCCGCCTTCGTCGCCCCCGGCCTGCTGGCCACGGCGGTCATGAACAGCGCCCTGCACGAGACGATGGAAGCCGCCTTCGCGAAGTCGAGGTACGACAGGTTCTACCAGTCGGTGCTCGTCACCCCCGTCACCGTGACCGGTGTCGTGGTGGGGGAGGTGGCCTGGGCGATGCTGCGGGGCCTCATCACGGCCGTGGGCTTCCTGGTCGTGATCGCCGTGTTCGGCCTGGTGTCGTCTCCGTGGGCACTGATGTCGCTGCCCGGGGCACTGCTCGTGGGCTTCGCCTTCGGCGCCACGGGGCTCGCCGCGACGACGTTCATCAGGGGGTGGCACGACTTCCAGTACGTCCAGCTGGTGATGCTGCCGATGTTCCTGTTCGCGACGACGTTCTACCCGGTCACCGTCTATCCCCGGCCGGTGCAGATCTTCGTGGAACTGCTGCCCCTCTACCACGGCATCCAGCTACTACGAGGTTTCTCCCTGGGCCACGTCGACTCTGGCATGATCGTCAGCGTGGCCTACCTCACCGCGATGGGAGTGCTCGGCCTCCTCGTCGCCCGCCACCGCTGGACCCGCATCCTTCTGCGCTGACCCGCCCGGGCCTCCGTGGTAGCCGTTGGTCGTCGCCTGGTGGGGAGAGGTGGAGTGCTTGGCGGGATCCGTGATACGGATGTGGGGGCCGAAGGAGGAGAGCGATGTTGCCTTGGCGGGCTGACCTAGCCGGACGAATCGACGAGCACATCGTCGACAGCGAGCTGCTGCGCGGGAACCCGTTGAAGGACCCGCACCAGCGACCCCTGTGGGTGTACGCACCCCCGGGATATGACGACGACCCCAACCGGCGATACCCCTCCATCTACGTCATCCAGGGTTACACCGGTCATCTGGCCATGTGGGCGAACCGCTCGCCCTTCCGGCAGCCGTTCCCCGAGACCGCCGACCAGGTCTTCGCCCGCGAGGAGGCGCCACCGGCGATCGTCGTCTACGTGGACGCCTGGACCGCCTACGGCGGCAGCCAGTTCGTCGACTCGCCCGGCACCGGCCGCTACCACTCCTACCTCTGCGACGAGGTCGTGCCGTGGGTCGACGCCCGTTACCGCACCCTCGCCGACCGCGACCATCGCGCGATCACGGGCAAGTCCAGCGGCGGCTTCGGAGCCATGATCACGCCGATGCTGCGTCCCGACCTCTTCGGCGCTTTCGCCACTCACGCGGGTGACACCCTTTACGAATACTGCTACCTGCCGGCGTTCTCCGAGGCCGTCCGCCATCTCCGTTCCTTCGACGGCGACATCCACCGCTGGTGGGAGGCCTTCCAGGCCCGTAGTCCCTTCACCGATCCCGCGGACGGCGTGCTGCTGACGGTCCTCGGTTGCTCGGCCGCCTTCTCCGCTCAGCCGGACGGCGCTCCCGAGCTGCCGTTCGACCCCGGCACGGGGGTGCTGAGGGATGAGGTCTGGCAGCGCTGGCTCGACTGGGACCCGGTCCGCATGGTGCCCAAGTACGCCGACGCCATGCGCTCGATGCGCGCCGTCTGGATCGACGCGGGCACGCGGGACGAGTTCTTCCTCGACCTCGGCGCCCAGGCATTCCGTGAGGCGCTCCGCGCCCATGATGTTCCGGAAGAGGTCATCCACTTCGAGCTGTTCGACGCCGGGCACGGCGCCATCGACTACCGCTACCCGCTGTCCCTCGCCTGGCTCGCCGAGCGCATCCAGCTCGCCCCACCCCCGAGCGGCTCCGGCACTTGACCCTGACGCTTTCGGGTCACCTCGGGAGCTTGGCGGCGAGGATGTCGACCTTCTCGATCGTCGGCGGCCGGGTGAAGAGCTCGTCGGACCTTTCCGTCAGGACCGCCGCGACCTTGCCGGACAGGTGAGCCTGTCGCCCGGCGTCCTCGTCGAACGCCTCGAAGAGGCCGAAGGTCGCGCAGTTGATGCGTAGGGCCAACCACGCGGTCGTCCCGGGTTCGTCCTCTATCAGGCACAGCCCGTCCCGCAGGAGGTTCTCGATCTCCTGCTCCTTCCCCGGGCGGGCGTGCAGGCGTATCAGCAGGCCGACGGATACCATTCGCGATCCCTCCCTTCGCTGGCGCACAACCATCCGTACCCGACTACAAATACGGACGAACATCCTTAAATCGGAAGTTACGCGGCCTTGGCGGGATGCGGGCTCAGCCGGGGTACACGCTCTCGGGCCCGGAGGCGCGCTCGTCCGGAGACGTACGGCCCATGGTGGCCGGGGCGGGGAGGACGATGGCGGTGAGGATGAGGCCGTCACGGACCAGCCAGCGCCCAGAGAACCCCTTCACCTCCGAGCCGTCGACCTGAGGACCGGGAACGAGGAGCCGCGCGGAGAAGGTGCCTCGCCCGGGATCGATCTCCACCGTCGCTTCCTCGAAGTCGAGCCATCGCCCGGCCAGCGGGAACCACGCCTTGTAGACCGACTCCTTGGCGCTGAAGAGCAGGCGCTCCCAGCAGATGCCGCCGTCCTGGCGGGAGAGCTCGCGGAGGTGTTCCCGCTCAGCCGGCAGTGAGATCACCTCCAGGACGCCCCCGGTCAGGACGTCGTGTGGCTCGGCGTCGATGCCGATCGTGGTGACCTGAGCCGACCTGCCGAGAACGGCGCCACGGTAGCCCGCGCAGTGGGTCATGCTCCCGACGATCCCGCTCGGCCAGCGGGGTTCCCCGCGCGTGCCCGGGAGCACAGGAACGGCAGGCATGCCGAGCTCGCTCAGGGCCCGCCGCGCGCACAACCGCGCGGTGGTGAACTCCCTGCGCCGCTTGTCGACCGCCAGCTCGATGACCTTCTCTTCCTCCGGGAACAGCGGCGCGCCGGGCGGGTCCTCGAACAGGTCGGCCGACACGACGTACGAGGGCAGGATGTTCTCGATCACGACGGAGGCTCTTCCGGGAACACGTGTCTCAGCGCCTGCGTGCCGTCCGTCCCGTACATGCGCCGCTCACGTGGGTAGCCCAGGGAGACCTCTTCGAAGCGCACGCCGTCGTACCGGGTGGTACGGGGGATGTGGAGGTGGCCGTACACCACCGTCGCCGCGTTGTAGCGAAGGTGCCAGTCGGCCGTCTCCACCGTGCCGCACCACTGCGCGAACTGCGGGTAACGCAGCACGTCGGTGGGCTCGCGCACCAGCGGGAAGTGGTTCACGAGGACGGTCGGGATCGAGGCGTCGCGGGTCTCGAGGTGGCGTTCGGTCTCGCGGAGCCGGGCGCGGCACCAGGCGTCCCGGCTGGGGTACGGATCGGGGTGGAGCATGAACTCGTCGGTGCAGACGATGCCGGTCTGATGAGCCCAGGCGAGCGAGTCCTCCTTGGTCATCTCCGCCGGCCGGAAGGTGTAGTCGTACAGCACGAACAGGGGCACGATGGTGACCGGCCCGCCGTGCCCCGTCCAGACGATGTACGGATCCTCCGGAGTCAGCACGCCGATCCGGCGGCACATGTCCACCAGATGGCGATAACGCTCTTCGCCGCGCAGTTGCACGGGATCGTCCTTCGGGGTCCAGAGCTCGTGGTTGCCCGGAGTCCACACGACGGTGGCGAAACGCTCCTTCAGGAGGGTCAGCGCCCATTCGATGTCGGCGGCGAACTCGCCGACGTCGCCGGCGACGATCAGCCAGTCGGCGTCCGACTCCGGCCGGAGCTTCTCGACGATCTGGCGATTCTCGGGATACGCGACGTGGAGGTCGCTGATTGCCATGAGCCTGCCGCCGGTCGTCACATGGCGATCGTAACCGGGCCATTGTCGGGCGGGAACACACCCGGGTGAGGTCCGGCCGGGTTGTGTGATGAGGCGCCGGGGCCGGATAGCGTTTGCGCATGAGCGCCACCATTGTCGCTAAAGACCTCGCCGCCGGACACGGTGACAGGGCACTGTTCTCCGGGCTGGACCTGGTAGTCGCGCCGGAGGACGTCATCGGGCTGGTCGGTGTCAACGGCGCCGGCAAGTCGACGCTGCTGCGGATCCTCGCGGGCCTCACGGCCCCCGAGCACGGCACCGTACAGCTCAGCCCGCCCACGGCGGTCGTCGGATACCTCCCGCAGGAGCCCGAACGCAGGCCGGGGGAGACGGTGGCGGCCTTCCTCTCCAGGCGTACGGGCGTCACCGCCGCGCAGCGCGACCTCGACGCCGCGACGGAGGGCCTCGTGGAAGGGCGTCCGGGTGCCGACGACGCGTACTCCTTGGGCCTGGAGCGCTGGCTCGCCCTCGGCGGCGCGGATCTCGAGGAGCGGGCCGAGGAGGTCGCCGCGGACCTCGGTCTCGCGGTCGGCCTCGAGCAGCCGATGACGGCGCTCTCCGGCGGGCAGGCCGCCCGGGCGGGCATGGCGTCCCTGCTACTCAGCCGCTATGACGTCTTCCTGCTCGACGAGCCGACCAACGACCTCGACCTGGACGGGCTCGACCGGCTGGAGCGCTTCGTCAACGGCCTGCGCGCGGGCACGGTCGTGGTGAGCCACGACCGCGAGTTCCTCGCCAGGACCGTCACCAAGGTCGTCGAGCTGGACCTCGCCCAGCAGCAGGTGCACGGCTACGGCGGTGGCTACGAGGCCTATCTGACCGAGCGTGAGGTCGCCCGCCGTCACGCCCGTGCCGAGTTCGACGAGTACGCCGACACGCGGTCCGCGCTCCAGGCCAGGGCGGGCACCCAGCGCGCCTGGATGGAGAAGGGCGTCAAGAACGCCCGGCGCAAGGCCACCGACAATGACAAGATCGGCCGTAAGTTCCGCAGCGAGGCGACCGAGAAGCAGGCGGCGAAGGCCCGCCAGACCGAGCGGATGATCGAGCGGCTGGAAGTGGTCGAGGAGCCCCGCAAGGAGTGGGAGCTCCGCATGGAGATCGCCGCGGCTCCCCGGGCCGGGGCGGTGGTGGCCACCATGCGCGGCGCGGTGGTCAGGCGCGGCACGTTCGTCCTCGGCCCGGCCGAACTGGAGATCGGCTGGGCCGAGCGGGTGGCGATCACAGGGGCCAACGGCTCGGGGAAGTCCACCCTGCTCGCGGCGATCCTCGGGCGCCTGCCGCTGGATGAGGGGCACGTCGCGCTCGGACCGGGTGTGGTGGTCGGAGAGGTCGACCAGGCGCGCGGGCTGTTCCTGGGTGACGAGCCTCTGCTCGACGCGTTCGGCGCCGCCGTGCCGGACCTCCCTCCTGCCGAGGTTCGCACGCTGCTCGCGAAGTTCGGGCTGAGGGCGGCCCACGTGCTGCGGCCCGCGGCCACCCTCTCGCCCGGCGAGCGGACCAGGGCGGCCCTCGCGCTGCTCCAGGCCCGAGGGGTGAACCTGCTCGTGCTGGACGAGCCGACCAACCACCTCGACCTGACGGCGATCGAGCAGCTCGAGTCGGCGCTCGCGTCCTACCCCGGCACCCTGCTCCTGGTCACGCACGACCGGCGCATGCTGAAGGCCGTGCACACCACGCGCCACCTCCAGCTCGCCGATGGCAAGGTCATCGAGACCGCGCAGGCATAGCCACCGTTCGGTCGGTCTTCACGGTCCTTCAGGGGACGTAGAGGAACAGGATGTCGGCCACGCAGGCGGATTTCTTCTGGCCGTCGACCTCGACGGTCATCCTGATGGACGCGAGCCTGCCCGCAGGTGAGTTCTTGAGGTCGGTGAGCTGCGCGCCCCCGCGTACCCGGGAGCCGACCGGGACCGGGGTGCGGAAGCGAACCTTGTCGAGCCCCACGTTGACGACCATGCCGAGCCCCTCGACGGAGAAGATCTCGGCGATGAAGGCGGGCAACAGCGCCAGCGTCAGGTAGCCGTGGGCGATGGTGCCCCCGAACTGACTGGACGAGGCACGCTCGGGATCGACGTGGATCCACTGGTGGTCGCCGGTGGCTTCGGCGAACATGTCGACCTGCTTTTGGGTCACCTCCCGCCACTCGCTGTAACCGAGGTGCTCACCCTTGGCCGCGGCCAAGTCATCGAGGCTCGCGAAAGATCTCATACCAACGATCATGCTGATCGCACGTCGGCCACACAAGGACGCGGCGTACAAGACCGCCCTGGGCCGCTCTGCTGCAGGGGCGGTTGAGCGAGGGGTATCGCTAGCCTTCGTCGATGCCGCGCTCGATCGCGTAGCGGACCAGTTCGACCCGGTTGTGCAGTCGCAGCTTGTTAAGCGTGTTCTGCACGTGGTTCTGCACGGTGCGGTGGGACAGGCCCAGCCGCTCGGCGATCTGCTTGTACGACAGCCCCTTGGCGACCAGGCGCAGGACCTCGGTCTCGCGGTCGGTCAGGCGCGGACCGTCGTCCGCGGGGGTCTGCACGGCGAGGCGGCGGTACTCGCCGAGCACGAGCCCCGCGAGCCCGGGGGTGAACACCGGCTCACCCTCGGCCGTACGCCGCACGGCGTCCAGGAACTCCTCCTTGCTCGCCGACTTCACGAGGTAGCCCGAGGCCCCCGCCTTGACGGCCTCGAGGACGTCCTCGTGCTCGCCGCTCGCCGACAGCACCAGCACCCTGGGCGGATGCTCGCATGCGGCGAGCCCTCTGGCGACCTCGACCCCGGGCAGGTCGGGAAGCCTCAGATCGAGGATGACCACGTCGGGACGTACGGCGGCGGCGACGCGAAGCGCTTGGCGCCCCTCACCCGTGGTCGCCACCACGTCGTATCGCGCCTCGCCGAGGTCACGGGCGACGGAGTCCCGCCACATCGGGTGGTCGTCCACCACCATCACCCTCGGACCGTTCACGACCGTAACTGTAAGGCGGTCCGCCGTCGCGGCACTACCGGGGAGAGGGCACGGTCAGCTCCATCTCGGTCCCCTGGCCGGGGACGGAGAGGAAGGCGACCGTGCCGCCCAGGCCGGCGACCCGGCCCCGGATCGACTGGGCGACGCCGAGCCTGCCCTCCAGCTCCGCCTCCGCCAGGCGTCCGGCCGGGATGCCGGGACCTTCGTCGCGCACGGTCACGGTCACCGAGTCGTCGTTCCCCTCCGCGAACACCCAGGCCCGGGTGCCCTCGCCGCAGTGCCGCCGTACGTTGTCGAGTGCCGCCCGCACGGCCGCGGCCACTTCCCTCGCCTGGCCCGCCGGTAGCAGCAGCGGTGTCGCGGGCGTGGAAACGGTCACCGTTGCGGTGCCGTGTCGCCGCAGCAGGGCTCCCACGTCGGCGAGCCCGGCGCCTTCGTACTCGCTCGCGACCGGCTCGCCGCGGACCATCTCGCGCAGCGCCGTCTCCTGCTCCCCGGCGAGCCGCCCCAGCTCGGCCGCCTCCCCGCCGATCTCCAGCCCGCGACGTTGCACCAGGGCCAGCACCTGAAGCACGGAGTCGTGGATGCCCCGGGCCAGCCGCTCCCGCTCCCGGCCGGCCGCCTCCATCTCGGCGGCCCGCTGGAGCCGTTCCTCCGCCTGCTTGGTGAGCCGGGCGGCGTGGCCGACGACCGTTCCGGCGAGGATCAGCAGCACGGACCCGTTCAAGGGGACGAAGAGGTCGAATCCGCGCAGACCGCGCAGCCACAGGTCGGCCATCGACAGCACGATCGCCGCCACGGCGCCCGCGCGCCGTCCGCCGTACACGGCCCAGGCGAGCACCGGAGCGCCGATCCAGGTGGCGGTGACCGGCATCACCCCGTCAGGACCGGCGCCGGAACCCTGGACGTACGGAGAGGCGAGGAGGCATCCAACGGTGACCAGCATGTCGATCACCAGGAGCGGCCGGCTGCGGGCGATCGAATAGGCGAACGTCGTCGCCGCGGTCCACAAGGCCATCACACCGATGACGAGCCATCCGAGCGCGGGCCGCTGGTAGCCGCCGGCGCCCGCGAGAAGCAGCGCCGCGTAGGCGAGCGAGGCGATACGGTAGACCGCGATGGCTCGCCAGAATGACGCTTCTATCCCCATGCGGCCCCATCACGCTCGCCGGCGCACATCCCGGTCATCCAACTGCCGATCTGGTCCTCGCAGGGCGGGACACCACTGGCTTGGCAGGTCACAAGCTTGTAGCGGGCCTGGTTTCTCGCGGATATAGGAGCGTTCCTGGAGAAATCAGGCCATATCGCGGTTACGCTCAATTCATGGTCAGGCAGCGCACAGACGTAGTACCGGTTGATCCAGAGAACCGTGGCACCTGCCTATGCGGTCATCCAGCAGATTACGTGATCGAGACCAACTGGTTCTCCGGCAGACGTTCGCGGGACCCGGTATGCGAGCCTCACGTCGACGAGGTCGTACGGGGCATCGCCAAGAAGAACGCGGTTCGGAACGGCGGCGCCTAGCACCGGTGCGGCCCGGCTGGCACCCCGGGAGACGTAACGGCGAGCAGGCGTCAAGGATCTAGCTCATCCAGGAGGGTTCACCCAGTCAGCGGAGCAGGGCGGTGGTCGCGACGGCCACCGCCACGACCACCAGGAAAGGCGTCCGGAACAGCAGCCCCATCACGGCCGCGCCACTCCGCACCGCCGGCCGGATCGGTCTTTTTCAGCTGGGAGTCCTTTGCGCCGGGTGGCCTCGGTGGGCGTTCCAGTCAGGGGCGAGCACGGACATCACGACCGCGTCGTGCCACTCCCCGTCCCAGCGCAGGGCATCACGCAGGACGCCCTCCCTGACGAAGCCGACCTTCTCGTACATGTGATGGGCGCGCGCGTTGAAGGCGAACACCTCCAAGCCGATGCGGTGGAGCCCCACGGTCTCGAAGGCGTGGGCCAGGACCAGCCGGGTGGCCTCGGTGCCGTACCCCTTGCCGTACACGCGGGGGCCCACGAGCGCGATCCGCAGGTTGCAGGACATGTTGCCCTTGTCCAGCTCGTTGAGCACGATCTCGCCGACGTACGAACCGTCGTCGGCGTCGCAGATCGCGAGGTCCAGCCGGTCGCCGTGCTTGCCACGGGTGGCGTACCAGATCGCGGTCGCCTCTTGGTTGAACTCCCCGTGCGAACCGGTGAGCCGCCGGGTCTCGGGGTCGCGTACGAGCTCCCACAGGCCGTCGGCATGCTCAGGACCGACGGGGCGCAGCACCACGCGCTTGCCGGTGAAGGTTGGTTTCTCGCTGAACGTCACGGAACAGTGGCTATCACCCCCCGGTCCGCCTGGGCAAATGCCGAGTCGCGGAGATGACTGGCGGCGTCCGGCCGTCGCCCGACGTTTGAGATCCGTGGGGGGGAAAGAAGGGGGGCGTAGGAGCGAAGGAGGCATTTCCATGACCATAGCCGGAAGCATCATCCTGATCATGATCGGCGCCATCCTCACCTGGGCCGTCGAGTTCCAGCTCGCCGGTGTCGACATCAACGTCGTCGGTGTGATTCTCATGCTCGGTGGCATCGTCGGGCTGCTGTTCGGCATCTGGCGGATGACGACCATCCGACGGACCGCCGTTACCCGTACCAACCAGGTCAGCCCGGTGAGCCCGGTGAGCCCGGTTCACCCGGTCGACAGCACGCGCACCCAGGTGTACGAGGAGCGGCGCTACGACGACCCGATGGTCTGAGCCTGGCGAAGACCGGTCGGTGAGGACGGCGGCGCGCTCCATGTCAGGAAAAGTCACGACGTGTTGTGCGGAGGTGACAGCTTCTTCAAAGGTTCCGGCGGTTCCCGAGATGAGGCTGCCGGCCAGGGAAGGTAATCGTTGGTCTTCCATCCCGCCAACTGACCCCGCTCGCGGATGTGAGAGCGCGGCGACGGACGCGTCACGCCGAGCGGACACAGCGACTTTCGAGGAGGTAGAAGTCATGCCTGGAAAGCAGGAACTCCCATCGACCCTTGAGCGCTCGCCGAAGAAGGCACAGGAGACGTGGATCAAAGCGCATGATTCGGCTGTACAGACGTACGGGGAAGGCGAGCGAGCGCACCGCACCGCGTTCTCCGCGCTGAAGCACTCGTTCGAGAAGGTCGGCGACCACTGGGAGCCGAAGGCCAAGAAGGGCCCGTCCGATGCCCAGGCGGCACGTAGCACGCCGGAACCGGGCAAGACCGCCGAGGGTGTCGACGCCAACGCCAGCAAGGAACATCTCTACAAGATCGCCGCCCGGCTCGGCATCGAAGGCCGGTCGAAGATGGGCAAGGGCGAACTGGTGGAGGCCATCAAGAAGGCCAACCGCCGAGAGAGCGCGAAGGCCCGATGAGCATGCCCGGAGCCTGGTGGTGACCGTGACCGGAGCCAAGTGATCGCAACGCTGCTGTGGAGGTACGCCCTCGGCGGCTGGCCGCCGCTGATGACGGCAGGCCATGCCGCCGAGTGCCCGTCCTGAATTCTGACGCGCGCGGAAGCCATGAAGCCGCATCGGAAGCGCTATATCTGTATTAAATCGGCCGACTCCTGCCGGGTCGGCCTTTTTGGCGCGGGTGGAGTGGCATTAACTGAATCACCCTGCGCCGCCTGACCGTGCGGCTTGATAAAACGTTAGAGCCCTTCCTGTAAGGGTAGCGGGGGTCCATGGCGAAGGAGGACACGGTGACGGATATGACGGATCGTGCGCAGGACGCGCTGGCCGACGTGAAGAAGAACGCGGGAGATCTCGCGGGCAAAGCCGGCGACAAGGCAGGCGACCTGGCTTCCAAAGCCGGGGACAGGGCCGGAGACCTGGCGGCCAAGGCCGGCGACAAGGCGGGGGACCTCGCGGCCAAGGCCAGTGACAAGGCAGGGGACCTCGCGGTAATGGCCGGAGGCAAGGCGAGCGAGCTGGCCGGCAAGGCGGGAGACCTCGCGGAGAAGGCCCGGTCCAACATGCCGGACGAGGTCAAGGACGCCGCCGACAAGGTCGTCGCCCAGGCCAGGAACCGCCCTTGGGTGGTGGCCGCCGCGGCCGCCGGGGTTCTGGTTCTCTGGCGAATGCTGCGGAGGAAGAAGTAACCGTGAAGAAGCTTGCCTACAGGTCCGCGGGCGCGCTTTCCGGCATGGCCGGCGGTTTCCTTTCCGGCTTGATTTTCAAGCAGGTCTGGAAGCTCGTGGCCGGCAAGGATGACGCTCCCGAGGCGACGTCCAAGCAATACGGCTGGAGCGAGGTTCTGATCGCGGCCGCCGTCCAGGGGGCGATCTTCGGGGTCGTGAAGGCCGCGATCGACCGGGCGAGCGCGGAAAGCTTCCACAGCATGTCCGAGAAGTGACGTTCGCAGGCCGGGGGTACGGAACCTCTAAGGGCGACCGCCCTTAGAGGGGAACGCCAACAGCACGAAGCGAACAGGCCGGGCCGTTCGGATTTCCGAACGGCCCGGCCTGTTCGGCGCACGGCAGGCGGATCAGTTGGAGCGGCGGGCGGCGAGGACGGTGAGGGTGGCCGCGGCGGCGGTGCCCAGGCCGGCGGCTATCACGTTGCGGTGCTGGGACAGCCACACCTGGACGCTGCGGTCCTTGGAGCGGTCGTCGAAGCTCCCATGGGCGCCGTAGTCACGGTTCTCGTCCGCGGGATCCCACAGGTTCGCCACACCGCTCGGCTTGTCCTCCGTCTGCTGTGACTCGACGCCTGTCTTGCCGAGGTAGCGGTCGATCAGGCCGGGGACGAGCCTCTCGCCGATGATCGTGGCCGCAGTCGTCCCGCCGACCCAGTACTCCCGCCGTGACGGGTGCTCCGCGGCGTACACGATCGCCTGCGCGGCGACCTCCGGCTGGAAGATCGGAGGCACGGGCTGCGGGTGGCGGCGCAGCCGGGAGAGCACCCAGTCGAACTGCGGGGTGTTCACCGCCGGAAGCTGCACCATAGTGATCTTGACGTCGCTGCCCTCGTTGAGAAGCTCGGTACGGACCGACTCGGTGAAGCCCTTGATGGCGTGCTTGGCGCCGCAGTACGCCGACTGCAGAGGGATGCCCCGGTAGGCCAGGGCGGAGCCGGTCTGCACGATGACGCCCTTGTTCCTGGAGCGCATCCGCAGCAGCGCGGCCCGGGTGCCCCACACGTAACCGAGGTAGGTCACCTGGGTGGTCCGCTCGTACTCCGCCGGCTCGACCTCCGTGAAGGGGGCGAACACCGAGGAGAAGGCCACGTTGATCCACACATCGATGGGGCCGAGCTCATTCTCGATGCTGTCGGCCGCGGCGTCCACCTGCTCGTGGTCGGCCACGTCGGCGGGGAAGACCTTCGCCGTCCCGCCCTCGCCGCCGACCTCGGTGGCGGCGGACGCGAGGCCGGTCTCTCCCCGGGCGATGAGCGCGACCTTGGCGCCCTTCTCCCCGAGCATCCGTACCACCGCGCGACCGACGCCACCGCTGGCGCCGGTCACGACTACGACCTTTCCCTTCAACACGGTGTTCCCTTTCACCCGGTGGATTGGGGTCCGCCGCCGAGGCGGCGCTGGCGCCGGATCGCCAAAACGACGTCCACGACGGCGATCACGGCTATCAGGGCGAGGACCGCGACCAGCACCGTGGCCTTCGCCACCAGTGCCAGGGCCCCCAAAGCCACCGCGAGGAACACCACGAACGACGCCAGACGTATGTGAATGAGGTCCCGGGGAGTACCCGTCACCATTGGCTTTCCCGTTGTGGACCGCTGTTCCGGAGTTTCGTTCATCATCGGTCCCCCTTTCCGGTGGGTACTCCCCATACCCGACAAATCGGACGTCATGTCCGTCCCGCAGGCCGAGCGACAGAGGCCGTAAGGTCAAGCACGTCGTTACCTCCCGAGGTCGAATACCGGCTAGCTCCAGCTACCGTGCGGGAGCGCTTCCAAACATCCCCCTGTGAGAGAGGCGCCGATTCACGATGCCTTCCTTGCGGCGGGGACACGGCCCTGGGCCTCGATGACCTCCTCGTAGACGGCGCACGTCTCGGCGGCGATCCGGGCCCAGTCATAACGGGCGCGGGCACGCTCGGCGCCCGCGAGGCCGTACGTCGAGCGCAGGCCGGAGTCGTCCAGGAGCGTGTTGGCGGCCGTGGCGAGGGCTCTCGGCTCTCGCGGCGGGACCAGGGTGCCGGTCAGGCCGTCCACGACAGTCTCGCACTGACCGCCTACGGCGGAGGCGATCAGCGGAAGCCCGCAGGCCATGGCCTCCAGCGCCACCATGCCGAACGGCTCGTACCAGGGCACGCAGACGGCGACATCGGCGGAGCGCATGATCGCGGGGACGCTCTCGTGGGAGATCCGGCCGACGAAGCGGACCCGGCCCGCGACCCCGGTCTTGGAGGCGATCTCGCGCAGCCGCGCCACCTCGGGGTCGTGGTCGAGTTCCTGCGCGGGCGGACCTCCCGCGACGATCAGCTCGGCGTCGGGGATGAGACGCATGGCCTCGATCACGGTGTCGACGCCCTTGCGGGGCACCAGACGCCCGATCGACAGCAGACGCCGGCCTCGCGGGCGCGGGGCGACGGTCCCGGTCGGGCCGAAGCGCGCGCAGTCGACGCCGCAGGGGATCACCCGGACCGAGCACCGTGGGACGTCCATCCGCGACAGCTCGCCGACCTCGTCACCGCATGTGGCGATGACCCTGTCGACGGCCCGGGCGACGACGGTCTCCGCCTTGAGGCGCTCCCGGGGGCTGCTGTCGTCCGTCCCCTGGTGGCGCCGCTTGACCACGCCGAGGGCGTGGAAGGTGTGGACCACGGGGACCCCGGGGTCGCGGGCGGCGGCCAGGGCGGCGAGACCGCTCATCCAGAAGTGGCTGTGGACGATGTCCGGCGGCTGGAACATCCAGCGCTGCCGCAGCCAGTGCCCGAAATCGGGGATCCACGGCAGGATCGCGTCCTTGGGGATCCTCTCCGGCGGCCCCACGGGGACGTGGACCACCGACACGCCGGGGGCGAAGGCCACCTCTTCCGGCAGCTCGGCGCTGTCCCTTCTCGTGTAGACCGTGACCTCGTGTCCTAGGGCGGCCATGCTGCGGGCGAGGGCCGCGACATGGACGTTCTGGCCGCCGGAATCCACGCTTCCGAGCACGGCGAGGGGGCTCGCGTGCTCGGAGACCATTGCTATCTTCACCGGGTCCCTCCAGGTTGGCCGATCCCTGCTGAGTACCTGGCTCGGTGCACGGAGCTCAGGAGAGCGCCCGGAGTGCCGGGCGGGTCCACATCTGATGACCGTTTCGCCGGCCATCTTGTACGACATAGGGCACGAACAAGGACAAATCACGACACCGTACGGAAGACGAACACGGTCGTGGGTGCACGGGAGGCAGGGTGCACGATGTCGACGCCGGCGACGCCTGTGATATCGCCCTGCCAGTTAGCCGGGCGACCTCAGCGTTCGCGCCTTCAGGATTGGGACCGGATGATCCGCGAGCCCTCCGCACTCGGTAGGGACCAGGTCCGGAGCGCCCGCGGCTTGCGGACTTCTTGTTAAGGAACCGTTCTATCCTGAGATGGAAGGACCAAACCTCCCCGGTTTCGCCACCGGTACGACGGGCAGGGCGAGACCTGTACTCGATCGGAGGGGGTAGACGATGTCCCACGAGGCTCCGCATCACGTCGTCTCGCACTACGACGCTCCCCACTACGTCGCCGCCCGCGTGCAGCGGGCGCTCGCGGCGGACGAGCGGACGTACGAGCTGGGAATACGGGTCGACATCCGTGGTGATCAACTCTTCCTGCGCGGCCAGGTGGAGAGCGTCGAACGCCGGCTCCTGGTGGCCACCGTGGCGGGCGAGACGGCACCCGGGCTGAAGGTCCACAACGAGGTGACCGTGGTCGAGGTCAGGGATCCGGGAGAGGAGGAGACCTTGTGAAGATCAGAGTCGCGGCCGTCGGTGACGTCCACCTGGGCGAGGACATCCGGGGCAGGTACCGCCGGAGGCTGGACGGTATCGAGGAACGGGCCGACGTCCTGCTGATCGCGGGCGACCTGACCCGCCACGGCACGCCCGAGGAGGGCAGGGTCGTGGCAGACGAGTTCCGGGACCTGCCGGTTCCGGTGGTCGCCGTGCTCGGCAACCACGATTACCAGTCCGACGCCGAGGACGAGATCGTCGCCCTGCTCCGCGACGCCGGGATACGGGTCCTGCAGGACGACTCCACGATCATCGAGTGCGGGGACGCACGCCTCGGCGTGGTGGGCGGCAAGGGCTTCGGCGGAGGGTTCGCCGGAAAGTGCGCGAGCGAGTTCGGCGAGCCGCAGATGAAGGCGTTCGTCCGGCACACCCGCGAGATCGCCGAGCTGTGGCACAAGGCCCTGAAGAGCCTGGACACCGACCACAAGGTGGTGCTCAGCCACTATTCGCCGGTCAAGGAGACCCTGGCGGGCGAGCCTCTGGAGATCTACCCCTTCCTCGGCAGCTACCTGCTCGCCGAGGCGGTCGACGCCGAGGGCGCTGACCTGTTCATTCACGGGCACGCCCACGCCGGCGTGGAGAAGGGCGTCACACCGGGTGGGGTCCGCGTGCGCAACGTGGCGCTACCGGTGCTGAGCAAGGCGTACGCCGTCTACTGCCTCGGCGGCGAGGACCCCGAGCCCTGCTGATCTTCCTCAAACACTCGTCCAGTGCCAGAGGACGTGAATTGAGCGAATCCCCGCGCGCGTATCCGCCGCCAGGCCCGCGAGGTGAGAGGGTCGCGGCCCGGCGGACCGGATAGGCCGGTCCGCCGCTCCCGCGTCCCACTCGCCTCGTGTTCGAGGTGCCGCTACGGATGAAAGATGCTGACGCCACCGGGTCCGACGAGGAGCCCGACGACGATGAGGACGATCCCCCAGAGGAGATCGCGACGGGCCAGGATGACATAGATCCCGGCGATGACGAGAACGACGGCGATAAGCCAAAGAAGTGTACCCATGGGAATCCCTCTGCCCTGACAAATCCGGCCTTAACGTCTTTGAGGATCAACTCTTGCTATCGCTGGGTTAATGTCCAAGTAGCGGCCAAACACAGGTCTGACCACGGCAAACGGGCGCCTCCCACGTCCTCTGACATGAGAGGCGCCCGTGCTGTGAGGCCTCCTTGCGTGGCCTGGCACTTACGCGTGCTCTAGCGCCTGCGGTGCTTCGAGACCAGCGGCTGTACGAACCACAGCCAGCCGCTGAGCCCCGCCACTCCACCGGCCAGCAACGCCGCCGGCAGGACGCCGAGGAACGCCTCCACGACAAGCCCGGTCGAGCAGGTCATGGAGACCGCCAGAGCTATCCCGCCCACGACGCCGAGCCGGTTGGCGCGGTGGAGCATGAGCTCCTTCAGCGAGGTTCGGAACAGGATCCGGTGCTGCGTCGCGGGCGCGATGAAGCAGACCGAGGCCACGGCGGCGCTGAGCATCGCCACGTAGAACAGCCACCGTCCGGCCTGATCCACCTTGCCGAACCCTGTGGAGAAGGGCAGGGTCAGCAGGAAGGCGAACAGGACCTGCACGCCCGTGGCGGCCACCCGCAACCCTTGGAGAAGCTCGCCGAGCTCACGGTCGACCCTTTCCTTGTGGGTCTCGTCGGACCCGGGCCCGGCCATGTCGTTCAGCGTCATCCGTACTTCCGGCTTCTCTCGCGCCGGTAGGCCCGCACCATACGTCGTACGGTGAATAGCAGGCCCCCGAGTGCGGCGTAGGCGAGGATCCCGAGGAGTACGGTCAACCAGGCGGCGCCCGCCAGTCCGGCCACCACGCTGAGAAGCGTGCAGGCGACGAGGCCCAGGGTGGCGAGTCCGAGCCACTTGCCGTAGGGGTTGTCCTGCAGGACCTTGAGGGAGATCTCCGTCATGACTCCTCCTCGGTGGACTTCATCAGCCGTGCGTACGCGAGCTGGAGCCAGTCGGAGATCGCCACGGCGGACATCGTGGCCCCGGCGACGCGAGTGGCTGCTGGGGCGAAGACCATGCCGGCCGCGTAGGCGGTCGCGACCCACTGCGCGATACAGAAGGGGCAGGTCACCAGCTCGCCGACGGCGTGCTTGATGCCGTGGCCACGAACCTCCTCATGCAGTTCGGCAGGTCCGCTCAAACCGGCGTAGCGTGTGAAGGGTGCCCGGAGTGGGCTCGTGACCGGGTCCTTGGTGATGGTCCTGGAGATCCGGTGCGTGCTCAATCCCATGAGGAACAAGTCCATAGGAGAGATCCGCTTCGGGGCTCGGGCGCCGGTCAGCTTGCCAAGGGCCAGCAGCCCCGCGACCGCGCCGCCGTACGCGCCAAGGACGCGCAGGTAAGATCCGAGCGGCCGATCGGCTCCACTCTCGTAGGCCCGTTCCTCCTTACGAAGTTTGTTCGTGAAAGTGTTGGTCATAGGGCGCCGCCTACCCCCGCGGGGCAGGACCATGCCCCGCGTTTGGCCTGTAAAGATGTCGGGTAAAGGAGATCTTCAGTCCGGCGCTCGTTGGGGGGAGCCTTGGGAAGTCACACGCATGAGGTCACCGACGCGATCATCGACACGCTCAAACGCGCCGGTTCCCTGCTCAAAGGGGAAGGGGTGAGGTTCGCGCTCGCCGGAGGATGCGCGGCGTACGCCAGGGGAGCGGCCCCCTCACTGCACGACGTCGACTTCGTGCTGGTGGAGGAGGACGTGCCCCGCGCGCTCGAGACGCTCAGGGATGTCGGGTTCCGTACGGCCAGGCCGCCCGAGGACTGGCTGGTCAAGGCGTTCGACGAGGAGGACCGGCTGGTCGACCTGATCTTCAGGATCGAGGAGCGGCCGGTCACGACGCAGATGATCGCCAGAGCCGACATGATAAACACGGCGGCGCTGAGCCTGCCGGTCCTGGACGCCACCGATCTGGTGATCTCGTGGATCCTGCCGATGTCGGAGCACAGCTGCGACTACGGGTCGATGCTGCCGCAGGTCCGCGCGCTCAGGGAGCAGGTGAACTGGGACCAGGTCGCC
The DNA here is from genome assembly GCA_025964675.1 of Sphaerisporangium sp. Classification (GTDB taxonomy): domain Bacteria; phylum Actinomycetota; class Actinomycetes; order Streptosporangiales; family Streptosporangiaceae; genus Sphaerisporangium. Next base: position 86,679 of record JAOPYI010000124.1, on the reverse strand, counting down.
ATCGTCGCCTCGGTCTCGCCGTACGCCTCGACCTTCCTGACACTGCTCGACCGCCTCGGCGTGGCCTGCCCCAAGCCGCCCCCGGTCGACGCCGACACCCGCTGGCCCTGACCGCACCCGCTCTGGTCCCAGCCTCCCTCCCGATACGGCGGACGTTCTCCTTCTCTTGATACGGCTTTTCCCGACCCGGCTTCTTTCCGACACGGCGGAAGTGTCCCGACACGGCGGAAGGCCGCGCCCTTGGGCGCGGCCTTCGTTCGTTTCTGGACGGGTTAGGGCCTAGAGGGTGCCCGGTCCGAAGGGGAAGCGACCGTAGTAGTCGCCGACCTGCGTGCGGTACGCCGGCTCCTTGAAGGCGGCTTCGTCGAACTCCGGAGAGTCCTTGATCTCCTGCTTGGTGCGGCTGACGAAGATCTTGTTCTCCTGCGGGTCGATCCGCGTGACCGTGCTCGCGGGAAGCATGACCTTCTTGCCGAAGATCCAGGGACCGGTGTCGACGATCAGGTAGCTCTCGCCGACCTCGTACGTCGCCTCGTCCACGGTGCCGATCTTGCCGTCCGCGGCCTCGACGTGATAGCCCACCACGTCGAAGTTCTGGTTCGCTCCGGTGACGGTCGGGCTGTAGCTCCAAAGATCCTGCTGCATGTTCTCGTTCTCCCTTCGATTGACTTCGTCGGGACTCTCCGCCCTACCCGCTCACTCGCCCTCAAACGTCGTGCTCTCTATACGCCGCCCTAACCTGAGGGTCAGCCCGGCCAACGACCCGTACGACCGCGCGGGTGCATCGGGGAGGACAATGCCTGGTTGTACGCCCACACCGGGCGGATGTCACAGCCACCCCGTTTGTACCGCTAACCTGGATATCGTTGCGCCGCTAGCTCAGTTGGTTAGAGCAGCTGACTCTTAATCAGCGGGTCCGGGGTTCGAGTCCCTGGCGGCGCACTCATCTGATCAGGGCCGGTGCTATGTGCATCGGCCCTGATCTTTGGTGGGGCCAGGCGCGGCCGGGTTTCCCCCAGGCGTGACGGCGGAAGGACTGGGGTGAGGATCAGGCCGGTTCGGCCGCCCGTCGGGGGAGGGGGCAGTGTGATCCTGGTTACCGGTGCGACCGGACGAGTCGGCTTCCGCCTGATGGAGCAACTCGCCGACGCGCGCGTGCCGGCGACGGCGATGGTGCGCGTGGAGGCGCGGGCCGACGGCCTGCCGACGGGCACACGGCACATCGTCGCCGCGCTCGACGCGCCGCCGCCTCCCGAGGTCCTGCGGGAGTTCGACCGGGTCTTCCTCCTCTCCTCCACCCGTGAGGAGCAGGTGGAGCTCGAGGTCTTCTTCATCGATGCCCTTGTCGTCGCGGGTCACCGCCCGCGCGTCGTCAAGGTCGCCGCGGACGGCTTTCAGGAGCCAGACTGCGGCGTGCGATTCATGCGAAACCACCGGCAGATCGCCACACATCTGGCCGGCACCGGCCTGCCGGTGACGTTCGTCGCGCCCAACCTCTACATGGAGAACCTGCTGTCGGCGGCCGACGGCATCCGGCTGGAGGCCACCGTTTTCGCCCCAGCGGGCGAGGGACGCGTCGGCTTCGTCGCCGCGGGCGACGTGGCGGCGGTGGCCGTCCACGCGCTGACCGCCGACGACGAGGAGGGCGAGGTGCACGTGCCCACCGGCCCAGAGGCGCTGGGCTACGCCGATGTGGCCGACCGCATCTCCGCCGTCTACGCCCGGCAGGTCGGCTACAGCGACGTTCCTCCCGGCGAGGCTCGGGCGAGCCTGCTGGCGGCTGGGATGTCCGAGTGGTACGCCGACGGCATGCTGGAGCTGTTCGACTGGGTCCGGCACGGCGGCTGCGAGACGGTCACCGACGACGTGCGGCAGGCCACCGGCCGGGAAGCCCGCCCGATCGAGGACTGGCTCGCCGAGGCCCGCGCCGCCTTCGTCGGACGGCCCCCGAACCTCTCACCCCCGCCTTTCTAGCGGCCCGCCCGGCACGGGAAGCCGCCTCCTGATCCGCGCCGCGCCGGTCAGGCCATCGTCCGGGCCGCGCCGGTCACGCGTCCTCCTCTTCGCTGGCCTTGTAGGTGATCCTCGGGCAGCCGCCCTTGCTGGCGACATGCTCGAACACCTCTAGGTGAGTCGCGTGGTGATGGCAGAGCCTTCGTTACGGATCCAGGTCTCTGCGCGAGGGAGCCGGTCCTTCGCGCCTTGGTCCCAGAAGCGTTTGAAGATCGGGTCGACCTCGGCGGCGGCCCGCATGTTGACGTGGAAGCGGTGGATCATGCTGGTCGCCGCAGGGATCAGGGCCCGGCGCTGTGATGCTGTCATGCCGTAGGCGTCGGCGAACGTGGAGACGCGGTGCGGGATGTCCAGGTCTGCGAATGCGGGAGCCCTGTCCTTCGGGTGCAGCAGGGGCGCCCAGTAGTAGAGGGCGTTGGCGAGGTCGTCGACCCTCGTGGTCGGCTTGGCGAGGTCGAAGTCGATGAGCGCCACGGGCAAGCTGTTGCGGAAGACGACGTTGCCGGGGCAGTAGTCGCGGTGGCTGACCAGCAAGGGCTCCCCATCGGCGGTTGAACCGGTCATCTGTGCTCCGGGGGTTCCTCCCCAGGTCGCGTCGGCAGGCGGCACCCAGCCTTGGGCGGCGTCATGAAGGCGGCGGATGAGCCGCGCGAGTTCGACCAGGACTTCTTCGCCTGCGGTGTCCGGTGGGAGCGGCTCTCGGGGGACGTCGCCCGGGACGAACGAGAGCACCTCGCGACCCTGGTCATCCAGGCCCAGGGGCACCGGAGCACCCGAGAATCCCGCGGCGTGCAGGTGCGCGAGGTAGGCCTGGACTGTCGCGGTGAAGGGCCGAACCGGGCGGCGGACGGTGTCGCCCACCCGCACGATTCCTTGGGTGACACCGTCGCCGACGAGCGGCTCTTCGTCATGCTCCTGGCCGATGCCACGGCTCAGGCCTGTCATGAAGCCTGCATGCTCGCGATAAACACCTGACGACGGTAGCGAATGAGAGGAGCCATTGGTGTCCGGGTGCCCGCATCGACTCCACGACCAGCCGGGTCGCCCCTTCGTCGTTGACGATAAGCGGGAACCTGCTGATCGGCGAGATCCTCTTCCGCCGCTACTTCCCGCAGCAGCTCGCCGGATGGCCTGTGATCGCCACCTACCGCGCAGAGGCACCGGCCCTCCGGCTGGATGAGATCGGCGCCTCCCTCGCCGCGCTGCCGCAGGTACGGGCGCGAAGCCAGATCCTGATCGAGGCCACCCACCGCTTACAGATTGAGCTCACTCACCGTCGCTACCTGGGCAGCGGGAGGGGGCTTGATGTGTGTCTTGATTCCCCAGCTGGACAGGCGGGTGTCGGCGACAAGGGGGTACATCGCCTCCTCGACGTTACCTGGCCGGCTTGGCTCGCTCCACGAGGTCCAACACCTGCGTACAAGCTGGTCTTGACCGAGCCAGAGCCGCCACGAGACCTGAAGCTTGGCGTACTTGACGTACTTACCCGTGGGCTTCTTGTTGCCGGCCAGGCGAAGGCCGGGATCCACCTTGTACAGCTCGCCAAAAGTGATCTTGCCTTCATGGAGCGTGGTGCGTTTGCCCTCATACACGCCAGCGGGTCGCTTAACCGCAGCTGTGGCAAGCACGGCCGATAATACAGCCGGTGCGCTGAGCGCGATCTCGCCGCAAAATATAGCGAGATCAGATGCCTGCTTATCCGCCACCCAGCTCTTACCTTCGGGGAGAGCGGAATCAGGGAATACTCCCTGCGAGTAGGAGCGATCTGTAAACGCGATTATCCGGTCGCGTTGGCCGACCATGTTCTTGGAGTGGGTGAGGTCGATCGCCGTGATCTTACCGTTACCAAAGCCGGCGAGGCCCCTGCCGCGGATGGTTGTCTTCACCTCCGGGATATTGGGAAAGATGATAGTTACCTGGGAGAACTTAACGCCGCGGCCACTAATAAGCTGGTGTTTCAACGCAGTGGCTGGCTCGACCTCCGCATTGGCACTGGTTTGGGAAGTGGCGGTCAAGATGGGAAGTATCAGGGCGATGGCCAGCGCGAACATCGGTCGCCTCATCGTTGGTATCTCCTCCTAATCGCGCCCGCGCCGGGTGGCGAAGGGGTTCGCGCAATCCTCATGGACAAAGATCTCAGCGTGGTCACCATGGCCGCCGCTACCGAACTCAGCCGTTGACGACATCGTCGGCTATCGCCGGCGAACAGCGGTAGCCATACACACCAAGGGCCACCAAGGGCTGGTCAGCGGCCAAGCGGTTAGAGGGGTTCAAAGGCTGAGGTAGCCCGGCGGTGTCGGGCGCGGGGAACTGGGCCGGCATCTTGGCGAGGTGGGCTCGGGCGGCGGCGAAGTCGCTGAAAGCCGGGTGAGTGGTGTGTGATAGGCGCCGTCGACGAACAGTGCGGGCTGCGTGGCCTATCTCGATCCGGCGTCCGTGTATGCGCTGAGTGAGACACCTGGCCTGCTCACGGATCAGCGTTGGATGGCCTTGGTCTCCAGGAACTCCTCCAGGCCGAAGCGGCCATATTCGCGGCCGTTGCCGGACTGCTTGTATCCGCCGAAGGGCGCGAGCAGGTTCATCTGAGGACCGTTGATGTCGACCTGGCCGGTGCGCATCCGCTTGGCGATGGCCAGGGCGTGTTCGGTTTCGCCGAAGACGGCGCCGTTGAGGCCGTAGATCGTGCTGTTGGCGATCCGCACGGCGTGGTCGTCGTCGGTGTAGGGGATGACCGCGAGGACGGGGCCGAAGATCTCCTCGCGGGCGATGACGGAGTAGGGGTCGACGTTCGCGAAGACGGTGGGCTTGACGTAGGCGCCTGCCTCGAGTCCCTCTGGCCTGCCGGGGCCGCCGACGACGACGGTGGCGCCGTCGGCGACGCCCCGCTCGATGTAGGCGGCGACGCGTTCGCGCTGGGCTTCGGAGGCCAGCGGGCCGAGTCGGGTGCTCTCGTCGGCAGGGTCGCCCACCGTGTACTCGCCGGCCGCCTCCCGGAGCAGGTCGACGACCTGGTCGTGCAGTTCGGCCGGGACCAGCATGCGGGTGTAGGCGCCGCAGACCTGGCCGCTGTTGCTCCAGGCGCCGGCCAGCCCGCGGGTGACGGCCTCCTTCAGGTCGGCGTCACGCAGGATGATGTTGGCGGACTTGCCACCAAGCTCCAGGGCGACCCGTTTGACGGTTTCGGAGGCGACGGCGGAGACGCGCTTGCCGGCGCGGGTGGATCCGGTGAAGGACACCATGTCTATGCCCGCGTGCGCGGAGATCGCCTCACCCACCACCTGGCCGGTGCCGTGCACGACGTTGAGCACCCCGGCCGGCAACCCGGCCTCGGCGGTGACCTCGGCGAAGATCCGCGCGACCAAGGGGGCGACTTCGGAGGGCTTCAGTACCACGGTGTTGCCCGCCAGCAGCGCCGGCACCACCTTGGTGACGATCTGCTGGAGCGGGAAGTTCCACGGCGTGATCGCTCCGACCACGCCGATCGGCTCCCGCACGATCAGCGAGTTAGCGATCTCCTCACTCCAGGGGAAGTCCGCGGCGACACTGGCGATGGCCTCGGTCGCCATGACCGGCAGACCGGCCTGGGCCATCCGGGCGAAGGAGATCGGGGCGCCGATCTCGGCGCTGATGGTGGCCGCGATCTCCTCGCCGCGCGCCTTGAGGCCCGCGGCGATGCGCCGTACGACGGCGGCGCGCTCGGCCGGGTCGGTGGCCGCCCACGCGGGGAACGCGGCGGTAGCCGCGGTCACGGCGCGGTCGACGTCGGCGGCCGTGCCGTCCGGGATGGCGGCGATGACGGCGCCGGTGGCCGGGTTGACCACCTCGATGGCCGGGCCGTCGAAGGGTACGGCCTGACCGTCGATCCAGTGGGCGGGGGCGGGGAAGCTCAGTTCGCTGCTGTTCATGCCGCCAGCGTCGCAAGAACCAGCAGGCACAACCAGGGACAGGCTGTCCCGTGATCCAGGTCACTTTCCGCCGTTGACGGCGGCGTCGGACTTGAGATCGCCGAAGTAACCCCGGACATCGGGGTGACCTTCGACATGATGACGATGCCGCCGGCGCGGAATGGCGCGGGGCCGCGCACCCAGGCGGCCCGGTCCTGAATGAAGGTCAGGCAGGTTCCAAGGGGTGCGAAGTCTCGCCTTGCGCACTCAGCGCGTCGGTCACGGAGGGGAACCGCTCGAAGCGAGTGAGCACTCCAGCGATCCGCAGGAGCCGCTCGGGCCTGGACCCGAGCCCGGCCAGCGCCAGCCGTACGGCGCGTACATCGGAGCCCTTGAGGATGTACAGCAGGGTACCGATGCCCATCGAATCACAGAAGGTCATCGTGGCCAGGTCGAGCACGATACTGGAGGGCTCCACCAACCAGGCTTCGTCGGCGGCCGACCGGAGCCGGTGGGCTGTGGTGTAGTCAAGGTCACCGGCGACGTTGATCGTCACGCAGTCGCGGTGCAGGCCGATGTGGACCTGGAACTCCGCGGGATCGACAGGCGGGGTCACGGCCTGGCTCCCTTCTCTCTTCAAGCAGCTTTCCCTGATTTGCCCGGTTACGCACATAAACGACCCGGATGTGCCCAAAGTTGTTACACACCGCAGCGCTTGACTCATCTAACGGTGACCGGTCAGGAAGGTGGTCGTAGTTGTCAGCGATCACCTGAGCATGCGTTTCCCCGGTGAACACCACAGCGGGAATCAGGCCAACTCGCGCAGCCGGACCACCGCTCTGCCCAAGGTTCCCCCGTGGCATCCGATGCTGGATGGGGCAAGGTGCGGCTCGCCGTTGCTCGGGTGCGTTGGCGGAGATCAGAAGCCCTGGGCGAGGCGGTAGTACGCCTGGTTCCAGCGTAGTTCCTGGACGAAGCGGCGCGAGGTGGTGTCGGCGTCGATGAGGACCAGTTCCACGCCGAGCATGTCGGCGAAGTCGGTCAGCTCCTCGGCGCCGACCGCCGCGGACAGCACGGTGTGGTGCGGGGCCCCGGCGGTCAGCCAGGATTCGGCCGAGGTTCGCAGGTCGGGGCGGGGCTTCCAGACGGCACGGGCAACCGGCAGGCTGGGCAGCGGCTCGGCGGGAGTGACCACGTCGATCTCGTTGGCCACCAGCCGGAACCGTTCCCCCATGTCGGCGAGGCCCACCACGGTCGCGGGTCCGGGCCGGGCGTCGAACACCAGCCGCACGGGGTCCTCGCGACCGCCGATGCTCAGCGGGTGGATCTCACACGAGGGGGTGCCGGAGGCGATGCTGGGGCAGACCTCCAGCATGTGCGCGCCGAGGATGACCTCTTCCCCCGGTGTCAGGTGGTAGGTGTAGTCCTCCATGAAGGAGGTGCCGCCCGCGAGGCCGGCCGACATCACCTTCAGGGTGCGCAGCAGCACCGAGGTCTTCCAGTCGCCCTCGCCGCCGAACCCGTAGCCGTCGGCCATCAGCCGCTGGACGGCCAGCCCCGGCAGCTGCCGCAGCCCGCCCAGGTCCTCGAAGTTGGTGGTGAATGCCTTGAAGCCACCCTCGTCCAGGAAGTGGCGCAGGCCCAGCTCGATGCGCGCCGCGTACCTCAGGGACTCATGCCGCTCACCGCCCGCCCGCAGCTCGGAGGCGACGATGTAGCTTTCCTCGTACTCCTTGACCAGCGCGGTCACGTCCGTGTCGGCGGACGCTCCGACCGCGTCGACCAGGTCGTTGACGCCGTAGGTGTTGACCGAGACGCCGAACCGCAGCTGCGCCTCGACCTTGTCGCCCTCGGTGACCGCCACGTCGCGCATGTTGTCGCCGAACCTGGCGAGCTTCAGCGAGCCCACCTCGGCCCGTCCCGCCGCGGCCCGCGCCCAGGCGCCGACGCGCGCCGTGACCGCCGGGTCGCTCACGTGCCCGGCCACGGTCTTGCGCGGCACGCCGAGCCTTGACTGGATGTAACCGAACTCCCGGTCGCCGTGCGCGGCCTGGTTGAGATTCATGAAGTCCATGTCGATGGAGCTCCATGGCAGTTCCCGGTTGGCCTGGGTGTGCAGGTGCAGCAGCGGCCTGCGCAGCGCGTCCAGCCCGGCGATCCACATCTTGGCCGGTGAGAAGGTGTGCATCCACGCGATCAGGCCGCCGCAGTCCTCATCGGCGTTGGCTCGCAGGCAAATCCTGCGGATGGCCGCGGCGTCGGTGAGCACCGGCTGCCACACCACCTCGAAGGGGAGGGCACGGTCCAGCGCACCTGCGATCTGCCGGGACTGCTCGGCCACCTGGTGCAACGTGTCCTCGCCGTACAGTCCCTGGCTGCCGGTCAGGAACCAAAGCTTCACAGGTGACTCCTCTGTCCGTAGACGTTCTGGTAGCGGTCGTACAGGCGGTCGATGTCGGCCCGAGGGATCGGCAGGGGCTCGCCGAGCTGCCGTGCCACGTGCACGGTGCGGGCGACGTCCTCGCACATGACGGCGGCCTTGACGGCGGCCTTCGGCGAGTCGCCGACGGCGAAGACGCCGTGGTTCCGCATGAGCACGGCGGGTGAGCGGTGGTCCGTCAGCGTCGTCACGACGCCCTTGCCGATGTCGTCCCCGCCGATGAGGGCGAACGGTCCCACCGGGATCTCGCCGCCGAACTCGTCGGCCATCGCGGTGAGCACGCAGGGGATGGGCTCGCCGCGCGCGGCCCAGGCCGAGGCGTACGTGGAGTGGGTGTGCACGATGCCGTTCACCTGCGGCAGGTGCCGGTAGGCGTAGGCGTGCGCCGCGGTGTCGCTGGAGGGCGCGAAGTCTCCCTCGACGAGGTGGCCGTCCATGTCGCACACGACCATCGCTTCGGCGGTCAGGTCGTCGTAGGAGACCCCGCTCGGCTTGATGACGAACAGGTCTCCGCCGGGAAGTCGCCCGGAGACGTTCCCCGCGGTCCAGGCGACGAGGTTGTAGCGCACCAGCTCGGCGTGCAACCGGCAGACCGTCTCTCGCAGCTCTTCCAGCATCATGCCCTGGCCTCGTCCCTGATCGCGCGGAGCCGGTGCATGAGCTCCCCGTCGGCGAAGTGGTCCTGCAGCCGGCGGTACTCGGCGTACAGCCGGTCGTATGCGTCGGCCCGCGCGGTGTCCGGCACGTAGGCGGCCGTGCTGCGCTTGCCCATCGCGGCGGCGGCCCGCGTGATGTCGTCGTAGGCCCCGGCGGCGACGGCGGCGTGGATCGCCGAGCCCAGCGCCGGGCCTTGTTCTGAGCCGATGGCCGACAGCGGGCGGCGAAGCACGTCGGCGTAGAGCTGCATGAGGAAGCCGTTCTTGAGCAGTCCTCCGGCGACGACGAACTCCTCCACCGGCACGCCGGAGCTCTCGAACGTCTCCACGATGACGCGGGCGCCGAACGCGGTGGCCTCGATGAGCGCCCGGTAGACGTCCTCCGGCTTCGTGGCGAGCGTCTGGCCGACGATCACTCCTGAAAGGTTGTGGTCGACCAGCACCGAGCGGTTGCCGTTGTGCCAGTCGAGCGCGACCAGGCCGTGAGCCCCGACCTTCTGCCCGGCGGCCAGCGAGGTCAGGTGGTCGTGGACGGTGAGCCCCAGCTCGGCGGCCCGCTCGGTGTAGGAGGAGGGCACCGAGGTCTCGGCGAACCAGGCGAAGATGTCGCCGACTCCCGACTGGCCCGCTTCGTAGCCCCACAGCCCCTGCACGATCCCGTCGCGCACCACGCCGCACATGCCCGGCACCTCCGCCAGCCGGTCAGAGGGCATGACGTGGCAGGTCGAGGTGCCCATGATGGCGACCATCTGGCCTGGCCGCACGGCGTCGGCGGCGGCCGCGGTGACGTGCGCGTCGACGTTGCCGACCGCCACCGGGATCCCCTCGGAAAGCGTCGTCCACTGCGCCGCCATGGCGGTCAGCCGGCCCGCCAGGCCGCCGAGCGGGGCGAGGTCATGGCCGAGCTTGGCGGTGAAGCCGGCGAATCCCGGGTCCAGGGCGGCCAGGAACTCCGCGGAGGGGTAGCCGCCGTCCTGGTGGATGCCCTTGTATCCGGCGGTGCAGACGTTACGGGTCTCCACGCCGGTGAGCTGCCAGACGATCCAGTCGGCGGCTTCGATCCACCGCTCCGTCAGGTCGTACACCTCCGGGTCCTCCTGGAGGACCTGCAGGCCCTTGGCGAACTGCCACTCCGCGGAGATCTTGCCGCCGTAGCGCGGCAGCCAGGGCTCGCCGCGCTCGGCGGCCAGGGCGTTGATCCGGTCGGCGTGCGGCTGGGCCGCGTGGTGTTTCCACAACTTCGGCCAGGCGTGCGGGCGGTCGGGGAGCAGCTCGCACAGCGGGGTGCCGTCGGCGGTGGCGGGCAGCACGGTGCACGAGGTGAAGTCGGTGCCGATGCCGATGACCTGCGAGGCCGGCACCCCGGCCACGGCCAGCGCCTGCGGCACCGCGTTGCGAAGCACGTCGCGCCAGTCCATCGGCGACTGCAGCGCCCAGTCGGGGCCGAGGGGGACATCACTGCCGGGCAGGACGTCCTCGATGACGCGGTCGGCGTACTCGTGGACCGCCCCGCCTAACTCGGCGCCGTCCTCGACCCGTACCACGACGGCGCGGCCCGACAGCGTGCCGAAGTCCACGCCGACCACATAGCGATTACCGTTCAAGCTCACGTTGACTCTCAGGATTGGGGTTGTTGGCGGTGCCGCTTACAGGGCGGAGGTGCTGGCCCTGGCGACGAACTCGGCAGGCACGACCAGACGCTCGCGTAGGCGGGCCTCGCCTGTCCCGATCTGCCGGAGCAGTACGTCGATGCTGCCCCTGCCTACAGCCCCGAAGTCCTGTCTGATGGTGGTGAGCGGCGGGGAGAAGAACTCCGCCTCAGGGATGTCGTCGAAGCCCACGATGCTGATCTGCTCGGGGACTTTCACTCCTTGCTCGGTCAGCGCGCGAAGGACGCCGAGGGCCATCTGGTCGTTGGCCACGAACACCGCGGTGACCTCGTCGGCCATCGCGGCGAGCCGGCGGCCCGCCACGTACCCCGAACGGGGGCTCCAGTCGCCGGTCAGCGGCTCGGGCGTGGGCCGGCCGGCGGTCTCCAGAGCTGTGCGCCAGCCCTCGATCCGGCCCTCGGCCTCCAGCCAGCCGGAGGGACCGCTGACGTGCCAGACGGTCTGGTGCCCCAGGTTGAGCAGGTGCTCGGTGGCCAGCCGGGCGCCGTCGACCTGATCCACACTGACGACCGACACCTCGCCCACGGGCAGGCCCTCGACGGCGACCGCCGGTATGCCCTGGGGCAGGCTGTCGAAAGCGCGGGCCGCCGAGCGCTGAGGTGCCACCACGACGATCCCGTCGACCCCCTGGTCGGCCAGGTATTCGATGGCGTCACGCATGCCGGCCGTGTCGATGCTGCGCAGGCTCACGAAGCTCACGAAGTAGCCGGCCGCCCTGGCGGCCTGCTCGATGCCGTCGACCGTGCTGGCCGGGCCGTACAGGGTGGTGTTGAAGCCCACCACGCCAAGAGTTCGCGAGTGGCGGGTGACCAGCGCGCGGGCGACGAGGTTACGGCGGTAGCCGAGCAGGTCGATCGCCTCAAGGACCCGGGTACGGGTTTCGGCGCGAACGTTGGGATGGTCGTTGAGCACCCGCGAGACCGTCTGGTGCGACACTCCCGCCGCCTTGGCCACGTCGGCCATCACGGGGGAGCGGCGCTCGGTACCTGGTCTCACCCTTGCTCCTCTCACTCTCTGGGCAAGACTGTGAACGTTAACAACGGGATCCGTCAAGAAGTTTCCTGGTCACGGTCCGGTCACGCCGAAACGCGCTGACACCCTCACCGCGGCGGGCCGCAGGCGGAGCCCCATCGCGCGCGAGCAGCCGTTCTTGGCAACGCTCACTTCGACCGTTCGCTCTGGCGCCGGATCGGAGTCCCTAGTCGACGAGAATTTCCACCTTGTTACAGCGAAGTTATCGGACTCTATTGACAGTGAAAATGTTAGCGATAACACTAACCGCTCAGGCATAAGGCATCCATGCCTGCCTGATCGGAATACGGGAGGTCACCGTACATGCCAGCCGGCCGTCCAGCCGCTCCCGCGGCCGCCCAGGACACGCCGTCCGCGTGGACGGGACGGTAGCGCCGGCATGCGCGGGGTTCCGCGCTGTCTGGCGCCGGCCGGGTGCCGCCCCGCCATGGAGCGCACCCCGTCGACCGGTCGCGCGCGGCTCGGGGACGCCCGCCGGCTGATCGAAAGCCGCCATCGCCTCGGCCGACCCACCGCGGTTCGCGCCTATGAGGCGTCCGGTCCGACCCCACCGCCCGTGTCGGGTCACCCCCACCCGCAAGGAGTAGAACGATGAGATTCGCAAGACTGGCGACGGTGGTCTCCACCTTCGCGCTCGCCGCTGCCGTGACGGCATGCGGCTCCAGTCAGAAGACCGCCGACGTCCAAGCTTCGCCCGGTACCGCTGGCAACGGTGGCGCCCTGGTGGGCGTCACCATGCCCACCAAGTCGTCAGAGCGCTGGATCCATGACGGCGACAACGTCAAGGCGAGTCTGGAGAAGCTCGGCTACAAGGTCGACCTGCAGTACGCCGAGAACGACATCCCGACGCAGGTCAACCAGATCGAGAACCAGATCACCAAGGGCGCCAAGGTGCTCATCGTCGCCTCGATCGACGGTACGGCCATCACGACCCAACTGCAGGAGGCGGCCGACAAGCATATTCCGGTCATCGCCTACGACCGGTTGATCCGCAACAGCCCCAACGTCGACTACTACGCGACGTTCGACAACTTCAAGGTCGGCGTCCAGCAGGCGTCCTCGCTGCTCGTCGGACTGAAGCTGAAGACCGCCGACGGCGGGGACGGCACGGCCAAGGGCCCGTTCAACGTCGAGCTGTTCGGAGGCTCGCCGGACGACAACAACGCCACGTTCTTCTTCAACGGCGCCATGTCCGTGCTGCAGCCCTACATCGACAAGGGCACCCTCAAGGTCAAGAGCGGTCAGACGGACTTCAAGACGGTCGCCATCCTGCGCTGGGACCCGGCCACCGCGCAGAAGCGCATGGAGGACCTGCTGACCAAGACCTACAGCGGCGGCACGAAGGTCGACGGCGTCCTGTCGCCGTACGACGGCCTGTCGATCGGCATTCTTTCGGCGCTGAAGAGCAACGGGTACGGCACCTCCGGCCAGCCCTACCCTGTCGTGACCGGCCAGGACGCCGAGCTGGCCTCGGTGAAGTCGATCATCGCGGGTGAGCAGTACTCCACGATCTACAAGGACACGCGTCAGCTCGCGGACGTCACCGTGAAGATGGCCGACACCGTGCTCAAGGGCGGGAAGCCCGAGGTGAACAACACCAAGGACTACAACAACGGCAACAAGGTCGTCCCGTCCTACCTGCTGGAGCCTGTCATCGTCGACAAGACGAACTACGAGAAGGTCCTCGTGCAGGCCGGCTACTACACCCAGTCGCAGCTGGGCTGATCCCACCGGGGTGCGGCACAGGCCTAGGGTGCCACACCCCGCCGTGACATCCCTGAGAGACGTGACGACATGACCGACGACATCCTGCGGATGCGTGGAATCACCAAGACGTTCCCCGGAGTCAAGGCGCTCCAGGACGTGAACCTGTCCGTACGCCGGGGCGAGATCCACGCCATCTGCGGTGAGAACGGCGCGGGCAAGTCGACCCTGATGAAGGTGCTGTCGGGCGTGTACCCCCACGGCTCCTACGATGGCGAGATCTCTTTCGACGGCGATCCGTGCCGCTTCTCCGACATCCGGGACAGCGAGCACCGCGGGATCGTCATCATCCACCAGGAACTGGCGCTGTGCCCTCAGCTGTCGATCGCCGAGAACATCTTCCTCGGCAACGAGCGGGCGAGCCGCGGCCTGATCGACTGGAACCGTACCAACCACGAGGCGGGCGAGCTGCTGCGGCGTGTGGGGCTGCGGGAGAATCCGGTGACCCCGGTGGCCGACATCGGCGTGGGCAAGCAGCAACTCGTGGAGATCGCCAAGGCGCTGTCGAAGAAGGTGCGGCTGCTCATCCTCGACGAGCCGACGGCCGCGCTCAACGACGAGGACTCCGCGCACCTGCTGGATCTGCTGCGCGGACTGCGCGAGCAGGGCATCACCTGCGTGATCATCTCGCACAAGCTCAACGAGATCGCCGCCATCGCCGACTCCATCAGCATCCTGCGCGACGGACGCATGATCGAGACCCTCGACATGAAGGCCGACCAGGTCACCGAGGATCGCATCATCGCCGGGATGGTCGGCCGTGACCTGGAGCACCGCTTCCCGCCGCACGAGCCGAACATCGGCGAGGAGGCACTGCGCATCGAGGACTGGACCGTTCACAGCCCGACGCAGCGCGGCCGGGCGGTGGTATCCGGGGCCAATCTGACGCTGCGCCGGGGCGAGATCGTCGGGCTTGCGGGCCTGATGGGCGCCGGGCGCACGGAGCTGGCGATGAGCGTCTTCGGCCGCTCCTACGGCACCGGCATCTCAGGGCGCGTCTACCGGGACGGCCGCCTGGTCGAGATCCGCTCGGTGCGCGACGCCATCCGGCACGGCATCGCCTACGCCACCGAGGACCGCAAGCGCTACGGGCTCAACCTGATCGAGGACATCAAGCGGAACGTCTCGGCCGCCGAGCTGTCCAAGCTGGCCCGGCGAGGGTGGATCAACGAGAACGAGGAGTACCGGGTCGCCGACGAGTTCCGCAAGAGCATGAACATCAAGGCGCCCAGCGTGCTGAGCGTCACCGGCAAGCTCAGCGGCGGCAACCAGCAGAAGGTCGTGCTCTCCAAGTGGATCTTCACGGACGCCGACGTGCTCATCCTGGACGAGCCGACCCGCGGCATCGACGTGGGCGCGAAGTACGAGATCTACTCCATCATCAACCGCCTGGCAGACGAAGGTAAGGCGGTCCTGGTCATCTCTTCGGAACTGCCCGAGTTGCTGGGTCTGTGCGATCGGATCTACGCACTCTCGGCCGGCCGTGTCACGGGCGAGGTCAGCCGCGAGGACGCGACACAGGAACGCCTGATGCACTACATGACGAAGGGACAGGAGTAGACCCGATGAGCAGCATCTCCCCCGCCAACGCCGATGTCGCCCCGGGCGGGAAGGACACAGGCCCCGTTCGGCCGCCCGGCCGCACGTCGGTTTTCGGCATCTCGTTCAACGTGCGGCAGAGCGGCATCTACATCGCCTTCGCGCTGATCGTCGTGCTGTTCTCCGTGCTGACCGACGGTGCTCTGCTCCAACCGCAGAACATCTCCAACATCATCGTCCAGAACTCCTACATCCTGATCCTCTCCATCGGGATGATCCTGATCATCATCGCCGGGCACATCGACCTGTCCGTGGGCTCGGTGGTCGCCGTCACCGGCGCCATCGCCGCCGTGCTGATGGTGAACTACGGCATCCCATGGCCGCTCGCCCTGCTGATCACCTTGGTCGCCGGCGGCGTCATCGGCGCCTGGCAGGGCTTCTGGATCGCCTACTACGGCATCCCGGCGTTCATCGTCACCCTGGCCGGCATGCTGCTGTTCCGCGCGCTGACCCTCACGGTGCTGGGCAACCAGGGCATCGGCCCCTTCCCCGACCCGGTACGCACGCTGGCCAACGGGTTCACCGACGGCTACCTCGGCAACATCGGGCTGGGCCCGCTGGGCGGCGCCGACCTGTTCAGCCTGCTGCTCGGCATCGTCGCGGTCGCGGGAATGGCCGCGGCCCAGTGGCGCACCCGCGCCGCGCGGCTGCGCTACCACCAGAGCGTCGACCCGCTACCCCTCTTCCTGCTGAAGATCGTCGCCGGGGCCGTCGTGGTCATCGCCGTCGTGGTGCAGCTGGCCCGCTTCAAGAACCTTCCTTGGGTGCTGGTGCTGCTCGCGTTCCTGGTGCTGGGGTACTCCCTGCTCACCAGCCGCGCGGTGTTCGGCCGGCGGATCTACGCCATCGGCGGCAACCTGCAGGCGGCGGTCCTGTCCGGTGTCAAGGTGAAGTCGGTCGTCTTCTGGATCTTCGTCAACATGGGCGTGCTCGCGGCCCTGGCCGGGGTCATCTTCGCGGGGCGGCTCAACCAGGCGGGGCCCACGGCCGGCAACGCGTTCGAGCTGGATGCGATCGCCGCCGCGTTCATCGGCGGTGCGGCCGTCCAGGGCGGCGTGGGCAAGGTGGTCGGCGCGATCACCGGCGGCCTCATCATGGGCGTCATCAACAACGGCATGTCACTGATCGGAGCGCCCAGCGAGCGGGTCATGCTCGTCAAGGGCGCCGTCCTGCTCGCCGCGGTGGCCTTCGACGTCTGGACCAAGCGGCGCGCCGGCACGGCCGGCCAGTAGATGCGTTCACCGATGATTGTGTGTGAAAGCGGATTTTTTCGAACTTGTAGAACATAGCGGTGAGCTGCTGGAAGGCTCCGAGGCCAAGTGCGGCCCGCTGATTCGCTCGCATGGGCTCTGTGAATCGGGGCAAGGCCCCTCCGGTCCACTCAAGGCGGACTCAGAGACAGAGGTGATCGTCGTTCCGGACGGAGCAGGCGAACGCTCCTGTCGTACCGCCGTCGGTTAGGCGGGAGTTCGAGCAGATCAAGCTATACGGAGGCCATAGTGACGCCACCAAACCCTGACAAGCCCAACGAACAACCGTCGATCGGACCGGGCGGGCCACGCTGGCGCATCCCACGCCCACTGTTCTTCGCCGCAGCCCTCGTGCTACTGGCGTCGGGCGGCATCGAAGGAGCCGCGGCGTCGGCGGCATCGCCCACGACCCCCCCAACGGGGACACCGACTCCTACGTTGACGACCAGCGAGACCCCGACCGAGACTCCTACCAGCACACCTACTGGGACGCCCACAGAGACGCCGACGCCGGCTCCTACCGTTACGGTGTCCGCCGCGGACGCTTGGCGATTCATCGGCACGCCGCATGGCGAGTTCGTCGTGGCGACGAAGGATGGCTGCGGCTTCCCGACGCTGCTGACCCAGACGGGTGAGGCGACCGCTGTGGCGGAGAACGCGATCACCGTGAGAAGCCAGGACGGCTACGAGAAGGTGTACGCGATCGGAGACTCCACCCGGACCATCGCGAGCCGCCGGGCCAACAGCAAGGTCGGACAGGGTGACTGGGTGTCGGTGACCGCCGCGACCGAGGGCGAGACGGCGACAGCGGCCTACATCTTCGATCTGTCACAGCCGAGCAAGAACCTCTGGCGGGGTAAGGGCTGGTGGTCCCCCAAGCAGTGGCAGCCGGGCAAGGTGCAGGGGCGCACCCCCGAACCTTGCCCCACGCCCACCCCGACCATCACCGCGACCCCTAGCGTCACCCCCACGGAAACACCGACGGGAACACCCACGGAAACCCCGACGACACCCACGCCGGAGCCCACGGCCACGGTGACCCAGACCGTGACCCCCAGCCCGACGCCGACCCCCTGAGCGCTCAGCGTCGTGTTCTTTCCAGTCCTTTCCTGACCCCCATCGCACAGCCGTTCCCGTCGTCCTGACGTCGAGTGGCGGCGCACTACACGGTTGAGACCGATGACCTGGGCATCCTCCACGACGTGGTGGGTGCCCAGAGTCATCTGCGAGCGGCTCGCCGGATCACTTCGGCTGGGAGACGAGCGTGTTGTGGAAGGACCTGACCAGCCATTGGCCGGAGACCTTGACGACGATGCTGGTGTTGTACGAGAGGGTGTTCCGGCGGCAGGTCTTCTCCGAACCGAAGAACACGCATCCCTTTCGGATGATGAGGGCCACCGTGGGCGACAGCAGGTGGATCCTTTCCTCAAGGGTGTGGATGCGGCTGTTCTTGAGCTGAGCACCTAGGTAGCGCTGGAATTTCTCCCCGATCTCCTGACGGGTGCGTAGGTGCTCACCCGTGACGTTCACGAAGTCGGCATCCGCCGTGTAGGTCGCGGCATATGCCTTTCCGTCGCCCTGCGCCCAGGTCCTCGCCTGCTCCTGCCACAGCCGGCCCAGAGCGGCGAGATCGGAGTCGGTTTGGCTCGCCTCCGCCGTCCGGGCGTGGACGATCGGCGTCATGGAGGCCGTCGGCGTGGCCGCGGCGCTCAAGGCCATCCCGAGCACGCCCGCGAGAGCCAGGCTGATTGTTCTGCTCGCGTGTCGATGAATGCCCATATGTGCCCCGTTCGAAGTTGCTCTATCTCTGCTGCCGGACGAGGGTGTTGTGGAAGGACATGATCATCCATTGGCCGTAGCTCTTGACGGCGATGCTGGTGTTGATGGAGTGAGTGTCCCGGCGGCAGGCCGTCTCCGCGGCGTAAAGGACGCAGTCCTTCCGGAGGATGATCGCCATCGTGGGTGACACGAAGCGGACCTCCTCCTCCATCCTGAGGAGGCGGGTGTTCTTGAGCTGATTATCGAAGTAGTGCTGGATCGTGGCCGCTATGATGCGGCGGGTATGTAGATGTTGACCTTTGATATTCGTAAGGTCGGCATCCATGGCGTAAGTCCCGGCATACGCGTTGGCATCTCCGTGGGACCAGGCGTCCGCTTGCCTTTCCCAGATGCGGCGCAAAGCGGTGAGATCCGGGTCGGTGTGTCCTGCCCTCGGAATCTGGGAGACGACTGGTGCCGCCGCGCCCACGGCCGGCGTCGCGGCGCTGGTCAAGGCCATGCCTAGCGCGCCGATGAGAGCGAGGCGGATAGTTATCCTCTTGCATCGATGAATGCCCATCCATGCCCCCGTTCGAGGTTTACCTGGAGCAGACGTATAAGCGGTTCACCTCCGTAACGGCTCACATCGTCGAGCGACATCCCTACCGGTATTCCCCTCGGCGGCGGCTTTAGCACTTCACCTCCAGCGAGCCTCTGCCGCCGGTGGTAGAAGGGCCGTGACAATGTCGGCAAGGGGGAATGACGTATGCACGTAGCTGTACTGGGGATGGGCAACATGGGCCGGGCGGTGGCCTGCCGTCTGCTCACGCATGGGTACGAGGTCAGGATCTGGAACCGCACGCCGGGGAAGGCCGCACAGGTGGTCGAGGCCGGGGCCGTCGAGGCGTCCTCGCCCATGGAGGCCGCCAGGGGCGCCGAGGCGGTGCTGATGTCGCTGGCCGACGATGGAGCCGTTCTCGACGTCATGGGAAAGCTGACCGAGATGGGATCCCATCCGGACGCGCCTATCGTGGTCGACACGAGCACCGTCTCCCCGGAGACCTCACGCAGGCTCTGGAACATGGTCCCAGGGCAGCGGTTCCTGGCCGCGCCGATCATCGGAGCGCCGCAGACCCTTGTCGCGAACATGGCGTCGAGCCTGGTGGGAGGCGACCGGCGACTCCTCGACAGGCTGGAGCCGATCTGGTCGCGGATCTTCTCCATCCACTGGTACTGCGGTGAGGACCCCGGGAGCGCGACGACCTTCAAGCTGCTCAACAACTACCTGCTGATGTCCGGAGTCGCCGCCCTAGCCGAAGTGGTGGCCACGGCAGAGGCGGCAGGACTGGATACGAAGCTGCTGCGCGAGGTCCTCCACCAGTGGCCCACCATCCCACCGGGCATCCTCAACCGGGTCGACGACATCATCGCCGGTGACCACAAGGGGTGGTTCTCCACGCGGCTCGGCGCCAAGGACGTACGGCTCCTCAACGAGGTGGCGGAGTCGAAGGGGCTGTCGCTGCCCATCGCACGGCTGGTCGGGCGGCGCTACGAGGAGGCGTCGGAACGGAGCTGGAGCGAGGCGGACATCGCCGCCGTCGTGGAGTTGCTCCGGGCGGAACGCCGGCCCGAGCCATCCACCGAGGGCCAGGCGTGACCCGGGGAGCGCCGGGCCAGGCATGAATATGACCGAGAACCCCACCGCCGGGCCGACGGTGGCGCTGGTCACCGGGGCGAACCAGGGGATCGGGCGCGAGATCGTCGCGCGGCTGGCAGAGCGCGGCATGACCACGCTGCTCGGCGCCCGGGATCCGCGCCGGGGTGAGGAGGCGGCGGACGCTCTGCGATCCGCCGCCGCAGATGTGCGGGTGATCCCGCTGGACGTCACGGACCGCGCGTCGGTCACGGCGGCCGCGCGGTACATCGGTCATCACTTCGGCGTGCTCGACGTCCTGGTCAACAATGCCGGGATCTTGGGTGACCCGGCAGGGCAGAACCCTTGCAGCGCTGAGTTGGACGTCGTCAGGGACGTGTTCGAGACCAACGTCTTCGGCGTGATCAGCGTGACCACGGCGATGATCCCCCTGCTGTTGCGCTCGCGCGCGGGACGCGTCGTCAACGTCACGAGCGGCCTCGGCTCGCTCGCGCTGATGGCCGATCCCGCCGGTCACTTCGCCCGCCGGCCCCCTTCGGTGGCCTACGTCCCTTCCAAGACCGCGCTCAACTCGCTGACCGTGCAGTACGCCAACGCGCTTCGCGCACACGGCGTCCTGGTCAACGCGGCGGACCCGGGCCCGTGCGCGACGAGCCTCACCGAGGCCGTTCCCGGCCTCACCCGCACCGCCGCCGACGGCGCCGCGATAGCCGTGCGGCTCGCCACGCTTGACGCCGACGGCCCGACCGGCGGCTTCTTCAGCGACGACGGCCCGGTCCCGTGGTAAGCGACCTGAGCAGCCCCCTTACGGAGGCGAGCCCCCTGGGGGCATGCGGGTGAGATTCACATCTTGCTCAGCTGTCCGGTCAAGCGGAGCTGACGCCGAACGGCCGTCATGGACGCTCCCGTCCACGACGGCCGTTCGCGCGGTTACCAGGGGTGCAGTACGACCTTGTTGCAGCCGTCCTCCTTGTTCTTGAACATCTCGTACCCGCGCGGGGCGTCCTCCAGCCGCAGGTGGTGGGTGATGACGAAGCTGGGGTCGATCTCGCCGTCGCGGATCCTCCTCAGCAGGGGTTCCATGTATCGCTGGACATGGCACTGGCCGGTCTTCATCGTCAGAGACCGGTTCATGAACGAGCCCATGGGGAACTTGTCCACCATGCCGCCGTACGCGCCGATCACCGAGACGATGCCGCCGTTGCGGCAGGCCAGGATCGCCTCGCGCAGCGCGTACGGCCGGTCGGTCTCCATGCGGGTCGCCTGCTTGACCCGGTCGTAGGCCTGCACGGCCGGGATGGGGTAGTGAGCCTCCATGCCCACGGCGTCGATGCACGCGTCCGGGCCCCGTCCGGCGGTCATGTCCCGCAGCGCGTCGAAGATGTCGACCTCCTCGTAGTTCAGCGTCTCCGCGCCCGCGCGCGCGGCGATCTCCAGCCGGTACGCGTAACGATCGATGGAGATGACCCGCTCGGCGCCCATCAGCAAGGCGCTGGCGACCGCGAAGTGGCCGACAGGACCGGCCCCCCAGACGGCGATGACGTCGCCGGGCTTGATCTCGCACATCTCCGCGCCCATCCAGCCGGTGGGGAAGATGTCGGACAGGAACAGCACCTGCTCGTCGGGCAGGTCGTCCTCGATCTTGATGGGTCCCACGTCGGCGAACGGCACGCGCGCGTACTGAGCCTGACCCCCTGGATAGCCGCCCATCATGTGGGAGTAGCCGTAGATGCCCGCCGGAGCGTGGCCCATGAGCTTCTCCGCCAGGCCCGCGTTGGGGTTGGAGTTCTCGCACACCGAGTACATGCCTTGCTCGCAGGCGAGACATCTGCCGCAGGCGATCGGGAAGGGAACGACCACTCGGTCCCCTACCCGCAGCCTCGACACCTCGGGGCCGACCTCCACGACCTCTCCCATGAACTCGTGGCCGAGGATGTCCCCCTTCTTCATGGTGGGGATGTAGCCGTCGTACATGTGAAGGTCGGAGCCGCAGATGGCGCTCGAGGTGATGCGGACGATGGCGTCCCGAGGATTCAGGATCCTCGGATCGGGGACCTCCTGGACCTCGAGGGTGTTGCGGCCCATCCAGCAGTTGGCTTTCATGGGATCCCTCCTCACTTCACGGGCTGGGCGGGACGCTGCAGGACCTGCCGCAGCGCGTAGGGGCCCTCCGGCGTGCCATCGGAGCGGGCCACCTCGCCGGTCTCCATGACCTGCTTGAACCGGCGCAGGTCGTCGCGGACCTGCTGCTCAGGGTGCTCGCCGAGCAGCCTGGCGAAGGCGAGGCCGACCTTGCCACCCGGCGGGTCGTAAGTGATCTCGACCCGCACCTCCGTGCCGCGCCCGCCGGGGGCGTCGGTGAAGCGCACAGAACCACTGTTGCGTACGGCCGCGCCCTCGGTCGACCGCCAGGCGATCAGCTCGTCAGGGATGTCCTCGACGATCTCCGCGTCCCACTCGATGCTCTTCCTCGCGGGCCCCTTGGCCGTCCAGTGGGAGTACCCGCCGGCGATGGTCTCCACCGACTCCAGGTGGGCCATGAAGCGGGGAAGGTTCTCGAAGTCGTGCCAGTACCGGTAGACCTCCTGGCGGGGACGGTTGACGGTGATGGCGGCGCGCAGGTCCATCGGGCCCATGATCTGCGTGCGCGGCCCGTGCCGGTTCGCGCGCGTCGCGGTGTACAGGTCGGTGGCCGTGATGCCGGCGACCGCCGCCATGGCGGCCATGACGCGAGCGCGCCTCCAGCCGGTGCGCTTGGCCATGGCCCGGCCGAGGACCGTCAGGTCCATGGCGTCGCCCGCTACCCGGGTCCACACCCAGGGGGCGGGCCGGCGGCTGCCCAGCAGGACGGCCGCGTGCATCAGCTCCCGTACACCCACCAGCCGGACGCCGGTGCGTGCCCAGGCCGAGTCGTCGACCCCGCTGAGCCGGCTGACGGCGCCGGGCGCGGCGAGTTGCACGATGCCGAGGCCCAGGCTGGCCCAACCCAGTGCGCAGGCAAGACGGTAGGTCTCGCGCTCGTATTCTTCGCTCATGTGAACCTCACATGGCTGGGTGTTCTTCGATGAAGGCCCACCGGCGCTGGTTCCGGCGGTCAGGGCCGGCGCGGATGCGGATGACGATCCGTCCCAGCCGGGGGTGAACCCTCGTTTACCCAAAGGCCGTACCCCCGCTGACGTGGGATGACACCGATCATTGGCATCGCTTTGGAAGCTCGGGGACCGCACCGGACGTATGGCGAGAAGATGGGAGAGCGCTCTCCACGTCGAGAGTGCCTGGGGAGATCGGCGATGTCAAGGCTCTTTCCGCGTCCGTTGGAAACGCGCCGCTCGCCGGGGGAAACCGGATGTCTTCCTGGGGAAACGCCTGTTCTAGAGTCGTTTACCGGAATCCGGGCCTCCTCGGCGGTCGGATGATCCCCGTTTCAGGGGCATGAACAGCAGGTTTCGGATTCGGTGAGCTGCTTGTCTTGACAATCACTGACATGGACGGCCAATCTCGTTGGAGAGCGCTCTCCCGCCTGCCGTTTCCGAAACGGCAGGAGACCCCCCACCCAAAGGAGAGGCCGTGCATCCGTCTCGAAGTCCAGGCCGGTTCCGCATAGGACTGGTCGCCGCCACACTGATCGCGCTCGTCGCGGCCGGTCTGGCGATCATCGCCCCCGCAACGGCGGCGGACACCCTGCTGTCGCAGGGCAGGCCGGCGACGGCCTCCTCCGTCGAGGGCACCGGGTACGGCGCCGGGGCCGCCGTCGACGGCAACAGCACGACCCGCTGGGCCAGCGCGTTCAGCGACCCGCAGTGGCTCCAGATCGACCTCGGCGCGACGGCGACGGTCTCCCAGGTCGTCCTGAACTGGGAAGGCGCGTACGCCACCACCTTCAAGATCCAGACCTCCGCCAACGGCACGTCCTGGACCGACATTTACTCGACCACCACCGCCACCGGGGGCAACCAGACCCTCAACGTGTCCGGCAGCGGCCGGTACGTCCGGATGTACGGCACCGCCCGCAACACCGGATACGGCTACTCGATCTGGGAGTTCAAGGTCTACGGCACGGGGGGCACGGGCTCCACCCCGGCCCCTAGCCCGACGTTCACCGACCAGGTGACCCACCACGAGTTCCAGGCCAACTGCTCGTTCACGCAGAACCGGCCCGACGACCCGATCGTCTTCCCGGGCCTGCCCGGCGCCTCGCACATGCACACCTTCGTCGGCAACAGGACGACCAACGCGAGCAGCACCCTGACGTCGCTCCTCGCGGGCGGCACGTCGTGCACCAACCCGCACGACAAGTCGGCCTACTGGTTCCCGAGCTTCTACAACGGCACCCAGCTCATCCAGCCGACCGGACTGCAGGTCATCTACTACAAGTCTGGCATCCTCGAGTACTGGAGGGTGCAGAACTTCCCGCAGGGCCTGCGCTTCGTCGTCGGCAGCCCCGCCTCGACGCTGGAGCAGTTCCGCGACTCGCCCGGCGCGGTCGAGGGCTTCGAGTGCGGCACCATCTCCCACAGCTGGGACATTCCCACCTCATGCCCGGCGGGCAGCCAGGTCAACGTCCGCTTCCAGGCACCGAGCTGCTGGGACGGTGTCAACCTCGACAGCGCCGACCACAAGAGCCACATGGCGTACCCCGTCAACGGTTACTGCCCGGCCACCCACCCGGTGGCGGTGCCGATGCTCGAGTTCAAGATCGCCTTCCCGGCGAGCGGTGATCTGTCCCAGGCGCGGCTGGCCAGTGGCCGCGGCTACTCGTGGCACTACGACTTCTTCAACGCCTGGGACGACCTCGCCATCCTCAACGCCCTGGTGACCCACTGCGTCAACGGTGGCCTCCAGTGCGACCCGCGCGGCTACGACCAGTACAAGCCGAATCGCGGCGCCGCCCTCACACCTAACTTCGAGCTCCCCTAGCCATACCGGCCCGGCCTCGGCGCGGCCTGCGCCGGGGCCGGTTCAGGTTCCCAGGGGCTTCGGCGTCCGGCGCGGTTCCCTCCACGGCGCCGCCTGGGCTCGCCTGTGCAGGTCCAGATGTGCAGCGCGATTTCGGGTAAAAGGGTGGTGTGGACCTGGCTACCGCGACGAGCGAGCTTTACGGGGGCGCGCCCGAGGACTTCGTTGAACGACGCAAGGGGTTGGCCGCCGAGGCGAAGAAGGCGGGCGACGCCGAGCTGGCCAGGCGGGTCGGAGC
The DNA here is from genome assembly GCA_025964675.1 of Sphaerisporangium sp. GTDB lineage: Bacteria > Actinomycetota > Actinomycetes > Streptosporangiales > Streptosporangiaceae > Sphaerisporangium. The sequence goes on along the minus strand of JAOPYI010000124.1, from coordinate 61,765 downwards.
GCTGCGGCGCCCCACCGTGTCGGCCTGGGCCATCAACCGGCTGGCCCGCTCCGCCCCCGACGAGCTGGGCGAGCTGCTCGACGTCGGCGCCGGCCTGCGTACGGCCTGGGCGTCGGGCGGGCAGATCGGCGAGCTGGACCAGCGGCGCGGTGAGCTGATCGCCCGTCTGGCCCGTACGACCGCCTCGCTGGCCGAACAGGAGGGGCGGCCGCTGCGCGAGTCGGCGGCCCGCGAGGTCCAGGACACCCTGCACGCCGCGACGATGGATCCGGCGGTGGCCGACGAGGTCCGCTCGGGGACGCTCGGGCAGCCCCGCAGCTATGTCGGGTTCGTTCCCGTTGGCGGGGCTCCCGAGCCGAGCGTGCGGCCGGCCCGCCGCAGTGTGGCGCCCGCCGAGGCGAAGCCGCGCGGCGGTGGCGGGAAGAGCCGCGAAGAGGCGCGGAAGCGGCAGGAGGCGGAGAAGGAGCAGGCGGAGAAGCAGCGTCGCCGGCGGCTGGCCGAGCAGGCGGCGGCCGCCGAGGCGGAGGCGGGCGACGCCGAGCGCGCGCTGGCCGAGTGGGAGTCGGAGGTGGCCGAGGCCGGACGGACCGGCACCGCCGTCACCGAGGAGGCGGAGCGGCTGCGCAGGGAGCTCAACGCCGTGCTGGAACGCCAGGAGAACGCCACCAAGCGGCTCAGCATGGCCTTAAGGGAACGTGACCGGGCCGCCCGCCGCGCCACCGAGGCCCGCCGCCGCTCCGACGAGGCCCGGAGGAAGCTCGGCGGGTAAGGGGGTAGGCAGGAGGCTCGCCGCGTGACGAGGCCCGGAGAAAGCCGGTGACGGGGTAGGCATGGAGTGAGCCTTCATCGTCTCGCGTGACCGGGCAGGTCGGGCGTGGCGACACCGGGCCTGGGGGCGCGCACGCCGTCACCGGCCGTGCCGAACGCAAGGGGAATGACCGCGATGAAAAAGTTCTCTCTCGTAGCCGTGGCTCGCCAGCAGCTGGAACGCGCGGCGGAGTCGACCGCGGGGCACGCGGCCGACACGGTGGTCGGCGGTCACGAATGCGTCCTCCGGCAGACGGTGATGGGGCTCACTCAGGGCTCGGTGCAGGGCGAGCACGAGATCCGGGGAGAGGCGACGATGTACATGCTCTGGGGACGGGTGCGCGTGGTGGCGGGCGAGGTGTCCTGGGACGTGCTGGCGGGCGATCTACTCGTCGTCCCCGACTCCCGGCACCGCGTAGAGGCCCTGGAAGACTCAGCCATCCTCCTCACCGTCGCCATGCCCCACTGACGCGCCGGAACGCCCGCCTCTCCCGGGTGCGGTCGTGTCGTCAGGGGGCGGGCGGGGTCTAAGATGCTCGCAGGTGTGCCGGGAAGTCTGGTCGGCGTTGTGCGTCTATTTTGTGCCGACTCCCGGGAGGTCTGCCGGTGACCGCGATCGCGGCCGTAGTCATCTTCGTCGTCGTCTACGTCCTCATCGCGACCGAGCGGATCCACCGTACGGCCGCCGCGCTCGCCGGTGCCGGGCTGATGATGCTCATCCATGCCGTGGACGGCCGCTCGGCGTTCTTCTCCGAGCACTCCGGCGTCGACTGGAACGTCATCTTCCTGCTGCTCGGCATGATGATCATCGTAGGTGTGCTCAAGCAGACGGGCGTGTTCGAGTACCTCGCGATCTGGGCGGCCAAGCGTGCCAGGGGAAGGCCGTTCCGCCTGATGGCCATGCTGGTGGTGATCACCGCCGTGGCGTCCGCGCTGCTGGACAACGTCACGACCGTGCTGCTGGTCGCGCCCGTGACGTTCCTGGTCTGCGAGCGGCTGTCGCTGCGAGTGGGGCCGTTCCTGATCGCCGAGGTCATGGCGTCGAACATCGGCGGCACCGCGACGCTGGTCGGCGACCCGCCCAACATCATCATCGCGAGCCGGGCGGGGCTGACCTTCAACGACTTCCTCGTCCACCTGGCACCGTTCGTCGTGCTGCTGCTGGTCGTCTTCGTGGGCCTGTGCCGGTGGCTGTTCCGGGCGTCGTTCGTGTACGACGCCGAGCGGGCGGCCGGCATCATGAAGCTGAACGAGCGGGAGGCCATCCGGGACCACAGGTTGCTGTGGCAGAGCCTCTCCGTGCTGGCCGTGGTGATCATCGCCTTCCTGCTGCACCCGGTGCTCCACTACGAGCCCGCGATCGTCGCGCTGCTGGGCGCCGGCCTGCTCGTGGCCGCGACCAGGGTGACGGTCGAGGAGGCCATCCGCGACGTCGAGTGGGCAACGCTGGTGTTCTTCATGGGGCTGTTCATCATGGTGGGCGCCCTGGTGGAGACCGGGGTGATCGGCCAGGTATCCGAGGCCGCCGCCTCCGCGACGCAAGGCAGGCTGGGCGTGACCACGATGGGCATGCTGTGGGGGTCGGCAGGGCTGTCCGCGATCGTGGACAACATCCCGTACGTCGCGACGATGAGCCCGATCGTCGCTGACCTCGTCCACGCGAGCGGCCCGCGCGGCGGCGTGCTGTGGTGGGCTCTCGCCCTCGGCGCCGACCTCGGCGGCAACGCGACCGCCGTGGGCGCGTCGGCGAACGTGGTCGCCCTCGGCATCGCCGCCCGCAACAACGCCCGCATCAGCTTCTGGGAGTTCACCAAGTATGGCCTCGTCGTCACCGCGGTCACGGTGGGCCTGGCGATGCCGTACCTGTGGCTCCGCTACCTCGCCGGTTAGGCTCGTCTCACGGCCGAAGGAGGCCCTCGGTGCACGCACGCGATCTCGTCACTGATTTCCCCACGGTCACGGTGGACACGCCGGCGGTGGAGGCGGCCCGCCTGCTCGCCGAGCGCGACCTGCCGGGTCTGATCGTCGTCGACCGCGACGGGCTGCCGCTGTGCGTGCTGCCCGGCACCCAGGTGCTGCGGCTGGCGGTGCCGCGCTACTGCCAGGACGACCCGGCCCTCGCCCGTGTCGTCGACGAGAGCCACGCCGACCTTTTCGTCCGCGCGCTCGGCGGCCGTACGGTGCGCGAGTGCCTGCCCCAGCAGCCGCGAGAGCTGCCGATCACCGACCCGGACGCCACCGTGCTCGAGATCGCCGCGCTGATGGCACGCACCCGCAGCCCGCTGCTGGCCGTCGTCGAAGGCCCCCGGCTGCTCGGCGCGGTGACCCTTCAGACGCTGCTCCACAGCGTGCTCGAGGTGTGAGCGCCTCCCCGTACAGGCCAGATGACCTGTACGGGGAGGCGGTGCTCAGGCGAGCGTGGCCGCGTGGGGGTCCCATGCCTCGGGCAGGGGGGCGGGCTCGGCCACCGTCGTCTCAAGGTGCCGGAACTCGCCGTGCTCGGCCGACTCGATGATCGCCGTCATCGTCTCCAGCACGTGGAGGGCCAGCGTGCCGGAGGCGCGGTGGGGGAGGCCGCCGCGCAGCGCGCGTGCCATGTCGAGCACCCCGAGGCCTCGGCCCACGGCGGTGCCTTCCACGGGCACCTCGCGCCAGTCCCCGTCGCCCGCGCCACGCACCTTCAGCGGCCCCGCGAAGGTGTTGGGGTCGGGGAGCGACAGCGTGCCTTCCGTGCCGATGATCTCGATCATCGTCACGCTGGCCGGCGAGTCGAAGCTGAACGTCGCGGACGCGCTCGCCCCGCCGGCGAAGTCGAGCAACGCCATGACATGCGTCGGCACCTCGACGGCGAAGGTCGTACCGCCCTTCGGGCCCGAGCCGATCACCCGGTGCGGCCGGGCCTGCCGCGCGGTGGCCACGACCTTGGACAGCGGGCCGAGCATCGCGACGAGCGCGGTCAGGTAGTACGGGCTCATGTCGAACAGCGGTCCCGCGCCGCGCTGGTACAGGAACTCCGGGTTGGGATGCCACGACTCCGGCCCGGGGCTCTGCATCACGGCGGTCGCGGCGATGGGCGTGCCGATCATGCCCGACGCCAGCGCCCGCTTGGCCGACTGCAGGCCCGCGCCGAGGAAGGTGTCGGGGGCGTTGCCGACGAGCAGCCCGTGCGCGGCGGCCTCGGCCAGGAGCTTCTCGCCTTCCCCGGGATCGAGCGTGAGCGGCTTCTCGCCGTACACGTGCTTTCCGGCCCGCAGGGCGGCGCTCGCGACGGCGGCGTGCGCGGCGGGGATCGTCAGGTTGATCACGATCTCCACCTCCGGGACGGCCAGGATCGTGGCGACGTCACCGGCCACCGGCAGGCCGTACTCGGCCGCCTTCGTCCGGGCGCGCTCGACGTCGAGGTCGGCAACCCCGAGCACCCGGACGTCGGGGAAGGTGGTGAGGTTGCGCAGGTAGGCGTCGCTGATCGCGCCCGCGCCCACGATGGCGACCCCGACGGGCCCGGTGCTCATGCGCGCTCCAGACCGGCGAGGTAGGTGTGGCTCTCCGCGACGGCGTCCACGATGTCGGTGGCGCAGTTGTCGAGCTCGACGATGTGCCACGCGTCCGGGGCGGCGGCGAGGAAGTCCGGCACCGGCATCACTCCCGTGCCGACGGCGGTGTGGGGCTCTCCCTTGACGCCGGGACCGTCCTTGACGTGGATGGCCAGCACGCGGTCGCCGAGGCGTCCGAGCAGCTCCGGGACGTCGGCGCCGCCGACGGCCGCCCAGTAGGTGTCGATCTCCAGGAACAGCTCGGGGGCGAGCATCCCAGACAGCACCTCGATGGCGGGCAGCCCGTCGATCTTCGATTCGATCTCCCACCAGTGGTTGTGGTAGCCGAGCCGCATGTCGTACCGCGCCGTGTGCTCGGCCAGGCCGTTGAGAAGGTCGGCGGCACGGGCGAGGCCGTCGCGCGTCGTGAAGCTCTCCTCCGGGATGCCGCCCGGAATGATCACGAGGTCGGTGCCGATCGTGGCGATGGCGTCCAGGACGGCGTTCGGCTCCTCGGACAGCAAGGCGTAGGCGTGCGTGCTGGAGACGGTCAGCCCGAGATCGTCGGCCACCTGCCTGAAGCCCTTCGGATCCTCGGTGGGGTCGTACGTCTCCACGGCGCCGTATCCGATCTCCGCTATCCGTCGTAAGACGTCGTCGCGATCGGCTTTCATGTGATCACGCACGGTGTACAGCTGCACGCCCAGCGGCTTCACCATCGGGTTCGGATCCTCCTGGGTCACGTGACGGAGTGCTGTCGCGGACAAACTCATATGCACTCCCCGAATTGATTCGTTAAAACGCTAAAACGCCGTATATGGAATGACAACGGGTAATTCGCCACCAGTTGGGGAATGCCCCGGTCACAGCGCTCTACCGAACTATGTTCCAGAGAGTCGGTCTCTGTCCGCGAGACCGCACGCGATGACGGCGGAGGGGGAGGCCGCTCTCCGGCCTCCCCCAGGTGCTAGGACGCAGCCGCGGCGGTCACCGCCGGCAGGTTCGGGATCTCCTCGATGGTAGGCATGGGCGGTGTCTCGCCCCGCCGGCGCTGCCGCCGGGCCCGGCTCTTCTCCTTGCGGGTCTCGACCATGGTGTAGAGGGTCGGCACCAGGATGAGGGTGAGCAGGGTCGAGCTGATCAGGCCGCCGATGACCACGATGGCCAGCGGCTTGGAGATGAAACCTCCCCCGCCGGTGATGCCGACCGCCATGGGCAATAGCGCGAAGATGGTCGCCAGAGCGGTCATCAGGATCGGGCGCAGCCGCCGGCGGCCGCCCTCGACCACCGCCTCGTGCAGGGGCATGCCCTTCTCGCGGTACTGGTTGATCAGGTCCAGCAGCACGATGGCGTTGGTCACCACGATGCCGATGAGCATCAGCATGCCGATCATCGCGGCCAGGCCCAGTGAGGTGTCGGTGGCGAGGAGCAGCCCGATGGCCCCGGTGGCCGCGAACGGGATCGAGACCAGCAGCACCAGCGGCTGGATCAGGCTGCGGAAGGTCGCCACCATGACGAAGAACACCAGCGCGATGGCGGCCACCAGCGCCAGCCCGAGGCTGCTGAACGCGTCCGCCTGATCGGCGCTGACGCCGCCGATCTTGTACGTCGCGCCGGCCGGGAGCGTGAGGGTGGCCAGCTTGGCGTTCAGCGCGGTGCTGGTGGCTCCGAGGTTGGAGCCGGTGGCCTTGCCGGACACCGTGGCGCTGCGGTCGCCGTCGATGCGCGTGACCTCGAGGGGCCCGTTGACCTGCTTGACGGTCGCGACGTCTCCGAGGGTGACCTTGGGAGCGATCTCCAGGTCGCGCAGGTCCGCCAGGGAGGCGGGCGTGTCACCGCCACGCAGCACGACGTCGGCCGTGGTGCCGTCGAAGGCGAGCTGGGTGACCGTGGTGCCCCTGAACGCCTGCGACACGGCCTGGCCGATGACGATCTCGCTGAGGCCCTTCTCGGCCGCCTTCCTGCGGTCGACGGTGACGTCGACGCGCGGGGCGGTGTCGGCCACGCTGCTGGTCACCTCGGTGACGTCGGGGACAGTGGCCATGGCCCGCTGGACGGTCTGCGCGGCGGTGCGCAGGGTGTCCAGCTCGGCCGCCCGGACGACGACCGCCAGGGCGTCGCCGCCGAAGCCGCCCGACTGCCCAACGCTGATCTCGCCGGCGTCACTCAGCCTGCCGAGCCGGTCGGTCAGCCCGCTTTCGACGGCGCCCGCGTCTGTGCCGTCGCGAAGGGTGAGGGAGTAGGTGGCGCGCGGGGTGCCGCCGCCACCGCCGCCTCTGCCGCCGAATCCGCCACCGCCGCCGGCTCCCACGGTGACCTGGTACGACTCGACCTCGCTGGTGCCCGTGACCACCTGCTCGACCTTCTTGGCCATGGCGTCGGCCGAGGCCAGGGAGGTGCTGACAGGGAAGGTCTGCCTGACGCTGATGGTGTTCTGGCCTGAGTTGTCGATGAAGCTCGTACGCAGCATCGGGACCAGCCCGAGGGTGCCGATGAAGATCACCAGGGCGATGGCCACCGTGCTGATCCGATGCCGGGTAGCGAAGTGGATCACCGGGACGTACACGCGCTGGAGCAGGCTCCTTCGCTCCTTCTCGTCCGCCGCCTGCCGGATCGCCTCGGTGTCGCCGTTCTTCGGAGGCTTCATGAACCAGTAGCTGAGCACCGGGACGACGGTCAGCGAGACCAGCAGCGAGGCGATCAGCGCGACCGTCACCGTGATCGCGAACGGGCTGAAGAGCTCGCCCACGAGGCCGCTCACGAAGGCGATGGGCAGGAAGACCGCCACCGTGGTGAGCGTGGAGGCGGTGACCGCCCCGGCCACCTCGCGCACGCCGTTCTCGATGGCCTGGCGCTTGCCCTCGCCGTACGAGAGGTGGCGTTTGATGTTCTCAAGGACGACGATCGAGTCGTCGACCACCCGCCCGATCGCGATGGTGAGCGCGCCCAGGGTCAGCATGTTGAGCGAGTAGTTCTGGGTCCAGAGGGCGATCAGGGCGATCAGCACCGACAGGGGGATCGACACCGCCGTCACGATGGTCGAGCGCAGCGAGAACAGGAACACAAGGATGATCAGCACGGCCATGGCCAGGCCGAGCAATCCCTCGGTGGTGAGGCTCTCGATGGCCTGCTGGACCGACGGCGCCTGGTCGAAGATCACGGTGAACCGGACGTCGCCGCCGAGGGACTTCGCCAGCTCGGGCAGCTTCGCCCGCACGTCGTGCGAGATGGCCACCGCGTTGCCGTCGGGCTTCATGGTGATCGAGACGCCGAGGCTGGGCTTGCCGTTCGTACGGGTCAAGGTGGTGGAGTCGGCGAGACCCAGCTTGACGGTGGCGACGTCGCCGATCCGTACGGGCTTGGGCTTGGCCGCCGGCCGGACGGGCGCCACCGGGCCAGGGACGCCCTGGGCGCCCTGGCCACCCGGCCGCTGAGCCTGTCCTTGCGCCTGGCCGGCGGAGGCGGCGACCGGGAGATACAGGTCCGCGATGTCCTTCACCGAGCCGAGCGCGGTGCCGACCTGGACGCTGAGCGACTTGTCCGACCGGGTGAGCGTGCCGGCGGGCACGGGGGTGCCCACCGCCTGGATCGCGGTGGCGATGGCCGAGGCGGTCAGCCCGTGCTTGGCCAGGTCCTTGTCGTCGGGCGTGATCGTGATGACCTGGTCGCGTGTCCCGGTCACCGCCGCCTCTCTGACCCCGGCCACGCCGCTGAGCACGGGGACGACCTGGGTGGTCAGCTTGCCGGCCAGCTGCTGCTGGTCCTGCGCCGAGGAGACCGCGAGCTGCACGACCGGGATGTCGTCGGTGCTGCCGACGATCACCTGCGGGTCGACGCCCGCCGGAAGCTGCGAGCCGACACGGGCGATCGCCTGCTGGATCTTGCTCTGGGCCGCGTCGATGTCGGTTCCGAAGTCGAACTGCACCTGCACCGTCGCGCTTGACTCCCGCGAGGTGGAGTTCACGCCGGTGACGCCGGCCAGGCCGCGGACGCTGTCCTCCAGCGGCCGGGTGACACGGTCCTCGACGATCTGCGGGGCCGCGCCGGGGTAGGGCGCGACGATCGACACGGCGGGGAAGGACAGCGAGGGCAGGAGCTGTTGTTTGAGCGCCGGGACGGTGTACACGCCGAAGGCGGCCACCACGATCGTGATGAGTGCGACGAGCCCCCGGTTTGCGAGGCTCAGTCTGGCGAGTAACGACATCGGTCCACTTCTTGTCGGCTAGGCAGGACGGACGCTCGGCATCCGTGGGAGAGGTCACAGCTCATGCGGGGCCGGCCCGCTGTTCAAGGCTCATCGGTCCCGGAGGGGCGGACGTCCGTCGCGGGGAGGGTCTTGGCGTACCGCGAACGCCGTAGGCCGTACGCCGGACTACCGCGCCCGCCGGTCCCCGGGCCGGCGCGCGTGAGGCGGACCGCCCCGGCCTCGTACGGTCGTGGGTGGCCGGGCCCGGTCTCCTGCGCTCCTGGGTCAGCGTGCTCGGGGGCGGACCAGCCCGGTCTCGTAGGCCATCACGACGAGCTGGGCGCGGTCGTGGGCGCCGAGCTTGAGCATCGCCCGGTTGACGTGCGTCTTGGCGGTCATCCGGCTGATGCCGAGGTGGTCGGCGATCTCGTCGTTGGTCAGCCCGCACGCGACCATCGTCATCACCTCGCGCTCCCGCTCGGTGAGCACGGCCAGGCTGTCCGGCGTGTGGTCGGCCCTGGCTCCGGGAGCCGACAGGAACCGGGCGATGAGGCTCTTGGTGGCGCCGGGGGACAGCAGGGCGTCGCCGCGTGCCACGACGCGGATGGCGTCCTGCAGCTCACCCGCCTCGACGCCCTTGCCGAGGAACCCGCTCGCCCCCGCGCGCAGGGCGGCGAAGACGTACTCATCGATCTCGAAGGTCGTCAGCACCAGGACCCGCACCCCGGCGAGGTCCTCGTCGGACGTGATCGCCTGGGTCGCGGCGAGGCCGTCCATCTCGGGCATGCGGATGTCCATCAGCACCACGTCGGCCCGGGTGGCGCGCGCCAGCCGCACCGCCTCGTGGCCGGTGTCGGCCTCGCCCACCACCTCGAGGTCGGGCGCGGAGTCGACCAGGACCCGGAAACCGGCACGGACCAGGGCCTGGTCGTCGGCCAGCAGGACACGGACGGTCATACGGCGCTCGTCTGGGGCGCGGGCAGGACGGCGTGGACGCGGAAGCCCCGTCCTTGCGACGGCCCGACGCTGAACGTGCCGCCCACGGACAGGGCACGCTCGCGCATCCCCACGAGCCCGTGCCCGGTCGACGTGCCGTCCGTACCGTCGTGGCCGCCCGTACCGTCGTGGCGTTCCGCGCCTCTGTGGCCATCCTCGCCGGTCCGGCCGTCGTCGGTGACGTCGACGGTCAGATCTCGGTGCCCGTACGTGATCCGCACCCGCGTGGCCGCGTCCCCCGCGTGCTTGCTCACGTTCGTCAGCGCCTCCTGGACGACGCGGAACGCGGTCAGCTCGACCGGGGAAGGGAGGGGACGAGGCGTGCCCTCGAGGTGGCAGTCGACCTTGAGTCCCGCCGCTGTGAACGATGTGATCAGCTCGGGGAGGCGGTCCAGACCGGGCGCGGGCTCGGTGGGCAGCTCCTCGGTGGCGCCCGGACGGCGCAGCAGCCCCACCGTGGTGCGCAGCTCGTCGAGCGCGGCCCGGCCCGCCTGGCGGATGTGGCCGAGGGCCTCGCGGGCCTGTCCCGGCTCGTCGTCCATCATGTGCGCGGCGACCTGCGCCTGCACGTTGATGAGCGCGATGTGGTGGGCGAGCACGTCGTGCAGCTCCCTGGCGATGCGGAGCCGCTCCTCCATCACCCGCCGCTCGGCCTCCTCCTCGCGGGTCTGCTCGGCGCGGCGCGCGCGTTCCTCCACGGCGGCGACGTAGGCCCGGCGGCTACGGATGGAGTCTCCCGCCGCTATGGCCATGCCGATCCACGCGGTCTGCCCGGCCACCTCCTGCCCGATCCACGACACGTCGGAGACGGTGACCCGCGCCACGGCGAGGGCGAGGGCGGAGATGGCCCCGGCCGTCCACGCGACGCGGCGGGAGCTGTGCGTCGCCAGGGTCGCGAGGGCTATGACAGGGACGACCTCGAGGGGAGTGCGCGTCCCGACGAGGATCAGGGTGACGACGACCCCGGCCACGGTCACGGCGGCGACCGTGCGGGGCAGCGCCCGCCGGAACACCAGCGACCCGCACATCACCGCGCCCAGCGCCACGGTGACCGGGGTCACCGGCCCGGTGTTCTCGGGATGGCCCGCCGGTGGCCCGGCGATCGTCGCCGCGAAGGCGACGGCCGCGATGAGGGTGTCCACGATGTATGGGCGGGAGCGGATGGCGTTGCGCAGCCCGGTCAGACGACTCACGTCCCTACGTTAGGGCTGACCTGGCCCTCTTACGTCGTCCGTGGGGACAGTACGCCGCTACCACGATCGCGGTACGGGCTCCGGCGCCATGGCTCCGCCCGGTCGGGGGCGACGGGAGCAGGGACCAGGCGCCGGCCTGCGGTCAAGAAGATCGGCTCCTCCAGTAGAAAATTCTGTTCAAGTCTTCATAATCGGGAAGGGTGATGTGTGCGGAGACCGTAACAGGCAGGGACGATGTGGGCGATGCCCGGATATTTCGGCAAATTTTTTTTAGCCGGTTCGTGGACATGGCTTTTTCGTACTTGGGTGCAGTGTTGCTCCAGGTCACAGGGTCGGCGGGGTGGAAGGGCCTCGGCGGGTGGCCCGCGGCGCGACGTGCCTCGCCTCGATGGCGGTCTTCGGGCAATGGCGAGTCGTACGGCGACATGTGAGGAGAAGACATGGCCAAACCGAGGGAAGCCCCCAGTCTGCTCGGTGAGCTGGCCGCGGAGTTCGCGGGCACGATGATCCTTATCCTTTTCGGTACGGCCGTCGTGGCGCAGGTGGTCGCGGGCGGCATCGGCGACCACGACAGCATCGCCTGGGGGTGGGGGCTCGGCGTCACGCTGGGCGTCTACACCGCCGGCCGGATCAGCGGCGCGCACCTCAACCCGGCCGTCACGATCGCGCTCGCCGTCTTCAAGGGCTTCGAGTGGCGCAAGGTGCTGCCGTACTCGCTGGCGCAGGTCGCGGGCGCCTTCGTGGCGGCGCTCCTCGTCCGGTGGAACTTCAGCGAAGTGCTCTCGATGGCCGACCCCGGCCACACGATCAAGACCCAGGGCGTCTTCTCCACGCTGCCGGGCAACGGCACCCTCCCCGTGCACGAGTGGGGGGGCTTCCGGGACCAGGTGATCGGCACGGCCATCCTGCTGTTCCTGATCCTCGCCGTCACCGACCTCAACAACGGTTCCCCGGCCGCCAACCTCGCCCCGTTCGTCGTCGGCCTCATCGTCGTGGCGATCGGCATGGCCTGGGGCACCAACGCCGGGTACGCCATCAACCCCGCCCGTGACTTCGGGCCGCGCCTCGCGTCGTTCCTCACCGGGTACGGGACGGCCTGGCGAGATCAGTACGGCGACCTCTACTTCTGGGTGCCCATCGTGGCGCCGATCATCGGCGGCGTGCTAGGGGCGGGCCTCTACCAGGTGCTGGTCGCGCGCTTCCTGCCCGTGCTCGGGGAGCCCGAGCCAGGTACCGTCCCGGGCGAGAGGAAAGTCGTCTGAGAGAGGTCACACCCCCGCAGGCCACAAAGGAGGCAACACTTCATGGCTGACTTCGTTGGAGCAGTCGACCAGGGCACCACGAGCACCCGCTTCATGATCTTCGACCACGGCGGCAACGAGATCGCCCGCCACCAGCTCGAGCACCAGCAGATCCTCCCGCAGGCGGGGTGGGTCGAGCACAACCCCGTGGAGATCTGGGAGCGTACCCGCGCGGTGGTCGAGACCACGCTCGGCAAGGCCGACCTCTCGGCGTCCGACCTCGTCGCGCTCGGCATCACCAACCAGCGCGAGACCACCGTCGTCTGGAACCGCAGGACCGGACGGCCGTACTACAACGCCATCGTCTGGCAGGACACCCGTACCGACCGCATCGCCAGCGCGCTTGAGCGCGAGGGCAAGGGCGAGGTCATCCGGCGCAAGGCGGGCCTTCCCCCGGCGACGTACTTCTCCGGCGGCAAGATCAAGTGGATCCTCGACAACGTCGACGGGGTGCGGTCGGCGGCCGAGGCGGGGGAGGCGGTCTTCGGCAACACCGACACCTGGCTGCTGTGGAACCTCACCGGCGGGACCGACGGTGGCGTGCACGTCACCGATCCGACCAACGCCAGCCGCACGATGCTCATGAACCTCGAGACCCTCGACTGGGACGACGAGCTCCTGTCGTTCTTCGACATCCCCCGTCAGATGCTGCCGGAGATCCGGCCCTCCTCCAACCCCGACCTGTACGGCGTCACGCGGCGCGACGGGCCGCTGCACGGGGAGGTCCCCCTGTCCGGCGACCTCGGCGACCAGCAGGCGGCGACCGTGGGCCAGGTGTGCTTCGGGGTCGGCGAGGCGAAGAACACCTACGGCACGGGCAACTTCCTGTTGCTCAACACGGGCAACGAGCTGGTCCGGTCTGAGCACGGGCTCCTCACGACCGTCTGCTACCAGTTCGGCGACGAGAAGCCGGTGTACGCCCTGGAAGGCTCGATCGCGGTGACGGGCTCGGCGGTGCAGTGGTTGCGCGACCAGCTCGGCATCATCTCGGGCGCCGCGCAGAGTGAGTCGCTCGCCCGCCAGGTGGACGACAACGGAGGCGTGTACTTCGTGCCCGCCTTCTCCGGGCTCTTCGCCCCCTATTGGCGATCCGACGCGCGCGGCGCCATCGTCGGCCTGTCGCGGTACAACACCAACGCGCACATCGCCCGTGCCACCCTTGAGGCGATCTGCTACCAGACGCGGGACGTCGTCGACGCCATGCAGAACGACTCGGGTGTCCACCTGGACGTGCTCCGCGTCGACGGTGGCGTGACCGCGAACGACCTCTGCATGCAGATCCAGGCGGACGTCCTTGGGGTGCCGGTGTCCAAGCCCGTCGTGGCCGAGACCACCGCGCTCGGCGCCGCCTACGCCGCGGGACTCGCCGTCGGCTTCTGGGGCTCCACCGAGGAGCTCAAGAGCAACTGGAACGAGGACAGGCGCTGGCTCCCGGCGTGGGACGACGAGCAGCGCACGAACGGCTACATCGGCTGGAAGAAGGCCGTGGAGCGCACGATGAACTGGGTCGACGTCGACTGACCAGTCTTCCCACTGGAGGCCCGACCGGTACGCCGGCCGGGCCTCCGGCGTCTCCGGCCCCGGCAGCCCCGGCGGCGCCGGAAAGGGTTAGCGTCATTACTTGACCAACCTGACGGATTTCTGTCAGCAAAGGCTGATATTTCCTGATATTCCGTGCGATGAAATTGTCCGTTCTGTCTCATCAACCCCCCAAGGACCTGGCGCTCCCCGCTAGGCCGGGTCCGGAGACAGAAGGAGAGACTCGTGAGACGAGTCGCGTTCCTCGCCACGGCCACCGCCCTGACGTTCGCCGTCACCACAGTGACGACGAGCACCGCCGCCAACGCCTTCACCCCGCCGAACATCCCCTCGGCCAGCACGGCCACCTCCGAGCTGGCCGCCCTCACGGTCGACATCGAGAGGAACGCGGGCACCTACAACCGCAGCCTGTTCCCGCACTGGATCACCATCTCCGGCACCTGCAACACCCGGGAGACCGTGCTCAAGCGCGACGGGGCCGGGGTGGTGACCGACTCCAGCTGCTACCCGACCTCGGGCAGGTGGACCTCCCCGTACGACGGCGCGACCTGGACCCTCGCCTCCGACGTGGACATCGACCACATGGTGCCCCTGGCCGAGGCGTGGCGCTCCGGCGCGTACGCCTGGACCACCTCCAAGCGCCAGTCGTTCGCCAACGACCTCACCAACGCCCAGCTCTGGGCCGTGACCGACAACGTGAACCAGGCCAAGGGCGACTCCGACCCCGCGCTGTGGAAGCCCCCGCTCACGTCGTTCTGGTGCACGTACGCCAAGGCCTACACCGACGTGAAGTACAAATGGGGCCTGACGGTCAACAGCGCCGAGAAATCGGCGCTGTCCGGCATGCTCGGCTACTGCTGACCCGTCGCCGCCGCGGGCCCTGCCCGTGGCGGCACGAGGGCCGCCATCCCGGCTCGTGGGTGGCGGCCCTTACGCTCGACGTCATCGGTGAGAGACGAAGCCCACGTGGATACGGGGGGCGAGCGCCCGGTGCGGCGGTTCGTGCGACGGGCGGCCGCAGGCCGGGACCACCGGCGCGTCGGACCCGGTGTTCAGGAAGGCGTGTGAGATGTACCCCCCGGAGGCCAGCATGTCCCAGTCCCTGCTCGTCCCGTAGGTGCCGGTGACACGCTCGCCCACCTTGTGGCAGACGATCGTGACCTGCTGGCCGTCGCGCCGCCTGCCGACCACCTTGCTCGTCCCCGAGGGCTCGGCCCGCACGTTGACGTGCTCGCCGGTCACGGTGTTCACGGTGACGGTCCTGTCCGCCTTCGTCCCCACGGCCGCCTGGGCCCTGCCCCCGGTCGCCGTCGTGATGGCCGATCCCGCCAGCGACACCACGGCTAGCGGTAGCCCGAGCCTCGCCGCGCGCCTCCTGCGGCGCCCGGCTGCCCGGGAAGGCGTTCCCCCAGGTCGCGAAGCGGCTCCTGTCGTACGTACGCGCATCGTGACACCTCTTCCTGGCACTGGACCGAGATGACTCCCTATTCCAGTCATGTCACTACGCCAGGTGATCGGTCCAGCGTGGCGCGCGCACAATGGCCAAATTGGGAAAGCGCCGTACACGAGGCGTTCCGCCCGTACGGCCGGATCAGCGGCGGTCGCGGCCGGTGACCAGGTCGCGGAGCCGGTCGGCGGTGCCCACGAACGGGCTGGTCGCCTTGAGCAGCCCCGGCTTGGGCGGCGTGTGCGGGTGCGGGCGGGTCGGCGCCATCTTCTTCGCCCGCTCGACCTTCGAGCCCAGCTCCATGGCCCGCGCAGGGCTGATGACGAGGCGGAGCTCCGGCCAGACCTGCTCCTCCTCGAACGCGATGTGCTCGCGTGCCGTGTTGATGAACCCGACGAGCATCTCCTCGTACCGGACCTCGCCCGGCTCGTAGTCGATCAGGTCGTCCAGCAGGAACTTCGCTTCCTGCTCCTGCTTGATCGCGTGGTCGGCCAGCTCGTTCCCGTGCGGAACCAGCTCCCGCACAGCCGGCCAGAAGTACTCCTCCTCGACGGCCTCGTGCTTGGACTCCTCGGTGATGAGCTTGTCCACCTGCTGCTTGCGCGCCAGCAGCCGCTGGTGCTCCGTGACCCCCACGAAGGGGGGCCCTGCCTCGAGCTCGGCCAGCATGTGCTTGACCTCTTCATGGTCCCGCTCCAGGACTTCGAACACGTTCGCCATGGCTTGCCTCCAATGCCGGTGGCGGCGTTCCCTCCTTTGGGCGTTGCCCGCATAGTCGCAGGTAAACATAGGCGGATCGGGGAGTCAGGATTCACGCCGCCGGTGAGAGTGGCCAGGCGCGCGCGCCGGGCCACGTCCCACTGTCCGCTTCAGCCCTTGTCGGCGCCCTCGTTGGCGCCGCGGATGAAGTAGCGCTGGAAGATCACGAAGATGACCGCGACCGGGATGGTGGCGAGCACCGCGGCGCCGAGCTTCAGCGGGTACTGCGTGCCCACGCCGAGGGAGCCGCTGACCAGGTCGGCCAGCCCGCGCGGCAGCGTGAACAGGCTCGGGCTCTGTACTGCCACCAGGCTGTGCGGGAACTCGTTCCACGTGCCCTGGAAGGAGATGATCGTCAACGTGATCAGGGCAGGGCGCGCCATGGGCAGGACGACCGACCAGAAGGTACGGAAAACCCCCGCGCCGTCGATGCGCGCGGCCTCCTCGACGCTTATGGGGATCGACTCGAAGAACTGCTTCATGATGAAGACCCCGGCGGCGTCCGCGATCACCGGCAGGATCAGCGCGGCGTAGCTGTCGTACAGGCCGAGCTGGTTCAGCACGAGGAACTTCGGGATGAACAGCACGACACCGGGCACGGCGATCACCGCGACGATGGCGGCGAACATCGTGCGCCGGCCACGGAAGCGGAGCCGCGCGAGCGCGTACCCCGCCAGTGAGTCGAGGAAGACCCGGCCGACGGTCACGATGATCGTGACGAGGAGCGAGTTGCCGAGCCACAGCGGCAGGTCGGTACCGAAGAAGACCCTCTCGTAGCTCGCCAGCGACAGCGGGTGGGGGATCGGCGACAGCGGGTTCACCGCCGCGTCCGGCCCGGTCTTGAGGGAGTTCGCGATCTGGATGACGAACGGGTACAGGAAGACCAGCGAGAAGAAGACGAGGACCGCGTAGCCGACGAAGGTGGAGACCAGGCTCCGGCCGTCGCCCGGCCTGCGGGTCACCCTCGCCGTGCGGTTCGTGCTCACCGACATGTCATGACCTCCTCTGCCGCGTGCCACGGCCACCGCCCGCGTCCGCGGAGCGCTCACGCATCACCCATCGCTGTACCAGCGTCAGCACCACGATGATGAGGAAGAGGACGAACGAGATCGCCGTCCCCGACCCGTAGTCGAAGCTGCGGAACGCCGTCTGGTACGACAGGAACGCCGGTGTCAGCGTGGTCTTCGACGGGTTGCCCTGGCTCATGACGTACACCTGGTCGAAGACCTGCCAGGTGGCGATCAGCCCGAGCGTCAGCACCAGGAAGACCGTAGGCTTCAGCATCGGCAGCGTGACGTACCTGAAGCGCTGCCAGCGGTTGGCCCCGTCGAGCAGGCTTGCCTCTTCCAGCGTGACCGGGATGTCCTGGAGCGCGGCCAGGAACATCAGCATGAACGTGCCGGAGGTCGTCCACACGACCAGGATGATGATCGTGCACATGGCGACGCTGGGCCCGGCGAGCCATTCCCACCACGACAGCCCGAACGGCCCGCCGCCGGTCAGCGCGGCGGGGGGAGCGTCGGCGTCGACCAGGCCGAGGCCACTGAGCAGCAGGTGCAGCACGCCTCGGGGGTCGGAGAACCACTCCGGGCCCTTGATGCCGAAGAACCCGAGCAGGCTGGTGACCGCGCCGGAGTTGGCGAAGATGAAGAGGAAGACGACGCTGATGGCCACGGAACTGGTGACCGACGGGAAGAAGAACGCGCTGCGGAAGAACGACTTGCCCTTGAGCATGCGGCTGTTCACGATCAGCGCGAGGCCGAGCGCCAGCACCGTCTGCACCGGCACGACGATCACCACGTAGTACATGTTGTTGCGGATGCTCGTCATGAAGTCCTGGCGAGCCAGGTCGTCGCGCGTGAACAACCGGGTGTAGTTGTCGAGCCCCACGAAGGGCACCTTGCCGGTGAACGGGCTGCCCTGCCCGTTCCAGGAGGTCAGGCTCACCCACAGGGCCATCACGATCGGCAGCAGCAGGAACAGGCCGAGGACGGCCACGACGGGTGCCAGGAACAGCCAGCCCGCCAGGTTCTCCCTGGTGGCCGACCTGCGGCCGAGGGGACGCCGGGCGCTCCTGGACGTGATCTCCACCTTCTCCGCCTCCTTCCTGTGAGGCTTCACCGGCGATACGGTACGGACCGGCCCCGCCCGCCGTGCCGCGCGAGGAGTGGACGAGGCGGGCGGAACGGGGCCGGGCCGTACCCGGGGGAATGGCTCAGTTGCCTACAGCGGCCTGGGTGTTCTTCTGAAGGCGCGCGAGGAGCGTCTTCGGCGCCGTGGTGTCGAGCTGCTGGATGCCCGCGTCGAAGTCCGCCAGCACGCTGTCCATCTTGGGCGCGTTGACCGGGCCGTGGGCGTAGTCGGCGGCGTTCACGAACGCGGCGTCGTCCGGGAACTCCTTGGTGAACTGGTCCTTGGCCGACTGGCGGGAGGGCATCACGCCGAACGCCCGGGCGAACGTCATCTGCTGGTCGGCCTTCGTCATCGCCTCGACGAAGCTGATCGCCTGCTGCTTGTTGCGGCTCTTGGCCGCGATGCCCCAGCAGTTGGTGAACGAGAGGGTGCCCTTGCCCTTCGGGCCGGCGGGCAGCTCGTAGGCGGTGTACTTCAGACCGGGATAGTCCGCCTTCATGGCGCCCTTGATCCAGTTGCCCTCGATCGTCATCACCGACTTGGTCTTGCCGAACGCCTCGCCGGCCCAGCCGGAGTCGAGCTTCTTGGGGAACTTCGCGAGCCCGCCCTTCAGCAGCGACTGGACATAGTCGAGGGCCTTCAGGTTCTCGGGGGTGTCGGCGGTCGCCTGCTTGCCGTCCGGGCTGGTGATCCAGCCCCCCGCCTGCACCATGAAGGCGCCGACGCGGTCACGCGTGTCGCCCAGCGCCAGCGGCACCATGCCCTTGGCCTTGATCTTCTGGGCGACGGAGGTGAGCTGCTCCCACGTGGTCGGGACGTCGGACTCGGCGAGCCCGGCCTTCTTCCACATGTCGTTGTTGACGATCAACGCCAGCGTGGAGAAGTCCTTGGGAACGCAGTAGAACTTGCCGTCACGGGTGAACGTCGTGCGCAGGCCCTGGTAGAAGTCGTCGGGGTTCGAGATCTTGTCCCCGTACGGCTCCAGTGCTCCGACGCTCGCGTAGTCGGCGAAGCGGGAGGCGTCCACGTAGAACACGTCCGGCGGGCTGCTCCCGGCGAATGCCTGGCCGAGCTGCTGGGTGAGGTCCTGCGCGGGCGTCACGGTCGCCGTGTTGCCGCTGGACTTGGCCCAGGCGGCCGCCGCGTCCTTCACCGCGGCGGTCTCGGCGTCGCCGGACGAGCCGATGAGGATCTGCAGGGAGGCCGGCCCGCTGCTCTGCGTGGTGGTGCTCTGGCCGGCGTTGGTGTCGAAGCCGCTGCCACAGGCCGCCGAGGCGAGGAGCGTGCCGCAGGCGGCCGTTGCCAACGCCGCCGTCCGGAGGTAACTGCGTTTCATCGCACTGTCCTGATCTTCGTGATGGGTGGTGGAGAAAGTCCCGGAGCGGTCACACCGACTTACGTGGAACCAGCGAAGGCTGGAGCAGTACGTGTGTCGGCGGGCCCTCCGAAGGGGTGTCCGCGGATCCCCGTTCCGCGGCATCTGCGTTCGTGCGTCCCCGAGCGTCGTTGGAACCCCCGTCCAGCGAGTGGATGAGGAGGGCCACACAGCTCGCCGCCGCCTCGGCGAGCGGCTGGCTGACGCTCGCGAGACCGACGGCCCTGGCCACCGGCGTGTCGTCGAAGCCGATGACCGAAAGCCTCCGGCGGGTCTGTAGCGCGCCGAGGGCGAGCGAGTCGCTGACGCAGACGAGCCCGGTCACCGGGCGGTCGGCGTCGAGCAGAGCATGGGCGGCGGCCTCGCCTTCCGGGGCGCCGTCGGTGGTCCGTGAGTCGAGTTCGGCGAGCTCCGACGGGTCGATGCCCGCCGAGGTGAGCGCGCGTGCCCAGCCGGCCCGGCGGTCGTCCCCGACGCCTGACCCCTCGGGCCATCCGAGGAAGCCGATGCGCCTGTGGCCGGCGTCGAGCAGGTGGCGGGTCGCCATGGCGGTCCCCGCGGCGCCGTCCACGTCGACCCAGGGGTAGTCCTGGTCCGGCGGGACACCCCATGGCCGCCCGAAGGTGACGAAGGGGATCCGCTGTTCCAGCAGCCAGGTCGTACGGGGATCGCCGTAGTCGGTGCTGGTCAGCACGAAGGCGTCCGGCTCGTACACCCCGAGCAGGTCGTCGAACGTGGCGAGCTCCGCGTCGTGGTCGTCCGCCGTGTAAAGCAGGACCCGGTAGCCCGCCCGTGCCGCCGACTCGGTGAGGCCGTGCAGGAAACGATCGAAGACCGAGCCGTTGATGCCGTCCTCCTGCGCGGGCTCGATGCGCACGGCGATGAGGCGTGACCTTCCGGTGCGCATCTGGCGCGCGGCCTGGCTCGCCCGGTACCCGAGCGCCTTGACGGCCTCGCGCACGCGCCGGCGGGTCTCCTCGCGGACGACCTCCGGGGAGTTCAGCACGTTCGACACCGTCTGCCGCGACACGTTGGCGTACCGCGCGACGTCGTCGATCGTCACCTTGTCGGCCATGGCCACCTTTCGGGATTTGATCGTTCAAGACGGACTATGGCACGATTGGATCGTTCAAGTAAAGACAATGTTTCGTAAGCTGCAAGCGGCGGTCATGCCGCTTAGCGGTGCGGCACGACGTGACCCAGGGGGCCCATCGGTGTTCGACCACGGAGCAACACCCGAAGCCGAAGACGTCGCCTCCAGCGTGGCAGACCTCGAAACGGCTCTCGGGGCGACCCTTGACGCGGCTCCTGAGACCTCACCCCGGTACCAGCCGCTGCTGCACGACCTCGTGTGCACCGTTCTGGCGCCCACGAGCGCGCTGAGCGGCGCAGACGGGCAGATCGACCCGGTCGGCGCGCAGGGCCTTTTCCACGCCGACTCCCGCGCCCTGTCGCGGGCCAGGCTGCTGGTCGACGGCCGCGAGCCCGAGCACATCGGCCACGCGCTCACCGGGCCGGGTGGGGCGCGGTTCGTCTCCCTGGCGCGATGGCTCGGCGACCCCGGTCCCGACCCGACCGTTCGCGTCGACCGCGTCCGCCAGGTCACGGCGGGCGGCATGGCCGAGACCGTCGAGATCGTGTCCGCCGCCTCCGCGCCCGTGACGGCGACGGTCACCCTCGACCTCGCCTGCGACTTCGCCCCGATCGAGGTGGTGAAGTCGGGCGGTGACGCGGTGCCGGTCGCGGCGGTGTACGGCGGGCCCGGCAGGCTCTCGTGGGGATCCCACGGCATCCGCGTCACCGTAACGGCCGAAGACGCCCACGCGGAGACCGGCGACGCTCGCGCGAGGAGCGTCGACGGCCGTACGGAAAGTCGCGACGCTCGCGCGAGCATCGGCCAGGGCCGTACGGACAGCGGTGACGCTCGCTCGGCGATCGTCGAGGCCGTCGGGCTCGTCGGTGGGGCCGCCGGGCGAGCGGGCAAGGGCGCACGGCTCCGGTGGGAGATCGTGCTGCCCCCTCGTGGCCGTACGACGCTGCGGTGGGAGGCGAGGATCGAGGACCCGAAGGCCGTCGTCACCGCGCCCGCCCGCCCCGTGGAGTGGGGACGGCCGCGCGTCACCGCCGCCGACCACCGCCTGGCCCGCCTGTTCGACCAGTCGCTCGACGACCTGCGCTCCCTGCGGCTGGCCGAGGTGAGCGCCCCGGACGACACGTTCCTCGGCGCGGGTGTGCCGTGGTTTCTGACGCTGTTCGGCCGCGACAGCATCTGGGCGGCCCGGATGCTCCTGCCGCTCGGCACCGGCCTGGCGGCGGGCACGCTACGCGTCCTCGCACGCCGTCAGGGCACCCGGATCGACCCCGGCTCCGGCGAAGCCCCGGGCAAGATCATGCACGAGCTGCGGCGGCACGAGTTCACCGTCGTCGGGAACGGCCTGCGCCTCCCCGCCGCGTACTACGGCACCATCGACGCCACCCCGCTCTGGGTCAGCCTGCTCCACGACGCCTGGCGCTGGGGCATGCCCGAGGAAGAGGTCGCGGCCCTGCTGCCCGCGCTGGAGGCCGCCCTCGGCTGGCTCGGCAGCGACGCCGACGCCGACCGCGACGGCTTCCTCGAGTACATCGACACCAGCGGTCGCGGCCTGGCCAACCAGGGCTGGAAGGACTCCGGCGACTCCGTGCGCTTCCACGACGGCCGCCAGGCCGAGGCCCCGATCGCCCTGGCCGAGGTGCAGGGATACGCGTACGAGGCGGCCCGGCACGCGGCGGCGCTGCTGTCGGCCTTCGGTCGTCCAGGCGCGGACCGCTGGAACGCGCACGCCGAGGCGCTGGCCGAGCGGTTCCGCGCGCACTTCTGGGTCGACGGCCCGCACGGCAGGCATCCCGCGCTCGCCCTC
This sequence comes from Sphaerisporangium sp., assembly GCA_025964675.1. Lineage (GTDB taxonomy): Bacteria > Actinomycetota > Actinomycetes > Streptosporangiales > Streptosporangiaceae > Sphaerisporangium. Next base: position 39,599 of record JAOPYI010000124.1, on the reverse strand, counting down.
GACCGCGACAAGCGACCGGTCGACTCGCTGACCAGCAACATCGGGCACCTGCTCGGCACCGGCCTGCTCTCGGCGGAGGAGTCGGCGACCGTCGCCGCGCTGCTGGCCTCGCCCGCCATGGCGGCGGGTTTCGGGCTGCGCACGATGTCCTCCGAGGACGGCGGGTTCAGCCCCCTGTCGTACCACTGCGGGTCGATCTGGGCGCACGACACCGCGATCGTGGTGGCGGGCCTGGCCCGCGCCGGGTTCGGGACCGAGGCGGCCCTGTTGGCGGACGGCCTGCTCGCGGCGGGGGAGACCTTCGGCTACCGGCTGCCGGAGCTGTTCGCCGGTGACGACCGGGGCGCGGTGGTCCGTCCCGTGCCCTATCCCGCCGCCTGCCGCCCGCAGGCGTGGTCGGCCGCCGCCGCCGTCGCGATCGTCCACGCGGCGCTCGGCGTCTACCCCGACGTGCCCTCCGGCCGCGTGTCGCTCCGCCCGCTGGCGGGGGCGCCGCTCGGCGCGCTCGCCGTGGACGGGTTCCGGATCGCGGGCGCCGAGGTCGGCGTCGCCGTCGACGGGCACGGCGCGGTCACCGTGTCGGGCCTTCCCGCCGGCCTCTCCACGGGAATCGACATGCCGTAGCGCGTGGCCGGATGGCGGGATTACCCGCCGCCAGGCGGGAAACCTTCTGGGGAGGTGCGCGACCGGCGACGCGGTCGGCTCCCCCCGCACGAGGAGGTCTCCGTGACAGTGACCGGCCCCCGCCCGGCGCCCGCACGCACACCCTGGAAGGCCGTGCTCGGCGGCTCGATCGGCAACATGGTCGAGTGGTACGACTGGTTCGCGTACGCCAGCTTCGCCACCTACTTCGCCGCGTCCTTCTTTCCCAACGGCGACGCCACGGCACAGCTGCTGAACACCGCGGGCATCTTCGCGGTCGGCTTCTTCATGCGGCCCGTCGGAGGCTGGCTGCTCGGGCGGTACGCCGACCGCAGAGGGCGCAAGGCCGCCCTCATGCTGACCGTCACGCTGATGTCGCTGAGCGCCCTGCTCATCGCGGTCGCCCCGACCTACGCCCAGGTGGGCTACTTCGGCGCCGCCGTGCTCCTGCTCGCGCGGCTGCTCCAAGGCCTGTCCGTGGGCGGGGAGTACGCCGCGAGCGCCACCTACCTGACCGAGGCGTCCCGCCCGCGCCGCCGAGGGTTCTCCTCCAGCTTCCAGTACGTCTCCATGACCGTCGGCCAGCTCATCGGCCTCGGCCTGCAGATGGTGCTCCAGCGGACGATGACCGAGGAGACCCTGCACTCATGGGGCTGGCGGATCCCGTTCATCGTCGGCGCGATCGGGGCCGCCGTGGTCTTCTACATCCGGCGAGGCCTGCTGGAGACGGAGGCGTACGAAGAGGAGGAGGGCGCCGAGGCCGCGCACCGCGGCACCCTGAAGGGGCTCCTGGAGCACAAGCGGGAGTTCGTACTCGTCATGGCGCTGACCATGGGCGGCACCGTCGCGTACTACACCTACACCACGTATCTCACGAAGTACCTCTCCAACACCGTCGGCCTGTCGAAGTCGGACGCCACGCTGGTCAGCTTCCTGGCCCTGACCCTCTTCTGCCTGCTACAGCCGCTGGCGGGGGCGCTGTCGGACCGGATCGGCCGGCGGCCCCTGCTGATCACCTTCGGTGTCGGATCGATGCTCGGCACCGTGCCGATCATGACCGCGCTCCAAGGCGCCACGACCGTGGGCCAGGCCCTGGTTCTCTCCGTCGCCGCGCTCGTCATCGTGACGGGCTACACCTCGATCAACGCGTGCGTGAAGGCCGAGCTGTTCCCGACCCACATCCGCGCGCTGGGCGTCGCACTGCCGTACGCCATCGCGAACGCGCTGTTCGGGGGCACGGCCGAGTACGTCGCGCTGTGGTTCAAGAACGCCGGGATCGAGTCGGGCTTCTTCTGGTACGTCTCGGGCTGCGCCGCGGTCTCGCTCGTCGTCTACGTGACGATGCGTGAGACCAGGGACGCGATGCTCCGCCGGTCCGAGCAGGGGGACGTACCCCAGCCGGCGTGACGCCCAGGGTCAGGCGACGGAACCGGTGAGGTCGGAGGACGCGAGCGCCGGGTTGACGATGAAGATGTGGCAGCGGGCGTGCCGCCCAAGCTCGCGGCTGGCGCTGGCGTCCATCAGGGCCGCGATGCCACCGTGGGTGGGGGCCCCGATCACGATGACCCGCGCCCCGATCTGGTTGGCGTGCTCGGCCACCATGCGCCCGACCGCCCCGTGGTCGGACGCCCCGTGGTCCGCGCCGCCGAGCAGCACGTGCCCGACGGCGGGCACATCGCTCGCGGCGAGCTGCTTCAGGTGCTCCCTCACGGTCGCACGGGCGACGTCCAGGCTCTGGCCCTCGGCAGCCGCCTCGCCGGTCACGGCGCTCTCCCACGCGTGCAGCAGGTGGACGGGCCGCCCGCTCAGCACGGCGAGCCGGGCGGCCGCGGCGGTCACCTGCGTGGCGGTCGGGGAGTCGTCGATGGCGGCCACGATCGGCGCCAGGGTGGCGCCGCCCCCCGTGCCGGGAGAAGTGTGACCGTTGGCGGACGGCCCCTCGCCGCTCACGGTGACGAGGGTCACCTTCCGGGCCGGCGTGCCGGCCGGCTCCCCGGCCTCGGCTGTCTCGTCCACGCCGGACGCCTGGACCCGCTCCGAGTGGGCCAGGTATCCGTGGGCCGTGGACAGGATCACGATCCCGAGGACGAGCGTCCCGGCGCCGATGTAGAAGGGGACGTGCACGTTGGTGTGCTCGACGAGCTTGCCCGCGGCGAAGGGGGCGAGGCCGCCGCCGATGAAGCGGACGAACCCGTAGGCGGCGGAGGCGATCGGCCGCTCGACGGGGGAGACGGTCATCACGGCCTGAGTGGTGACGGTGTTGTTCACCCCGATGAAGATCCCGGCCACGATGACGGCGGTGATCAGCACGGGCGGGTGCGTCGTCCAGATGGCGATGACCAGCACCGTCACGGCGAAGAGCGCCAGGTTGGCGTACAGAGTGCGGGCGATGCCGAAGCGGCGCTGCAGCCAGGGAGCCCCGAAGACGGCGAAGACCGCGACGAGAAGGCCCCACGCGGTGAAGACGAAGCCGAGCTGGATCGCGCCGAGGCCCATCGGGAAGGGCGCGTACCCGAGCACCGTGAAGAACGCCCAGTTGTAGCAGAGCGCGGTCAGCGACATCGTCAGAAGGCCGCGGTGCCGAAGGGCGCGCAGGGGCTCCATGAGGCCGGTCTTGCGTTCGGGGAGCGGCATCGGCCGCACCAGCACGGCGGTGGCGATCATGGCGATGGCCATCAGGGCCGCGACCCCGAAGAAGGGCCCGCGCCAGCTGATGTTGCCGAGCAGTCCGCCGAGCAGCGGGCCGACCGCGATGCCGAGCCCGAGCGCGGCCTCGTACAGGATGATCGCGCCCACGAAGCCGCCGCTGGCCGAGGCGATGATCACGGCGAGGGAGGTGGCGATGAACAGCGCGTTGCCGACGCCCCATCCGGCGCGGAACCCGACGATCGACCCTATGCCGGGCGAGGCACCGGCGAGCGCGCTGAAGACGACGATGAGCGCGAGGCCCACGAGCAAGGTGTACTTGGCGCCGATGCGGCTGGAGACCCAGCCGGTGATCAGCATGGCGACGGCCGTCACCACCAGGTAGCTCGTGAACAGCAGCGTGACCTGGCTGGGCGTCGCGTTCAGCTCATGTGAGATCGCGGGCAGGATCGGGTCCACGAGCCCGATGCCCATGAACGACACCACGCAGGCGAAGGCGACGGCGAACACCGCCTTCGGCTGCTTGAACGGGCTCACGCTCGCCCCTCGGGGGTGACCACTCATCAGCATGCTCCATCTCGGAATGGTTCGGGGGATCAGAAGGCCCGGCGGGTGCCGGAACGGCCCTCGGGCACGAGGCGCGTCAGGCTGTCGATGGCGGGGAGGGCCGCCACCAGAGAGGCCCGATCGTCCTCGCTGAGCAGGGCCAGCAGCTCGGCGAGCCTGGCGGCGCGGGCTTCCCTGCGCTCGGCCAGCGCGGCGCGCCCGGCGTCGGTGATGTGCACCTGCACGACGCGCCTGTCCTGCGGATCGCCCGCGCGCACGGCCAGGCCGGACTCCTGCAGGCGGGAGACGAGCTGCGTCATGGCCGGCTGGGTCACGCCCTCGTGCGTGGCCAGGTCGGTGAGCCGGCAGGGGCCCGAGCGCTCCAACGTGGACAGCGCCGCCACCGAGGTGAGCGACAGGTCGTTGCGCGTGCTCAGCCGCAGGACGAGACGGGTGAGCCGCTCCAGCGCCGCCGTGACGTCGTCGGCGCGGAAGTCCCGCGTGCTGACCCCGGCCGGTTTATCCATAAGGAACTTATATCAGCGCATTATGTATATGTCCACGTGCGGCATCTCTGGTGGCTCGGGGGTCATGGATGACGATCTGTCCGAGTCTACGTACGGTAGAGATCATGGCCGGGGGCAGGAGACAGGACGGGTGATCGTGCGGTACGACGGGAGACGTGGCGGATCCTCCTCGCACTACCATCTCGGCCGCCCGGGATCATATTGGTGTGATCGGCACCGGAACGGTTGAGATGGACGATTCTGAGCCCCGGCGGTTACCGTCGGCCATACGCCGCCTGTTCGACGACGGCGGCGACGGGCGAACCCTCTCGGTGGAGCTTCCTGCCGGATCGGTGGTGTGGCCCGATCCGACCTATGTCCAGTACCACAAGCGCCGGCATCCCGCGTTCTGGCTGAGCGAGTCGCCGGTCACGGGCTCGTTGTGGGCCCGCCTGCGGGCCGAGCACCCGCGCTCCGGACTGTGGCCGATCCTGATGGAGGAGTCCGTCCAGCCCTGGACCGTCGGGCAGATCGCCCCCGACGCCGCCGTCGAGATCGACAACTTCAACGTGGCGGCGTTCATGGCCGAGGTCTGGTCCGACTGGATCGAGCGGGCCGGCGAGGGCCAGATGGAGACCCTCGACCCCTTCGGCCCCCACTGTCCCGGACCGGCTGAGCCCGGCGAGCTGAGGGCCGACCCCGATGCCATCGCCGACCGGTACGCGGCGATGCTGGCCGAGCAGGGGACGCCCGTCGGGCTCGCGGCGGTCCAGCGCGGCGCGGACGCCCTGGCCGTCATGGGGTGGCAGGGCGCGCTCCACCACAACGAGTGGAACGTCCCCCTCGCCGCCGTCGTGCGGAGCTGGGAGGACCGGTTCGCGGCCCGCCTGGTCGGCATGGGATTCAACACCCTCGACATCAGCGTGGCGGCGCCCCCGGTCACCTCGCAGCACGCCCTGCACGTCGCAGCCGAGCACTGGGCGTTCTGTCCCGACGCCATCTTCCAGGGCGCGGGCACCCTGATCGACTACGCCGAGCAGATCCGTGGCAAGCACACCTGGTCCTTCTGGTGGGACTGATCCTCCCTCAATGCTTGTGGGCGTGATGTCAGGCGATGTCAGGACACAGGGATGAAGGGGCCGCCGGACCCATGAGATGATGTGTGGGTGCTTCCGCCGGATCTGGGCGTGACGGAATCGGAGGCGGGGTGCAGACACCGTCGCCAGGCGGGCGGTCACGCACGGATACGTGCGAGGCTGAGTGGTTGCCCGTTCAAGAGCAGGAGGTCCGCATGACTGCCGACGCACCGGAGCCGGAAGCCGAGAACCCGGACGACGAGTTGAAGCGCAAGTTCCGTGAGGCCCTGGACCGCAAGCGCCTCACCCAGGCGGAGACCAACGCCAACGGTAAGGGGAAGGACGCCTCCAAGATCCACGGCACCCACGGCCCCGCCGGAGGCAAGCGCTCCTTCCGCCGCAAGAGCGGCGGCTGACCGGCGCCTGTGCCGCACCTCCTCCGGGGAGGCCGGACTGAACGCTGACCGGCCGGTCTGAACGCTCGAGCCGGCAGGGCGGGCACTGACCACCGGAGTTCCGTAGCGGTGGCACGTGAACGCCCTGCCGGTCTGGCACACGAAGTACGCTCCGGCTGCGGGTCCTGGGCCTACGGCGAGAGGGTGGCACCAGAAGATCAGCGGAAGGCGTCGAGGCCGGTGACGGCCCGGCCCAGCGTGAGCGCGTGCACCTCTTCCGTGCCCTCGTACGTGGCGACGGTCTCGAGGTTCACCATGTGACGCATCACCGGGTACTCCAGGGTGATCCCGTTGGCGCCGTGGATGCTCCGCGCGGTGGCCGCGACCCGCTGCGCCGCCCGCACGTTGGCGAGCTTGCCGAAGCTGACGTGGGAGTGGTCGGCGAGCCCGGCGTCCTTGAGCCGTCCGATCCGCAGGGCGGTCATCATGGCGTGGTTGACGTCGACGAGCATGTCTGCGAGCTTGCGCTGCGTGAGCTGGAACGCGCCGATCGGCCGGTCGAACTGCACGCGGCTCTTGGAATAGTCGATCGAGGCCAGCAGGCAGGCCCTGGCCGCTCCCGCGACCCCCCACACGATGCCGTACCTCGCCTCAGACAGGCACGACAGCGGAGCCTTGAGCCCCTCGGCGCCCGGAAGGATCGCTGACCCTGGGAGCCGTACGCCGTCGAGGACGAGCTCGGAGGTGATCGAGGCCCGGAGCGACAGCTTCTTGTGGATCACGTTGGCGGAGAAACCCGGGGCCGACGTGGGAACGACGAAGCCGCGGATGCCCTCGTCGGTCCTCGCCCAGACGATCGCGGCGTCGGCGACCGAGCCGTTGGTGATCCACATCTTGGTGCCGTCGAGCACCCAGTCGTCGCCGTCGCGGCGCGCCCGGGTGCGCATCGAGCCGGGGTCGCTTCCGGAGTCGGGCTCGGTCAGGCCGAAGCAGCCGAGCGCGTCGCCCGTCACCATGCGCGGCAGCCACTCGTCCTTCTGGTCATCCGACCCGTACCTGTGGATCGCGGTCATCGCGAGCGAGCCCTGCACGGAGACGAAGCTCCGCAGCCCGCTGTCCACGGCTTCGAGCTCGCGGCAGGCGAGGCCGTAGCTCACGGCGTTGGTGCCGGCGCAGCCGTACCCGGACAGGTGCATGCCGAAGACGCCAAGCTTGCCGAGGCCCTTGGCCAGCCCGCGGGGGTCGGGGATGGTGCCCGCGTCGAACCAGTCGGCGATGTTCGGCAGCAACTCGGCGCTCGAGTAGTCACGCACGGCGTCGCGGATCGCGCGCTCCTCGTCGGACAGGTCACGGTCTACTTCCAGAAAGTCGTGAGGATTCATGCGCGTTCACCGTCATACGGTCGCGGAGATGCTCGTTGGTGCCGCTCCTGTTACACAGCACCCAATCACAGGCGGGCGCGGGGCCTCTAATGGACCCGGGATACAACGGGTAGGTGTGCCAGATGGCCAGTAGCCTTCGCGTCTCGATCAAGTCGCCCCGAGGCGCATGTCGGTTTCGACCTGGCGTATCAGGAAGATGAGCTCCCGTCCTGAGAGGAGGAAGGATCGATCTTCTAATCCACCTCTTGGCGGCGCTTCGTTCTCGGGGTGGTGAGGCGCTTCAGGATGCGGTCGAAGGCGTTGCCGAAGGGGTTGTCCTGCACGAGGTAGGTCCAGGTGGCCGTGGGACGCTTGAGGCCGCTCTCCAGCGGGTCGAGCCCGTCCGCGGTGATCGACGCCGTCTCGAACGTCTCGACCGACCGGCGCTCGACCTCCTCCAGCAGGCGCCGGTACGCGACGACCCCCTCGCGGTGGAACTCGTCGATGGGCTTGAGCCTGTGCCCGAGCGCCCGCAGGTGGATGCCCTCGCGCACATCGGACATGAAGCCGAGGTGCTCGGTCCAGCAGCGGTCGAGGTGGAACAGGACGATCTCCCGTGCGACCTCTTGGAGCACGGGCTCGCCCACCCGCGCGGCCAGCTCGCTCCAGCGCTCCGGCGCGGCACCGACCAGGGCGTCAGTGGCGGAGTCGCCCCGCAGGACCTTGTCGCGCTGCTCCAGGACCAGGGCGCGCTGCCGCTCCAGGAGCCGGGTGTAGCGCCAGGTGTTGCGGTGGATCTCCAGGTGGGTGCCTTCTGCGACCCGCTGGGCGTGGCCGACGACGTAGCCCGCCCGCTTGTGGCGGACGACGCCGTCGTCCCCGGCGGCGGGAAGGGCCTCGTCGGGGGCGTACTGCGTGATCAAATCGTCTTCGAGGCTCACGAGGAACACCGAGCCTCCGGGGTCCCCCTGGCGGCCCGCGCGGCCCCTGAGCTGGTCGTCCAGGCGGCTGCTCGCGTGCCGGCCCGAGCCGATGACGTACAGGCCGCCGAGCTCGGCGACCCCCTCGCCGAGGCGGATGTCGGTGCCCCGGCCGGCGATCTGTGTGGACACGGTGATCGCCGCTCGCGCGCCGGCCCGGGCGATGATCTCGGCCTCCTCCGCGTCGTTCTTCGCGTTGAGCACGACGCAGTCGAGACCCCTCACCCGGAGATCGTCCGCCAGGCGCTCGGACTCGGACACGTCGAGGGTGCCGATCAGGATCGGGCGGCCCGTGGCGTGCATGGCGGCGATCTCGTCGACCAGCGCCCGCTCCTTGTCGGCGACCGTGCGGAAGACGCGGTCGGGCTCGTCGACGCGTACGCACGGCTTGTTCGGGGGGACGACCGCGACCTTCAGGCTGTAGAACTCCCTGAGCTGCTCCTCGACCGCCACCGCAGTACCGGTCATGCCGCATATTTCGGGGTATCGGCGGATGAGGCCTTGGATGGTGATCGAGTCAAGGATCTCGCCGGTCTCGCTCGCCGGGAGCGCCTCCTTGGCCTCGACCGCCGCCTGGAGCCCGTCCGGCCAGCGCTGGAGGGTCGCCACCCGGCCGCGCGACTGGCTGACCAGGTGGATTCGGCCGTCACGGACGAGGTAGTCCACGTCGCGGGTCAGCAGAGCGTGAGCGTGCAGGGCGAGGTTGATCCGGGTCAGCGCGTCCGGAGTCTCGTACAGGTTGATGCCGCCCAGGGCCTTCTCGACGGCGTCGGTGCCCTTGGTGGTGAGGAAGACGTTGCGGCCCTGGTCGTCCAGCTCGTAGTGGTAGCCGCGGGACAGCCGCCGGACCAGCTCGGCCGTCTCGGGAGCGTCCGCCCCAGGGTCGGCGGCTCCGGCCAGGACCAGCGGGACGCGTGCCTCGTCCACCAGCACGGAGTCCGCCTCGTCGATGAGCGCGACGGACGGCTCGGGGACGATGACGTCGCCGGGGTCCGTCGCGATGCGGTCGCGCAGCACGTCGAAGCCGACCTCGCTGACGGAGGCGTACATCACGTCCTTGGCGTACGCCTGCCTGCGCTCCTCGGGCGTCGAGGACTGGCCGATCCACCCCACGGACACCCCCAGAGCCTCGTAGAGCGGCCCCATCCACTCGGCGTCGCGCCGGGCCAGGTAGTCGTTCACCGAGATCACGTGGACGCGCTTGCCGCGCAGGGCGTGACCGCAGGCGGCGATCGCCCCGGACAGGGTCTTGCCCTCGCCGGTGGCCATCTCGGCCACATGCCCGGACAGCAGGGCGAGGGCGCCGACGAGCTGCACGTCGAAGGGCCGCATGTCGAGCGTGCGGCGCGCGGCCTCACGAGCGATGGCGCAGAACCCGGCCAGGTCGTCCATACGGGGCCGGGGAAGATCGGTCAGTGCCCTGAGACGGTCTTCATGGGCGCCCGCCTGCGTGGCCACGCGTTGAAAAGGGCCAAGGTTGGCGCTTCCCGGACGATCCAGGAGATTTCTAATCAATTGCGATATTGAGGCCACGTCTCCTCCAACGCCTCCTACTGTAACGGCGTTCCCGCCTGTGATCGTTCAGGCGCTGTGCGCCGGTACGTCGCGCGTGGCCGAGGCGGGGCGGCTGGAGAGGGGAATCTCTCTGATGAAGAAGGCGAGGAGGAACCCGACGGCGACGATGGGCGCCACGTACAGGAAGATCGGCGGCAGCGCCTGCGCGTAGGCCCTGGCGATCGACTCGCGCACGGGCGGCGGCAGATGGTGGACCATCTGCGGGGTGATCGCGTTGACGTTCCGCACCGGCAGCCTGGCCCCGCTCGCCCGGAGGGCGTCCGACAGGCGGTTGATGAAGATCGAGCCCACCAGCGACGTGCCGAGGGAGGCGCCGGTCTGCCGGAAATAGTTCACGGCGGAGGTCGCCGCGCCCACGTCACGGTGGTCGACGGAGTTCTGCACGATGAGGACCAGCGTCTGAAGGACCATGCCAAGGCCGAACCCGGCCACGAACATGTAGAACCCGTTGAGCACCATCGAGGAGTCGGCGGTCATCCGGGACAGCAGCACCAGCCCGACCGTCAGCAGGCCCATGCCGGCGATCGGGAACATCCGGTACCGCCCGGTCGCCGAGATGACCCGGCCCGAGCCGACCGACGTGATGGTCATCCCGGCGACCATGGGCAGCATCAGCAGGCCGGACTCCGTGGCGCTCGCACCATTCACCAGCTGCAGGAAGGTCGGCAGGTAGGCGATGGCGGCGAACATGCCGACGCCGACGAACACCGAGATCACCGCGGGGAGGACGAACAGGTTGTCGCGGAACAGGTCGAGCGGGATGATCGGCTCCGCCGCCCTGCGCTCGGCTAGAACGAACCCGACGGCGAGCACCACCGCCCCGGCCGCCAGACCGATGACCACGGGCGAGTTCCAGTCGTACTGCGTGCCGCCCCAGCTCGTGACCAGCACGGTGCACGTGGATGCTCCGGCCAGCAGCGCCGTGCCCAGGACGTCGAGCTTCGGCCGGACATCCGGCTTCGGCAGCCTGAGCACGACGGCGGTGACGCCCAGCGCGAGCAGGCCGAGCGGCAGGTTGACGTAGAAGCACCAGCGCCAGCTCGCGTGGTCGGTGAAGAAGCCGCCGATCAGCGGGCCGATGACCGACGACAGCCCCCAGACGGCGCCGATGATGCCGGTGTACCTGCCGCGTTCGCGGGGGGAGACGAGATCGGCCACGATCGCCTGCACGCCGATCATGACCCCGCCGCCGCCCAGCCCCTGGAGGGCACGGAAGCCGATCAGCTCGGGCATGTTCCGTGACAGGCCGCAGAGCACCGAGCCGATCAGGAAGATCACGATGGCGGCCTGAAAAACGATCTTCCTGCCGAACAGGTCGCCCAGCTTGCCGTAGATCGGCAGTCCGACGGTCGAGGCCAGGAGATAGGCGGTGACGATCCAGCCGATGTGCTCCAGGCCGTTGAGGTCGCCGACGATCGTCGGCAGAGCGGTGGAGACGATCGTCTGGTCCAGGGCGGCCAGCAGGAGGGCGACCATCAGCCCGGCGAACACCAGGTTGACCTGACGGCGGCTCAGCCGTGGTCCTTCGACGTTCATCGATGCCGCCTCTCTTGTGGGGCTGGATGGTCCTATCCAGCGAATGCACCGGAAAAACCTTCGTGCCCGATTTGGTCATCGGTTGCCGTGGCCGCTCACAACGTGTAGCACGGCCCCCGCGCGGCACCGATGATCGCTACCGGACTTGCCCGGCCACGAGTCCTGGCGTGACGCACGATGGATCAAGGGTCCACGAGTCGCCGAAAATGAGGAGTCTAGGAGTCCCGGCGTGACTAGGCGAGAGTGAGGAGCGCCACGGCCGGCCACTCGTCGGCGGTCGCCTCTTGCATCCTGACTGATTATCCAGTCAGTCTATGAACGGAGGCCGATCCATGGAGGCCGGTCTGAGAGTGAAAAGGGGCGGGCGGGACATGAACGAGATCGCTGAGCGGCTGGGCGTGGTGGGACTTCCCGAGCCGGTGTCGGACCTGGCGTCGCGGCGCTGGGACGTGATCGTGGTGGGGGGCGGGCACAACGGGCTGACCTGCGCGGCCTACCTCGCGCGGGCGGGTAGGTCCGTCCTGGTCCTCGAGGCCCGCGAGCGCCTCGGCGGGGCGGCCACGCTCGACCGCCCCTTCCCCGACCAGCGGTACGTCGTCAGCCCTTGCGCGTACGTCATCGGGCTGCTCGACGAGACCGTGATCCGCGACCTCCGGCTGCACGAGCGGGGTCTTGAGGTGTACCTCGCCGACCCGCAGCTCTGGGTGCCGTTCGACGACGGCACGGTGTTCGCGCAGTGGATGGACCACGACAAGACGCTGGCCGGGCTGCGCGGACTGGGCCTGTCCCAGAAGGACATTGACGGATATTTCGCTTATGAGGATCTGTTCGACCAGATCCGGATCCGGCTGCGCAAGGGCACGAGGGACACCTGGGCCGGCGATTCCCCATCAAGAGCCGAGCTGGAGGAGCTCCTCGGCGGCGAGGGCCTCATGACGGACGTGCTCTTCCACGCCTCGATCGCGGACGTGCTGGACGAGTTCGTGAGCGACCAGCGGCTCAAGGACGCTCTCTTCGGGCAGGGCATCATCGGCACGTACGCCGGCCCCAAGGACCCGGGCACCGCCGCCGTCAAGTTCATGCACTTCGCCGGGGAGGTCAACGGGGAGGGCGCCGCCTGGGGCTACGTTCGCGGCGGCATGGGCATGGTCAGCTTCGCCATCGCCGAGGCCGCGCGCGAAGCGGGAGCCGTACTGGCCACCGGCGTGCCGGTCGGGGAGGTGCTGCCGGGGGAGGGGGTCCGCCTGGAGGACGGCACGTTCATCGCCGCGGCCACCATCGTGGGCAACGCCGACCCCAAGCGGCTCATGACGATGCTGCCCACCGGCTCCGTGCCCGAGGCCTACCGCCGGCGGATCGACGACTGGGACATCCGCAGCCCCGTGGTGAAGTTCAACGCGGCGCTCCGGCGGTTGCCCTCCTGGACGGCGGCCCCGGGAGAGACGTTCATGGCCCGAGGCGTGGTCAATACGACCACGGGGCTGGAGGACGCGCAGAAGGCGTTCGAGCGATGCGACGCGGGCGAGCCGGCGGTCGGTTTCGGGGAGATCTACGTCCAGACCGGGCACGACCCGTCGCCCGCGCCCGAGGGCAGGCACCTGATGAGCGTGTTCGGGCAGTACGCGCCGTACGGCCTCAACGGGGGCTGGGAGAGCCGCAGGGAGGAGGTCGCCCGGCAGTTCATCGACCTGATCGAGCGGTTCGCGCCCGGCTTCGCCGACTGCCTGGAGAGCTACGAGGTCCTGGGCGCCCCCGACATCGAGAAGCGGGTGGGGCTGACCGGCGGGCACATCTTCCAGGGAGAGGTCCGCCCCGACCAGATGTGGGAGAACCGCCTCACCCCCCGCACCCCCGTGCCCGGCCTCTACCTCTGCGGAGCCGCCACCCACCCGGGCGGCAGCGTCATCGCCCTCAACGGCAAGAACGCCGCCATGGCCATCCTCGCCGACCATTCCCTTAAGGACTAGCACAACCGCCACATAAGATCTTGTCTTTGGGCGAAAATCGCTGTAAGTCGAAAATCAGGCAATTCCTCTTTGCGGGCGGGCGGAATAAGAGGATGTTTGATGGGCGTACCTCGGCCACGGGAGGCGGGCAGTTGACAGATGTCGTGTGCACGGCTGATGGCAGACGACTCGCGATCGAGGAAAGAGGGAAGCCGGGGGGTGACCCGGTGTTCCTGCTTCACGGCACACCGGGAAGCAGGGTCGGTCCCTGCCCCAGGGGGTCGGTTCTGTACCGGCTCGGTGTGCGGCTGATCACTTTCGACCGTCCCGGCTACGGCGAGTCTGACCGCCTGATCGGGCGGTCCGTGGCCACTGTGGCGGACGACGTCGCGACGATAGCCGACAAGCTCGGGCTCGACCGCTTCTCCGTGGTGGGCCGGTCAGGCGGCGGGCCGCACGCCCTGGCCTGCGCGGCGCTGCTGCCCGACCGCGTGAACCGGGTGGCGGTGCTGGTGGGCCTGGCGCCCCACGCGGCGGAGGGGCTCGACTGGTTCGGTGGCATGACCGAGTCGAACATCGTGGAATACACCATCGCTCTGGCCGGGCGCAGCCGCTTCGCCGACTGGCTCGCCCCCGCCGCGCAGGAGATCCGGACCGACCCGGCGAGCCTGATCGCCGGGCTGTACGCCGAGCTCCCCGAAGACGACCGCCGGATGGTATCCAACCCGGGCGTGCGCGCCATGCTCGTGGCGAACTACGCCGAGGCGCTGCGCCATTCGGAGGACGGCTGGATCGACGACGCCATCGCCTTCTGCAGCCCGTGGGGCTTCGACCTGGCTGCCATCACCGCGCCCACGCTGCTGTGGCACGGCGAAAAGGACAGGTTCTCCCCGGTCGGCCACTCGCGCTGGCTCGCCACGCGCATCCGCACGGCCACCATGAGGGTGGAGCCCGGCGCGGCCCACTTCGGCGCCCTCGCCGTGCTCCCCGACGTGCTGCCGTGGCTGGTCAGTGGCGGGCAGGCCGCCTGATCACCACAGCTGCGGCTCGAGGTCACGCTCGATCCTGCGCCATGCCGCCAGGTCCGCGATGTGGGGATGGTCGTCGCCAAGGGTGTCGCGCATGGCGTGCAGCACTCGCTCGCGGAGCTGGCGCGCCTCGACCGTCCGTCCGAGGGCGTTCAGGGTCATCGCGAGGTTGGCCTCGCAGACCAGGGCGTCCGGGTGCTCAGAACCGAGGATGCCTCTCAGGCTGTCGAGAGTGCTCCGGTCGAGCACCTCGGCCGCCTCGAGGTCACCCAGTTCAGCCAGGCAGTTCGCCACGTTGATGGCGCAGGTGAGCGTGAGGGGGTGGCCCTCGCCCACCCTTCGGCCGAGGGCGTGAAGGGTGGTCTCCGCGAGATCCTTGGCCTCGGTGAGGTGGCCCAGCTCCCGCAGGTAGGCGGCGATGTTGTTCGCGGCGGCCAGCGTGTACGGGTGGTCGCGGCCGAGGCTGTCCGCGAAGTGGCGCATGACGTCGCTCGCCCGTTCGTGGGCGGCGGTCGTCTCGCCGGTCGTGGCGAGGCAGGTGGCGAACTCCAGGCGGCACAGGAGCGTCTCCGGATGCCCGGTGCCATAGCGCTGGACGTAGCGGTCGTGGGTCTCCTCGGCCAGCTGGCGAGCCTCCATCTCGGCGCCGGTCCTGCGCAGGGAGGTGGCGAGGCTGGTGGCGGTGCGAAGCGTGTCGAGCAGGTCGTCGCCGAGCACCTGGCTGTAGTGGTCCAGGTTGGACCGCGTCATCTCAGCCGACTCGGCGAGCTGGCCGAGCTCGCGCAGGTCTCGCGCGAGGTGGGCGGTGGTGTGGAGAGTGTAGGGGTGCATCTCGCCGATGACCTGGCGGCGGCGGTCCACGGTCTCCTGGTCGAGCTCCCTCGCCCGGGTGAAGCTTCCCGCGAGCCTCAGGCTGACGCCCAGGTTGTGCGCGGCCATCAGCGTGCGGGGATGGTCCTCCCCGAACAGCTCCTTGACCCTCTCGTAGGTCTGGCTGTCCACTCGCAGGGACTCCTGGTACTCTCCCAGGGCTCTGAGGTCGGCTGCCAGACCGCCCGCCGTGAACAGCGTGTAAGGATGGTATTCGCCCAGCTCACGGGCCTGCTGGGTCAGGACCTCGGTGTCCACCACGTGTGCCTCGGCGTACCTTCCCATCGAGCGGAGGGTGTTGGCGACGTGGAAGCGGAGGTGGACGGTCTGGCGGTCGCCCTTTCCCAGCTTGATGTTCCAGACGTCCTCGAGCCTCCTGCCGAGCTCCAGGCTCGCTGCGAACTCGCCGCGCTTCCACAGGTAGCGCACCCGGTCGATGAGCAGCCTGCGCGTCTCCTCCTCGTCACAGTCGGCGGCGAGGGAGGGCCCGAGGTGCGGCCATATCTCGTCATAGCGGGGCCAGTTCTCCGGATCGTCGGTGTCCCCCACGCGGGGGCGCGCGGCGACCAGGATGCGGTGCACGTCGTGCACGGTCGTCTCTCTCTGCACGGCATCCATCCGTTCTCTGACGACGGCCTGGATCAGCCGGTGCACCTGGATGGAGTTGTCGGCCTGGTCCACGCGCGCCAGGGCGAACCGGCCGAGCTGCCTGATGACCGGGCCGAGCATGAGCTTCTCCCGCATCGCGTCGTCATAGTCGACCAGGCAGTCCACCATCGCGTCGCAGTAGAGCATGTCCAGGGAGACCGGTTCGGGCCCGAAGAAGGCGAGCAGCTCAAGGAGCCGCACCGAGGCGGGTGAACGCTCCCTGAGGCGTTCGAACGACAGGTTCCACGTCGCGGCGACAGGGGTGGGATAGTCCGTCGGCTGTTCCCCCAGCTTGAGCATCTCCGTCAGCTGCTCGTCCAGCAGGCGGACGTACTGCTCGGGGGGCATGCCGGTCTGCTCCAGCCACGCCCCGGCCTGCTCGATGGCCAGAGGCAGGTCGCCGAGAGCCGAGGCCACCTTCTCCGCGTCGCTGGAGTTGAGGCCCGGCGCGCGCCGGAGCAGGTGCTCCACGCTTTCCTCTCGCGTGAACACGTCCACCTCGAGCGGGTCGGCGACACGCGACCAGGCGGGGTTGCGAGAGGTGATCAGGATGTGCCCGAGCCCGCTGGGAAGGTACGGCTCAAGATCCTTGGGGTCGTCCGCGTTGTCGAAGATGAGCAGCCAGCGGGAGTGGGGCCTTCCCATCCGCAGCGCCTCCCGGGCGGCCTTGGCCGCCTCGGCGACGCTGTCGCTGACCCGCACGCCGAGCTCTTCGGCCAGCTCGGCCAGCTCGGGATTGATGAGCTCAAGGTGCTCCGCGGCGATCCACCAGACCACGTCGTAGTCGGCCATGAACCTGTGGGCGTACTCCAGGGCCACCTGCGTCTTGCCGACGCCGCCCAGCCCGTAGAGCGCCTGGGGCAGGACCACGGTCTTGCTGCCGCCGACGATCTGGTCGCGGAGCCTCTCCAGAACGGCGTTGCGCCCGGTGAAGGCGGCGTTCCGGTTGGGGACGTTCCACACCGGGGGGCGGATGCCGGGGAAGCGCGGGCCGGTGTCGGCCTGGCCGACCGGATCACCGGCCATAGGGAGTGGCCGGCCCAGCGCGCGCAGCAGCGCCTCGGTGGCCTGGGTCTCGTTGAGGCGCGTGAGGTCGACGGTCGCACGCTCGCCGAGCGGCGGGGCCAGGCGCACGTCGGCGACCCGTACCGACACCAGCTTGGGATGGCCGCCCTTGGCCTCGGACGCCGTCGCCGGTTTCCACAGGGCCTGAAATCGCGCTGAGCGCAGGTAGGCGGCGGAGACGATGGCGATGGTGTGGCTGAAGCCCTGTGCCTTCTCCGACGGACCCTCGTTGTGCTGCACCACGCGGCATCCTGCCCGCTCCAGCACGGAGGCGATCCAGTCGGCCCACATGCGGTCCTCGGCCACGTAGCTCAGAAGCGCGTCCGCTGGGACGGTGGCGGGCCGGCGGACGAAGTCATCCCGGACGCGCACGCGAAGGTCCTCCCGCAGCGAGGGCATCGCGGCGATCTCGCCCTGCGTGATCATGCTGACGAGCCGCTCGAACGCCGCCAGGAGAGAGGTGGGCGATCCGGGCGCGTCACCGAAGGCGGCGAGGGTCTCCTCGAAGGCGTAGAAGGGCTTGTACGGGATCTCGACGGCGCCCCAGTAATGGCGTAGCTGGTCGCCGCTCATGCCTTGGGGAAAGTTGTCGAACCGGCGTTTGGCCAGGTCCCGCCCCGCGTCCAGCTTTTCCTTCTCGCCGTCGTCGATGCGCATGGGGACCGGCAGGATCCGGATGTTCTGGCTGCGGTAACGGTTGTCGATGTGGTGGGCGACGGCGGCGGCGCCTTCGATGCTCTGGTCGCTCAACGTGAAGCACACGACGACGGTGTCCGGAAAGTGCACGGTGCAGATGTCGGCGATGTCGCTCAAGCCGGTGCGGCTGTCAATGAGGATGTAGTCATAGTGGCGCTTCATGTCGGCGCGCAGCGCGTCGAAGAACTGGCCGCCGCCCAGCCGCGTGTAGAAGTTGTCCCAGTCGAAGGCCGACACCAGCGAGGCGTAGTCGCGGTTCTGGCGGCCGGCGGAGATGAAGTCGAGCGTGCCGTTGTCCGGGAAGTCGTTCCAGTCGAGTGACACGGCGTTTCGTTGCACTTTGGCGTAGTCGAGATGCCAGTCGCCCGGGCGCGGCTCGGAACGAAGCGTCGCTAGGGAGTATTCGTTGATCATATCGATGACGCCGGCGGTCGCGCCGATGGTGTTGGTGTCCAGGAAGGGGTGGAAGAACTTGTGCAGACCGGGTGATTCGAGGTCCCAGTCGAGGATGAGCACCTTCTTGCCGTTGCTCGCGAGGATCCACGCCGTGTTGGCGAGGGCCATCGTGCGCCCGGTGCCTCCCTTGTAGGAGTAGAACGTGATGATCTGGCCCTCGGGAGCGTCGCTCATGGCTGAGCCTCCGTGTCGTTGCCATCGAACGGGGACAGGGGACCTTGCAGCCTCGGACGCTCGATGGACGCGCGCCCCTCGGGCGGATTCACGGGAGCGTGCCGGAGATAGTGCTTCACCGCCGACCGGGCCATCTCCGGAACCGCTTTGCAGAACTGGTCGAAGGTGGAGATGCCGCCGTTGACGGTGGACCGCTGCACGGGTTGCCCGTCGGCGAGCCTGTGCCGCAATGCGCTCTCCAACCGTTCGCGTAGCCGGGGCTCCGCGTCGGCGGTCTCTTGGTCGTCTCTGTTCCACGGCACCATCACGGTGATCCACGGCTTGCCGGACTCGTCCAGGCGTCGCAGTGGCTCGAGGAACTTGTCCGAGGTGGTGGCCCAGGCGTCCAGGAGGAGCAGCCCCGGGCTCGCCGGCGCGTCCTCGCCGAGGACATGGTCGAAGTGGTCGTCGAGGGATCCCACGTCAGGCCGGTAGCCGAGGTTCTGGACAACGTCGGCAGTGTGCTCGGCGAGAGGTCTGCCGACGGTGGGCCGGTACGGATTCCATTCTTGAGGGGTGTGCCCGTAGTGGTAGGGACCCCGGCCTTCCGGCAGGTCGCCGATGTCGGGGGCGACCACGGTGACCCTGAGGCGGTGGCCGTTGGGACGGCCGGAGTCGTACGGGCCGAAGGCGCTGTCCAGTGATTCGTAGTCAGAAGGCTCGACGCGGGTCAGCCGGGTGGACTGCCCGACCTCGACGATGCGCCGTGCGAGGTTGTAGACGGCCATGTCGTACGCGCTCCGATACTGCCGGAGTTTCATGATGCCGTAAAATCCGTGTTCGGCATACCTTGGCCCGAGACCGGCATGGTTGAACTGAATGGAACGCGCCACTTCGGGGAGCTCTTCCGCGGGAACCGGCACCCAAATGGCCGGGATGATTGTCTCCACCCTCTCCGAACCCCGTGCGCGGTGGTACAGAATGCGCTGTGAAAACGCGGTCCACTCCTTGCCGCACTGCTCGCTTTCGAAGTAGCGCCTGGAGTAGAGCGGAACGAAGACCCGGCAGGTGGCGATGCCCTTCGCGAGCCGGTCCGGCCAGTAGCTGCCGGAGTGGAGCTCCCGGTCCATGAATCCGGCCTTCGCCCCGTGGTCAAGCCCGCTCAGTACCATCACATGTCGGCACAAATCGGTGTATAGCTTCTCGACCCATTGATCCGGATCGTAAGGATCGTTCGCGTCATGCCGGGGGGTGTGGGCATAGCTGAGAAAGAAGTAGGGGCCGGCATGTGTGTCATCTGACACTCGCAGACGCACCTCCAGCTCAAAACCTGCGAGAATCTTGACTCTAGACATCGCACACTAGGCCGGACAATGACGCCAAGCAATCAAAAGCGAGGAAATCATCCCGCCAGATTTATGTCCCGCATGGAAACCGGGAATCGGGCCGCCGCCGGCGGCCCGTAAGGGCGTATGCCGCGACTATGGACGGCCGGTGGCGTCCGCGCCCTGCCTGGACCACCGTGTTCTGTGCGCGGCGGCGGCTCGCTCCGCTTCGGTAGCGGCCACGGCCGGGACGGGCTCGTCGAGCCAGGGCGAGATCGTCCGGCGCATCATGGCGACGAACCTCCGCCCGGTCTCGGTCAGGGCTCCGGAGCACGCCAGGGTGCCGATCGCCTCGGCGGTCTGAGCCCGCCACCTGGCGAACTGCACGGCCGCGCGCCGGGCGGCGTCGCCGTCGTCGACCAGGCGGCGGACCCGCCAGAAGTCGGTGACCGCGAGGTGGGCGTAGGTGCCCTGAAGCAGCCCTTCGAGAGGACGCGGGTCCTCACGCCAGGGGGCGTAGTACAGGTTCTTGTCTTTCGGGTCGTACAGATTGTGGATGTCCAGGACGGCGCCCAGCTTGACGTGCTGGAACTCATGGATCAACAGCAACGCCAGGGATGCCGCGTCCGAGGGAAGGGCGGCGGCGACGGCGCCGAACGCGTCACGGGCCGTCGAGCTGACCTCCGAGCCGTCGGTGGGAGGCGCGAGCGGCATGATGACGCGAAGTCCCGCGGCGAGGCCGGCAGCGTACTCCGGGTGATCGCGGACGATCAGGTGCCACGCCTCCTGGAGCATCGCCGCCCAGCGGTCCAGCTCCTCGGCCCCCAGGCGCGCGGCGGCGGGCCACTGGTGGCAGTCGCGGTAGAGGTCGACGTCGTCCAGCGCCACGGTCCAGCCGGGGGCCGCCACGGAGCGCACCGGGAGCCACTCCGGGGTACGACCCGGCTTTTCGAGATCAACAAGCAGGCTGCGCCCCCCTGCGTGGACGGCGAAGCGCCCCCCGGCGGTCTGCACCGTCGCCTCGGTGACCTTGCCGACGTCGAGGCGCCCCAGGGACGGCAGATGCAGCGCGCCGTCGCGGACCGGCACCCGCAGAGACGCCAGAACGCCGGCGCGGATGGCGGCGGCCGCCGTGATCGCCGGCAGGTGGCCGTCGTCGGTCTCGCCCGTAAGGCACTTGACCGCCCACACGCGGACGTAGGGATGCGCGAGCACCGCGTCGAGCACCGGGCGCGCCTCGCGGTCGATCAACGTGAGCAGGCGCCAGGCCGCGACGGACGTCGACGCGCCTCCCACGCTGGCGACCAGGGTGCGGCGCAGGCTCTGCTGACCCTCGTCGAGGCGGCCGACGGCCTCGGCCCCGCCGTAGCCCGCGGCCAGTGTGGCGAAGTCCGCGTCGGGAAGGCGGTGCGTCGTGGTGTCCATGGCGCTCACCGCGCCCCGGATGTGGGTGATGAGCCGCAGAAGGTCGGCACAGTAGACACTGGGGTTCAGGAAGCCGGATCCGGTGCGGTAGCGATGCGCGTAGAGACCGCCGCCGCACGAGGACACCACGGGGCACGACCGGCATTGGTCGCTGAGACCGGCGAGGCCCGTCTGGCGGCCGGTGATGCCGGGATGACGGGCCACGACGTCGAGGGAGTCGCGTTCGACGGTGAAGCCGGTGGCCGGGGCGCCGTCGTAAGCCGTCTTGAGGGAGTCGGCCTGCTCGTACGATCCGTCTGTCTCGATCACTACCAGGTCGCTGGGTTCCAGCCCGAGTGACTCGGTCAGGCTGCCCTGGGTGCCGAGAGTGCGCAGCGCCGACTCGAAGACGCGCACGGTCATCGGCCTGCCGTCGGCCACCCACCGGTCGAAGATCCGTACGAGCCACTCTCCGTAAGCGCCCGGGCCGCCAGGGGGCGGCTCGTCCCAGGTGGCGTGCGGAAGCAGGAAATCGACCCGAGGCGGCTCCAGCTCACCTAACGCCTCGTAGACCGCGATGGGGTCGTTGGCGACGTCGACCGTGCACAGCAGCCCGGCGTACAGCTGGGGATACCGCTCTCTGATGAGGTCGATCGCACCGATCACCTTGTCGTAGCTGCTGCGCCCGCTGGCGTACAGGCGGTGCCGGTCGTTGGCGACGCGGTCGCCGTCGAGAGAGATGCCGATCTTGATGCCGCGGTCCGCGAAAAGCTCGCAGAAACCCTCGTCCAGCAGGACACCGTTGGTGTGGATCCTGAGGTCGAGATCGCAGACGCCGTCGAGCGCCCGCGTCAGCTCGTCGGCGACGCGGCCGAGGCGCTCGCGACCGGCCAGCAGCGGCTCGCCGCCATGCAGCACCACGTCGACGCGCGACAGATCATGATGCTTCGCGTGGTCGGCGATCCGGGCCGCCGACCACGCCATCGTCTCGACGGACATGACCGTGGGCCGGCCCCGCCAGCTCTGATCGGCGTGCTCGTACACATAGCAGTGGTCACAGGCCAGGTCACAACGGCTTGCGACCTTTAGTACGAACTGCCGAAACGGGAGGGCGGGGTCACTCACGGAAGGTGGCTAGATCGATGAGTTGAAGGCCGCGACGCTGACACCGGGGTTCGACATGTGGAGGTGGTTGCGATCGAGCAGCCCAGCTCCAGCGAACGAGCTGAGGCTCGCGAGCGGGATGTCGCGCACATCGGCGAGGTCGCTTGTGGCTCCGGGCTTCGAGTCCTCGGCGATGTCGGTCTTCATGGTGCCACCTAAGTCCGGAGTATTGATCAGTTCAGTTGTATCTAACACAAGGTAATCGTGGAGTAACGGAGCGTGCCAGATCGTTTACAGACTCGCCGACGACACGGGAAATAACGATACGCCTGCCTGTCCGCTGGCACTGCCAATCACCAGGGAATCCCGGTGAATTGAACCACTGTCAGGGGTGGTACGGGTAGACCCAAGATCGCGCCATAGGCCTTTGCGGTATATATCCCCTACATTGCCTATTGCCCGTTAAGTGAGCCTATTGGGCAGTCTGGGCACTACTTGTCCGTAATGTCGGCAAGGAGAGCTTTGGATGGTAGTGGTGCGGCTGATGAAGGGCATCATCACGGCTGCCGGTGGGTCGGCGCTGCCATGATTATCCGCTCACGATATTTCGGATTTACCAGACTCTGGCGACATGTGCCCAAAGGGGCGTGGGGTGCGGTAGTTATAGAATAGGTCGGGTTTGGGAATTCCGATCGAGGCCCGATGTCACGGCCTATATCGTGGCCCTTGACACGGTGCGAATCAGCGGTTCCAGTAAATGAATGGCCAGCAACCCGGAGACAGGGTTCCCGTCGCTCTATCGCGCCGCTGACCGAGGTGCCATCGTGGGGCAGCGCCGGCTGCTGACGGCGACCGGCGTGCGCCTCACATCGCTGGTGATCGCGGCCATCTTCGGCTCGTTCAGCCTCAACGCCGGTCACGTGGACGCGGCCGCGGTGGTCTCGGCGGGCGCGCTCGCCACGGCGCTGGTCACCGAGGTCTACCTCCTCACCGTACGACCCGATCGCCAGTGGTACGAGGCGAGGGCGGCCGCGGAGTCGGCGAAGACGCTCGCGTGGCGCTACCTCGTCGGAGGCGAGCCGTTCGGCCGGGACGTGGAGAACGACGAGGGTGTCGACCTCCTCCTGCTGCGCAGGTTCTCCGAGATCACGGGCGGGATCAGGGGATTCACACCTGTGCCTCCCGTGGAAGAGGAGTCGCAGGTCACCGCCATGATGCGAAGCATCAGGGCCCTGTCGCTCGACGAGCGCAAGCAGCACTACATGACCGGCCGGATCAACGACCAGCGCGCCTGGTACACCGCCAAGGCCAGGCACCACGACCGCCGGGCCGCCCAGTGGTCGGTCACGCTGGCGGGGATGGAGGCCGTCGGCCTGATCGCCGCCATCCTCAATGCCAATCAGGTGACAAATGCGGATCTGCCGGGAATTGTCGGTGCCATCGCGGCCGCCGGCATCGCTTGGCTCCAGACCCGGCAGCACCAGCAACTCGCCACTTCCTATTCCATAGCGGCACTGGAACTGGGAGATATCGTGTCGCGGGTGGAATGGCCCCGCACGGAGTCCGAATGGGCGCATTTCGTCGACGAGTCCGAGGAGGCCATCTCACGTGAACACATGCTCTGGTGGGGGTCTCGTAGCTGAGGAGCGCCGCCATCCCACCGCGAACGCCGCGAACGCGCCGTCCCGCATCGCCGTCTCGGGTCATCGCGGCCTGCCCTCGGAGACGGCCATGCTGGTCGAGGCGGCCATCAGGAAGACCCTGGCGGAGCACGGCCCCGAGGTGAGGGGAGTCTCCTGCCTGGCCGACGGAGCCGACCAGATCTTCGCGCGTGCGGTGATCGACCTGGGCGGCACGCTGGAGGCGGTGGTCTGCTCCGAGAGGTACCGCGAGGAGCTTCCCGCCGGCGCCCGCGACGAGTACGACTCGCTCATGAGGGCCGCGGCGAAGGTCCACCGGCTCGGTTACGCCCAGTCGACGTGCGAGTCGCACATGGAGGGCAGCCGTCTCATGCTCGACCTGGCCGAGGAGCTGTGCGCCGTCTGGGACGGAGAACCCGCGCGCGGCTACGGCGGCACCGCCGATGTCGTCGCCGAGGCCCGCGAGCGCGGCATCAGGGTCCACGTCATCTGGCCGGAGGGCGCGCGCCGAGAGTAAGGACACACGGTGTACCTGACAGGGGGTGACAGGTATGCCATCCAAGATGAGGCTCATGACCACGCAGGCGAAGCTCATAGCCGTGACCATTGACTGTGCCGAGCCGAAGAGGCTCGCCGAGTTCTATTCCAAGATCACCGGGTTCGAGGTGCAGTACGCCGAGGAGGAGTACGCCGGCATCGGCGACGGCACGACCAGCATCTACTTCGGACGGGTCCCCGAGCGCAAGCCAGCGGTGTGGCCGGGGCCCGACAAGCAGTTCCACCTCGACTTCCGGGTACCTGACGTGGACAAGGCCGTACAGGAGTACCTCGAGCTCGGGGCCACGAAGCCGGACTTCCAGCCCGGTGAGAGCTGGACCGTCCTCGCCGACCCCGAGGGCCACCTCTTCTGCGTGTGCCCGGAACGGTCGTGAGGAGCGGCCCGTTCAGACCGTACGTTCTCCGACTCGCAGGTCCACGCGGCGTGGGAGCTGCGCGTTGAGGGCCACGACGATCGTGGAGAGGCTCATGAGGATCGCGCCCACCGCGGGGAAGAGCGTGATTGTCATTCCCGGAAAGTAGGAGATGTCATGCCATACTTCGCGAATCCCCGTACCGTTGAAGGGTCATCCCCGCCTCCGGCAGGACTCCTTCGTGCCGTTCGCCCTCATGGGGTGCCAGCACAGGCGCCGGCCCGGGGGCCGCACGGCATGGTGGTGGATTGACGAACACGCTACTCAGGTTTGTCCCTAAGCTGACGGGATGCTCCCACTGATGACCTCACATCTGCTCTCCCGTGCCCTCGTGCTTGCGCCCGGCGGTCCATCATGATCTGGATCGGCGTGTCGATCGCGCTGGTGGGCGCGCTGGGCTACGCCGGAGGCGCGGCCCTGCAGCAGTACGAGGCCGTCCACGGTGGCGCCACGCTCAAGCTGGTCAGGCAGCCGCGATGGCTGGTCGGCGGAGTGATCGGGCTGACCGGCGCCGGCCTGCACGCGGTCGCGCTGAGCCTCGCGCCCCTGGTGCTGATCCAGCCGGTGAGCGTGGCGACGCTGGTGTTCGCCGTTCCGCTGGCGGCGGCCCTGCATGGCAGGCGACCCAAGAAGGCCGAGGTGCTCGGCTCGATCGCCGTGGCCGTCGGCCTGCTGGGGCTGATGCTGCTGATACCGCAGAGCAACACCCGGCCCGAGCTGTCCACCCCCGCGGCGCTGGGCTTCCTGGCCTGCGTGGGCATCGTGGTCGTGGTCTGCCAGCTCACCGCGCGGCGCGCCCGGGGGGCGGGGAAGACGCTGCTGCTGTCCGTCGGCGCGGGTTCGGTGACCGCGTCGGTGTCGACGTTCGTACGGGTCGTCGGGGGAGGCCTCGGCGGTGACCTGTCGCGGCTCTTCCACTGGTTCACGCTGGCCATCCCGCTGCTGCTGGTCTTCGCCATCGTGCTCCTGCAGAAGTCCTACGCCGTCGGCTACTTCGGGATCGCGTACGCGGGCGTCCAGGTGGTGGACCCCATCACCTCGGTGCTCGCGGGAACGATCCTGCTCGGCGAGCCGCTGCCGAGCGGCGTGGGGAGCGTGATCCCGGCGATCGTCTCGGCCGCGGTGCTGATCGCGGGGACGATCACGCTGGGGCGCCTCGCCCCGGAAAACCCGCACCAGGTCTCGACCCCTCACCCGGAGATCCCCGTGCCGTTCACGACACGGGCGGCCGCCAGGTGAACACGTCGTCGAACTGACGCAGGGTGACGTCGTCGCCGAGATGCGTACGCCCCGCACTGCTGACGAGGCTCCAGGGACGCGGCGCGCTCGCACACCGTCACCGACCAGCCTTTGAGGGACAGGGCGGCCGCGGCGGCCAGCCCGCCGATCCCCCCGCCGATCACTACCGCACGGGACATGGCCTAGCGGCCTTCGCGGGGCCTGGTTCCGATGACGACGGTCGCGTCCAGCTCGTCGGAGCCGGTGACCCGAGCGGTCAGGCCGCTGCGGGCGATGGTCGCGGCGGTCTCCTGCGCCTGGCGCTCGCTCGTCTCGACCAGGAGGTGGCCGCCCGGCGCCAGCCACAGGGGTGCGGTGGCGATCAGCCGCCGCACGACGTCAAGCCCGTCCGCGCCACCGTCGAGCGCGACCCGGGGCTCGTGGATGCGGGCCTCCTGGGGCAACAGCCCTATCTTCTCGGTCGGCACGTACGGCGCGCTGGCGAGCAGGACGTCAACGCGGCCACGCAGCGCGGCGGGAAGCGGTTCGTACAGGTCACCCTCGTACACCCGGCCACCGGCGGCGGCGAGGTTGCGGCGTGCGCACCGTACGGCGGCGGGGTCGATGTCGACGGCGTGCAGCTCGACCTGGTCCAGGGCCGCCACCAGCGCGGCGCCCATCGCACCCGAGCCGCAGCACAGGTCGACGACGACGGCTCGTGGTGGGGCGAGGGCCTGGCCCGCGGGGACGGCGGACAGGCGGCCGAGGGCAGCGGGCTGATCGGCGGGGCTGACAGCCTGGCGGGCGAGGGCGGCGGCCTGGCGGATGAGGAACTCGGTGCGGCGGCGGGGGACGAAGACTCCGGGGTCCACGGCTATCCGCAGGCCGCAGAACTCCGCCCAGCCGAGGACGTGTTCGAGGGGGAGACCACCGGCTCGCCGTTCCACCATGGCGGCGAGGTCGGCCGGAGTACGTGCTGTGGAGATGAGCAGCTGCGCCTCGTCCTCGGCGAAGACACAGCCGGCGGCCCGAAGCGTGGTGACGATGATGGATTCAGACAGAGCTGACGGTGAGACCGACATGGGAGCCTTTCGGGATGCCGATGGGCGCTCCCTCGGTTCACCTATGCCTGATGGACCGCACGGTCGTGAGATGGGAGCACCCGACCTGGTACAGCGGTAATGGGGCTCACCTCCTCAGTACGTCATCACGTGAGCCGGGCCGCAGCCCGGTCGTCGTTGGCTAATTCGGATGATATACCGAAAACGCTCTGTCAGCGGTCGAGCAGCTGCTCCAGCCGCTGCTTTCGCGGGGGCCACTCGTCGTCGAGGATCCCGAAGTAGACGGTGTCCCGCCAGGTGCTGTCCGGGCGTTGCCGGTGCCGGCGGAGCGTGCCTTCGTACACGCCGCCGATGCGCCGGACCGCGTTCTGCGACCGGGTGTTGAGGACGTCGGTCTTGAGCAGGACGCGGTTGTGGCCGAGCTTGTCGAAGGCGTGGCTGAGCAGGAGCAGTTTGCTCTCGGTGTTCACGGCCGTCCGCCAGTAGGCCTTTCCGTACCACGTCCAGCCGATTTCCAGGCTGTGGTCGAAGCCGGGCACGTCGTGAAGGGTGGTCCACCCGAT
Source organism: Sphaerisporangium sp. (assembly GCA_025964675.1). Lineage (GTDB taxonomy): Bacteria > Actinomycetota > Actinomycetes > Streptosporangiales > Streptosporangiaceae > Sphaerisporangium. Next base: position 12,188 of record JAOPYI010000124.1, on the reverse strand, counting down.
GGCGCGTCCGGTCTCCCGCAGGATCACCGCCAGCGGCACGATCCCCGGGTTCTCCACCAGGGACATGGCGAGCCGCCGCAACTCGTCCTCGGTCCGCGGCGTGGGCGCCGGCATCCAGCGCCACACCTCTTCGTCGTTCCCGCCGGCCGCGAACAGGTCGGGGACATGGTGGAGGCCGAGCGGCTCCAGCCGTACGGTCCGCCCTTCGAGGACAACGGGATCCGGCATCTTCACGGTCATGCCGAGAAGTGTTCCGTCCGGAGCGGCCCGGCGGGCAGGGCCACTTGGCCGTCGCTTTCGGATGACCACTACCGGGATCGTACCGGTCGACAGGCATACCGGCCGGTCGGTACGCTCGAGTGACTGGGACGACTGGGGAGCGCGATGCCCGCACACATCGAGACGCCGGGTCTTGACCTCGAGCGCCTGAGAGACCATCTCGCGAGGCACGACCTCGCCGAGGGGCCGTTGACGGCCGAGGTCATCCACGGAGGCAAGTCGAACCTGACCTATCTCGTACGAGACGGCGAGCGCCGGTTCGTCGTGCGGAGGCCGCCGCTCGGGCACGTGCTGGCCACGGCACACGACATGGGCCGGGAGTACCGCGTCATGACCGCGCTGCGGGACACCGGCGTGCCCGTGCCCCGCACGTACCACCTCTGCGACGACCCAGGCATCCTCGGGGCGCCCTTCTACGTCATGGAGTACGTCGAGGGGAGCCAGCCCCCGGCGACGCCCGCCATCGAGGCGAGCCTCACCGACGTCCTCGCCACGCTGCACGACGTGGACCCCGCGGCTGTGGGGCTCGCCGACTTCGGACGGCCGGAGGGCTTCCTCGAGCGCCAGGTCAAGCGCTGGAAGCGGCAACTCGACGCCTCCCGCAGCCGCGACCTGCCGGACATCGACGAGCTGTTCGGCCGCCTGGAGGGAGCAGTGCCCGAGACGCGGCGCCACGCGATCGTGCACGGCGACTTCAAGCTGGGGAACACGCTGATCTCCGGGGGCGAGGTGCGCGCCGTGCTCGACTGGGAGATGTCCACGCTCGGCGACCCCCTCACCGACCTGGCGCTCTTCCTGCTGTACGCCGACTTCGCCGCCCTGGACACCGGGGGCCTCGCGGACGGTGGCGAGCACACGCCGACCGCCGTGCTGGCCGAGCGCTACGCCCGGGGGACCGGCCTCGACATCTCCCGCCTGGGCTGGTACGTCGCCCTGGCGTGCTTCAAGCTCGCGGTGATCTCCGAGGGCATCCACTTCCGCTACACCCAGGGCCTTACCGTCGGAGACGGCTTCGACGACATCGGCGAGCACGTCGCGCCGCTCGTGGCCCATGGACTGCACGCACTGGAGGGCTGATGGATTTCGCGTACGACACCACGACCGAAGAGCTGCGCGAGCGGCTGACCGCGTTCATGGACGAGTGTGTGTATCCGGCGGAGGAGGCCTTCGAGCGGCAGGCGGCCGAGAGCGGCTGGAGCACCCCGCCCATGATGGAAGACCTCAAGGACGAGGCGCGCGGGCGCGGCCTGTGGAACCTCTTCCTTCCGGGCGAGCACGGTCCCGGCCTCACCAACCTGACGTACGCCCCGCTGGCCGAGATCATGGGCCGCAGCCCCCGCATCGCGCCGACCGCCACCAACTGCGCGGCTCCTGACACCGGCAACATGGAAGTGCTCTCCATGTTCGGGGACGAGTGGCAGCGCAAGACCTGGCTGGAGCCGCTGCTCAACGGCGAGATCCGGTCGGCGTTCGCGATGACCGAGCCGGACGTCGCCTCCTCCGACGCGACCAACATCTCGACCTCGATCGTGCGCGACGGCGGCGAGTACGTCATCAACGGGCGCAAGTGGTTCGCCTCCGGCGCGATGAACCCGCGCTGCGCCATCTTCATCGTGATGGGCAAGACCTCCCAGGAGGGTTCCCCCCACCGGCAGCAGAGCATGGTGCTCGTACCGCGTGACACCCCCGGGCTGACCGTCAAGCGCGGCATGCACGTGTTCGGATACAGCGACGCCGACCACGGCGGCCACGCGGAGCTGCTGTTCGAGGACGTCCGCGTGCCCGTGGAGAACCTGATCGGCGAGGAGGGCGGCGGCTTCGGCATCGCCCAGGCCCGCCTCGGTCCCGGCCGCATCCATCACTGCATGCGGCTGATCGGCATGGCCGAGCGCGCCATCGAGCTGATGTGCACGCGCGCGCTGTCCCGTACGACGTTCGGCAAGCCGGTGGCCCAGCAGGGCGTGGTCCAGGACTGGATCGCGGAGTCCCGGGTCAAGGTGGAGCAGCTCCGCCTGCTGGTGCTCAAGACCGCCTGGCTGATGGACACCGTCGGCAACCGCGGCGCGCACGCCGAGATCCAGGCCATCAAGATCTCTACACCACGGACCGTCGAATGGATCCTCGACAAGGCCATCCAGGTCCACGGGGCCGGGGGCGTCAGCCAGGACTTCCCGCTCGCGGGCCTGTGGGCGGCGGCCCGTACGCTGCGCCTCGCCGACGGGCCGGACGAGGTGCACAAGCGGTCGCTCGCGTACCGCGAGCTCAAGAAGCACATGCCCACCCGCTGACCTGCCTCACCGGTGAGGATGTCCACGGGCCGACCCGCCGCTGGACGACCTCGCCACCGGCCGGGCTTGCCACCGGCTGAAACGCGGACCGGCTTGCCGCCGGCTGGAAAGCGGGCAGGCGTGCCACCGACCACCTTGAAGGGGATATTTCGTGACAGTGGATGAGGCGGCGCTCAAGGAGCGGGCCCGCGCGTTCCTCGCGGAGCATGATCCGGCGGCGACGGAACCGCTCGACTTCCTGAGGGCGCGGTTCGACGCCGGGCTGGCCTGGGTGCACTTCCCCAAGGGCCTCGGCGGCCTCGGCGCGCCCCGCGAGCTGCAGAACGTCGTGGAAGGCGAGCTGGACGGCACCCCTCAGACCGATGTCGGCAAGCTGGCCATCGGCCTCGGCATGGCGGCGCCCACGATCCTCATCTTCGGCACCGAGGAGCAGAAGAAGCGCTTCCTGCGACCGCTGTGGACGGGGGAGGAGATCTGGTGTCAGCTCTTCAGCGAGCCCGGCGCGGGATCTGATCTGGCGACCCTGGCGACGAGGGCGGTACGCGACGGCGACGAATGGGTCGTGGACGGGCAGAAGGTGTGGACCTCCGGCGCCCACCACTCCCGCTGGGCCATCCTCGTCGCCAGGACCGATCCCGACGTGCCGAAGCATCGCGGTCTCACGTACTTCGTCTGCGACATGGAGGCGCCGGGCGTCGAGGTCAGGCCGCTGCGCCAGATCACCGGCGAGGCGGAGTTCAACGAGGTCTTCCTCACCGGCGTGCGGCTGTCCGACCAGCTCAGGCTGGGCGAGGTGGGCGACGGCTGGCGGGTGGCCCAGACGACGCTCATGAACGAGCGGGTCGCGATCGGCGGCTCGCCCGTCAGACGCGGCGGAGGCGTGATCGGCGTGGTCGCCGAGACCTGGCGGCGGCGGCCCGAGATCCGCACCCACGACCTGCACCAGCGCCTGCTCCGGCTCTGGGTCGAGACCGAGGTCACCCGGCTCGCCGGGGTACGGCTGCGCGAGCAGCTCGCCGCCGGGGCTCCGGGGCCCGAGGGGTCGGGGATGAAGCTGGCCTTCGCGCGCCTGAACCAGGCGCTCTCCGGCCTCGACGTGGAGATGCGCCGCGAGGAGGGGCTCGCGTACGACGACTGGACCTTCCGGCGGTCGGACTCGGTGGACTTCTTCGGCCGCGGGCCCGGCTACCGCTACCTGCGCGCCAAGGGCAACTCGATCGAGGGCGGGACCTCCGAGATCCTGCGCAACATCATCGCCGAGCGCGTCCTCGGCCTGCCGTCGGAGCCCCGCGTCGACAAGAACGTCCCCTGGAAGGACCTGCCGCGATGACACTGCTGTACTCCGAGGTCGAGGAGGAGCTGCGGGCGGCGGTTCGCGATCTGCTGGCCGACCGCTGCCCTCCGGCCACGGTGCTCGCGAGGATCGAGAGCGCCTCGCCGTACGACGCCGACCTGTGGAAGGCGCTGGCCCGGGACATCGGGGTGGCCGGGTTGCTGATTCCCGAGGAGCTGGAAGGTGCGGGCGCCTCTGCGCGCGAGGCTGCGGTCGTGCTGGAGGAGCTCGGCCGCGCGGTGACCCCGGTGCCCTTCCTGACCAGCTCCGTCCTCGCGACGCAGGCGCTGGTGAGCGCGGGTACGGACGGGGCACGGGAACTCCTTGCGACCCTCGCGAGCGGGGAGACCACGGCGGCGCTCGCGGTCTCGTTCGCCTCCTCGCCGTACTCCTTGGAATGGAGCGAGTCGCCGCAATCCCCGAAAGCGCCCGGCGCGGACACGGCCGCGGGAACGCCTTGGGGGGCTGTGGCGGTCGAAGGTGGGACGCTGAGCGGGCGCGTCACGGCCGTGGCGGGCGCCGACGTCGCCGACGTGCTCATCGTTCCCGCCTCCGGGGCGCTCTACGCCGTCGAAGCCGCCGATGCGACCGTCACGCCGATGGTGTCCCTCGACCTCACCCGGCCCATCTCGACCGTGACCTTCATCGGAGCGCCGGCCCGGCAGGTCTCCTCCGGCCTGCGACCGCTGCGCGCCGCGCTGGACCTCGGCGCAGGGCTCCTCGCGTCCGAGCAGCTCGGGGTCGCGGAGTGGTGTCTCACCACGACGGTCGCGTACGTCAAGGAACGTCACCAGTTCGCCAGGCCCGTCGGCTCGTTCCAGTCGCTGAAGCACCGGCTCGCCGACCTGTGGATGGAGATCGTGCAGGCCCGGGCCGCCGCCCGCAACGCCGCGGACGCGCTCGCGTCGGGTACGGACACCGCCACGGCCGTCGCGGTCGCGCAGGCGTGGTGCGGGGCGGTCGCCGTGCACGCGGCGGAGGAGTGCGTCCAGCTGCACGGGGGCATCGGGATGACCTGGGAGCATCCCGTACACCTCTATCTGAAGCGCGCCAAGGCCGATGAGATCGCGCTCGGCACGCCGGGTGACCACCGGGACGCGCTCGCGCGTCTGGCCGACCTTCCCGGCCCGCTCGGCTCCTGACGCGGCTGGTCCCGGCCGTTCGCGGAGGAGCCGGACGGCCGGCGGGGCGTCGTCAGTGACGGAGGGAGGCGAGGAGGAGGTCGGCGAAGTGCTTTCCGACCGCCGTGCCCGAGAGGGCGCCGTCGGTGTGGTACCACGTGCCCAGGTGGTGGACGGAGCCGAAGAAGAAGTCGACCACGAGGTCGGCCGGCACGTCGGCGCGGAACACCTCGGCGTGCTGGCCCTCGACCAGCAGGTCCCGGAAGCGCTCGTGGTAGCGGCGGCGCTCCGCCCGTACGGCCTTCTGGGTCTCCGGCGCGAGCTGGTGCATCGACCGGAAGAAGATCTTGGAGTCGTCGAGGTTCTCGATCGTGGTGGCGATCACGTCGACGGCGGCGGCGTGCACACGGTCGGCGATCGGCCCTGGCGCGCCGGCGAACCTCTCCAGCCGCTCGATCTGCAGGCGCAGCACGCGGGCGTAGATCTCGCGCAGGAGGTCGTCCTTGGAGTCGAAGTAGTGGTACATCGCCCCCTTGGTGACCCCCGCGGCGGACACGATCTCCTGTACCGACGTGCTTTCGAAGCCCTTCTCCGCGAACAGGCGCGTCGCCTCGGCCAGCAACCTCTGCCGTACCGGCTCATCCTTCGTGCCGCCTGTGGTGGTAGGTGCCCGAGCCCCGTTGCGCGCCATCACGCATGCCTCCCCTGCATGTCGACGCCACCCAGCATACCGACTGGTCGGTTAACAGGCTGTGACATCCGTCTTCCCGCGTGCTCTATTACGCCTCTTGGCGGGTGACCACCACGCCGACGCTGTGTCGTGGGTGTGTTAATTACATAACCTTAGAGAGGTTGGAGCCCCCGGTTGGGTATTCAACGACGTAGTCGACGAGCCCGAAATCGTGGGGGTTTCCGGTGCCCAATGGTTCCATTTACGTGCCGCAGGACGACAAGTTCAAGTGGGGCTCGCCATCGGTGATGTATGAGCTCCGCTGGCGTGACACCAGGTCGGAGCGCCGTCGCCGGCGCCACATCATGGCGGGAGCGGCTTTTGTCCTCATAACCGCGCTCGCCTTCTACCGCTCGCTGCCGGTGCCGTTCCTGATCGGGCTCCTCGGAGGCGGTGCCGTCTGGGTCGCCGACGCGTTCATCTCCTGGCGGATGTTCGAGGCCACGGCTGTCTGGCGAGGCAAGCGCTCCGGCGCGGTGCGCACCGGACGGCTGTTACGCCGCGCGCTCGGCAAGTACGGCTATCGCGTGCTCGACGGGCGGGCCGTACCTGGGAAGGCCTCCATCGACCACCTGGTGATCGGCCCCGGCGGGGTGTGGATCGTCGACAACGAGGCGTGGCCGCCCGACACCTACATCGCGGCGTACGGAGGCAGGCTGTTCTTCGGCGAGAGGTCCGGCTCGTCGGTGGCGAAGCCGCTCGTGGAGGCCGCCACGTCCATGGGCGAGCTGCTGTCGCGCGAGTCCGGCATCCCCGTCGACATCTCGCCCCTGCTCGTCGTGCACGGAGGCCACGTGAAGACCACCGTGGTGAGCGCCGAGGGGCTCACACTGTTCCTGCCGCGCAGGGCGGCCAAGTGGATCATAGGCGACACCCACGCCGACCTCACCGAAGACGAGGTCGAGATCCTCGCCCGCACAGCCGCCCGGATCCTCCGCCGAATGACATGACCGTTCCCCTTTGCCAGGGTGAGCGACCTGCGAGTGTTGATTAGGCGAGGTTCTCGATGAAGGCGGCGAGCTGGGCTACGTTGCGGCATTCGTGCATCTCGATCACGCCGCCGTAGGGGGTCGCGACCGAGTCCCCGGTGTCCCACTGGGCGAGCGGCTCCGGGTTGAGCCAGTACGCGTGCCTGGCCTCGCCGGCGAGCCGCTTCAACGTGGCGAGCGCGGGCCGCTGGTAGTTGGACCGGGCGTCCCCGAGTATCAGCAGCGACGTCTTCGGACCGATGGCGTCGCCGTACTTCTCGGCGAACCTTTCGAACGAGTGCCCGTAGTCGCTCCGGCCGAAGCGTGAGATGTCGGCTTCCTCGGTCATCCGGCTGATCGCCTCTACGACGTCGATGCCCGGCGCGAAGAAACGTGTGATCTCATCCACCGTGTCCACGAAGGCGAACGCGCGCACCTTGGTGAACTGCTCGCGCAGCGCGTACGTGAGCAGCAGCGTGAAGTGCGAGAACGTGGACACAGAATCGCTCGCGTCGCACAGCACGACCAGCTCGGGCTTGTGAGGGCGTCGCGGCTTCATGCGGGTGACGATCGGGACTCCGCCGGTGCTCAGTGAAGCCCTGACCGTACGCCGGAAGTCGAGCCGGCCCCGATGGCCCAGCCGATGTCTGATCGTCAACCGCGTGGCGAGGCGCCGCGCCAGCGGGTGCACCTCACGCCGCAGCTTCGCCAGATCGGCCTTCGTGACCCGCAGGAAGTCGATCTGGTCGACGGGCGGCTTCACCGTCGACCTCGCGATCTTCTCAATGCCGGAGTCCTCGGCGATCCTCCTTCGCACGTCCGAAGCCACGGCGTTCTCGAAGCCGGCGATGTTGTCGGCGAGCCGGCGGCGGGCCACCTTCTCGGCCAGCCCGCCCCGTTGCTGGCCGAGCAGCACGTCGTTGAGCATCCTGGCCATCAGGGTGCCGGGGGAGAGGGCGCGCAGCACGGAATAGGAGAACCAGTTCTGGCGGCCGGGACCGGCGGGCTGGCGCCCGAACCGCTCCACCATCGCCCGGACGAACTCGCCGAACGCGGGATCTCGCATCGCGGCCGCGTCGTCGAGCAGCAGCTCAGCCAGCCGGTCGCGTAGTTGTGAGACCTCCGCCTGTTCGAGGTCCGGCTGGTCCCCGTCCGAGACGGTGGTGCGCAACGCGCTGGTCACCGGAGGGAACCACAGGTCGAAGAGCGTGTCGAAGCCAGGGCGGTGCGTCGGGCGCTTGACGAGCGTGGCGGCGTACGCCTCGCGAAGCGTCTCCCGCTCGGTGAGGTCGATGACCTCGAGCGCGCGAGCGGCGTCCAGCCCCTCGGCCAGCGACACCGGCAGTCCCGCCCTGCGGAGCGCGTGCACGAAACCCACATGCCTGTCGACCAGCGACACCCCTGCACCCCCTCTGGTCGTCACCGGGCCGGCAGGCCAAGCTCCTTGATGGCCCGCGCCTGGTCGGACGCGTGCTTGAGCACTACCCCGAGCGTGCGCGCGGTGGTGGACTCGTCCAGGTCGGTACGCCCGAGCGCCAGAAGCGTGTGCGCCCAATCGATGGTCTCGGCGATCGACGGGGACTTCTTCAGCTCCAGCGCGCGCAGCGTTGCTACCGTACGGGCGAGTTGCTCGGCCAGTGAGGCCTCGATACCCGGCACCTGCGCGACCACGATGTCGCGCTCGCGCTCGGGTGAGGGGTAGTCCAGGTGAAGGTAGAGGCAGCGCCTCTTCAGCGCCTCCGACAGCTCGCGGGTCGCGTTCGAGGTCAGCACGACGTACGGCTTGCGCGTCGCGACGATGGTGCCGAGCTCGGGGATCGTCACCTGGTAGTCGGAAAGGATCTCCAGTAACAGGCCCTCGACCTCGACGTCGGCCTTGTCGGTCTCGTCGATCAGCAGCACCGTCGGCCCGGTCCGCCGGATCGCCTTCAGCAGGGGACGCTCCAGAAGGAACTCCTCGCTGAAGATGTCGTCGTGCGTCTCCTCCCACGCCTGCTCGCCGGAGGCCTGGATCCGCAGGAGCTGCTTCTTGTAGTTCCACTCGTACAGCGCGCGGGCCTCGTCGAGCCCTTCGTAACACTGGAGCCTGATCAGCTCGGCCCCGGTCGACTCCGCGATGGCCTTGGCGAGCTGCGTCTTGCCCACGCCCGCGGGTCCCTCGGCCAGCAACGGCTTCCCCAGCGCGGCCGCCAGGAACACCGAGGTCGCGATGCCGTCGTCGGCGAGATAGTCCACGCTGGCGAGCCGTTCCCCGGCGTCGGCAGGCGAGGTGAACCACGACGTCATCGGCGCTCCCGTCAGTAACCCGAATGTTGTTCTAGCCTAGCGTGCCCGATCGGTGCGAAGTGTCCGCCGTGTGCGCTAATCTTGATGTGCTTCCTGCGCCGCTAGCTCAGTTGGTTAGAGCAGCTGACTCTTAATCAGCGGGTCCGGGGTTCGAGTCCCTGGCGGCGCACCACGGCTATGGCCGATGACCTGGGCACTCTCCACTTGACGGAGGGTGCCCACAGTCATTTCCAGCCCTGTGTGGGGCTCAATGAACCGGATCTGTCAGGTTCGGTTGAGAACCAATGAAACGCCGCCCGCTGAGGCGCTGTGTGACCGATACAGGGCTGCGTCTCGTGGGAGGACGTGCCTACAGGGCCGAATCCGCGGTTCCGGTCCGCGAGTCGGTCGCCGACAGTCTGGCGGCATCCCGCCCCGGGGGTGCGCCGAAGGTCTTGCGGTACTCGCGGCTGAACTGGGATGGGCTCTGGTAACCGACGAGATAGCCGATCTCGGCAACGTCTCCCGGCCGGGTTATGAGCAGCGCGCGTGCTTCCTGCAACCGGATCTGCTTCTGGAACTGGATCGGTGTCATCGACGTCGCCCAGCGGAAGTGCCGGTGGAAGGAGGACGCACTCATGCCCGACATGTCGGCGAGGTCGGCAATGCGCATGGGCTCGTTGTAGTGCTCCCGGATCCAGCGGACCGTGCGGGTGATGTGCGCGAGGCTTCCGTCGGCGAGACCGATCTGGCGCACGAGCGCGCCCTGGTCGCCGGTGATCAGACGCCACAGGATCTCCCGCTCGAGACCCGGTCCGAGCACGCGGACGTCGTTCGGGTGATCCAGCAGGCGCAGCAGTCGAACGATCGGATCGAGTAGCTGCGGCGTCGAGTCGCTGACCGCGAGGCCGCAGAAGGCGGGCGGTCGTGCGGCGTTGTTCGTCTCGAGCAGCAGCGGCGCGATCATCGCGGGCTTCAACCTCATGGTGAAGACGACGAAGGGCTTATCCACGCTGGCCTCGAGCGCCTGGCCGATCACCGGGAGGTCGACCGACACGACGATGTACTGGCCGGCGTGATAGTCGTATGGCCTGCCGTTGAGCACCGTGCGCTTCACGCCCTGGCCGACAACCGCCAGTGATGGCTCCGACATCACGCTGACCGGAGGTGTCGGTTCGTCTGCGAAGGCGATGGATATGCCATCCAGGATCTGCGTCTTCCGCTGCGCGCCGCCCTTCGCGTGCCGCACGATCAGCATCCGAAGTTCGTCGAGCAGGTCCACACTTCAGCCAAGCACGCGGACGGTTTCACCACAACACCGCTCCGCGTGATCCGCGCAATTTTGACAGCATTGTGCAAGCCCACAGCAGGATCTGTCTACCGATCCGGCGGACCGGCGTGGTGCCATTGAGCTATCGGCACTCCCGATCTGAAAGGCACGAAAGCAATGAAACGCAGGATCCTGGGGGCAACCGGAATATCCGTCAGCGAGTTCACGCTGGGCGCGATGATGTTCGGCCGCCTAGGAAATCCGGATCACGACGACTCGATCCGCATCATCCACAGCGCGCTCGATGCCGGCATCAACTTCATCGACACGGCGGATGTCTACTCGGCAGGAGAGTCCGAGGAGATCGTCGGTAGGGCAATCAAGGGGCGTCGGGACGATGTGGTACTCGCGACCAAATTCGGACGGCCGATGGGCGAGGACCCGAACCAGCGCGGCGGCTCGCGCAAGTGGATTCTGCGGGCGGTCGAGAACAGCCTTCGTCGCCTCGACACCGACTACATCGACCTATACCAAATGCATCGCCCCGACTACGACACCGATATCAGCGAGACGCTCACAGCCTTGTCCGACCTGATTCTGGATGGCAAGGTCCGTGCGATCGGGTCATCCACGTTCCCGGCCGAGAAGATCGTCGAGGCGCAGTGGGCGGCGCAGACGCAGGGATCCCACCGATTCCTGACCGAGCAGCCGATGTACTCCGTCTTCACCCGCAAGCTCGAGGCCGCCGTGCTCCCGACGGCCGAGCGCTATGCGATGGGCGTGCTCACCTACAGCCCGCTGAACAGCGGCTGGCTCTCCGGGCGCGCGGATCTCACCTCGAGTCACCGGGCATCGTTGCGCCCGTCGAGCTACGACTTGTCGACTCCCACCGGCAGGCTCAAGGCGGACGCACTGACGAAGCTGGTCGCTCTCGCCGACGAGGCGGGGATGACGCTTCCCCAGCTCGCGACCGCGTTCGTCCGCGGGCATCCGGCGGTCACCTCCGTACTGATCGGCCCGCGCACGCATGAACAGCTCGACGGACTCGTTTCTGGTGCCGACCTTGAGCTGCCGGGCGAAATCCTCGATCGCATCGACGAGATCGTCCCGCCGGGAACCGACCTCGACCCCGCGGACAACTACGCGGCCGAGCCCCCCGCGCTCACAAATGCGCGGCTTCGGCGCAGGTAGGCGACCCCCGCGCCGACAGCTACAACTGCTCCCTGTAGCCGCTTTCCGCGGCGAGGCGGCTCGCGTTGGCCTCCGACATGGTCCCGGCCTCGCCGAGGCCGGGACTCAAGTGGTTCAGCCGTCGATGCGGTGCGTGGTCCAGAAGGACGACAGGTTGACCGTGGTCGCGGCCTGGGCGGCGGCCTTGAACTCGGCGGTGGTGGAGATCCCGTACCAGTGTGAGGCGGCGTAGTTCTTCAGCAGGTTCGCCATCGTCGTCGTGCCGATCAGGCGTCGCAGGTCGTGCAGCGCGCACTTGCCATAGGTGTACACCACGGTTCCGTACCGGCTCGAATGGGCGTCCCAGTAGGCCATGGAGTTGCTGATCTTCTCGGCCGACGACTGCCAGGAGACGCTGTTCCAGCAGTTGGTGCCGGAGATGTTGTTGTACAGGTCGGTGGCGTAGTCGGTGAAGGACTCGTCCAGCCACGGGCTGTTGTACTCGTCGTCGCCGATGATGCCGTACCACCACTGGTGCGCCAGCTCGTGGGCGAGGGCCGTGGAGCTGACCACGTCGAGCACGAAGCCGGGATACTCCATGCCGCCGAACCAGAAGTTGTTGTCCAGCACCACGTCGGCCTCGCCGTACGGGTAGGCCCCGAACCGTCCGGCGTGGGCGACGAGCGAGTTCTTCGCGGTGGTCATCATCGAGCCGGCGCTGGTGGAGCTGATGGCGCTGACCCGGTAGACGTTCACCGTGACGC
>JAOPYI010000097.1 GCA_025964675.1 Sphaerisporangium sp. | reverse complement strand
CACCCTGTGGGACCACGTGATCGTGGACGGCGTGACCCTGGCCGGAGCCGGCCCCTGGTACAGCGTGCTCACCGGCCGCGACCCCACCGTGCGCAGCCACGGCGTCGGCATCTATGGCAAGTACGTCAACAACGGCGGCCCGAGCCGCAACGTCACGCTCAGGGACTTCGCCATCATGGGCGAGATCACCGAACGCGTGGACAACGACCAGGTCAACGCCCTGGGTGGCGCGATGTCCAACTCGACGGTCGACAACCTGTGGCTGCAGCACACCAAGGTCGGTGCCTGGATGGACGGCCCGATGGACAACTTCACCATCAAGAACAGCCGCATCCTGGACCAGACCGCCGACGGCGTGAACTTCCACATCGGGGTGACCAACTCGACGGTGACCAACACCTTCGTGCGCAACACCGGTGACGACGGTCTCGCGATGTGGCCCGAGAACGTGGCGAACGTCAACAGCTCCTTCACCAACAACACCGTGGTGCTGCCGATCCTGGCGAACAACATCGTCACGTACGGCGGCAGGGACATCAAGATCACCGACAACGTGGTCAGCGACACCATCTCCAACGGTGGCGGCATCCACATCGCCAACAGGTACCCGGGCGTCAACTCCGGCCAGGGCACCGCGGTCGCCGGCACGATCACCGTCGCCCGCAACACGCTGCTCAGAGCCGGCAACTCCGACTACAACTGGAACTTCGGCGTCGGCGCGATGTGGTTCGACGGGCTGAACGAGCCGGTGAACGCGACGATCAACGTCACCGACACCGACATCCTGGACAGCTCGTACGAGGCCATCCAGTTCATCGAGGGCGGCACCAAGACCGTCAACTTCAACAACGTCCGGATCGACGGCACCGGCACCTACATGATCCAGGCGCAGTCGTCGGCGACCGCGAACTTCACCAACGTCACCGCCGCCCACATCGGCGCCGGAGTCGCGATCCACAACTGCGTCGGCACCGGGCTCGTCATCACCCAGGGTGCCGGGAACAGCGGCTGGAGCCCGGCCTCCACCACCTGCACCGGCCAGTGGCCGGCGCCGAACTACATCTACCCGGGCGGTGGCGGCAACACCACCCCGAGCCCTACGCCCACCCCGACGCCCACGCCCACCCCGACGCCGACTCCGACCCCCACGCCGACGCCGTGCGCGCCCGGCACGGGTGACGTGGCCCGTGGCAAGACGGTGACGGCCACGAGCCAGAACCAGGGCTTCGTGGCGGCGAACGCGGTGGACGGCAACGCGGACACCTACTGGGAGTCGGCCAACAACGCCTTCCCGCAGTCGATCACCGTGGACCTGTGCGGGGTGGTCTCGGCCCAGCGTGTGGTGCTGAAGCTGCCTCCGGCGGCATCATGGGCCACCCGCACGCAGACGGTGGCGGTCCTCGGATCCACGGACGGCTCGAACTTCACGACGCTCTCGGGCGCTGCGGGCCGTACGTTCGACCCGGCCTCGGGCAACACCGCGACGGTGACGTTCACCCCGGCGAACGCCAGGTACGTGCGGCTCACCTTCACCGGCAACACCGGCTGGCCCGCCGCGCAGCTCTCCTCGTTCGAGGTGTACGGGACGGCCGGCCCGGAGCCGACCCCGACGCCCACACCCACGCCCACCGCCACCCCGACGCCCACGCCGACCCCCACAGCCCCGTCGGGCAACCTGGCACGCGGTACGGCGACCACCGAGAGCGGTCACACCGACGTGTACGGGTCGGCCAACGTGGTGGACGGCAACGCCGGCACCTACTGGGAGAGCGTGAACAACGCCTGGCCCCAGACGGTGACCGTCGACCTCGGCGCCTCGACCAGCGTGAGCCGAGTGGTCCTCAAACTGCCGCCGGCGACCTCCTGGGCGACCCGCACGGAGACGCTGTCGGTGCTGGGATCCACCGACGGAGCCTCCTACACCACGGTGAAGAGCTCGGCCGGCTACACCCTCAACCCGGCCACCGGCAACACGGCGACGATCACCTTCCCTGCGACCAGCCAGCGCTACCTGCGCCTGAGCTTCACCGGGAACACCGGCTGGCCGGCCGGCCAGCTCTCCGAATTCGAGGTGTACGCCTCCTGACGAAGAACTCCGAGGTCGACGCCCTCTGGTAACGCCTTCCGGCAAGGCGTTCCGGCAGGCCACAAGGGCCGGGCCTCGGGGACAGGAGGACGCACCTGTCCCCGGGGCCCCTTCAATCGGTCCCCGACCTCGCCACGCGGGCGGGTCCCGGAAACGGGGGCCCACCGCCGGCCTCACGAACTCCGGACCGACCTGGACCGGTCCGGCACCGGCTCTCGGAGGAGGATTCCCCTCCTCCGAGAGTTCGGGCCGTTGAGGGAACACGCGGGACGTCAGTCCAGAGAAGCCGCACCAGAAACCGATCCACCAGACTGTTGTCCCCGCACACCTCGGCGTGCGGGGACAACAGTCTCGTGGATCACCTGCTTCAAGGGAGAACTGCCAGGCTGGGGGCACACGGTCCCCGGCACCGAGAGGCTCGCTCCATGACCACTCGTCCCGTCTTCCCTTCCGCGGTGCGGCTGAGCGGCCACGGCCTTGTCCTACGCGAGTGGACCGACGACGACCTTCCCGTGATGGCGGAGCTGTTCGACGACACGGACGTGGCCTACCGGACGCCTCTCGTGACCCCCTTCGACCTGGCCGCGGCACACGACTACCTGCTGAGGGCCCGCCGGTCGCGGGACGCGGGGGAACGCCTCCACCTGGCCGTCACCACCGACGGGCACCAGGCCATGGGCGAGGTGCTGCTGAGCGGCGGCGGCCGGGGCGACGGCACGGCCAGCCTCGGTTACACCGTCGGCGCCGCCTACAGGGGGCGGCGCCTGGCCGTCCGGGCCGTACAGGTCCTGACGGACTTCGCCCACGAGGTCGTGGGGCTCTCGCAGGTCTTCCTGGAGATCGAGCCTGACAACGAACCCAGCGTACGGGTGGCGCGGGCGGCGGGCTTCATCCTCAGCGACGCGCCGCCCAGCCTGGTAGAGGACAAGGGCCGAACCCTGAGCCTGTTCACCTGGACCCACTCCGGCCCTTGAACGGCCTTGACCTCCGCCGGCCTTGGCCCAGAACTCTCAGGCCCGCTGGTCTTCGACGTGGAAGGAGATGCCTCCCTGGTCGTCGATGTTCGCGTCGAGAGCCTTGTCCTCGAGTACGGTCGCGGCCACGGGGTCGAGGTAGACCTTCGCGCCTTCGCTCTCGATCACCTTGTCGCTGCTCTCGGGCCCATCCGCGACGGAGAGCATCAGCGAGCCGGCGTCGTCGTCCTGCGACGATATGCGGATGCCCTTGTCGGTCGGCTCCTCCGACTGGGCGTTGAGGTCACGGATCACCTTGGCGGCGGTGTCTGTCAGTGTGAGCATTGCGTCTCCTCGCCAGGGTTGTTTGTTGGATTAACCCGGCTCTTGCCCGCTCTGAAGGCTGTAAACCGCCCTGGCAGGCTCTGCGGGTCGAATCTGGCTAATAACCCGTTGACGCCGCGTTGGGACTCTTCGTGATCGTCGGGCCCGGCAGCCGAGCGCAAGTCCAGTCTCGCCGCCGGCCATCGAATGTCGTCGCACGATTCCACTCGCCGAAGCAAGAACTCGCGGGAGCCGCGCGGTAAGTCGCCCATCCGGGCAAAGGCGTTGTTCCATCTTCCTTAACGAGCCTGGTCATTCCCGGTAAAAGCATGGCCAACCTCTGGATGCGTGGTCATAGTGGAGCGGCGGGACCTACGGATGCCCGTTCCGCGCTCACGACGGGAGAGCTCATGGTCGTTGTCGGCACGTGGAACCTGGAGAACCTGTACCGGCCAGGCGGGGAGTTCGGTCCCCATGACGCGGCGGCGTACCAGACCAAGATCACGGCGCTGGCCGGCACGATCACGGGAATCGGCCCCGACGTGCTCGGCGTCCAGGAGGTGGGCCAGCCGGAGGCGCTGGCCGATCTGGTCGCGGCGCTGGGCGGCGAATGGCACACCGTTCTCTCGCAGCACCCGGACGTCCGGGGGATCCGGGTCGGAGTGCTCAGCCGCCTCCCCGTCACCGTGCTGGACGACGTCAAGATATTCTCCGCGCCGCTGGCCGCCGTGCAGAGCGCGGACGTCGGTCCCGCGACCGCCCAGACCAGCCGCGGCATGCTGGCGGTGCGGGTCGAGCCGGCTCCCGGCATCACGCTCGACGTCGCGGTATGCCATCTGAAGTCCAAGCTGCTGAGCTTCCCCGGCGGGAGGTTCCAGGCGCGTGACGAGGGCGAGCGGGCCAGGTACGGCGCGTACGCGCTGTACCGGCGGGCGGCGGAGGCGACCACGCTGCGAGGCCTGGCCGACGAGCTGGTCGGCGGGCACGGGCACGACCGGCCGGTCGTCGTGGTCGGCGACTTCAACGACGAGCCCCAAGCCGCGACGACGCAGATCGTCCTCGGGCCGCCCGGCTCGGAGCTCGGCACCGCGGGGGCGCTGCGGCCCGACCGGGGCGACGAGTGGCGGCTGTGGAACCTCGCCACCCTGATCCCCGAGGCCGAGCGCTTCTCCCGGGTTCACAACGGCAGCGGTGAGCTCATCGACCACATCCTGGTCAGCCGGGCCCTCATCGAGCGCGTCGAGGAGACACGATCCGTGGTCGGTCACGGCCTGCCGTCCGTGACGGAGGATCCGGCCGCCCGCCGCGACGCCGCCGACTCCGACCACGCCCCGATCTTCGCCCGCTTCCGCCTCTGACCCGCCCGGCGGCCGTGCGCGTCGACCTGGGGCGTGTCCGCCCGAGATGTCAGCGCCAGGTGTCGTCGCGCGTCGCCGTGCCGCTGCCGGGGGTGGTGAAGGAACGGTTCGGGTCGCTCTCCCAGGTGACGGAGCCGTCCGGGTTCTTCTTGATGTACTTGTACTGGATGGCCGTGCTCGCCGGCAGGTCGACCGTGGCCCGCCAGATCGGGTACGTCGCGGACGACAGCGCCACCGCGCTCGCGGGGTTCCAGCTGCCCAGCTCCGGGACGTTCCCCACCACGAAGACGTTCTGACCCCACGCTGTCGTGACGTTCGCGTTGAACGACGTGGCGATGGCCGTCGGGGTCGGGTTGGAGCCGCCGACGCGGATCGCCACCGCGCCCTTCGCCGGCACGGTGACGCTCGCCGATCCGCTGGGGCTCACCGTGACCGACCCGCCGCCGACCAGGTTGGCGTACGTGCCGGCGGGCAGGCCGGTGGTGAAGGTGCCGGAGTACGAGCCGCCGCCGTTGTTGATCGCGACCCATCCCTTGGCGCCACGGCTGAAGGCGATCACGCTGGAGCCGGGGGCGGTCCAGTTGGCCACCGAGGTGCCCTTGACCGTGTTGTGGAAGCCGACCATGCCGTTGATCGCGCTGTCGCGGTGCAGGCAGGTCCATCCGCTGGAGCAGTTGGCGGCCGTCACGTAGCCGTTGCCGTCCGAGGGCGGCGAGGCGTCGTTGTTGCTGAAGGAGAAGCCGTCGTAGATCTGCGGCGTGCCGAAGTTCCAGGCGAGCTGGAAGATGTTGGCCAGGTTGTAGGTGGAGCCGCTCTTGTAGGTGAGGGTCGAGCCGTTGCGCTCGGTGTCATGGTTGGTGACGAAGGTGACGGCCTTGTCGCTCGGCTGCATCCCGCCCCAGCTCGCGCCGAAGGTCTGCAGCTCGGAGATGTTGCCCTCGAACTTCTGCTTGAGGTAGCGCCCGTACTGGAAGTCCAGCACGTCGCCAAGCCCGGTGTACTGGCTCGGCTGCACGGCCTCGCCGGCGCCGTAGATCACTTCCTGGAAGATGTACGGGGAGCCCGTGACCTGGCTGTATATCGCCCCCACGTCGGCCGGGCTCATGTGCTTGACCGCGTCCACGCGGAAGCCGTCGACGCCGAGGCTCCGCAGGTCGTTGAGGTAGGTGGCGATCCGCGACCGTACGTAGCCGGCGCCGGTGTCCAGGTCGGCGAGGCCCACCAGTTCGCACCCCTGCACGTTGCGCGCGCTGCCGTTGTAGTCGCCGTCGTGGATGGTGTTGTCGGAGTTGCCGCAGGCGTTCGGGTAGTAGTGGAAGTCGGCCGCCGAGTAGGTCCCCGGGTAGACGTACTTCGAGAAACTCTTGCCGCCGTACGACGTCGCGCCCTGGCCGGTCATGTGGTTGATCACCGCGTCGGCGTAGACCTTCACGCCCGCCGCGTGGCAGGCCTGGACCATGGATGAGAACTGCGCGCGACTGCCCATCCGGCTGGTCAGGTCGTAGGCGGCGGGCTGGTAGAGCTCCCACCACGAGTGGGTGCCCGACAGCTTCATCGAGTCCTGCGGGGGTGACACCTGCACGCCTCCGTACCCGGCCGGGCCGAGCACGTTGGTGCACTCGGCGGAGACCGAGGGCCAGTTCCAGGTGAAGAGGTTGGCGGTCACGTCCTTCGCGCCGGACGGGGCGGCCTGCGC
>JAOPYI010000187.1 GCA_025964675.1 Sphaerisporangium sp. | reverse complement strand
GTCATGGAAGTCCGAGGCCGTGACCTGCGGGGCGAGGGCCTTCAGCGCGGGTGGGTGGGCGGTGGCGGCCAGCAACTGGGTGGCTCCGTAGTACGAGGCACCGTACATGCCGACACGCCCGTTGCAGTAGGGCTGTCGAGCCAGCCATTGCACGGTGTCGTAGCCGTCAGCGGCCTCGGTGTGGAACGGGTCGAAACGCCCTTGTGAGCCGAACCGTCCCCGGGTGTCGGAGATGACCACCACGAATCCATCGGCGACCGCGCGCAGCGGTTCGATTCCGGCGTTGACGATGACGGCGAACGAGTCAGCCCGGTTGTACGGGGTGCGTTGCAGCAGCGCGGGATACCGGCCCTCGGATGCGGGACGCCATACGTCGGCCTGCATCGCCACGCCGTCGCGCATCGGTATCCAGATGTCGCGCTCGACGATGACTTCGGCGGTCATGAGCCGCTCGAAGCCGGGAGCGGGGTTTCTGCACGCTTGTCGCCCGGCACCGCCGAGGTCTGGGCGCCGCCGGCATCCGGCGGGGTGCCGGCCCGGCGGCGGGCCGGACTCTTGGCCGCGATGGTGTAGACGGCGGAGGCGGCGATCAATACCGCGCCTTGCACGACGTACTGGTAGTTCGACCCGAGGTTGAGCACGTTGAAACCGTTCGACATGGTGAACAGCACGACGGTGCCGAGCACGGACTTGCCGACGTACCCGGCGCCTCCGAACAGTGACGTCCCGCCGAGGATCGCCGCGGCGATGACGGTCAGTTCGGTGCCGGTCAGGCCGTTGGGGTCGACGGAGTTGAACCGTCCGGCGTACAGCAGGCCGACTCCCGCCGAGGCCAGGCCGGTGAGCACGAACGGCACCATCTTGTACAGGTCCACGTTGATGCCGGACAGCCGCGCGGCTTCGGCGTTGCTGCCGACCGCGTACAGGTTGCGCCCGGGAACCAGGAAGCGCAGCGCGGCACTCACCCCGACGGTCACCCAGAGCATCAGCCACACCGGCAGCGGTTGGGTCAGCAACGCCGGCGCGGCGATCGCCACGACCAGGGTGATCACCGCCGCGGCGACCAGGGCCAGGAAGAAGCCGTCCAGCGGCGGCGAGGTGGCGTCGGTGATCTGGCGCAGGCGCAGCAGCGCCAGCACCAGCAGGAACACGCCGATGACCAGGGCGACCGGCACCGGCACCTGGTAGATGGTGCTGTCGAGGGCCACCAGCGAGCGCGACTGCGCGGTGACGCTTTCACCGTTCAACGCGATGAGCACGATGCCGCGTACGGCGGTCATGCTGCCCAGGGTCACGATGAAGGCGTTGACGCCGATCTTCTGCACCAGCACGGCGTTGATCGTGCCGACCGCCGCGCCGACGGCGAGGGCGAGAATCACTGCGGGTACGGTGCCGATCGAGTCGATCGTCTTCAACGCCAGGGCAGCGGACAGCGCGGCGACCGAGGCGATCGACAGATCGAAGTTTCCTGAGATCAGCACGACCGTCATGAAGACCGCCAGGATCGCGTCGGGCGCGGCCTGGCTGAAGATGTTGGAGACGTTGACGCTGGACAGGTACGCGGGTTGACCCTTGGCCGCTGTGGCGATCACCAGGACGACGACCAGCAGGATCAGCGCGTAGACCACGCCGGCGCGTTGTGGGCGCAGCGCGGCGAAGGCCGGGCGGACGCGGGCCGGCAGACCCGGCGCGGAGGAGATCCCCGCGCGATCGCCGCTGGACTTGTCGATCTCGCTCATGTCAGGCCTCCTGCCGCGGCGGTCAGATCGGCGACCGACGTCTCTTGCGCGGCGGACCCGCCGGTGATCTTGCCGCGGTTCATGACCACGACCCGGTCGACCACACTGAGCAGCTCCTCGAATTCCGAGAGCACCACGACTATCCCCGTTCCCCTTGCCGCGAGCGCACGGATGAGCTTGATGAGATCTGCCTTGCCGCCGACATCCACTCCGGCCGTGGGCTCATCCAGCAGCAGCACGTGCTGGGTCTTGTAGATCCACTTGGCGAACACCACCTTCTGGGCGTTGCCGCCGCTGAGGTCCTTCACGGGCGTGTCGATCGAGGGCGCTACGACTCCGAGTTCGGCGCAGGCCTTTCGTGCCCGTGCTCGCTCCATCGCCGGGTCCAGTCGCAGGAATCGGCGAGACAGGCCGGCGAGGTCGGCCATCGAGACGTTGCGCCAGATCTCCCAATCCCCGACCAGGCCCTCGGTGAGCCTGTCCTCGGGGACGAACGCGACACCGGCCTTGACGGCGGCGGCGGGTGAGGATGAGACGGGGCGACCGTCGACCAGCACGTCGCCGGCGAGGCGGCGGTCGGCGCCGAAGATCGCCTTCAACAGCGAGGTGCGGCCCGAGCCCAGCAGGCCGGCCAGGCCGACGATCTCCCCGCGCCGGACCGTGAGATCGACCGGTTCGGCCATCCGGAGCGACCGCAGTCCACGCACCTCGAGCACCGGCGCACCGACGTTGTGGACCGGCTTGGTGTTCTCCACCTCTCGCAGCCGGTTACCGACGATGCCGGCGATCATGCGCTCCTCGGTCATGTCCTGTGCGTCGAAGGCATCGACCAAAGCGCCGTCACGCAGGACGCTGACGACGTCGCAGATTTCCGACACCTCGTTGAGGAAGTGAGAGACGAACACCACCGCCACCCCGGTCGCCGCGAGCCGCCTTGCGGCACCCAGTACCGAGGCGCGCTCGGACGGAGTGATGGAGGCGGTGGGTTCGTCAAGCAGGATCAGCTTCGGCCTTTGAGCCAGTGCCCGCAGGATCGACACCATCTGCCGGTCGCCGATCGAGAGGGTCGCCACCGTCGCGTGCGGATCGATCGGGAAGTCGATGCCGGCGCACAGCGCCCGCAGGTCGGCCTGCCGCTCGCGGGGTTTCCAAAGGCGCGCGGTCTTGGCTCCGAGGTAGACGTTTTCCAGCACCGACAGGGCGGGCGCTACCGGGCTCTGCTGGTGCACGACCGCGACTCCGGCAACCTGCGCGTCCGACGGCTTGCGCCAGTCCACTGGTTCGCCGTGCCAGAGCAGCCGTCCACTGGTCGGCTGCTCGGCTCCAGCGATGATCTTGATCAGCGTCGACTTGCCGGCGCCGTTGGCCCCGACCAGACCGTGCACCTGGCCGGCTCGCAGGCGCAGCGATACGCCGCGCAGCGCCTGCGTCCCGCCGGGGTAGATCTTGTCGACGTGGTCGATGCCGAGCACGTTCCGCGAGTCGGTCTCGTCCGCCCGAGCCGGGGTCTTCGCTGCTACCACTGCGGCACGCATTTATCGACGTTGGCCTTGGTGATGGACGGGATGTCGTAGCTCAGCACCTTCTTCGGGGCCGACGCCTTGCCGGTGATCTGCTCGTACAGGGTGTCGAACGCCTTCGCGCCCTCGTCGACCGGCTTGAAGCACACGTCACCGAAGATCGTGCCGTTCTTGATCCCGTCGATGCCGATCTTGGCCCCGCCGTTGCCCAGAATCTTCGCCGTCGACTTCACCGCCACCACCGCCTTCGCGCATCCGGCGGCCATGTCGTCGGACAGCGCGTAGAACAAGTTGACGTCCGGGTGCGCGCTCAGGATGCCCTGGCAGGCGGCCTCGCCCTTCTCGGCCGTCCAGTCGCCCGGCTGGGTCGCCACGATGGTGAAGCCGCCGGCCGAGGTCAGATCGGACTTGAACCCGGCCGTCCACATGGTGTTCTCCAGGAATCCGGATGCGCCGGTGATGATGGCCACCTTGCCGCCGGACGGCAGAGCCTGCTTGGCCAGCGAGGCCTCCAGATGGCCGACCTCATCGGCGCTCTCGTTCATGGTGAACGACAGCTTGCTGTACGGGACGTCGGTCGGGCCGGTGCCGACCGTGCC
>JAOPYI010000145.1 GCA_025964675.1 Sphaerisporangium sp. | reverse complement strand
ACGCGGCGATCGAGGCCTCCGATCTCACCTTGGTCCGCGGCGACCTGCGAGTGGCGGCCGACGCCATCCGGCTGTCCCGCCGGACCCTGCGCATCATCAAGGGGAACCTGTTCTGGGCCTTCGCCTACAACGTGGCCGCCCTGCCGCTGGCCGCCGCAGGGCTGCTCAACCCGATGATCGCCGGCGCCGCCATGGCGTTCTCCTCGGTCTTCGTCGTCAGCAACAGCCTGCGGCTACGTCGCTTCCAATAAGGCACTTCGACGGGCCCGCGACCGCTCGGTGAGAGGCGTCCGGGCTTGGGCCTCGGCGATACGCCGGATCAGAGAGGTTTTCCAGGGAGCGGCCCAGCCGGTGAAGTTTGGCGACCACGAACTGGTCGCCTTCGCGCGCGACGAGGAGGGCCTTGTCTAGCTCGGGCCGACGGGCGTCAGGCCTTCATCGGAGTTCGGCACGGTCATTTCACACCTCGATAGCGGCCAGCGCCTGCATGGCGTCGTGCTCAAGCCGCGAAAGGTCATGGAGGAGCGTGCTGGCCTGTTCGAGGTGTGTGGGATCGCCGGATTCACCAGCCTTGGTGATCAGGCCGGCGACTTCGGTCCACATCCCAGCGGCGCGTCCGTACATCTCGTGGCCGGTACGCAGCGCGCTGTCGTCACGGAAATGTGCGCATTCGCCGAGGAAGTCTCGGTAGAGGTTGCGGAACAGGGCACCGCCTGTCCCGGCGCGCTCCATCAGCAGCGCCGCCTGCGGCAGGTCCCGGGCGGGGTCGTCACTGCGGTCCCACCACTTCTCGACCTGTCGGGCGGTCTTCTCAATGCCCCGGTAGCCGAGGTTGGCGATGGGCGGATTGAGGAAGCCCCCCGCGCAGGCCTTGATCGCCGGGACGATGACGTCTCGCAGGGCGGGGAGCTGATTGGGGACGGTAAGGGTGAAGGACCGGTTCTTCGCCGTCATCGGGCCGCGCTCGGCCCTTGCCTTGGCCAGGCTGGCCAGGCTGGTCGTGACCGCTCCGCCCTGCTGGTCGGTGTCGACCAGGTAGGCGACGTCGTCGTACCCGTACATGGCCACGATGTGGCCACCGAAGTGCACTTTCGATCCGAAGTAGTCCAGGTGGTAGCTGTCGAGCTGCAATCCCACCGGCCACCCCGCATCGATCTGTTCGGTGACGTTCTGCCACGCCTTGCGCTGCGAGGCGGTCTCCCGCGCCTCCAGGTCCAGTCCCAGCCGGCCGGCCAGGTTCCTGGTCAGCTCGAATGGTTTGACCCGGCCGCCCAGGAACGGGAAATCCATTCCCTTGCCGTCCCAGTAGATGAAACCCAAGCCAGCTCCGAGCCCGAACATCATCGGCTCCGACAACTCCAGCCCCTGTTGCCGCAGCAGCACCCCCAGCCCCGTCGTCTCACAATGCTGCAAACCCCGCACGTCCACACCCTCGATGATCAAACCAGTCTCCCCTTTGTCAACGCCCCTTCCTATCTATCAGTGTGCTCGTCCAGGCCCTCCAGCGCCGTAATCGCGCCCGAGTCTTCCGCGCCGCCCTGAGCTGGGCCGCCTTGGGCCGGCCCCTGCTCATCGACCTGCCGCAGCAGGGTGGCGTAGTTACCGATCAACGCCCCCACCAGAGCCTGCTGATGCCTGCGGATCTCCTCCAGCTCATCTCCGTCCACCCACTCCAGATGTGCCGTCTGCCTACGGAAATGCGACCAGGTGGCGCGCCACGAATCGAACGGGCAAGCTCTACGAACGGGCGGTCTTCGGTGGCGATGCGAGCGCATGCCGGTAGCCGAGCGGCAGTTGAACGCGGTCGAGGCCGACCTCGCCTTGGCTCGTGGTCGGGTCATTCATGTTGCAACTCGGCGTCCGGAAACGCCAGAAAAGCAAGGACGGCGACAGATTTTCCTTCCGAACCCCACCAACGACACCCACGCGGGGGGAGCCGGTCGGGCCCTCCCCCGCGCTGTCGTCATTCACGCACCTAGCCGCGCAGCCGCGCGATCAGCGTCTCCGCGTCCCGGACGAGCACGTCGCGTACCACCTTGTCGGTTACGATCTGCGGGTCGCCGGCAAGCTTCATGAACTTCTCGAGCTCCTTGATGGCGTTCTGCGTCTTGCCCTTGTCCGCCTGCTTCCTGGCGTGTTCCAGCTGGTCGCTCAGCGAACCGTCCTTTACGGAACCCGCCGCCCTGAAGGTGTCAACGAGCGCGCGCACGTCGTCGAAGGAGGTCGTGACCTCGAACGAGACGGTCTGTTCTGTGACCTTACCGGCCTTGTCCTTTCCTGTGACGACCAGCGAGTGCCCGCCGAGCGGTAGCCGCCACAAGGCGATCGGCTTACCTGAGGTGACCTGCCCGTCGTCGATCGTCGCCGTCACGCTCGCCGTTCCGGACGTCGCGTCGGACGCCGAGAAGACGGGCGTGATCGACGCGGAGTCGCCGTACGTCTTGGACTCCACACCGCTCACCGACAGGGTCGGGGCGGTCTTGTCGATCCGCACCGTGGCGATGCCGACCTGCGACACGTTGCCGCCGTTGTCGGTCGCCCGGTAGCGCACCTCGTTGACGCCCTCGGCGCTCAAAGTTATCGCGTTGTTGGCGTTCAACCAGGTCGTGCCGCCGTTGAGTGAGTACTGCCGGCTCGACACCGTTCCGTTGTCGGTCGCGGTGACCGCCAGCGTGACGTTGCCGGTGTACCAGCCGTTGTCTCCGTTCGGCTGAGCCGGGTTGAGCGTCGCCGTCACGGTCGGCGGCGTCCTGTCCGCGGCCCCTTCTCCCTGGAACGTGAACGAGTCGACGTCCACGCCACCAGTTGAGGTGACGTACAGCTTGCCGCTGCCGGCGGGGGCGTCGGCGAGAGTGGTGTTCACCGTCTGCCACCCCGGCCCCGCGGGCACGGTGACGGTGGCGAACGGATCCGCCGTCGGGGAGTTCCACCGCAGGGACAGCGTGCCCTCACCGGAGGCCCGGGTCTTCACTCCGGTGACGTTGGCGAAGTTCACCGGATCGTAGGCGATCCAGTCTCCGGCATCGAAGGAAGTGATCTTGGCCAGAGCGGACGCGCTCGCGTCCTCGACCCTGGTGACGCCGCTGCTCGCATCCGCGTGCTCTGCCTGCAGTTGCTTCGGGTTGAGGATGAGCGTGGCCTCACCGAGCGCTCCCGGGATGGCACCGGCGCCGTTGTCCCGGTAGCTCACGACGACGACGCCGAAGATGTTCTCGGTCTCGCCATGCTCGGGAGCGCTGGCCGGCGTGGCCCACGCGCCGGAACACCCAGTTCCGAGCGTCTCTGGGTGAGCGTGCACATCGTGACCGAGACCGAAGGTCCACTGCACCCGGCCGCACACGGGAGTGTCGCCGTCCTCCTTGTCGGAGACCTTGATCCGGAACGGCACCGCGTCGCCCCAGGTGAAGAAGGCGCCGTTCCCAGGAGTTGGGATGGTCACCTCGGGTGCGGTGTTGCCCACGGTGATCTCGGTGGAGGTGATCCCGAACTTGCCTCCCGCGTCGGTCACGCGGAGGCGGGCGGTGTACTGCTTGAGCTCGGTGTAGGTGTGCGATGCCGTGACGCCTGTGGCGTCGAAGGTGCCGTTCCCGTCGAAGTCCCACTCGTACTTCAGCGCGCCAGGCTCCGAGTCCCTGGACGACTCCGCGCTGAACTCGACGGTGAGGGGCGCGGTGCTGCTCGATGACCGGTCGACGGTGATCTTCGCCTGCGGGGTCTTGTTCCCCTCCGCGTAGTCGATGCGGTAGAGACCGGCGTCGGGGTTGGCCCGGAAGAAGCCGTCGCCGTAGTCGAGCACGTAGAGCGAGCCGTCGGGGCCGAACTCGATGTCCATCGGACTGTCGGTGATCGGCATGGCCATCGCGGTCAGCGCGGTGTTCGGCAGGAATTGCTCGAGCTTGGTGACGGGCCCGTCCGAACCCGTCACGGTGAACGCCGCGAGGTAATCCTGGGAGAACTCCGCGAAGAAGAACTTCTTGTCCCAGTATTCCGGGAACTTGGTGGTCGACGGGTTCGACGCGTCGTAGTGGTAGACCGGGCCGCCCATCGGGCCCTGACCGCCCTGCGCCTCGAAATCGGTGAGCCCGGCCCACTCCGCGGGCTGGTGCGTGTTGTTGTCGCCGTAGTAGAGATCCGCCGGCACCGCGGGCGGTAGCGTCTCCAGACCGGTGTTCCACCGCGAGGTGTTCTTCGGCCCCGCCGCGCAGTCGAACCATTCACGCGGTGTCGCGGTCGCGAAGTTCCAATTGTTGTAGTTGAAGTTGTTGCCCGTGCAGTACGGCCAGCCGCTGTTCATCGCCTTGCCGACGGGGGTGACGTTCCACTCGACGTAGCCGAGCGGTCCCCGGTTGGGGTCGGGTGCGCCGGCGTCCGGGCCGTAGTCGCCCCACGACACCGTGCCGGTCACCGCGTCGACGTCCATGCGGAAGGGGTTCCGCACGCCCGTCACGAAGATCTCCGGACGGGTCTTGGCGGTGCCCGGTGGGAACAGGTTGCCGTCGGGGATCGTGTAGGAGCCGTCCTCCCCCACCTTGATCCGCAGGATCTTGCCGCGAAGGTCGTTGCTGTTGCCGGAGCCGCGACGGGAGTCGAACCCGGGGTTCATGCCCGGGGCGTCGTTGTTGGGCGCCATGCCGTTGGCTCCGGGTGTGCCGGCCGGGGTGTTGTCCCCTGTGGCGAGATACAGGTTGCCGTCGGCGTCCCAGTCGAAGTCGCCCGCGACGTGGCAGCACTGCCCGCGCTGCGTCTCGACCTTGATGATGACCTGCTCGGTCGCCAGGTCGAGGGCGTCACCGGTCCACTTGAATCGGGAGAGCTGGTTGTAGCCCTTCCACTGGTTCCAGTACGACTCGTCCGCTCCCGCGGGAAGCGAGTTGGGCGCCGACCCCGTCGGTGTCGTCTCGGGGTAGGGCGCCGTCATCGTCTTCGGCGCGTAGTAGACGTAAACCCACTTGTTGGCGGCGAAGCCGGGGTCGATGCCGATCGTCTGGAGGCCGTCCTCGGAGTTCGCGTACACGGGGATGGTGTTGACGATCTTCGTGACGCCGGTGGTCGCGTCCGTAAGCCGGATGTCGCCGCTGCGCGCGGTGTGGAGAACCCGGGAGTCGGGAAGTACGGCCAGGTCGATCGGCTCACCGACGTTCTTGGTAAGCGTGATCTTCTCGTAGTGCGACCAGTCCGTGGGAGCCTGGTCGGCGTAGGCGGGTGTGAGGCCGGGGGTCGCCAGAGGGAGCAGTAAGGCGGCCAGGACTCCGCCGAGCAAACGAGTACGCTTCAATTCCTGCGCCTCTTCTTCAAGGGGGTGTCGGGACAGGGCGGGCCGCCACGCGTGCCGCTGCAACGGTGCCGATCACGTGGCGGTCCGCCGAACTCGGTCAGGGTTCTCAGCCGCGCAGCGCGGCCAGGTTCTTGTAGCTGAGTTCGGCGTACTGAAGCGAGCGGCCCGGGTCGGTCGCTCCTCCGGGTGCGTTGTCCTGCTCGTACATGGGGTTGTGGTAGCCCTTGGCCCCCATGCCGGAGAAGAAGCCGGCGTAGTCGATGTCACCGGTGCCGAACGGCACCATGTCGTAGCCGTTGCCGGTTGCCGGGTTGGACTTCCCGTCCTTGGCGTGGAACAGCGGGAATCGTTTCGTCTGTGCCTGTACGACCCCCAGGGGGTTGAAGATGTTGGTCTGCTTGGAGCCGTCGGCCGCGGTGAAGGTGCGGTACTTGAACTGGGCCACGTACGCCCAGAAGATGTCCATCTCGAGGTAGACGTTCGTGCGGTCCGCGATCGTGAGGAAGTACTCCAGCTTGCGGATGCCCGACGAGCGGGTCGGCCGGCCGAGCGCGTCGAGCGGGCCGCTGTCGAGGAGGAAGTTGTACGCCGTGTCGTGGTTGTGGGTGTACAGCTTGATCCCGGCGGCGGAGGCGATCGAACCGAGGTAGTTCCACTTGTCGGCGGCGACGTCCCAGTCGGCCTTGTAGGAGCTGCCCGTGGGGTCGTTACCGGTGCCCATGTGCCCGAGACCCAGAATGTTGGCGATCTCCAGTACCTGCTTGAACCGGTCGAGGTCGGGTGGCGTGAGGGGCCAGGAGCCGGGGATGAAGCCGTGGTTGCCCTCGGCCTGGAGGCCGTTGTCGTCGAGCCACCGGCGCAGCAGCCGGGCGCCCTCGACGGTCTCCAGGTTGGCGCCACCCTCGGCGTTCGCGTGCTGGCCGTAGCCGGCGAACTCCACCTGCCGGTAGCCGATCCGCCCGAGCTCCTCGAACACGCGCCGGAAGCCGGACGGGAGGTTCGTCGAAAGCGGATCCCGCGAGATCGCGTCACGGACGGTGTAGAGGATGATGCCCCGCTTGCTTGGCGGCACCAGCGTGCCGTTTGAGCCGGTACCCGAGGCGGCTCGTGCGGCTGACGCGAGCGGACCCATTCCCGTCACGGCTACCGCTGTGACTCCTGTCGTGGCCGCCAGGAACTGGCGCCGGTTCAGCCCCAGCCCGCGGCGCAGCGCGCCGCCGATCTCGATCTCTTCTTCGTGTGCGCTCATCGTTTTGCTACTCCCATGTGGGTGGATGGAACTCCCTGATCCCCCGATGCCGCGACCGACCTGGTCGCCGACTCCTTTCCGCCGTGGGAATGACGGGCTCGCGCGGTGGTCACCGCCCGCGGCGTCCTGCCGTGGATGCCGCCGCCTGGCTCACTCCGGCCCTCTCGATACTGTGCAGGCACTTGGCGTGGAAGTTACGCGCCTTTTGCGCCTTTAGGAAGAACTTTCGCGATGATTACTTGAACTTTCTACCGTCAGTGGACAAAGCCGCCGCTAGAGGCACTGCGCTCGCGGATGAGCCGCGGGCCCGGGGAGGCCGATGCGTGGAACCGACCGCAAACGGAGAGCGCCAGATGCCCTGAGCCGG
>JAOPYI010000092.1 GCA_025964675.1 Sphaerisporangium sp. | reverse complement strand
AGGTGACGCGGTGACCACCGGGCGGTGTGATCGATCCACCGCGCCCGCAACCAGTCATCGGCGCGCTGCGCCGCGGGCTACGCCATCACGTCTACGACCACCGACGCGTCCTCGACCTGTTCAAGATTTTCTGAGCTCGGACGGTGCCGTGATGCTGGTCGTCCACCGTGCTGAGGACGTCACCGCGTTCGTATGGGGGCGACGGCCAGAGGAGCCACGGTACGACCACGCAGGCGATCATCGAGGACGTGTCGGCCATCGCCCGGCTCGACGCGGCCGAGCCTGGTGCCTGCGACCCGGTTGACCTGGCCGATCTGGTCACCGGTGAGCTGGCCGACCGGCATCCCTCGACCAAACAGATCGAGGTCGACCTCCAGCAGGGCAACGTGGTGATGGGCGACTGGCTGCGGCTGTGCAGGCTGCTGACCAACCTGGTCAACAACGCCGAACGGCATGCCGACTCCGTGATCACGATCACGGTGCGTCGAGCACCTGGCGGGCAGGGTGATCCTCGCTTCGCCGCTGGCGCCGCGATTCTGGAAGTACTGGACGACGGGCCAGGAATCCCTCTCGACGAATGTGAACGCGTCTTCCAGCGGTTCGCGCGCCTGAGGGACGCACAGGAGAAGGATCCTGGCGGTACGGGTCTGGGCCTGGCGATCGCCCGGCAGATCGCCGAGATGAGCGGCGGCACCCTCACCATCGAGGACAGCCCGCGTGGCGCTCGCTTCGTGCTCCGGTTGCCTGTGGCGCGGCTGGATCCTCATGAGCGGCGGGTCAGGTCCGGGCCGATGAGCGCAAGTGCGAGCGGCATGCCCCCGACCAGCGGCTAACGCTGACCAGGATGCGGTCGCCATCTGATCGTCCGCTTGACTACGGCGACTTACATGGAACGGGCCGACCGTTCCGAGATGTTCGGATCGGTGCGGCTCCAGGGCTCGTTCAGACGCGCAAGGCGGGTGAGCTGAGGACGCGTTCGCGCGCGCCCGTCAGATGTGCGCGCATAGCCGCCTCCGCCTCCTCTTGGGACCCGGCCATGATCGCCTCGCCGACGCGTCGGTGCTCGAGGAGCGTCGGGTCCCCGCTGTCTCGCCCCGGATAGTCGAGCCTGAACAGGTGGAGGTGGCTGTGCGTGCGCTCCAGCGCCTCGCGAACCGCCCTGCTGCCGGACAGCTCGGCGATCAGGTCGTGGAACCTGGCGTCGTGCGCCTGGATCTCGTGATACTCCCGGTATCGCGTCCCCTGCGGGGCCGTGGGGAGGCTGTCGAGCTCGGCGCGCATGCGCTCGGCGCCGGCCGCGCTCACCAGCTCGGCGGCCCGCCCTGCCGCCCATGGCTCCAGCAGCAGCCGCACCCGGTAGAGGTCGTCGACCTCCTCGGAGGTAAGGACGGGGGCCACCGCGTAGCCGCGTAGCGGCTCCTTCGTCACCAGCCCCTCGGACTCGAGGCGGGCGAGGACCTCCCTGACCGGTGTCTGCGAGACGTCGAGAAGCCTGGCCATCGCATAGATATTTACGCGGGCTCCCGGCGCCAGCTCGCCATCCATGATCACGCTCTTGAGGCTCTCGTAGACATCCTCAGTCAGGACGCTGCGCCGGGCGGCGCGGATGTGGCCCTTGAGTCGGCTCTCGATCTCGCTGGTCACGCGGCCTCCTGCCTAGGTGGCAGCACGCCCGGACCGGTCCGGGCGGCGACCGCCGTGAACGGGTGGGTCTTGACGAGCGTAGACCACTGCCGAGAGCATGTAGGAAATATCCAATAGGATTTACAAGGATGTCACGTGGTCAAGACCCTCCCCCAGCGTCGCGCCGGCTCCGTCCGCGGGCGGCTGCGCTGGTACATGATCAGCTTTGTGTTCGCCGGGCTGGTGATCAACTATCTGGACCGGGCCAGCCTCGGTGTCGCCCTGCCGTTCATGGGAGAGACCTTCCGGCTGTCCAAGACACAGGAAGGCATGATCCTCGCCGCGTTCTTCTGGTCGTACGACTTCTTCCAGCTCGCGGCCGGGTGGTTCGTCGACAGGTACGGCCCACGCAGGAGCTTCACCTTCGCCGCCGTGTGGTGGTCGCTGTTCACCGCCCTGACTGGGCTGGTGGGCAACTTCGCCGCGCTGTTCGGGGTCCGCCTGCTGCTCGGCGTCGGGGAGAGTCCGGCTGCCACGACCAGCGCGAAGGTGGTGGGCCGCTGGTTCCCGCGGCACGAGCGCACCCTGGCCACCGGGATCTGGGACTCCGGCTCGCGGGTCGGTGGTGTCGTGGCGCTGCCGGTCGTCACCGCGCTGATCGCGGTGCTGGGCTGGCGCTGGACATTCCCGATCATCGGCGTCGTCGGGCTGCTGTGGGCGTACGGCTGGTGGCGGACCTACCGGGACCCCCAGGACCATCCGAAGATCGGCGCCGAGGAGCTCGCCTACATCCACGAGGGTGGAGCACGCTGGGCGGAGGACGACGAGGGGGACGTGGCCGGGATCCGGTGGCGTGACCTGTTCCGCTACCGGACCATCTGGGCGATGATGCTCGGCTTCTTCTGTCTCAACATGGTGGTCTACTTCTTTCTCAC
Organism: Sphaerisporangium sp.; assembly: GCA_025964675.1. Lineage (GTDB taxonomy): Bacteria > Actinomycetota > Actinomycetes > Streptosporangiales > Streptosporangiaceae > Sphaerisporangium. Next base: position 23,796 of record JAOPYI010000092.1, on the reverse strand, counting down.
GTTCTTCCCCACCTACCTGGTCGAGGAGCGGCACTTCAGCCTGCTGAAGCTCGGCTTGTTCGGGGCCATACCAGGACTGGTCGCGATCGTTGGGGAGTGGCTGGGCGGCTGGCTCGCCGACCGCCGCATCGCGCGGGGCGCCTCGGTGACGCGCGTCCGCAAGTCGTTCATCGCCGGAGGTTTCCTGGTCTCGACGGTCATCGGCGTAGCGGCGTGGGTGCCCCAGGCATGGATGGCGCTGGCCCTGCTGTCGCTCGCGTACGCGGGTTCGACGTTCGCCGCCGCGAACATCTGGTCACTGCCGGCAGACGTCGCTCCCGCCGACAGGCACGTCGCCTCCATTGGCGGTATCCAGAACTTCGCATCGAACTTCGCCGGCATCATCGGCCCGATCATGGTGGGCGTGCTGGTCGACAAGACGTCGTCCTTTACGGTCCCGCTGATGGTGATCTCGGCTATCGCCCTCCTCGGCGCGTTCACCTATGCCGTCATACTCAAGCGGGTCGAGCCACTTGGCCTGCCGGGCTGACCTTCACCAATCCGGGTGGGGCTGGCCTTGCCTGGCCAACTCCAGGATCGGTGATGCTCTCGGGGATCTCAGGCCAGGCGTCGGCGAGAGCTTCGGCCATGATGTTGGCCCAAACAGACGTCTATACGTTTGGTTAACCAGTTCTTCATGTGGAGTCGCCCTATCTAACGCTGAGCACACGCTCCCGCAACGACGGCGCAACATCTGCTGAGCACGCTCGTCCCACCTGAAGGGAAATGCTCGATGACAGATGTAAATCGCCGCCAGTTCCTGAGCCGATCCGCGACGGGTGCTGCCGGGCTCATGGCGTTCAGTGGCCTCAGCGCCTTGCTCGCCTCCTGCGGTAGCGACTCGCGCAGTGCCCGAACGGGCACCGGCGCGGCCTCGAGTAACGCCGGGTCGGGTAAGGCCGGTGCTGTGACGATGCAGGCGGCGTGGGTCAACGACGCCGAGTTCACCGGCTACTTCGTGGGGATGGACCAAGGGCTGTACCGCAAGGCCGGCATCGACCTCACATACCTCCCCGGGGGACCTTCGGTCATTCCCGAAAGCACGCTGGCAGCAGGCAGGGCCGACCTCGCACTGACCACTCCTGACACCACCATCAAGGCGATCGCGGACGAGGGCGCCAAGTTCAAGATCATCGGCACCCAGTTCCAGAAGAACCCACTGGGCGTCGTGTCGCTGAAGAAGAACGCCATCCGCACACCGCGGGATCTCGTCGGCAAGAAGCTGGCCGTGCCCGACGTCAACCGTCTGGCCGTGCTGGCAATGCTCAAGCTCAACGGGATCGATCCTTCGCAGGTCACGCTGGTGCCCTACCAGTACGACCCAACGCCTCTGATCAAGGGCGAAGTGGACGCGACGATCGACTTCACGGCGAATGTGCCGTTCACGATCCAGCAGAAGGGCGAGGAGCCGTTTTCGTTCCTGCTGTTCGACGCCGGCTTCCCGATCTTCAACGACACCGTGGTGGTGACGGAAGAGACCCTTAAGAACAAGCGTGCCGATCTCGTGAGCTGGCTCCGGGCGAGCCGTCAGGGCTGGGTGGAGAACTTCAAGGACCCGGCGAAGTACCCGCCCAGGTTGAGGGACACCTGGTTCAAGGGAACGGGCCGCACTGTGGAGAACGAACTGTTCTTCAACAAGGCGCAGCAGCCGCTCATCGAGGCGCCAGGCGGGATCTACTCGATGAGCGAGGAAGCGATCGAGGCCAACCTCAAGGCGCTCCGTGCCATCGGCATCAAGGGAGAGCGCGCCATGTTCGACACGACACTGCTCGCCGAGGTCTGAGGATGGCTCCCCAGCTCCGCATCACCGACCGGGGACTTGTCGACGTGGACGACTTCGAGCTCACCGATGTCGCGGTGGCCGAGAGCCGGCGATGAGCGCCCCACCGGGCACCACGGCCGAGCGTTCATCGCCGCCGGTGGCGCGCCGCGGCGTGGTCCGCGCCCCGACGGCACCACCCCTCTACCACCAGGTCTCCCTCGGGATCGAGGAGATCGCCCTCTCGCCGGCCCTCGACGACGAGGCGCCGTTGCCGGCCGAAGGCCAGCTCATGGCCCGGTTCGGGGTCAGCCGCGGGACGGTGCGACGTGCCACGGAGGAGCTGGTCCGCAGCGGTCTACTCCGCAGCGAACCGGGCCGGGGCACCTACGTCAACAAATCCGAGCAGGTACGCCGGATCGTGCGAAGACGGTTGGTTCAGGTCGCCCTCCCCGACTCGCGGTTCCACCTCGACGTCAAGGAGTTCGTGCCCGACTTCGATGGCTCTTCCGCGTGCATCGACGCCGTTCGCGCGCTGCCCGACTACGTGAGCGCCCGCACCGTTTTCGCGGCGCCGGACAACAGCCTCGAGATGCTCCGTCGCGTGGCCCTCGATGACGGGAAGGACATACTTGTCCCGACCTACGCCATGCGTCGAGGCTTCGTCCGGCTGTCTCCCAATGCGGTGCCCGACCGCGACCGTTTCATGGCGGCCACCCTCGACGGGATGGAGCGGTTCGGGGACGTGCTCGATCTGCCCGCTCTGCGTCGGTGTCCGCCGATGGACCTGCTCGTCACCGGTGCCACTGCCGTCACCCAGCAGGGAGTGCACGTCGGCGGCGGCCAGGCCTATTTCGATCTCGAATGGGCACTGCTCGCCGAGCTCGGCCTGGTGCGGCAGTCCACGCCCATCGTGGCGGTCGTGCATCCGTGTCAGGTGGTCCCCGGGCGGCTGCGGCCGGGCCCCTACGACGTCACCGTGGACCTGGTGGTGACACCCGAGTCGGTCGAGAGCACCAACCGCGGCTACCCCCGGCCGGAGGGCATCTCGTGGAGGTCCCTCGAGCCTGATCTTTTCAATCTCATCCCCTACTTCGGCCCGCTGCTCGCACAACGACAGCGCAGGTCGTCCCGCAGGAGCCGCGCGTGAACACCGACCTGACGCAGCACCACCGCGAAAGTATCTGGAAGGCGCTCAGCCGGGTCGCGCGTCCGGACTCTCGTTTCCACTGGGACTTCTCCTCGTTCATCTGCGACTTCGAGGGTTCCGACCTGGCGACCGAACGCGTCCGCGAGCTGCCTGCGTGGCGTGAGGCGAGCCGCGTGTTCGTCACGCCCGACAACTCAACTGAGTTGTTGCGCAGAGCTGCGCTGGCTGACGGCAAGTCACTGCTGGTCACGACGTACGGGATCCGGCGCGGCTTCATCCAGCTGGACCCCGCCGACGTACCGCCAGGAGAGATCTCCTACGCCGCGACGCTCGACGGAATCGATCGACTGGGCCGGCCGGTCACGCTCACCGCCCTGGCGGGCGGGCCGCCTCTTCGGCTGCTCGTGACCGGCGGATCGGCGATCTCCCGCAACGGCATCCGCTTCGGCAAGGGCCACGGCTACTTCGATCTGGAGTGGGCGATTCTTTCGGAGATCGGGCTCGCCCATGAGGGCTCCGAGATCGTCGACGTGGTCCACGACTGTCAAGTGGTCGACGTCGATCTCGTGGGCGCCGAGCACGACGTCCCCGTCGACTGGATCGTCACCCCAACCGGCACCATCGGCATCCCCGACGTGCAGCGGCGCCCGGGCCGGGTGCTATGGGACCTGCTTCCGGGCACCGAGCACGAGCACCTTCCGCCCATCGAGGAGCTGCGCGCCATGCGGACGAGGTCGACATCATGAGCGGGATCGTCGCCAGCGGGGTTGGCAAGCGGTTCCGCGTGCGGGGGCGGGAGGTCGTCGCCCTCGACGGCTTCGACCTCGACCTCCCCCGCGGCTCCTTCACTGCTCTGATCGGCCCCTCCGGCTGCGGAAAGTCGACGCTGCTGCGCATCCTTGGTGACCTCGAGACCCCGAGTTCGGGGACCGTGCACCTCCACGGCGACCCCCCGGCCCGGCTGCGGCGCGACGGCAAGATCGGTGTTGCCTTCCAGGACCCCTCGCTGCTGCCCTGGCGAAGTGTCCGGCGCAACATCCGGCTGACCCTTGAGGTTCTCGGACGTGCTCGAAACTCCTCGCACATCGACGACCTGATCAGCCTGGTGGGACTGGGTGGGTTCGAGGATGCCCTTCCCGGCCAGCTTTCCGGCGGAATGCGCCAGCGCGTCGCGATAGCGCGTGCCCTCGCCATCGAGCCTGACGTCTTGCTGCTTGATGAGCCGTTCGGTGCCCTCGACGAGATCCTCCGGCGCACGATGAACCTGGAGCTGCAGCGCATCTGGTCCGAGCGGCAGCCCACCACGGTGCTGGTCACGCACTCCATCGCGGAGGCCGTCTTCCTCGCCGACCGTGTCGTGCTCATGGGATCCCGTCCCGGCCGGGTGGTAGAGATCGTGGACGTGCCCTTCCAGCGGCCGCGCACGCCTGAGTTGCTGCGCACCGCCGAGTTCCACCAGGTATGCGACCACCTCGTTGACGCGCTGTTCCAGCTCGGAGCAGCGAACGCCGAACCGGCGCGCAAGTGAGGGGCGGCGCGTGCGTGCTCGACTGAGCTCCGTCTTCATCATCCTCACCACCGCGGTCGTGTGGGAGGTCACCGGCCGCCTCGCGCTTGTCGCGGACGGCACGTTCCCGTCCTTGACGGCCATCGCCGAACAGATCTGGCGCGACCGCGCCGAATATCCGGCCCACCTTGCCGCGACCTTCCGTACGGCCGGTCTCGGATTCCTCATCGGCAACGCGATCGCTCTGGTGCTCGCGGTGACGTTCGCCGTCCTGCCGGTCACGGAGAGGTTGTTCCGCGGCCTGCTGGTCACCCTTTTCTGCCTTCCGCTGGTCGTCGTGGCGCCAATCGTCGGGATCGCATTCGACGGGGACACGCCAAAGGTGGTCCTGGCCGGACTGGCCGTCTTCTTCCCCACCATGGTTGCCACGCTCGTCGGTCTGCGGGCCGTCGACGGACGCACGGTAGACGTCGTCCGGTCGGTCGGCGGAGGCACCTGGCAGGTCCTCGTACGGGTGCGCCTGCGCTCCTCGCTACCCGGCCTCCTCGCCGGGCTACGCGTCGCCGCCCCGGCCGCGATACTGGGGGCGATGCTCGGCGAGTTCCTCGGGGCCCCGCGTGGCATCGGCGTCTTCCTGCTCGGATCGCTGGGCCAGGCCGACCCCGCCCGAATCTGGGGCATCGGCCTCGTCGTCACAGCAGTCGCAGGCATCTTCTACGGCGCCTTCGCCGTGCTCGGGCGCCTCGCCCTGGGCGCCTCTGCCGGCTCCTCCGTCTTCGGGAACACACCGGAAGAACTCCTGGGCGGTGGCACCGACGCGGAAAGCCGCGGCCGCCTTGCGAGAACCATGAACCGCATGGTCATGGTCCTCGCCTCGCTCACCGTCGTGCTCCTTGCCTGGTACGCCTTCATAAGTCTGACCGGACTACCGAGCATGATCGTCAAGTCGCCGCTCGACATGTGGCGTTACCTCGTGTCGGATCAGGTCGCCACTCAGCATCAGCACCGCCTGCTATCGGCCCTGGGGAACACGCTTCCGGTGGCGGCGCTCGGCCTGTTCGCTGGTCTCGCCGCAGCCTTCCTCCTGGCGACCCTGCTCGACCTGCGACCCGCGGCGGCCAATGCGCTGCTGCCGTTCGCGCTGGTCAGTCAGACGATGCCCCTTGTCGCGCTCACACCGCTGCTGGTGCTCCTGCTGGGCCGCGGCCTGCCGACGGCCCTTGCTGTCACGATGTCGGTGACCTTCTTCCCGAGTTACGTGACGATCGCTCAGGGGCTTGCCTCCGCTCCACGTGGTGCGGTGGATGTGCTCCACGCCGTCGCCGCTGGACCGCTGGTCGTTCTTCGCAAGGTGACACTGCCGAGTGCCCTGCCTTACCTTTTCGCGGCCACCCGGCTCGCCGCGCCGCGGGCGCTGCTCGGCGTGATCCTGGCGGAACAGCTCGCCAGCGGCACCGGAGTGGGCGGGTTGCTCGGCGAGGCTCGGGGGTTTCTCGAATACTCCATGATCTGGGCTGTCGCGCTGGCCGTCGCGGTGGTGAGTGTCGGGCTTTATTGGTCCGTCGGCACCATCGAACAGCGCGCCCTGCGGCGCTTCGCCGGGCGATCCTGATCCGTCAGCAGGTGCGCGTAGCCGGCGGAGGGCCACAACAGGTCGTCCCGTCGACTGTCATCGACCTTCTGTCCTTTCACGCACATTGAGCGATGGTCCAAGATGGACTTCCTGGCCCCCGCCGAGTATCAGTTCGGCCGTTGTTCCGCGGTGCCGGATGCGGGCCGTACGTGTTCGACCTGGAAGCTCGCTGCGGATCGTCAGCGAGGTGAGTTCACTCCGCCTCCACGCAAGGTCGACGCTCCACCCGCCGCGACAGCGAACCCCCCAGGCGGACCCGTCGGGCCATGCGGGAGGGACGGCCGGGAGGACCCGGATGACACCGCCGTGGCTCTGCACCACCATCTCCAGCAGCGCCGCCATGAGCCCGTAGTTGCCGTCGATCTGAAACGGTGGATGGGTGCTGAACAGATTGGGCAGCAGGCCGCCCCAGCGGGAACCGTCGACGGGCGCGTTCACCGTTGAATCGCCGCTGAACGGCCGGGTCGCCTCCAGAAAGAGGTCCCGGGCCGTTCCGGCATCACCCAACCGCGCGCGCAGCGCCATTTTCCAAGCCCAGGACCATCCCATGGCACCCGGACCGCGGGCATCCAGCGACCGTACGGCGGCCGCGGCGAGGTCCGGCGTCTGAGCAGGGTCGATCTGCCCCAGAGGGTAGACGCCGGCCAGGTACGACAGATGCCGATGGTGCGGGTCATGTTCCGGGTGGTCGTCGACCCATTCCCGCAGCCGGCCATCTGGCGCGATCTGCGGAGGGCGCAGCCGCGGCGTCGCCGCGCGGATCTGCCCGCAGATCGGATCGTCCAGGCCCAGCGCCTCGGCAGCCTCAAGGCAGTGCGTGAACAGGGCACGGATCAGCGCCATGTCCATGGCGGTGGAGAACGAAAGCGATTCAGGAGTTGACTGGCGGGAGATGAACAGGTTCTCCGGTGAGGTGGAGGGTACGGTGTCCAGCCATCCATCCGGGCCGTCAACCAGCCAGTCCAGGCAGAACTCGGCGCAGCCGCGAAGCAGCGGCCAGCCGCGATCACGGAGAAACTCCAGGTCCTGGCTGAACTCAAAGTGTTCCCAGAGATGCTGGGCCAACCAGACGCCACCCATCATCCAGATCGCCCACGAGGGGTTTCCGTGTCCCATGCCCACCGGCAGGGCCCAGCCCCACATATCGGTGTTGTGATGTGCGACCCAGCCTCCGGCGCCGTACAGCTGCCGGCTCACCTGGCGTCCGGTCTGCGAGAGCCGTTCGATCAGGTCGAACAGCGGCTCATGGCACTCACGCAGACCCGCGGGTTCGGCGCCCCAGTAGTTCATCTGGGTGTTGATGTTGATGGTGTAGTTCGATGACCACGCGGGGCGCAGGTCCGCGTTCCACAGGCCCTGCAGGTTGGCCGGCGGCCCACCATCGGGGCGGGACGCCGACGCGAGCAGATATCTGCCCAGCTGGAACATCACCGTAGCGAGCAGACCCTCGTCCGCGCCGGTGAGAATCTCTTGCCGAACATCGAACACGCCCGCCCGCCGGGGACCGATCACGAGTCCGGTCGCGCTGAGCAACGCGCGGAGGTCCTGCTGGTGTGCGCGCAGCAGTTCGCCGGCACCCGTCGCGACCGCGGCTTCGGCACCGCGTACGGCCCGTCCAAGATGCTGTTTCCGGGTCGCCGAGGGCACTGCGTCCGCCGGTCGCGCCCAGAAGTCGGCCGCGCTGGTGGAGCTCGTGAGGACCACCAGTGCCCGGGACATACCTTGCACCGACCAGGTGTCTTCTGAGGCGGAAACCCTGCCGTCGGTGTCTGTCCGAACGGCGACCGCGGCGAACGGGTCGTAGCCGCCCGAGATGTGGGCGGAATAGCGCAGGGGGTCGGCGACACCTTGCTCGTGCAGCGGGGCGCCGTCGACGGGAATCTCGATGCCCAGCGCGAGCCCGGACACATCGGCCGCCCGGTGAACCACACGCAGCGGGGAGGACAACTCCAATCGCATATCCACGGTCCCGCCCTCGACGGTGATCGCGACGCACACCGCCTGTGCCGGCCGGCTCACCCACGTCAGCCGCCGGACGGAGCGTCCGCCAAGGTCGATGACCTCACTCACCACGCCATCGTCGAGGTTCAGCGTGCGGCCCCGGTAGGCGGCATCGTCGCCGTCTGCCAGGCTCATCCACAGGTCCGTGAAGGGCAGGTACTCCTGGCTGTACCTCCCCTCGAACGACATCAGCAGGGTCTCGGCCCGCCGGTACTCCTCGTCGCGGATGGCCTGTCGCACCTCCGCCAGCCGTTCCGGGCCCGCACCGGTCGCGAGAACCTCAGCGAGGGCCTGGCCCGGACCCTCTGGCTCCCCTGACCAGACCGTGGAATCGTTGACCTGGAGCCGGCTTCGCTGAACGCCGCCGAACACCATCGCGCCGAGCCGGCCGTTGCCGATGGGCGCCGCCTCGAACCAGCTCGACGCGGGCCGCGGCCAGGCCAACACGAGATCACCGCCGACCATCTGTCCTTCGTCCACTTGATGCCCCTGAATCCGATGGAGTTGCTCTTCCGCGGCCTGGCCGGCTACGTGCGGCCCAGGTACTGGCTGTCGGCGGTCCCCCGAAGGCCGGAACGGCATCGCCGTTCCGGCCTTCGATGAGCCATGCCTACTGGGCGTTCAGCGGGACCTCGACCTTGTCGATGTCGGGCGAGTAGACCGGTGTCGTGCTGTCGATCTCGATCGTGTTGGTGCCGGCGTGCAACAGCATCGGTACGGTCAGCGTGGCAGGGATGTCCCAGCCACCGGAGGGTGGGAACGCCAAGGTCACCGCGTTCTGGCCGTTGGCCGAGACGGTCGCCGAGCGCGGGTCGCCCGTGACGTAGCGGATGTTGACCGGGTAGACGCCCGTCTTCGGCACAGTGACGTTGTTGATGCGAATCGCGGCGCCGTTGTAGAGGTTGCCGACCTTTGTCCCGCCGGAGCAGTTGGCGCATCCGGCAACGGAGGCTCCGTTTACGAGGGTGTTCGCGCTGGCCTCCGCCTCGTAGCCGGCCATCTTGACGGCCCCGCTCTTCGGCGTGACCTTGAACAGCCGGGAGCCGTGCGCCGGCAGGGTCGCCGAGATGGAGTTGTCGTGGACGCCCAGCCCCGTGTGCTGCCACAGGTCGCGGACGTCGGCCCCGCCGCCGAAGCCGAAGCTGCTCCAGTTAGCGGTCACCTGGGCCGACAGGCTTCCCATGTTGAACAGTGCGATGGTGTAGGAGTTGTCGGCGTTCTTCATGCCCCAGACCTGGGCGGGGCCCGTGGGCGTCACCGGCCGGGCCGGGATGCCCTGCTGGTCGACCGCGATCACCTCCCTGTTGGTAAGCAGGGAGAGACCGTAGGCGTCCAGCTTGGTGAGATCGTCGCCGGTGTAGAGCGGGGCCGCCGAGATCGCCCACAGCGTCGTGTAGCTCTGCCGCTCGTCCTGGTTGAGGCCGTCCATCTGGCCGTTGCCGACATCGAGTGAGTCGAGATCGTTCCAGCCGCCAGGGCCGGCCCACGGCGTCCAGGCGGGTACGTCGTCCCACCGGATCTTGACGGAGTTGTTCCAGGTCACCAGGGTGCCGCAGTAGCACTCCACGTCGGTGTCGATGCGCCAGCCATTCGAGTACCGCTTCCAGTCGGCGGCGTGGTCGCGGTTCAGCGACCACGACAGCTGGAAGTGGATCGGGCGCCCGGTCTTGGCGATGGCGGCCTGCCACGCGGCGACGTCCGGGATGTTGTTGTAGTTATCACCGTTGCGGAACGAGCCGGGCCCGACGCCGTCGAGCTTGAGGAAGTCGAAGCCCCAGTCGGCGAGCAGTTGGGCCTGGGAGTCGATGTATTTCTGGGCGCAGGGCTGCGTAAAGTCGATTTTGTACGAGCTGTCCCAGCCGTTCGTCGTGCGCAGATCCGGGTACACGATGTCGGCGGTGGTGCAGCCGGGGGCGTTCCAGATCGGCGTCGTGCCGTTGTTGTATGCGGGCTTGGCCAGGCCGACGGCGAGGTAGATGCCGCCCTTCAGGCCCTTGGCGTGGATGGCATCGGCCACGTACTTCATGCCGTGGGGGAATCGCTCGGGCGAGGCGATCTCCCGCCCGTACTGGTCAAAGTGGAAAGTCCAGTCGTATGAGGTCGACCAGCCGGCGTCGATGTTGACGTACTCGTAGCCGTAGGGCTTGAGCTTCGTGGCGAGCGCGTCGATCTGCCGCAGGACGTTGGCCTCGTTCAGCCAGCTCGCGTTGCCGTTCGGGTTCACCCCCGGGTACTGGGTGGCCTGCAGGCTCCAGCTGCTCCACCCCATGTGGGGGCGGGCCGCGATGCCGTCGGCCGCGGCCGCGTCGGCCGCCTTCTGCGCGGCCGCCCGGTCGGCCGCCGACGGGTCCTTGGTGATGGTGCCGGGCGCCGCGCTGGTATGCGCTGGGCTGGGCTTCGGGCCGGGTCCGGCCGCCTGTGCCGGGTAGGCGCCCACGCCGAGGATCACGGCCAGCGTGGCGGCCACTGCGGCGGCCAGGGCTGAGGTGCCGGTGCGGGCTCGGCGCCCACGCTGGGCGGGGGGCGTGCCGGCCCGCCAAGTAGTGGCTAGTGGTGACTTCACAGTCACACCTCCTGAGCGGGGGGTGGTGCCGGCTGCGATACGGCCGGCTGAGGGCAGGGTTGACGCCGGTGAGGATCAGGGGCCGACGAGCGATTGGATGCTCACCGCGGCCGCTCCGCGCGCCCACTCCTCGAAGGGCAGCGGGCGGATGGACAACGGGCACTGGACGGCGGCGCCGAAGGCCTGGCGCTCGAAGCCCGCGCGAATATGTGCTTCGAACAGGTCGTAGGCGGCGAGTCCTTCGCCGGAGACGACGATCCGGGCCGGGCCGACCAGGTTCGCGACCGCCGCGATGCCGGATCCGATCGCGTTCCCGCCCCTGGCGAAGACAGCCCCGATTCGCTCGTCGCCGGCGCGTGCCAAGGCCACCGCGTCGTCGATGGTGAGTTCGGGCCGTCCAGAGACGTCTCGGGCCTGCCGGACGATGGCGTGGGTGCCGGCGATGGCCTCCACGCAGCCGCGACCACCACAGTGGCAGCTGGGGCCGGTGGCGTCGACGCCGATGTGGCCGATCTCGCCGGCCACGCCGTGCGAGCCGGAGACCAGCCGGCCGTTGACGACCAGGCCACAGCCGATGCCGGTGCCCACAGTGACGAGGGCGAACGACTCAGCGCCCACGCCCTCGCCGAACCAGTGTTCGGCGGTGGTCAGCGCCTTCACGTCGTTCTCCACCGTGACGGTGAGTCCGGTGATCTTCGCCGCACGTTCACGCAACGGCACGTTTCGCCACTGGAGGAAGGGCGAGTATCGAACCAGGCCGGTGTTGCGGTCGACGTCGCCGGAGACGGCGAGCCCCAGCCGGCGGGTGCGGGCCCGGTAGCCGCCGGGACCGTCGAGCAGCTCGTCGACGAGTTCGCCGAGCTCGGTGAGGACGGCCTCGACGCCTGGGTCGGCCAGCGGCCGGTGAGCCGCGGTCTGTACCTCCGCGCAAAGGTCGCAGACCACGCCGATCAGCTCGTCGGCGGTGATCTTCACCCCGACGAAGAATTCGCGGTCCGCCCGGATGGCCAGCGGACTGGCCGGACGCCCGGCACCGGAGCCGGTCCGCTCGGTCGCGGCCAGCTCCTGCAGGTAGCCCATCTCGATGAGCGGGCGCGCGGCCTTGGTGACGGCGGCGGAGGACAGCCCCAGCCGGCGCGCGAGGCTGACCCGACTCAGTGGACCTTCGGTCAGGACCGCCGTGAACACCGCCGTTGCCGCCGGGGTCACAGTGAGCGAGCCTGTGCCGGTCTCGGAAAACATGGGCGGAAACATAGGCGTAATAATTTCCTTCGTCAAGTATTGATTTCGGCACAGGAGCAGTCCTACGCTCACGGCACTTACTCGCCTGCACCGCCCAAACCGAGGACCAGATGCCCGCTGTGCTGTTCCACCCAGATCACCGCCTGTGGCTGTTACGCGGTCCGACCACGGCGTACGCCGTCCGGCTCGCCGAGGACGACAGCGTGCGGCACGTCCACTGGGGTGCCCAGCTGACGCTCGCCCAGGCAGTGGAGGTGGCCGAGCCCACGTCACCGGCGGCGAGCAGTTTCGAAGCGGTGGCCGGCGCGGACGAGCTGGCGGTGGAGGGTGGCGCCCGGTTCGGGCCACCCAGCCTGCTCGTACGCTTCGCCGACGGCACCAGGGGCGTCCAATGGCGATACGCCGGCCACGACGTCGACGGCGGGCACCTGCGCATCCACCTGGACGACCGGCATTACCCGTTACGCGTGACACTGAACTACCGGATGCACACCGACAGCGATGTGATCGAACGGTGGGTGACCGTCGAGAACCGCGACGACCGGGCGCCGGTCACTGTGCTGCGCTGCGACTCCGCTGCCTGGACAGCACCGCACCGGACGCACTACCGGATGAGCCACCTCGTCGGCGGCTGGAACAGCGAGTTCCAGCTCCGACGCACCGACGTCCCCGTGGCCGAGACCGTCCTGACCAGCCGGCGTGGCATGACGAGCCACCATGCCAATCCATGGCTGGCCGTCGATGACGGTACCGCCGGCGAGGAGCATGGCGAGGTTTGGAGCACCGCGCTCGCTTGGAGCGGCAGTTGGCGGGTCACCCTGCACCGGGACCCGGCCGGCCGGACCACGTGGACGGGCGGCTTCGGCCACGAGGGGCTCACCTGGTCACTGGCGCCCGGCGAAGCGCTGGAGACGCCGGTGTTCGCCGGCCTCTACACGGCGGGCGGGTTCGGGGCGGCCAGCCGCGCCTGGCATGGACACGTCCGCCGACATGTGCTGTCCCATCCGGACGAGACGCGACCCGTGCTCTACAACTCCTGGGAGGCAACCGGGTTCGACGTTGACGAGGCCGGCCAGATGGCCCTCGCGGCGCGCGCCGCGAGCCTCGGTGTCGAGCTGTTCGTGATGGACGACGGCTGGTTCGGTGCCCGCGGCAGCGACCGAGCCGGCCTGGGCGACTGGGTGCCCAACCCGGTCCGCTTCCCCTCCGGGCTCGGCCCGCTCGTGGCCGAGGTGCGCCGGCTCGGCATGCGCTTCGGACTCTGGGTGGAGCCCGAGATGGTGAACCCCGACAGCGACCTTTACCGGGCACACCCGGAGTGGGTGCTGCACATGGCTAATCGCGACCGGACCGAGATGCGCCACCAACTGGTGCTGAACCTCGCCCGGCCGGACACCGCCGAGTGGACCCACGCATGGCTGGACCGGCTGGTCGCCGAGCACCACATCGACTTCCTGAAGTGGGACGCCAACCGCTCGTTCACCGAGGCCGGGTGGCCCGGCCACGGTGATCCCGACCGGTTGTGGATCGAGCACACGCGGGCGGTCTACCGGATCATGGACCGGCTACGTGCCGACCACCCGGGCCTGCGCATCGAGGCGTGCTCCGGGGGCGGAGGGCGGGCCGACCTGGGCATCCTGACCCGCACCGACCAAGTGTGGACGTCGGACAACACTGACCCGGTCGACCGGATCTCCATCCAGCACGGGTTCAGCCAGCTCTACCCGGCACGGGTCATGGGCGCCTGGGTCACCGACAGCCCGAACGTGACCACCGCGCGGCGGACCCCGCTGCGCTTCCGGTTCCATGTCGCCATGGCCGGCGTCATGGGCATCGGTGGCGACCTCACCGCGTGGACCGAGGAGGAGCTGAAGGAGGGCGCCGAGCTGGTGGCCGCGTACAAGCGCATCCGGCCGGTCGTCCAGCACGGTACGCAGTACCGGCTGCGCGGTGACGGCACGCTGACCGCGGTGGAGTACGCCCGTGAGGACGACCACGTGGTGCTCGCCTGGTGCCCCACCCGCGCGTTCGGCCACGGGCCTGCGCCGTTGCACCTTGCCGCGGTACGCCCGGAGGCGGTGTACCGGGACCTGGACACCGGGGTGACGTACCCGGGCGCCGTGCTGCTGCATTCGGGCCTGCCCCTGAACCTGCCGCAAGGCGACCACGCCAGCGCGCTCGTCCGCCTGCGGCGGGTGGGCTAGGTCGGCATGGACACGCGACCGGCCTACCGCGGCGCACCGCTCGTCGTCCTTCCGCCGTCGTCGGCGACGACCGCAACCGGGTTGTCACGACCACATTCTGTAGATGTCACCACTCACAAGAGCCAGCACTGCGATCCAGCGTCGTACACGATCCGCATCACCTCAACGGTCCGGACCGGCAGCGAAAACACAGTGGATCGCAATGAGCTGGGCACCACCGGTAACTACTCCACCTCATTGGAGATTCCATGGCACTCCCCCCGTCCACGCCTTCTGCCATCCCATCCGACTCCCGGTTGAACCGGCGCACCCTCCTGAAGGGGATCGGCGGCGTCACCACCGCGCTCGCCGCGGCGCCGCTGCTCGCCGCCTGTAGCGGCGGCTCCCCCCAAGCCGCCAAGAGCGCCAACGCGACGTCGCTCGGCTCGGGCCTGTCCGACCCGGTCCCGAGGAGCGCCATCCAGGCGATGGTCGACGCGTACAAGAGCAAGTCGGGTGCCACCGTGAAGATGAACGTGATGCCGCGCGCCCAGCTGGTCGACAACATCAGCTCGTACCTGCAGAGCAATCCGGAAGACGTGATCACCTGGTTCGCCGGCTACAAGATGCGGTACTACGCCGCCAAGGGCCTGCTCGCGCCCGTCGACGACGTGTGGGAGAAGATCGGCGGCAACTTCTCCGAAGGCCTCACCACGGCGTCCCAGGGCGACGACGGCAAGAAGTACTTCGTGCCGAACTACAACTACCCGTGGGGCTTCTTCTACCGAAAGAGCCTGTGGGCGGAGCGCGGCTACAAGGTCCCGGGGACCTTCGACGCGTTCCTGGCGTTGTGCGCCCAGATGAAGAAGGACGGCCTGATCCCGATCGCCTTCGCCGACAAGGACGGCTGGCCGGCGATGGGCACGTTCGACTACCTCAACATGCGCACGAACGGCTACCAGTTCCACGTCGACCTGTGCGCCCACAAGGAATCCTGGGACCAGCAGAAGGTCAAGGACGTCTTCGACAACTGGAAGGCGCTGCTGCCGTACCAGGACAAGGCCGCGCTCGGCGCGACCTGGCAGGAGGGTGCCCGGACCATGACGGGCAAGAAGTCGGGCATGTACCTGATCGGGGCGTTCATCGCCCAGGACGTCTCCGACAAGGCCATCCTCGCCGACCTCGATTTCTTCCCGTTCCCCGCCATCGCGGTCGAGGGCACCGACGCCATCGAGGCGCCGATCGACGGCTTCGTGTTGTCGAAGAGGGGCGGGTCCAACAAGACGGCCAAGGACATGCTGGCCTTCTTCGGAAGCGGCGCAGGTCAGGACGCGTACGCGGCCAAGGACGCCTCGAACCTTCAGACCGCGAAGGACGCGAATACCTCATCGTTCAGCGAGCTCAACCGGAAGGGCGCCGCCGCGATCTCCGGCGCGAAGCACATCAGCCAGTTCTTCGACCGTGACGCCCTGCCCGCCATGGCGAACAACGTCATGATCCCGGCCCTGCAGGGCTTCCTCAAGGACGGGACCATCGACACGCGCAACCTCGAGGCACAGGCCAAGTCCCTGTACGCGGCCGAGTGAGCCGATGAGCGTCATGCCGCAGACGACCCTGCCGTCGGCAGCCGCCGCGCCGGCCGACGTGTCCGTGCCCCCGGCGCGGTCAGGCCGGGTGCGGCGGCTGTCGGGGCGGGACCGGCTCGTGCTGGGCTTGATGGTGGGCCTGCCCACACTCATCCAGGTCGTGCTCGTGTGGATCCCCACGCTCCTGTCCGTCGGGTTGTCATTCACCAAGTGGAACGGGCTGAACCTAGCCGACATCCGGCCGGCGGGCCTGAGCAACTACACGTACGCCGCCCAGGAGTACCCGCCGTTCTGGCCGGCGGTGGCGCACAACATCATCTGGCTGGCCTTCCTCGCCCTGGTGGCCACCCCGATCGGGCTGCTGCTTGCGGTGCTGCTCGACCAGAAGATCCGCGGCACCCGGCTCTACCAGAGCATCTTCTTCACCCCAGTGATGCTGTCGATGGTCATGGTCGGGATCATCTGGCAGCTGGTCTACGCCCGCAACGAGGGCCTGCTCAACAACCTGCTCGGCACCGCGGGGACGCCGGGCGCGGTCGACTGGTTCGGCGACTCCGACGTCAACCTGTGGGCCGCCCTGGTGGCGACCACCTGGCGGCACGCCGGCTACATCATGGTGCTCTACCTGGCCGGGCTGAAGGGCATCGATCCGAGCCTGCGGGAGGCCGCCGCCCTCGACGGCGCCAACGCCTGGCAGATGTTCTTCCGGGTTGTGTTCCCGGTGATGCGGCCCATCAACATCGTGATCGTGGTCATCACGATCATCGAGGCACTGCGGGCCTTCGACATCGTGTACCTGATCAACAAGGGCACCAACGGGCTCGAACTGCTCAGCGTCCTGGTCATCCAGAACCTGGTCGGCGTGGGCCAGGTGATCGGTGTCGGGTCGGCCCTGGCGGTGATTCTGCTGGTCATCTCGCTCGGCCCCATCGTCTACTACCTGGTACGCACCTTCCGAAGGGCTGACTGATGACCGCGACAGCGACGATCGCGCCGGCGACCGGCAGTCCCGGCGGCGGCCGCCCCCGCAGGCACTACGGCACCCATCTGTTCCTGGTCACCATGGCGGTGATGTGGCTGGTGCCGCTGTTGTGGACCCTCTACACGTCGCTGCGTCCTAAGGCGGTGACCGACAAGTACGGCTACTGGAGCCTGCACGGGTCGATCAACCTGGACAACTTCACGGCTGCGTGGACCCAGGGCGGCATGGCCACCTACTTCGGCAACACCCTGCTCATCACCGTCCCTTCGGTGGTGCTCACGCTCGTGCTCGCCTCGATGATGGCGTTCGCGGTGAGCCGGTTCAGCTGGAAGTTCAACCTGACGCTGCTGGTCTTGTTCACCGCCGGCAACATGCTGCCGCCGCAGGTGCTCGCCGCGCCGCTGTTCGAGATGTTCAAGAACACGCCGCTGCCGTACTCGATCAGCTCGTCCGGCACTTTGCTCGACACCTACTACGCCGTCATCGCCGTGGAGGTGGCCTTCCAACTGGGCTTCTGCACGTTCGTGCTGGCCAACTACATGAAGGCGCTGCCGGGCGGCCTGACCGAGGCGGCGCAGGTGGATGGTGCGAGCGTCTGGCAGCAGTACAGCCGCATCATCCTGCCCCTGTCGCGGCCGGCGCTTGCCGCCCTCGGCACACTCGAGGTGGTCTGGCTGTACAACGACTACTTCTGGCCGCTGCTGTTCATCCATAGCGGCGACCGGCTACCGATCACCACCGGGATCACGAACCTGCAGGGGCAGTTCCTGCTCGACTACAACATGATCGCGGCCGGGGCCACCATCACGGTGATCCCGACCCTGGTGGTCTACCTGGCCCTGCAGCGGCATTTCGTCGCCGGTCTAACCCTCGGCGCCAGCAAGGACTGAGGCCGTGCGCGAGGCGCACCGTTCGGCCGCGCCCAGTTCCGCTACAAACCACTGAGATACCGCTATTCACCACGAAAGCCCCAGATCGATACGTAAAGTGCGCCGGCCACCACCGCCCAGACCACGGTCGCGACTCCCAACGCCAGGAGCGTGGGGATCCTGGTGGCGAGCAGCCAGACGCACACGGCGAAAGCGATCATCCCTGTCGCGCCCAGCACGGCGCCCCGGGCGTCTTCGACAACCGGGATCCGGCTGCGAGCCTCGTCCTGGATGAGAGTGAGCGTGGCGGCAAGGGTGGCGGGAAAGGCCAGGAAGATCCCCCCGGCGACCGGTCCCCAGCGTTCTCCGATCAAAGCGGCGATCACCGAAGTGATCGCGCCGAAGAGGAAGCGGACCACCAACGCACGCGCGGACAGTTCACGCAGCTTAGAAGGTTGTACGCGGATCCGTACCGACAGGCTCATGCGATCAGCAGCCATCCGACGCCCGCGATGGCCACCCATACGATGAGCGCGACCACCGACCCTTTGACAGCACCCAGACGCGGCACGAGATCCACGGACACGGCACAGCACGCCACCAACGCCACCGATCCGACGATCATGCCGTAGGCCGCGTCCGAGACTTCCATACTGCCGGAGGACAGGTACAGGACGGCCATTCCTGCCAGGGCGACGGCTGGAGCCGCGGCGAAGAGGCCGGCGAACCGCTTCGGCGACACGATCCCACCGATCACGGCGAATGCCGTTACCAGCAGGCCACCGAACAGCGCACGTAGAACGATGGCCCACATCTGGTTCGCCTCCTATGTCCAGGAGCCCTCCCTGCCATCTCATCAGCCGCCCCGGCAGATACGTGCATGCTTCCGCCTTGGCCCTCTCGTGTCGGGCTGACGGCACACCACCGCCGTGCCCGTCCGGTCAGTTTTCGACGCCGGTGGCCTGGTGTGGGGTGCCGACCGGTTTGGACTCGGGCGAGCCACGCTGGCGCAGGTAGATCGACAGTACGACCATCGACAGCACCGCGAGGAATTCCGACTGCCAGTTCTGCAGGGTGCGGTTCCAGAAGTCGGCCGAGCAGACGTACCCGAACCAGGTGACGGGGTCCTGGAGCTGGGCCAGCTGCCGGGCGTTGTAGGCGGCCGTACCGGCCACCGACTGGGCCACCCAGGACAAGACGAAGATCAAGCCCATCACCAAGCCGAGGGAGTTGCCGTACAGCATCTGGCGCAGGCCGCCCGCCTTGGCCCATGGCGGGCTGTCACGCTCGGCGTACGGCCCCGACTTCTGGTCCTCGTCACCCTCCTCGCCTTCTTCGCCAGGTTTCTTCGACTCAGGAGAGCCGCGCTGCACCAGCCAGACCGTCACCATGATGAACAGCAGGAACTGCAGGTATTCCGATTGCCAGTTCTCCGCCACGTCGACGGCGAAATCCGAGGATGACACGTAGGAGATCCAGGAGACCGGCGCGCCGCCGTCGGTGATCTGGTTGGCGTTGTAGTCGGCGTTGCCCGCGATGGACTGGCCTGCCAGGGCCAGCAGGAAAGCCACCAGGAAGAACAGGCTGAGCGCGTTGCCGCGCATCAAGCGTCTCATCGCATCTCCTCTACCGGCGCAGCAGACCGGCGGCCAGCACGTAGGCGAGACCGGCCACGATGATGACGAGGGTGATCACGAACATGGCCCGCATGCCTCAGCTCCCTACCTTGCACAGGTAGGGCTGCTCTCCGCGCGGCGAGCAACCGGCCGCCCGTACGAGCCAGCCGCGGGAGAATCGGTGCAGGAACACCGTGTCCCCCGCCAGCCGCACCTGTGCCTCACCGCCCCACACCTGGGTCGCGCGGACGCCTCCTGCGGACAGGTCCAGCTGGAGTATGGACCCAGCGCACCCGGCGCCATCCGATCGCATCTGTTCCGCGGTCCGCGGGGCGAGCAGACCGCATGCCGCCGTTCCCTGCCCGCTGCCCACCGCGCTGTAGAACCGCTCCGCGACTTGCTGGGCCGGTGTCTCCTCGCCGGAGGAGCATCCGGCCAGACCCGCCAACACCGCCATCGTCACCGCTGTCCGCGGCGATATCCGTGCTCGCCTGTGCATGCCACACCGGCTACCCCAGCTGTCACCGAAGTCACCAGCTGAGCCCGCATTCCTCAAGATGGCCGTCCGCCGCGTGCGGCGCATGCCTCAGCCGTGGGAGAAGCCGATCGCCGAGGTCGTCGGGAACGTACGGATGAGCTTCTTGTTGAGGAACTCCTGGATGCCGAGGTCGGCCAGCTCCCGCCCGTACCCGGAGCATTTGATGCCGCCGAACGGCAGTTCGGGACGGGACGAGGTGGGGTGGTTGATCCAGACCATGCCGGTGTCCAGCCGCTCGGCCAGCCGCTGGGCCCGATCCAGGTCCCTGGAGAAGATCGCGCCGCCCAGGCCGTACGGGCTGTCGTTGGCCAGCGAGACGGCATCGTCCTCGTTGGCGACCTGGTACACCACGGCGACCGGCCCGAACAGCTCCTCGGAGTAGGCGCGCATGCCGGGCCGCACGTCGGTGAGGATGGTCGCCTCAACGAAGGCACCGGGCCGGTCGAGGCGGCCGCCGCCGATGACGAGGTTGGCGCCCTGGGACACGGTCTCCTGTACCTGGCTGACGAGGTTCTCGGCGGCCTGCTCAGACGACAGCGGCCCGAGGGTCGTCGCCGGGTCCAGGGGGTCGCCCGGGACGAGCGCCGCGAACCGCTGCCGCAGCCGTTCGACGAAGTCGCGGTACATGTCGGTCAGGACGATGAACCGTTTGGCACTCACGCAGCTCTGGCCCATGTTGGACATGCGGCCGACGACGGCGGCGTCGACGGTACGGTCGAGGTCCTCGCCGTCGAGAACGATGAACGGATCGCTTCCACCCAGTTCGAGCACGGTCTTGTGGATGTTGCGCCCTGCCCTTTCGGCCACGTTCGCGCCCGCGCGGTCGCTGCCGGTCAGGGACACGCCCTGGACGAACGGGTCGTCGATGATCTGCGCGACCTTGGCCGCGGGTACGAGCAGGTTCGTGTACGTCCCCGGAGGGGCACCGGCGTCGCGGAACAGCTGCTCCAGCGCTATCGCCGACTGCGGGCAGTTACTGGCGTGCTTGAGCAGGATGGTGTTCCCCGCCACGAGGTTCGGGGCCGCGAAGCGGGCCACCTGGTAGAGCGGATAGTTCCATGGCATGACGCCCAGGAGCGCGCCGAGCGGCCGGTTGGCCACCACCGCCGATCCTTCCTCGACGGGCACCGGCCGGTCGGCGAGGAGATCCGGCCCATGGTCCCCGTAGTAGCGCAGGATGTCGGCCACGAGGTTCACCTCGTCGTAGCTCTCCCCGATGCGCTTGCCCATCTCCAGGGTGATGGTCCGGGCGAACTCGTCACGGCGCTCCAGGATCAGCTCCCCGGCCATGCGGACGACCGCCGCGCGCTCGGCCGGCGCCAGCCGGCGCCAGCTCTGGAACGCCTCGTGGGCCGCCTCGACGGCCCGGTGGATCTCCTCGTCCGTCATGGGGGGGAACTCGCGCAGCACCTCGTTGTTGTACGGGTTGACGCTGGCGATCGACGTACGGGTTATGGACGGCGTGGCGGTCATGATGACTCCTCCGCTTGTGCGGGCCGCCGGCGGTGTCGCGTCACTTGTCGCATGCGCGGTACTCGAGCGGTGCGTCGTGACATCGCGATCAGCTCGTTGAATCCGGACTACCGGGCGTAAAACCACGCTATCAGGGCAGAAATCGCCGACCTCACCCAGCGCCTGCTGGTTATAGAGGTCCACACCTGGCTCGCTGACCAGGTTCCGCGATGTGAACATCACTGGTGGAGTTGCCGTGTTTCGCGATCTAGGAGTATCACAGCTCAGGACACCGGCACCGAAACCTCCCGCGACCGGCCTGTTCGCCGGGACGGCAGGCCTCCTTGTGAAAGGCACGACCATGAGCGACGCGATGCTCTCCTTCTCCGGCTACGACCGGATCGCCATCGTCACAGGGGCCGAGTCCGGCATCGGGAGGGCCACCGCCGTGACCCTCGCGGAACAGGGCTTCGACGTCGGGATCACCTTCCACACCGACCAGGCGGCCGCCGAGGAGACGGCGAAGCTCGTCCGCGACCGCAACCGGTCGGCGGCGGTGCGCGGGCACGACCTCACCGACCCGGAGACAGCCTCTTCCGTGGTCGACGAGCTGGCCGACGAGCTCGGGGGCGTCGGTGTCCTGGTCAACAACGCCGGTGTCGGCTGCCACCGCCCGCTGCTGGAGATGGACTTCCAGCAGTGGCGCTCGGTGCTGTCGGTGGACCTCGACGGGCCGTTCCTCTGCGCCCAGCGGGCGGCGCGGCGCATGGTGGCCGCCGGCCGAGGGGGGCGCATCGTCAACGTCACGAGCGTTCACGAGCAGTATCCCCGTATGGGCGCCGGGCCCTACTGCGCGGCCAAGGGCGGCCTGCGCATGCTGAGCCGCGTGCTCGCGCTCGAGCTGGCGCCGTACGGGATCACGGCGAACACCGTCGCTCCGGGAGAGATCGCCACCCCGATGACCAACCAGAGGGACCGTCCGCCGGTGCCCGGCAGCCGGCCCGGATATCCGATCGCCAGGCCGGGCGACGCCCGCGAGGTCGCCGCTGCCATCGCCTTCCTGGCCGGGCCGTCATCGTCCTACGTCACGGGGGCGTCCCTGTTCGTGGACGGAGGGCTGACCCTCATGGGCCCGCAGGCCGCCGGCGCCGTCACCTCAGGCGACTGGCGCGACAGGTGACGGTCTGGGCAAGTCGCCCTCCACAGCCCATCGGGAACCGTCCGGGGTGTCCTCGATCGCTATGCCCGCTTCTGTCAGCGCAGCCCGCACGGCGTCCGCGATGTCGTACGAGCCTGACTGGCGGAGCCGTCCGCGCAGCGCGAGCAGGGGCTCGACGAGGGGGGCGAACCGTTCCCGGGGGGCGCGCGGGTCGGCCATGCGGCCGAGCCTGGCGATGAGCTGCCGAAGGACCGCCCGGGCCTGCTCGACCCCGCCTTCGTCCTCCTCGGTGTCGGCGGCCCAGCGGGTGATCTCCGCCTCAAGTTCCAGTACGGCCTCGGTGAGCGCGCCGGTGTCACGCCGTGCCGCAGCGGAGTCGAAGCGGGACTCGCACGCCCGTACCGCCTCGCTCAGCGTGCCGCCGGACGGCGCGGGCGCGGCCACGACCCTCCTCGGCTGACCCGGGAACCCGGTCACTCCCTTGGCCAGCTCGCGCAGCTCCGCCAGGCTCAGCACGGTCCCGGACGGAAAGACCGTCTGCGCGCCCTGGCGGCGTACGGTCAGGCCGCCGCGCCCGCACGTCTCGACGGTCTCGGCCTGGAGGTCGATGACGACGGCCGTGTGCTCGTCGATCCCGAGGACCGCCGTTTCCTCCGAGAGTTCCCGTTCCATGCGCGCCAGCCGCCGCTCGCCCAGATAGCAGTAGCGCGTGTCGTGGGTGCCGCCTTCGGTGTTGTCGTAGTGCGGGATAACCGCGACGCTGAGGCCGAGGGCCCCGAGCAGATCAAGGCCGTCACGCCAGTGCGGCTCGGCTCCCACCTTGTAGATCTCGTAGACCGGCACCGCCACGACGCCCGCCGTACAGGCCGCGGCCGAGGCCAGCACCGTGGCTCCGCTCCTGACGTGCACCCTCGCCCGGAGCCCGGAACCCACGTCCGTCGCCGCCCAGCGGTCCAGGGCGAACGTCGGGCTCCCCGGCCCGGAGAACACCCAGTCGGCCTCGACCAGGGAACCGGCCTCACCGGCCACCTCAACCGCCAGGCCGACGCTCGCGGAGAAGTATCGCGTGGCCCGCGAGGAGATGTCGGCCGCGTTCTCCTGGAAGGCGTACGGCGTATCGAGGAGGAGCGCCCGGGGGTTCCGGCGCAGCCGCCGGACGACGGAACGATGGACCTCCACCATGGTCGGGCTCGTTTCCCCCGATCCCATCAGTACCAGCACTCCCGGCTGATCCGGCACGGCACTTGCGTCCATATATGGCACAGGTCAAGCCACGCATACGATGGTCCCGTACGGCAAGGGGCGTCAGGCGTCTTCTCACCGCGCGCATCCCCCTAGGATCCGTGGCGTGAAGATCCGTGTAGGCGACGCCGGCGATGTCCCGGCGGTCCTGGCGATGTACGACAGCGCCGTGGCGTGGCTGGCCGAGCGTGGCCGTACGGGACAGTGGGGCAGCCGGCCTTTCTCGGCCGACCCGGCCCGTGTCGAGCTGGTCACCTCCCACGCCGGCTCCGGTG
>JAOPYI010000136.1 GCA_025964675.1 Sphaerisporangium sp. | reverse complement strand
CGCTGCTGAGCGCGTCGACGAACGCCGAGATCGGGCCGTTGCCGACGCCCTCTACCTCGCGGATCTCGCCGTCGACCCGGATGTCGGCACTGATGGCGTCCTTCTCGTCGACCTGGCAGACGTTGCGATGGGCCAGCAGGCCGAACCGGCCCCAGGGCCTCGCGGGATTCGGAAGGAACTCGTCGCTGAACACCTCCCACACCTCGCCGGGAGTGCTGTACGGCATGTACAAGAGCGTCATCTAAGAGGACCGCGCCGCCACCTTCGACCACATGGCCCTGACCCAGGCCCACCTGCTGGGCTTGGGACCGCCCCCTTCAGCCGGAGGGGAGTCTCCGCAGAGCTGATCACCAGCTCAGCATGGCATAGTCCGCGGTCCGCTGGCATGGTGGTCGCCCAGGCTGGTGACGCGCTGGTCGCTACGTTGCTGATGCGTTGGTCGTTGGTTCCCTGACACATCGGTCACCGGGTGCCTGACACGATGGACGTGCGGACGACGGGAGTTGATCGACGTCACGCGTGTCGTCCTGCCTGCCGCGCCACCGGCGCTGGTTCACCCGGTGCCCGCCGGGCGGGGGGCACCGGGTGGGTGGGTCAGAGGGTGGGGATGTCGCGGCGGCGCAGGCCGGCGAGCCCGGTGGCGGCGATCGCGGCGGCGATCAGGACGAGCCAGACCAGAGGTGTGGCGGACACCGCGCCGCCCGGCGCCTTGGGGATGTGGGTGAACGGCGAGACGTCCATGAGCCCCTGGCCGAGCTGCGCGACGGGACCCACCAGGCCGAAGAACAGGCAGGCCGCGAGCGCCACCCAGGCGGCGGGCGCCAGGCGGGGCAGCAGGCCGGACAGGGCGATCGCGATCGCGGCCAGCACCCAGACCGCGGGGAGCTGCACGAGCGCTCCGGCCAGCACCCGGGGCACCTGCCGGCCCACGTCGCCGGTGTTCAGGCCGTGGGTCAGCCCCGCGGCCAGTCCGGCGGCGGCCAGGACGGCGACCGGGCCCAGCACCGAGAAGGCGATGTGGCTGCCCGCCCACCGAAGCCTTCCGACCGAGGTGGCGAGCAGGGGCTCGGCCCGCAGTGCGCTCTCCTCGGAGCGCAGCCTGAGGGTCGCCTGGATGGCGTACCCAGCGGCGATCAGCCCGAAGAGGCCCATGATGCCGGCGAGGTAGGCGTCGATGAGGCCGCCCTTGCCTCCCATGCGGGCCAGGATGTCCTGCATCTGGTTGTCGTGCACCAGGTCGCCGATGCTATCGGCCAGGCCGCCGAGGACGACGCCGAGCACCGCGAACCCGGCCATCCAGCCTGCCAGCAGGCTTCTGTGCAACCGCCAGGCCAGGGAGAGCGGTGTGCGCAGGCCGGGCGCCGCCGTGGCCGGGCCGAGGCGGGCCGGAAGCAGGCCGGCACCGACGTCGCGCCGCGCCGACAGCGCGACGGCCGCCACGGCCAGCACGGCGGTGAGGCCGGCGGCGAGCGCGAGGACCCACAAGCTGCCCTCACCGTAGGGATGGATCCGCAGCACCCAGGAGATGGGCGACAGCCAGGACAGGACGCCCTCGCCCTGCCCGGCGAGGTCGCCAGCGATCCTCAGCACGTAGGCCGCGCCGAGGGCGACGACGGCGATCCCCCGGGCGCCGCCCGCGCCCTCGGTGAGCTGCGCGGTCAGGCCGCCGACCGCGGCGAACACCCACCCGGCGGCGGCGCACCCCACGCCGAGGGCGAGCGATCCGGCCACGGGCAGACCCTGGCCGGCGAGGGCCGCGCCCATGAGGAGCGCCAGCACGAGGTTGGCGCCGGACGCCACGGTCAGCGCCGCGGCCAGGCCCGAGTGCCGGCCCACCACGGTCGCGCCGAGCAGCTCGCGACGTCCGGCCTCCTCCTCGGTGCGGGTGTGCCGGATGACGGTGAGCAGGCTGAACAACCCGACGATGAGGGGGAGGAATCCCGCCCGCCACGCGACCAGCTCACCGAGGCCGGAGCCGAACGGGCGGCCGTAGAGCGCGACGAAGCCCGCGCTGTTCATGCTCGCGTCGGCGTACTGCTGACGCGCCGCGGCCGTGGGGTAGATCTCGTTGATGGAGGCGACGTAGCTGATCGGCACGAGGGCGACGAACGGGATCCACAGCATCAGCAGCCGGTCTCGCCGCAGGATCAGGCGGACCAGCTTGCCGGTGCCCGTCAGGGTGGTCATCGCGACACCTCGGCGTGCTTCTCGCCGGGCGTGCCGGTGCGGTCGTAGTGCCGCAGGAACAGCTCCTCGAGGGTGGGGGGCTGGCTGGTGAGGCCGCGCACACCCGCGTCGGTGAGGTGGCGCAGCGCCGCGCCGAGCGCGCCGGTCTCGACGTCGAAGCGGACACGGCCGTCCTGGGCCTGGAGGTCGTGCACGCCGGGGAGGGCGGCGAGACCGTCCGCGGGGCCGGCCAGCTCGGCCTGGATGGACACGCGCGTCAGGTGGCGCAGCTCGGCGAGTGTGCCGGTCTCGACCGTGCGGCCCTCGCGGATGATCGTGACGCGATCGCACAGCGCCTCGACTTCGGCCAGGATGTGGCTGGACAGCAGCACCGTGCGGCCGTTGCCGCGGTCCTCCCCGATGACCTCGCGGAACGCCTCTTCCATCAGCGGGTCCAGACCGGAGGTCGGCTCGTCGAGGATCAGCAGTTCCACGTCGGAGGCCAAAGCGGCGACCAGGGCGACCTTCTGCCGGTTGCCTTTGGAGTAGGCGCGGCCCTTCTTGCGAGGATCGAGGTCGAAGCGCTCCAGCAGGTCGGCGCGGCGCCGCTTGTCGAGCCCGCCGCGCAGCCGTCCGAGGAGGTCGATCACCTCGCCGCCGGACAGGTTGGGCCACAGCGTGACGTCGCCGGGCACGTACGCGAGCCGGCGGTGCAGCGCGGTGGCGTCGCGCCAGGGGTCGCCGCCGAGCAGCCGCGCCGTGCCGGCGTCGGCGCGCACCAGGCCGAGCAGGACGCGGATGGTGGTGCTCTTCCCGGCGCCGTTGGGGCCGAGGAAGCCGTGCACCTCACCGGTGCGCACTGTGAGGTCCAGCCCGTCCAGGGCGCGGGTCCGCCCGAACGCCTTGACCAGACCCT
Organism: Sphaerisporangium sp.; assembly: GCA_025964675.1. Classification (GTDB taxonomy): domain Bacteria; phylum Actinomycetota; class Actinomycetes; order Streptosporangiales; family Streptosporangiaceae; genus Sphaerisporangium. The sequence continues at coordinate 1,200 of JAOPYI010000136.1, read as the reverse complement.
CCGCGCGGATCGCCTCGGTCATCGCCGTGCTCCTTCGGACGAGAGACCCGGCTCCGTGCCGGCGCGGGTCGTCTCGGCGCATAACCGTGCTCCTGCAGTCGCGGAGTGTGGCTCCGCGTCAGCGCGAGTCGCCTCGGTCATCTCCTGCTCCTTCACCCGCGGAGCCCGGCTCCGCGGCGGTAGGGGGTTGTTGTGCGCGGAGCTGGTCCAGCGCCGCGTGTGCCTGGGCGGCCAACTCCGGGCTGAGCAGGGCGTGCGAATAGAAGTCCACAATCGCCCCGATCAACCGCAGATTCCCTTCGGGGCCGAGAATGTCGGCTCCCAGTGCGCGGGAGACGTGGTCGTGCATCACCAGCAGCCCCGACTGCATCGCGACGAGCACGGCCGCGTAGCCCTGCGGATCGGCGGTCACGTGGTCCTTGTCGTTGGCGGCCAGCCACTCCTGGGTGAGCCGCACCATGTCGTCGAACGTCGAAGCGGCCCCCGGTGAACCGTCGACCATCGCCCGCGCGAAGTAGCGGTAGCCCAGCAGCACCGTCGGATGGAGGTTGAGCAGCATCCCCGGGTCGGCCATCCCGCCCTTGAGGACCGCGTCCTCCTTGATGCGCATGAGCCGCTCCAGCATGTAGGCGTCGCACGCGTCGCGGAGCGCGTGCTTGGACCCGAAGTGGTGCCGGACCAGCCCGCTGGACACGCCCGCCTCCTTGGCGATGTCCCGGATCGTCGCGCCCTCGATGCCCCGCTCAGCGAACAGGCGCAGCGCCGCGTCCCTGATCCGCGCCCGAGCCGTCAGATCCTCGAACGCCGGCCCGCCAACCGGATGGGTCACGCTGCCTCCAGTACCTATACGCCGGGATGAACTACTACACATGATGGCAGTCGATTACATAACCGTATAGCCCTTCGGCACAGCCATCTCAAGCGAGAGGGGGGATCTCAATGGGGCATGCCCGCAAGTTTTCGTGATCGCGGCCGTGATGAAGATCCTCGTGCCCGCCCTGGAAGCGCTGGAGCACGCATACACGACGCGCGCAGCGAGGGGCGGCGGCCGTGTGGTCGCGGGTGCCGCCCCCCGGCGCTAGGTCAGGAGCGGCCGGCGCGGTTGACGGCGGAGAGGATGGCCTTGAGGGAGGCGGTGACGGTGTTGGCGTCGACGCCTACGCCCCAGAGCACGCGGTCGCCCACCTGGCACTCGACGTA
>JAOPYI010000121.1 GCA_025964675.1 Sphaerisporangium sp. | reverse complement strand
CGCTGCTGAGCGCGTCGACGAACGCCGAGATCGGGCCGTTGCCGACGCCCTCTACCTCGCGGATCTCGCCGTCGACCCGGATGTCGGCACTGATGGCGTCCTTCTCGTCGACCTGGCAGACGTTGCGGTGGGCCAGCAGGCCGAACCGGCCCCATGGCCTCGCGGGATTCGGAAGGAACTCGTCGCTGAAGACCTCCCACATCTCGCCCGGCGTGACCTCCCCGCCCTGGATGTCGGTGCGGGCCTGGACGACCCCGGAGAACTCGATCTGCAGGCGGCGCGGCAGGTCGAAGCCGTGCTCGGCCTTCATGATGTAGGCGACGCCGCCCTTGCCGGACTGGCTGTTGACCCGGATGACGGCTTCGTAGGAGCGCCCGACGTCCTTGGGGTCGATCGGGAGGTACGGCACGGCCCACGCGAAGTCGTCGACCGGCACCCCGGCGGCGACGGCGTCGCGCTCCAGCGCCTCCAGACCCTTCTTGATGGCGTCCTGGTGGGAGCCGGAGAAGGCGGTGTAGACGAGCTCGCCGCCGTAGGGGTGACGGGGGTGGACGGGGAGCTGGTTGCAGTACTCCACGACGCGGCGAATCTCGTCGATGTCGCTGAAGTCGATGCGCGGGTCGATGCCCTGGGAGAAGAGGTTCATGCCGAGCGTGACCAGGCAGACGTTGCCGGTGCGCTCGCCGTTGCCGAACAGGCAGCCCTCGATGCGGTCGGCCCCGGCCTGGAAGCCCAGCTCGGCCGCCGCGACGGCCGTACCCCGGTCGTTGTGGGGGTGCAGCGACAGCACGATCGAGTCGCGGTACGCCAGGTTGCGGTGCATCCACTCGATCTGGTCGGCGTAGACGTTGGGCGTGGCCATCTCGACGGTGGCGGGCAGGTTGATGATGACCTTGCGGTCGGGGGTCGGCTGCCAGACGTCGTTGACGGCGTCGCAGACCTCGACGGCGTACTCCAGCTCGGTGCCGGTGAAGGACTCCGGAGAGTACTGGAAGAAGATCTCGGTGTCGCCCATCTGGGCGGCGAGCTTCTTGCACAGCTTCGCGCCCTCGACGGCGATCGACGTGATGCCGTCCCTGTCCTGGCCGAACACAACACGGCGCTGGAGGGTCGAGGTGGAGTTGTAGAGGTGGACGATGGCCTGCTTGGCCCCGCGCACGGCCTCGAAGGTGCGCTCGATCAGCTCGGGCCGGGCCTGGGTCAGCACCTGGATGACCACGTCGTCGGGGACACGGCCCTCTTCGATGATCTGCCGGACGAAGTCGAAGTCGGTCTGCGAGGCGGAGGGGAAGCCCACCTCGATCTCCTTGTAGCCCATGCGGACCAGCAGCTCGAACATGTTGAGCTTGCGGTGGGCGTCCATGGGGTCGATCAGCGCCTGGTTGCCGTCGCGCAGGTCGACGGCGCACCACTGCGGGGCCCTGTCGATGACCTTGTCGGGCCAGGTGCGGTCGGCCAGGCGTACGGGGGCGAAGGTCTGGTAGCGCTGGAACGGCATCGGGCTGGGCTGCTGCTGGGGATACATCACGTGCTCCTGATCGGCGTCGTAAACCGGGGCGGCACTCGTCAGGACGGCATGCCTGAGCTGGTCTGATTCCTCAGAGATGAGGTCGCCACCGGGGTTAACCCTCAAGCGGCCGACGCGCATGACTCGCTCCGCGGCGAGGGAGCCGGCCTCTTACAGGCCCTCGCCGCGGCAGCTAAGAAGCAGCCAGCGCAGCATGACCCCGACCGTAGCAGACATCCGGGAGTCGCTGGGACGTGGCCGCCCAACATGGGGTCACGACCACCTGACCCCTACCCCGTAAGCTCCCATTGGAGACAGGAGGCGCAACATGCAAGACGGCGAGATCCTCGCGAAGGTCAAAGAACTCATCGCGGAGGAGCATCTCCTGCGCGAGCGGGTCGGTACGGGCGACGTGTCCGCGGACGACGAGAAGGCTCGCGTCGGGGAGCTGGAGCAGGCGCTGGACCAGTGCTGGGACCTCCTCCGGCAGCGCAAGGCACGCAGGGAGTTCGGCGAGGACCCCGACTTCTCCACCCCGCGCCCCGTCGACGAGGTCGACGGCTACGAGCAGTAGATCCCAAGCGGGGACGACGGTCAGGCTTTCTCCAAGAAACCCTGGCCGTCCCTGTTATGTTTTTGCACCTGGTTTCGCCACATAGCGCCTTTCGCAGGCTGTAATCGGACTACAACGACACGTAGGACGATGAGCGGGGGGTGTGTCGTGCGATCGCTACCCGATGCCGGAGGCCCTCCCGAGGGGGCGGTCTCGTGATCTTCACCCGGGCACCCCGCACCGACGAGCCCAAGCCGGTCCGCAAGGGACAGGTTCTCATCAACTGGGCGACCTCGACCGATCACAAGGTGATCGGCAACCTGTACCTCATCACGTCCTTCCTGTTCTTCCTGCTTGCGGGCGTCCTGGCGATGATGATCCGTGCCGAGCTGGCCAAGCCCGGCCTCCAGTTCTTCACCCAGAAGCACTACAACGAGCTGTTCACCATCCACGGCGCGGTGATGCTGCTGCTGTTCGCCACCCCGCTGTTCGCCGGCGTCGCGTACGACGGCATGCCTTAGCAGATCGGCGCCCCCGACGTGGCGTTCCCTCGGCTCAACATGTTCAGCTACTGGCTGTTCCTGTTCGGCGGCCTGATCGTCGTGGCCGGGTTCTTCGTCGCCGACGGCCCGGCGGACTTCGGCTGGACCGCGTACGCGCCCCTGTCCACCGACACCTACTCGCCCGGGATCGGCAAGGACCTGTGGATCATGGGGCTGGTCATGTCGGGGCTCGGGACGATCCTCGGCGCGGTCAACTTCATCACCACGATCATCTGCATGCGCGCCCCCGGCATGACGATGTTCCGCATGCCGATCTTCACCTGGAACGTCCTGCTCACCAGCGTGCTGGTGCTGCTGGCCTTCCCGGTCCTGGCCGCCGCCCTGATGGTCCTGGAGATCGACAGGAAGCTCGGCGCTCACGTCTTCCGCGCCGAGAACGGCGGCGCGATGCTGTGGCAGCACCTGTTCTGGTTCTTCGGGCACCCCGAGGTCTACATCGTGGCCCTGCCGTTCTTCGGCATCATCACCGAGGTGCTCCCGGTCTTCAGCCGCAAGCCGCTCTTCGGCTACATCGGGCTGGTCGGCGCGACCATCGCCATCTCCGGCCTGTCGATGGCGGTGTGGGCACACCACATGTTCGTCACCGGCCGCGTCCTGCTGCCGTTCTTCTCGTTCATGACGTTCCTCATCGCCGTACCGACCGGGGTGAAGTTCTTCAACTGGGTCGGCACGATGTGGCGCGGGCAGCTGACGTTCCCCACGCCGATGCTCTTCGCGGTCGGCTTCCTGGTCACGTTCCTGTTCGGCGGGCTCACCGGCGTCATCCTCGGCTCGCCGCCGCTGGACTTCCACACCAGCGACTCCTACTTCGTGGTCGCGCACTTCCACTACGTGCTGTTCGGCACCGTGGTCTTCGCGATGTTCGCCGGGTTCTACTTCTGGTGGCCGAAGCTCACCGGCAAGATGCTCGACGACAGGCTCGGCAAGTGGCACTTCTGGACGCTGTTCGTCGGCTTCCACATGACGTTCCTCGTACAGCACTGGCTGGGCGCCCAGGGAATGCCGCGCCGCTACGCCGACTACGCGGCGACGGACGGCTTCACCGTGGGCAACATGATCTCGTCAGTGGGCTCGTTCATCCTCGGGGCCTCGACGCTGCCGTTCCTCTACAACATCTGGCACACCTGGAGGTACGCCCCCAAGGTGACCGTGGACGACCCGTGGGGGTTCGGCAACTCGCTGGAATGGGTGACCTCGTGCCCCCCGCCGCGGCACAACTTCACGTTCCTCCCCCCGATACGTTCCGAGCGCCCGGCGTTCGACTACCACTACTCCCACCTGCCGATCGCGGTGCAGCGGGTCACCAGGAAGTGAGTTCAGACGGCCAGGAGCCGGTGGACCTCCTCCCCGCGCAGCTCCTCTGCGGTGCCCGAGTGCACGACGTGCCCCGCGTCGAGGATGATGAAGCGGTCGGCGAGCCGCAGCGCGAGGTCGAGGTACTGCTCGACGAGGAGCACGGCGAGCCCGGAGGTGTGCAGCCCCTCGATGGCCTCCTCGATCTCCAGAATGATCGACGGCTGGATGCCCTCGGTCGGTTCGTCCAGGATCAGCAGCTTGGGCCGGGTGACCAGCGCCCGTGCCATGGCGAGCTGCTGCTGCTGGCCCCCGGACAGGAAGCCCGCCCTCTTCTTCAGCAGCGGCTTGAGCCGGGGAAAGACCTCAAGGGCCTCCTCGATCGCGGCGTGGTCCTTGTGCGGGGACGCCTCCAGGGTGACCAGGAGGTTCCCCATGACGCTGAGCTGGGGAAACGTCTCGTGCCCCTGGGGGACGTAGCCCAGGCCGAGCCGCACCCGCTCGTGGGGCCGCAGCCGCGTGACGTCCTTGCCCTCGAACGTGACGGTGCCCGCCGTGGCCGGCAGCACCCCCATGACCGTGTTGAGCAGCGTGGTCTTGCCCACCCCGTTGCGTCCCATGACGCAGACCAGACGGCCCGGCTCCACGTCGAACGACACGTCGAACAGCACGCGTGCCCTGCCGTACCCCGAAGACAGGCCCTTCACCGACAACATCACTTCACCTCCCCTACTGCCGATCCGACGACCGGATCGGCGGCGGAATCCCTGACCGGCTCCGCGCGGGCGGCCGTACCCCTGGACGGATCCTCGGCGCGGCCGAGGTAGACCTCCTGCACGCGGGGGTCCGCTCTGACCTGCTCGACGGAGCCCTCCACGAGCACCTTGCCCTCGTGCAGCACCGTCACCTGGGACGCGTACCGCCGCAGGAACTCCATGTCGTGCTCGATCACGATCACGGTGTGATCCTTGGCGATCTCGGTGAGCAGCTCGCCCGTACGGGATCGCTCCTCTGCCGACATTCCGGCGACGGGCTCGTCGAGGAGCAGGAGCCGGGGGCGCTGGGCGATGAGCATGCCGATCTCCAGCCACTGCCGCTGCCCGTGGGAGAGCACCCCTGCGGGCTGGTCCGCGAGCGCGTCGAGGCCGGTGGTGCGCATGGCCGCGCCGACGGCCTCCGACACCCCGCGCCGCCGCCGCGCCAGCGACCACAGCGGTCTGCGGAACGACGCGGCGAGGTCGAGGTTCTCCACGACGGTGAGCTGCTCGAACACGACGGAGGTCTGGAACGTGCGGCCGATGCCCATCCGGACGATCTCGTGCTCCCTGCGCCCGACGAGATCCCTGCCCTCGAACCGCACCGAGCCTTCGGCGGGCCTGGTCAGACCGGTGATCACGTCGATGAGCGTGGTCTTGCCCGCGCCGTTCGGGCCGATGAGGAAGCGCAGCTCCCCGTGCTCGACCGTGAGGTCGATGCCGTCGATCGCGCGGAACCCGTCGAAGGCGACCGACAGGTCCCGTACCTGCAGCAGGGCGCCGCTCATGCCCGCGCCCTCCTGGACGCGACCAGCTCGCGCAGGGTCGCGGCCAGGCCGAATATCCCCTTGGGCGCCAGCGTCATGACCAGGATGAACAGCGCTCCTTGAAGGTAGAGCCAGCCGTCGGCGAACTCCTCGCTGAAGGAGGTCCTGGCGTATCCCATGACCACCGCCCCGAGCACCGCTCCCGCCAGCGAGAACCGCCCGCCGACCGCCACGGCGACGACCAGTTCCAGGGACGGTACGACGCCGAGCAGCGCGGGCGAGATGATGCCGACGACGGGCACGAACAACGCCCCCGCCAGCCCGGCCATGCCCGCCGAGATGGCGAAGGTGACGGTCTTGACCGTCGCCGGGTTGTAGCCGAGGAACCGCACGCGGTCCTCGCCGTCCCTGATCGCGACCAGCAGCCGGCCGAATCTGCTCCGTACGAGCTGCCAGGCCACCACGTACAGAACGCACAGGACGGCGGCCACGACGATGTACAGCCCGCGCTGGGTGCCGTCGGCGGCCAGGTCCTGTCCGAAGAGGTCGAAGAAGTTGGTCAGGCCGTTCGTCCCGCCGGTCAGACCCTGCTGGCCGACCAGGAGGATCACCATGGCGGCCGCGAGGGCCTGGGTGAGGATCGCGAAGTAGGCGCCGCGCACGCGCTGCCGGAACACCAGCGCTCCGAGCAGCACCGCCAGGATGACCGGCCCGATGATCGCGAACGCGATGGCGAAGACGGGGTTCTCGAACGGGACCCAGACGGCGGGGAGCTTCTCCACACCGCTCCACACCATGAAGTCCGGCAGGTCGCCGCCCGCGTCGTGGAGCTTGAGGTACATGCCCATGGAGTAGCCGCCGAGCCCGAAGAACACCCCCTGGCCGAGGGCCAGCATCCCACCCTGACCCCACGCCAGCCCGATGCCGAGCGCCACGATGCCGTAGCAGAGGTATTTGGCGAGCAGCCCGAGGCGGAACGGCTCCAGCAGCAGCGGCGCCACCACCAGTGCCAGCACGGCTATCAGGACGAACACGGCGGGGCCGCGAAGCCGGTCGCGCCATGACCCGCCGGGACGCGGCGGTGCGAGCTGTACGAGGTTGCGTACGGTTGTCGTCATGTCAGCGCCCTCGATCTGAGCACGAACAGGCCCTGCGGCCGTACCTGGAGGAACGCGATGATCGCCACGAAGACGATGACCTTGGCGAGGCTGGCGTTGGTCCAGAACTCCGCGTACGAGTTGAGCAGCCCGAGCGCCACCGCCGCGATCACCGCGCCGCGCAGCTGCCCGAGGCCACCGGCGACCACGACCAGGAACGCGTCCACGATGTAGTACGTGCCGAGAGCCGGGCCGACGGGGCCGATCAGCGTGAGCGCCACCCCTGCGATCCCGGCGAGGCCCGAGCCGATGAAGAACGTGCGCTGGTCCACGCGTCCGGTGTTGATGCCGCTGACGGCGGCGAGCTGCCGGTTCTGCATGACCGCCTGCATGCGGCGGCCCTGGGACGTGCGGTTCATGTACCCCCAGATCGCCACGACGCTGCCGATGGCCAGCGCGAAGATGAACAGCCGGTTGTAGGGCAGGATGCCGAAGCCGCCCTGCAACCACGTCGGCGCCTGCACCTGCACGTTGGGAGCGCCGAACAGGTCCCTGGCGAGCTGCTGCAACACCAGGCTGACGCCATAGGTGAGCAACAGCGTGTCGAGGGGACGGCCGTAGAAGTGCCGGATCGCCGTGCGCTCCAGGATCAGGCCCATGAGCCCGGCCACGACGAACGCGACCGGCAGCGCGACGAGCACCGCCTCGCGCCCGGCCAGGTCCTGGAGCAGGTACGCGGTGTAGGCGCCGGCCATGATGAACTCGCCGTGCGCCATGTTGATCACGCCCATCTGGCCGAACGTGAACGTCAGGCCGAGCGCGATGAGCAGCAGTACCGCCCCGATCGAGAGCCCGATGGGGAGCTGGCTGACTATGGCCTCCATCCCCGCCTCACCTCCCTGCGTTCCCCCGCCGATTCCGCCTGCCGCCGCGCGGCCGTCTCGCTGTCGCTGATGGGGCTCTCCTCGTGCTCTTGCCTTCGGTGGGTCCGGTTCCGGAACGCGGGCCGCGCCGCGTCGCCGCGCCGCGGTCTTCTCCGCGGTCAGGTCGCCGCCCGCGCTCCGGACCCGTCATGGGTGGCCGGGTGGAGACTCCCCCTCGACCCGGCCACGTCGGTGTCGGCCGATCCGCTCGCTAGGCGAGGCCGCCGGCCCAGGGATAGGTCTTGAGGTAGGGATCGGGCTTGATCGGCTTGCCGGAGTTCCAGACCTCCTTGATCTGGCCGTCCGTCTCGACGACGCCGATCCTGGCGGTCTTGTACATGTGCTGGTTCTCGCCGTCGATCGTCACCGTGCCCTCGGGACGTTCCAGAGTGATTCCTCCGGCGGCCTTCTTCACGGCCTCGACCTCGGTCGAACCGGCCTTCTTGACCGCCTCGGCCCAGAGATAGACGGCGTTGTAGCCGGCCTCCATGGGGTCGGAGGTCACGCGGTCGGCGCCGTACTTGGCCTTGAACGCCGCGACGAACTTCTTGTTGGCCGGGTTGTCGGTGGTCTGGTAGTAGTTCCACGCCACGAGGTGGCCGGCGATGTTGTCGACGCCGATCCCCTTGACCTCTTCCTCCGCGACGCTGACCGACATGACCGGCATCTGCTCGGCGGTGACCCCGGCGCTCTTCAACTGCTTGAAGAAGGCGACGTTGCTGTCACCGTTGAGCGTGTTGAACACCGCGTCCGGTTTGGCCTGGACCACCTTGTTCACCAGCGTGCTGTATTCGGTGTGGCCGAGCGGGGTGTATTCCTCGCCGAGAACCTGCATTCCGTTCGCGGCCGCGTACGCCTTGATGATTTTGTTGGCCGTACGGGGGAACACATAGTCGCTGCCGACCAGGAAGATTCGTTTCTTGCCCTTTTCCTTCAGATAGTCCAGGCCGGGCACGATCTGCTGGTTGGTGGTGGCGCCGGTGTAGAAGATGTACGGCGAGCTCTCCAGGCCCTCGTACTGGACCGGGTACCACAGCAGGGCCTTGCGCTTCTCGAACACCGGCAGCATGGCTTTGCGGCTGGCGGAGGTCCAGCCGCCGAAGACGGTTGCGACCTTGTCCTGCGCGATCAGCTTGGTGGCCTTCTCGGCGAAGGTCGGCCAGTCCGACGCGCCGTCCTCGACCACGGGGACGAGTTTCTTGCCCAGCACGCCGCCGGCGGCGTTGATCTCCTGCACGGCGAGCAGTTCGGCGTCCCTGACGGTCACCTCGCTGATCGCCATCGTGCCGCTCAGGGAGTGCAGAAGGCCGACCTTGATGGTGTTGCCGTCTCCGCCCGATGCGGCCGTACCACCGGTGGTCGTCGAGGACTGACCACCGCAGGCGGCGAGCCCGGTTGCCAGGACCGCCACAGCGGCCCCGATACGCCAAGCTGAATTCCGCAATTACTCCTCCTTGCCGATACGGCCCCCGCACCGACCCATCTGCCGCCAAGGTGATCGAGTGAGGTTTCCCGCCGAGGTCGCGATTGTTAATTGCCGTTTACCGGCTTATCACCGCAACAACACGATCGGCCCCCGTGGTATGGCCGTATAAGGTGTCCTGCGGGAACGTCGTAGAACTCCGGCGGCGTCCGCCGGCGACGGAGGGGCTTTACCGCGAATTCACCCATGAGGCCCGGAGACGAAATATGCCGCCCCGCGAACAACCGACACACAGTGGAAATGCCGGCGTCACGTGGCGGAAACGGCGATTGCCTAGGGTCCGGCCATGCGGCTCACCCCACACGAACAGGAACGCCTGCTCATCCATGTCGCGGCGGGTGTCGCCCGCGACCGTCAGGCCCGGGGGTTGCGCCTCAACCACCCGGAGGCCACCGCGATCATCGCGTCGTTCCTCCTGGAGGGTGCGAGGGACGGCCAGACCGTCGCCGAGCTGATGGAGGCCGGACGCAAGGTGCTCCGCCGCGAGGACGTCATGGAGGGGATCCCCGAGATGCTGGAGTCGGTGCAGATCGAGGCGACGTTCCCCGACGGCACCAAGCTCGTCACCGTCCACCGGCCCATCCAGTGAGCGCGGACCCGATGGTTCCCGGTGAGATCGTCCACGGCGAGGGGCCCATCCCGCTGAACCCGGGGCGGGAGCGGGTGACCCTTCGCGTGGTCAACACCGCCGACCGGCCGATCCAGGTGGGCTCGCACTACCACTTCGCCGCGGCGAACCCGGGGCTGACGTTCGACAGGGACGCCGCGTGGGGCAGGCGCCTGGACGTTCCCGCCGGCACGGCCGTCAGGTTCGAGCCCGGCATCGAGCGCGACGTGACGCTGGTGCCGATCGCCGGCGCCCGCATCGTGCCCGGCCTTCGCCTCGAATGGGCCGGGCCGCTCGACACACACGCACCTGACGGGGGTTCGCATGACTGAGCCGACGATCGGCCGTTCCCGGTACGCCGTGCTGTACGGCCCGACGACCGGTGACAGGATCCGGCTCGCGGACACCGACCTGTTCATCGAGGTGTCGCAAGATCTCAGCATGGGCCCGCAGGGTGCCGGCGACGAGGTGGTCTTCGGCGGCGGCAAGGTGATCCGCGAGTCCATGGGCCAGGCCAGGACCACCCGTGCCGAGGGCGCGCCTGATCTGGTGATCACGGGCGCGGTCGTCCTCGACCACTGGGGTGTGGTCAAGGCGGACATCGGGATCAGGGACGGGCGCATCTCCGCCATCGGCAAGGCCGGCAACCCGGACACGATGGACGGGGTCCACCCCGACCTGGTGATAGGCCCCTCCACCGAGATCCTCTCGGGCAACGGCAAGATCCTCACGGCGGGGGCGATCGACTCCCACGTCCACCTGATCTGCCCGCAGATCGTGGACGAGGCCCTCGCCGCGGGCGTGACCACGGTGATCGGCGGCGGCACGGGACCCGCCGAGGGCACCAAGGCGACCACCGTCACCGGCACTTGGTACCTCGCGCGGATGCTGGAGTCGATGGACGGCATGCCCGTCAACGTCGCGCTGCTCGGCAAGGGCAACACCGTCAGCGCCGACGGGCTGACCGAGCAGCTCAGGGCAGGGGCGTCGGGCTTCAAGCTCCACGAGGACTGGGGCACGACGCCCGCCGCGATCGACGCGTGCCTGCGGGTCGCGGACGCCACGGGCGTGCAGGTGGCCATCCACACCGACACCCTGAACGAGGCGGGGTTCGTCGAGTCGACGCTGGAGGCGATCGGCGACCGGATGATCCACGCGTACCACACCGAGGGCGCCGGCGGCGGCCACGCGCCCGACATCATCCGCGTCGCGTCGTACGCCAACGTGCTGCCGTCCTCCACCAACCCGACGCGGCCGCACACCATCAACACGCTCGACGAGCACCTCGACATGCTGATGGTCTGCCACCACCTCAACCCCGCGGTGCCGGAGGACCTGGCCTTCGCGGAGTCCCGCATCCGCCCGACGACGATGGCGGCCGAGGACGTGCTTCACGACATCGGCGCGATCTCGATGATCGGGTCGGACTCCCAGGCGATGGGCCGGGTCGGCGAGACCATCATCCGCACCTGGCAGACCGCCCACGTGATGAAGAAGCGCCGGGGCGCCCTGCCCGGGGACGGCCGAGCCGACAATCTCCGCGCCCGTCGCTACGTCGCGAAATATACGATCTGTCCGGCTGTCGCCCATGGGCTGGACGCGCACGTCGGCTCGGTGGAGGTCGGCAAGCTGGCCGACCTCGTCCTGTGGGAGCCCGCGTTCTTCGGGGTCAAGCCGCAGCTCGTGGTCAAGGGCGGCGTCATCGCGTACGCGCAGATGGGCGACGCCAACGCCTCCATCCCGACGCCGCAGCCGGTGATGCCCCGCCCGATGTTCGGCGCGGCCCCGGTCACCGCGGCCGCCACGTCGCTGCACTTCGTCGCGCCGCTCGCCATCGAAGACGGCCTGGCCGACCGGCTGCGGGTCAACCGCCGCCTGGTCGCGGTGGAGGACGTACGGCGACGGGGAAAGGAGTCGATGCCGCTCAACGACGCGCTCCCGGCCATCGAGGTGGATGCCGACACCTTCGCGGTGCGCGTGGAGGGCGAGCTGATCGAGCCCGCCCCGGCCGAGCGGCTTCCCATGGCCCAGCGTTACTTCCTGTTCTGACGATGAACGCGGCGCTGCTGCTACTCGCCGACTCGCGGCTCCCCGCCGGTGGCCACGGCCACTCCGGCGGAGCCGAGGAGGCGGTGCGCATGGGGGCGATCACCGGCCCGGAGGACCTGGCGCGGTTCCTCCGTGGCCGGCTCGCCACGACCGGCCTCGTCGCCGCCGCGCTGGCCGGGGCGGCCTGCGAGCTGTGCACCACGGAGGGTCTCGATGGTGGCACGGGCCAGCCCATCACGCCGGTCGGCCCTTCGTACCGGCGCGGCGCCACGGGTGAGGACGGCGCCCGCGCGTGGCGCGGGCTGGACGCCGAGGCCGATGCCCGCACGGCCTCACCGGCGCAGCGCAGCGCGAGCCGTACGCAGGGCAGGCTCCTGCTGAGAAGCGCCCGCAGGATCTGGCCGTCCGCGGCGCTGGACGCGGCGGCGCAAGCCATACCTGAAGGGACGCACCACCCCATAGCCCTTGGCGCGGTGGCCGCCGCGGCAGGGTGCGCACCTCATGACGCGGCGCTGGCGGCCGCGTACACCTCGATCACCGGACCCGCCACAGCGGCGGTCCGGCTTCTCGGGCTCGACCCCGTCGTCGTGCATCGCGTGCTCGCCGGCCTCGTGCCCGACCTGGAAGGCGTGGCGCGTACGACCGGCGCCCGCACCGCGTGGGAGGACCTTCCCGCGCATGCCGCTCCCGCACTCGATCTGCTGGCCGAACAGCACCTACGCACGGAGGTACGGCTCTTTGTCAGCTAACCACGACGACCGTCACGACTCTCCCGACTCCCATGGAAGGGCCCTGCGCCTCGGCGTCGGCGGCCCGGTAGGGAGCGGCAAGACCGCGCTCGTCGCCGCGCTGTGCCGCACGCTCGGCCCGATACTGCGCCTAGGCGTGGTAACCAACGACATCTACACCACCGAGGACGCCGACTTCCTTCGCAAGGCCGGGGTGCTCGACCATGAGCGCATCGTCGCCGTGCAGACGGGCTGCTGTCCCCACACCGCCATCAGGGACGACATCGCGGCCAACCTCGACGCCATAGAGAGCCTGGAGGAACGCTTCGGGCCGCTGGACCTCGTGATCGTGGAGAGCGGGGGGGACAACCTCACCGCGACCTTCAGCAGGGGGCTCGCCGACCAGCAGATCTTCGTCCTGGACGTGTCCGGCGGCGACAAGGTGCCGCGCAAGGGAGGCCCCGGCGTCACCAGCGCGGACCTGCTGGTCATCAACAAGACCGACCTGGCCAAACACGTTGGAGCGGATCTGACCGTGATGTCCAGGGACGCGGCGGCCGTGCGCGACGGCAAACCGGTCCTGTTCACCTCGATCAGGGAGGTGCCCCAGGTCTACGCGGTGGCGGAGTGGGTGCACGGAGTGGTCGAGGCATGGGCCCACGCACGCGAGCACCCGCACGGCCCCGCCGTGCCCAGCACCAACGCGTGACCGCGTCCGGGGCCGCATGAGCACCGCGAGCCAGGGAGGCCCGGCCACACCGCGGCCTGCCGGGGGAGGTCCGGGCCTGCCGCCGGCGGGCAGGAGGTCGCTGCACGCGCGCGCGGCGATCTCAACCGAGCGCGCCGGCGGGCGTACCATCCTCGGCACGCTCCGGTCGGACCCGCCGCTGACCCTGCGCCAGACGGGGTCCGGCATGGTGCATCTGGTGTCCACCGCCGCCGGACCGCTCGGCGGCGACCGCCTCGAGCTTCGCGTCGACGTGGCCCCGGGCACGTCGCTGGAGATCGCCTCGGTCGCGAGCACGCTCGTGCTGCCCGGCCCCGGGGAGTCGGTGACGGTCGTGGAGGCGCGGGTGGGAGCGGGCGCCACGCTGCGGTACGCGCCCGAGCCGACCGTGCTCGCGGCCGGGTGCGCCCACCGCATGATCGTACGGCTGACGATGGAGGAGGGCGCCTCGGTCTCCTGGCGGGAGGAGATCGTCTTCGGCCGCTACGGCGAGCGGCCGGGCACCTGCCACTCCCGCTTCGACGCGACGATCGACGGGGTGCCCCTGCTCCGCCAGCAGCTCGTCGTGGGCGTCCCCGCCGTGGACGGCAGCCCCGCGGTGTACGGCGACGCCCGGTGCGTCGGCAGCGTGCTGATCGTCGGGCCACGGGCGGCGGAGACCGCCCTGGCCGACGGCTGCGCGGTCATGCCGCTGGCGGGACCTGGCACGCTGGTGTCCGCCCTCGCCCCCGACGCGGCGGCCCTGCGCGAGCGCCTGACCTGGGGAGAGTCCCAGGTCAAGCACTGATGCCGGATCAGTCGTAGAAGCCGAGGCGGCGGAGCTGCTTGGGGTCGCGCTGCCAGTCTTTGGCGACCTTGATACGCAGGTCCAGGTAGATGTGGGTGCCCAGCAGGGCCTCGATCTGCTTGCGGGCGCGGCTGCCGACGTCCTTGAGCCTGGCCCCCTTCGGGCCGATCACGATGGCCTTCTGCGAGGGACGCTCGACGAACATCTGGGCGTACACGTCTAGGAGATCGTCGCGGCCCTCCCGGGGGGTCATCTCCTCGACCACCACGGCGATGGAGTGCGGAAGCTCGTCCCGCACCCCCTCGAGGGCCGCCTCGCGGATCAGCTCGGCGACGAGCACCAGTTCGGGCTCGTCGGTGAGCTCACCACCGACATAGAGCGGCGGGGACTCCGGCAGGCGCGCGCTGAGCTGGTCGCCGAGGACGTCGAGCCGCTCCCCCGACTCGGCCGAGACAGGAATGATCTCGGCGAAGTCGGCGAGCCGAGACACGGCGAGAAGCTGGTTGGCGATCTGCTCACGGGAGGCCAGGTCACACTTGGTCACCACGGCGATCACCGGGGTCTTCTTCACGGCCGCGAGCTTCTCGGCGATGAAACGGTCGCCCTTGCCGATCGCCTCGTTGGCCGGCACGCAGAAACCGATGACGTCGACCTCGGTCAGGGTCGACAGCACCAGGCTGTCGAGGCGCTCGCCGAGCAGGGTGCGCGGGCGGTGGAGGCCCGGCGTGTCGACGATGACGAGCTGGGCGCCGGGCCTGTTGACGATGCCGCGGATGGCCCGGCGTGTGGTTTGCGGCTTGGACGAGGTGATCGCCACCTTTGCGCCGACCAGCGCATTCATCAGCGTCGACTTGCCGACGTTGGGCCTGCCGACGAAGCAGGCGAATCCGGCACGGAACTCAGCAGCTGAAGAACTCACGCCACCCATTGTCGCCGATCAGATGTACCGCCCCTTCACGGCGCCGTCGGGACCGGCCAGGAACAGGACGGCGTTTCCGAGATCCTCGACGGCCGCCATGTCCTGCTCGCCGGGGTCGTCCTCCTCGCTGACCAGCGCCGCCGCCTCCAGGGACACGGCCCCGCTGGACACGGCCATGGCGACGGCGACCTGCACGGCGGACAGCTTGAGAGAGGGCAGGTCCACGTTGGTCGCGGTGTAGGTGCGCCCGGTCTCGTCACGCACGGCGGCGCCCTCGGCGGTCCCGTTACGGGCGCGGGCGGCGCGGGCCAGGGTGATGATCTTGCTGTCCTCCGGGTGGAGGGTGGTCTCAGTCACGGGCACCAGGCTACTGGGCGGACTCGCGAACCTTCGTGGCGACGACGGTGGCCAGTTCCTCGGTCCGCTCGGGGTCGAGCCTGGCCAGGCCCGTGTGCACGAGCGAGATCAGCAGGTCGCCGGAACGCACCACGACCAGGTGCATCTCGTACGGGTAGCCGCCGACCCTGCCCTTGAACCGCCGCGCCTCGACCCCGTCACCGATGTCGCGCACGGCGAGCGCGGACCCGACCAGGCGGTCGCCTCCGCCCGCCGTCTTCACGGTGGCGACCGAGCACTTCCGCATGAGCTCGGCGACGTCGCGGAGAGCCTGCCGGGCTCCGGCCGCGGGGTAGGCGGCGATGACGACCCCGGCCGTCTCCCCCAGGCGGTTGCCACGGAAGGAGGTGGCCTGCGCCGGAGCGGACGCCAGATCCTGCTTCTTGCCCTCCGCGAGGTCGAAGAGCCTGCCGCACTGCTGGTCCGAGGGGTGGAACGGCGGTTGCCAGGCGGTGTCGGCACGCTCGGCGAAGTCCACCGACGGGTCGGTGACCTCCGCCAGGGCCTTGCTGGCCCGCGACAGCTCCTCTTCGCCGCCCGGCCGACCGAAGACCGCTCCGCCCAGGCCACAGGCCGCCGTCGCACCGGCGAGCAGCGCGCAGGCAAGGACCACACCGATGATGCGCATCGCGCTCCCCCGATATCCCGCTGGGCGGGAATCCCCGGCTCCCACCTGCGGGATTTCTTCCCGATCGGCAAAAGGCGCAATCTCATGAGGTGTTGTGGTGGTTCTCCGTGATTCGTGACTCGCCGTGGCATTGAGGTGACGGATACAGGCAGAAACGTTTCACTGCGTACTGTGATCACCGGCGTGGAATAGCCGGTCATATCCGAAAAGCCGTATTAGGCTTCTGCGTCGTATCCGCGCGGCGACTCGTACATCAGGCGGGCACCTCGCGAGAGATGGAGTTGAAGCATGGTCGGTCGGGGGATTCTGTCCAGCGTGCTGGCGCTGGCGCTCGCCGGGGGACCGAGCACGGCAACGGCCGCCTCCCCTCGCGACCCCGCGCCGTGCGCGCCGCAGCGGGGCGGCACCCAGGTGGGCGAGCCGTGGGGGCAGCGGCGGCTCGCGTTCACCGGCGTCTGGCCGCTCACGCGGGGCGAGGGCGTGACCGTGGCGCTGGTCGACAGCGGGGTGGACACCCGCCACCCGCAGGTGAGGGTCGCCAGGTCGGTCGACCTCACCGGAACCGGACCTTTGGACTGCGTCGGTCACGGGACGGCGGTGGCCGGAATCATCGCGGGCGCCGACATGAAGGAGATCCCCTTCGCCGGCGTGGCCCCGAGAGCACGGCTTATATCCATAAAGCAGACAAATACTGAAAACGGGGATGTTGCGCTGCTGGCCGAGGGCATCAAGCGGGCGGCCGACCTCGGCGCCCAGGTCATCAACGTCTCCATCCAGACGAGCGACCAGCCCGACCTGAAGAACGCCGTCGACTACGCGCTCGCCAACGACGCCGTGATCGTGGCCGCAGCCGGAAATGTACGCAAGGGGGACGGCACCCCGGCGCCCGCCTATCCCGCGGCGTATCCGGGAGTGCTTTCGGTTGGATCCGCCGGGCCCGACGGCAAGCGCACCGACTTCTCCAACGCGACCACGCCGGTATCGGTCCTCGCCCCCGGTGTGGAGATCACCAGCACCTGGCCAGGGGCCGCGTACCGCCAGGACCTGGAGGGGACGAGCTACGCCGCTCCGTACGTCGCCGGGGTGGCCGCGCTGGTGCGCTCCCGCCATCCGGAGCTCGACAACGTGCGCGTGCGGCGGCGCATCGAGATCACCGCCGACGGCGCGTCCGGCACGGGGACGGGCGCGGGCATGGTCAACCCCCTCCTCGCCGTGTCGGAGATCCTGCCGTCCGAGGTGGTCGCCATCGCGCCCCGGCAGCCGGGCGCGCTGCCCCCGGGCGTCGTGAGCAAGGCCCGGCCGCCGGACCGGCAGGCCATCGACGTCTCCGTGGGCGTCGCGGTGATCGCCGTCTGCGCCGCCGTCCTGGTCACTGCCGTGGGCCTGGTGATCCCTCTGGGCCGCCGGCGCGGGTGGAAGCCGGGACGTACGGCGCTGCCGGGCGACTGATGGCATAAGGCCCGTTTCCCGGCGCGGAAGATCAACCAGACCGTAACATGTGATGCATACGTGACAAATTATGTTAAGTGGGACTCCGCCATGTGGTGTCATGATGCGCGGGAGTTGATCCACAGGGGAAGGCGACAGGGGACATGCACGCATTGCTGCCGGACGACCCCAAGCAGGTGGGCGAATACACCGTTCTTGGGCGCTTGGGTCAGGGACCTCGAGGAATTGTCTACCTTGGCCGCCTCTCCGGTGAAGCACGAGCCGAGACCCCTGACGACCAGGCCAATGCCGAGCCGGATCGGCTTTTCGTCGTCAAGCTGCTGCCCCCGTGGCCGGAGGCGGACCCTGACGCGCGGACACGCGTCGTCGACGACCTCTCCGCGGCGCAGCGGGTCTCGAGCGCGTACGCGGTCAGGACGGTCGACGCCGGTTGGGCGGGCGACCGCGCCTACGTCGTGCGCGAGCATGTCGAGGGCCGTTCCCTGCGCGAGGCGGTCGAGGCGGACGGCCCGCAGACCGGTGACGCCCTGGAGCGGATCGCCGTCGGCACGCTTACCGCGCTCACCGCCATCCACCTCGCCGGAATCGCGCACCGAGGCCTCACCCCCGACAACATCCTGCTGGGCCCGGACGGGCCGCGCGTCGCCGACTTCGGCCTCGGCGAGACGGCCTACCGCTCCCCCGAGCAGGTACGCGGAGAGCCTTCCGGCCCCGCCGCCGACGTCTTCGCCTGGGCGACCACGATCGCGTACGCCGCGACCGGCGGCGAGCTGTTCGGCGACAGCGCCGAGGCCATCGCCACGGCCCGGCCCGACCTCGGCGCCCTCCCCGTGCCTCTGCGGGACGTCGTCGGCTCCTGCCTGGCGAAGGTGCCCTCGCGGCGTCCCACCGCCCAGGGCGCGATGCTGTGGCTTCTCGGTGAGGAGAAGGCCGGCCCACCCGCGCCCGCCATCCCCGCCGCTCCCGTTCCGGGGAACCGTCCCGCTCCGGTGATCTCCGTCACGCCCGCCCAGCCCGCTCCGGTCACTCCCCCCCGTGCCCCCGCGGGACAGGCGTGGGTGGACGTCAACGCGGCCCAGCCGCAAGGCGGGGAGCCGGTGTGGGCGGTTCCCGCCGCGCCGCAGGCTCCTTCCACGCAGGTGTGGGGCGCGCCCGCGCTGCCGTCAGAAGAGACGGGGCCGCACGCGCGGTCCCTCCCCGCCGGGCAGGTACCACCGCCGGCCGTACAGCCGCGCAAGAAGACGGGCGCCCACTTCCCCGTCGGGCTGGTGGCGGGCGTGGGCGTCGTGATCGGCCTCTCGGGGCTCGGGCTGTGGGGCGCCGGGCACTACGCGGGCAACCAGCAGATCGGGCGGGTGGCCGCCGAGGGCCAGGTAACCGGCGTCCCCGTGCCGCCGGCGGACCCCGGGAACGTCGGAGCCGTCGGCGGTACGACCGCGCCGCGGCCGCAGGTCACCGTGCCCTGGGCCACCTCGCCCGGGCCGCAGGAGACGGGTGTTTATCCCATGCGGCTTTCGACCGCCGACCCGTCGATCGGGGTGCCGACCCTCTCCCCCGGGCCGCTGTTCACCCCGCCGATCCCCACGTCCTTGCCGACGCAGACCGCGACGCTGTCCGCCACCCCGGCGCCCACGGTCACCGTCACTAAGACGCCGGAGCCGACCGTCACCCCGTCCGCCGAGCCGACGCCCTCGGGCCCATCCCAGACGCCCGAGCCGTCCGGCACCGGGAGCCCCACTCCCGAGGCGACGCCATCCGGCGGCGTGACGCCGACGCCCACGCCTTCGCCGACCCAGCAGAACCTGCTCCCGACCGCCACGCCGATCCCGACTCACAGCCCCACGCCGACCGTACGGCCGACCACCTCCGGCCCGGCGACCCCCCGGCCGAGCGCGCCCAAGCCCACGGTCACAAGGACGGTCGTCCCCTCGCCGACCAGGACCGCCGGTCCCCTGCCCCGGCCGACCGTGACGCGGACGGTCGCGCCCAGGCCCATCGTTCCGAAGCCGACCTCCTCCAACCCCTACACGCCGCAGAGGGTCTGCGACGCTGCGGGCAAGGGCACGGGCTTCTACGTCCAGCGGTCCAGCTCGTTCAGCGGCGGCGTCACCTACCAGCTCTACAGCGGCGCCACGGGATCCAACTGCGTGGTCACGATGAAGACCGATTACGTCGGCGTCGCCACTCCCGTGTCCGCGACGCTGGAGGTGCAAGGCTTGACGCCCGTAAGCGACGGCGGGTCCTTCAAGTACTACGCCGGCCCGGTGATCCTCCAGGCCAAGGGCAAGTGCGTGAGGTTCGGCGGGAGCACGGGAACGGGGTCCACCAGCGGGCCGTTCGGCAACTGCGGATAGGGCCCGCCCGTCCGGTGACGACCTAGAGTGATCGTCGTGCGGGAATGGGAGCCGGCGAGTCCGTTCGAGAAGGGCCTGGGCGCGGCGTTCGCGACGGGTGACCTCGCCCTCTGCCTGGCCATGCTGCGCGACGCCGAGCTGGCGCTTCCGATCAGCGAGGCGGCCGCGGCCGGTCACGAGCCGCCGGCCTGGCCGACCGTGGCGGACCACGAACGCACCTGGATCGTGGCCTACACCTCGGCCGAGGCGATGGAGGCCGGGAGCGGCGAGGTCACCCGGCACTTCCGGGTCGCCTCGATGCTCGAACTGGCCGCGGGCTGGGCCGACCCGCGCTGGGGGCTGGCGGTCAATCCCGGCCTGGCCGTGAGCTTCTTCCTGGAGTCCGGCACGGTGGCCAGGCTGGCGGTGCCCTCGCTCGCCGAGGACGGCGTGGCGGGGGCACCGGTCCTGCAGAAGCTGCTCAGGCCCGGCGATCTGTACGCCTATGTCGCCGAAGGAGAGTCCCGGATCTCGGGGTACTGCCACCACGCCGTGGACGTCGCGCACATAGCGACCCCCACCGTGCTGGCGGACGCGCTCGGACAGCCCGCGGAGGAGGGCTTCGTCACCGGCGAGGGATCGGTGAACATCCTGCGGTGGCGCGCGGCCGGGCTCAACCTCTACAGCACGCCGTACGGCGGCACCGACGAGGAGACCATGGCGGCCGTGGCGGGGTGGGTGATCGAGGAGCCTCCGTTCGTCGGCATGGGGCTCGCGCCGAACGTCGACCAGGTGATCCGCGAGTACAAGGCCGACGGCGTCGGGCTGCCGCACGGCGCGGAGATCTGGGAGCTGACCGCTTCTGGGGTCGAGCACCGCCGTGCCGTGTACGACGGCGACCTCGACCGGTGGATGCTCGTCCATGTCGTGCCGGCCGGTGAGCACTCCGAACCAGAACCGGACAGGCCGGCTCGGCACGTGCCCGGGGAGCCTGGATGAAGTGGCACTCCTACCGCGCGCGCTGGCGGGGAGCCGAGTACGAGGCTAGCCCCGACCCCCGGCCGGAAGGCGTGTGGATGCGGCTGCGGAGCTCCGAGCCGGCCGACGGCTTCGAGCGGCTGGCGCCCGGCCGCTTCGTCCGGCCCGTACGGGCGGAGGATTGCGAGGCGGTCGTCTTCGTCACGACGGCCGGCGAGTGGCGCGGCGCGGCGTGCCAGGTGCGCGACGAGCGAGACGGCGAGCTGCTCGTCGAGTACACCGGAGGCCTGCGGCCTGTGGCTCTGGAGCTGGGGCTGGAGCGGATCGAGCGGGGGGTCTACCGGGGGTGGGTGCCACGGCACGAGGTGCTGGGGCTCCACGAGCACGCTGTGCTGCTGGACATCTGACTACGGCTGAAGCGATCTGGCAATTCTCATAAACGGGTGATTCCGGACAAACAGCGTAATGTCGCGAACCGCGGATCATGATGCTTGCCGAACGGCGTTCCAAAATGCCAGAATGACCGCTCAAAGTAGCTGTTTCCCTGCAGTTAGGCCATGATGGCGGTGCGGTTAAGCACCTGTTTCCTTGTGGACAGGTGCTCGGGGAGGTCATGTGGAGCCCTTGGGGAGGGTGGACGCGGCCGACACGCAGGCCTATGCCGAAGAACTGCGTGCGACCTTCATGCGCTTGCAAGAGGAAGCACCGGCGCTGCACGAGAAGGCCCGGGCCGTGCAGATGACGGAGAAGTCCCGCGACGGGCTGATCTCCGCGACCGTCGGCGCGCGTGGTGACCTCATCCGGCTCGACATCGATCCCCGCGTCTACCGGCGGCCCGACTCACGCGCGCTGGCCGACGTCATCACCGAGACGATCCATCGCGCCGCGACGAAGGCCCAGGCCAAGGTCGTCGAGCTGTTCGAGCCGCTGATCCCGGGCGAGCAGATGAAGGCACACCTCGAAGGAGACCTCGAAAGCGTGCTGGACCAGATGGCCGCCCAGATGCACGGAAAGAAGTGACCCGCGATGGCCGGCCATGTCGACATCCACGCGCACACGGCGTACCTCGGGCTGGCCCACTGGGACTCCGCGACGTCCGACGTCACCGAGCTCTGGAAGGACGGCGCGGCGCGGATCCAGGGGCTCGCGGAGGCGGCGCCATGGGGACATGACTCCGCGGGCACCGCGTTCCAGGCCGCGTACACCAAGGACGGCGGGCCGGAGCGCATGATCCACGACGGCGACAAGATCATGAAGGATGTCGACACCCTGGGCGTGAAGGTGCGTGCGGCCGTCAACCGCACTCGCGGGACCGACAAGGAACAGGCTCAGGCGATCGAAAGCATCTGACGAAGAAGACGCCTCTCGGGTGCCTCCGCGGAACGCGGGAGTGCGCGTGACTCACAGCTGATGACGACCAGATTGGGGTGAAGTGGCTCAGACCAGCACGAACCCCAACGTCAACCCGAACACCACCGGTGGGGACGCTTCGACCGTCGGTGGCATCAGCGTCTCGGCCGACGTCACGCCCGCGTGGGGTGAGGACCTGCCCGGCTGGGTCGACACCCTCATCTCGATGATCGTCTCCGGGCAGAGCTGGCCGGATGCCAGCGAGAGGCTGCTGTGGGCGCTCGCCAAGGAGCATCAGGCACTCGGCGAGGGCCTGTGCGGTGCCGTGGAACCGAGCGTCGCCGCGTGCAGAGCGGTCCTGAGCGGGTGGGACGTGCCCGCGACGCCCGCGTTCCTGGAGGAGGCCGGGCGGCTCTTCTCGCAGGAGTCCGGCGTCGCCGGGCTGGGGGTCGAGAACCTCTCCAAGGCCCTCCAGGCCGACAACTTCGCGCGCGAGACCCAGTACTCCAAGATCTCGATCAACGTGGCCTTCTGGGTCGCGGTGACCGCGGCGTTCATCGCCCTGGTCAGCGCGTTCTTCACCGCGGGAGCGACCACACCGATGGTCGGCCCCATCGCGGCGTCGGCGCGTGCGGCGATCGGCCGTATCCTCCAAAGGCTCGCGGCGGTCGCCGGGCGCGACTTCGGCGCGGGCGTGGTCACCAGGCTGGCCTCGTCCGGCGGCACGAGCCTCTTCCGTACGGTCCTCACCAGCCACCTCGGCAGGGAGATCATCGAGGAGATCGGCGAGGAGGTCTTCATCGACGCCTGGACCCAGCGCGACCAGATGGACCGGGGCACGCGCGGAAGCTGGGACTGGAAGAAGACCACGGCCTCGGCGGTGGGCGCGGGTGGCGGCGCCGTCGTCGGCATGAAGATCGCCGCCCCGCTGTCCAGGTTCAGCAACAGGATCCCCCTGCTCAGGACCCTGAACAACGCGGGCGGCACCGGGCCCGGATTCGGGAACGCCTTCGCCCGGTTCCCGGGCCGGGCGGTGCAGACGGGTCTCAACAACATGGCCGCCTCCCCGGGGGGCAGCATCCTGGCCAACGGCCTGGTGTACGGCCAGTGGGAGCTTCCGACCGGGGAATCGCTTCTGGGGGCCGCGATGGGCGGCGCCGGCCGGACGAACACGATCAGCCCGTTCAACCCCGACGTCGCCACGGCCCTCACCCACCCGCAGGCGACCCTCGACGCGGCGTACGCCACCGCCACCGCCGGCGACGCCGCGAGAACCGCCGCCGGCACATCCACCCCGCCCAACACCCCCACGAACGGCACACACCCTTCCGGCCCGGCCACAAACGGCGCCGACCCCTCAGGCACCGTCACCTCCGCGAACGGCGCCAACCCCCCGAGCGCGCCGGGCTCGTCGCACACGCCCAGCGCGTCCGACCCCGGCGCCTCGTCGAGCGGTGCCCAAGTGGCTGGTTCGCCGTCCGGGAACGGCGAACCCGCAACCAGCGGTGCTACGACCACCCCGCACACCCAAGGCACCCCGCCGCCCACGTCGGCACAGCACTCCATTCCCGCACAGCACCCCGCGACCACGCCGACCGCTCACACCGGACCAACCGCCCAGACCGCTCCAACGACGCACACCCCACCGGCCGGTGACCCCTCATCGGCTACCGGCACCACACCGGCCGTCCCCACCGCGACGACGGCCACCGCGCCGTCAGCGCAGACGCAGGCCTCTACGGCCGGTCCACTCACAACGCCCGCGACGCAAACGGCACAGACGGCACCCGCCACCGCTCCCCCAACGGCCCCGGACACCGCAGTACCACCGGTACAACCACCGCCCAACCACGCCACACCGCCCGTACAGACACCACCCAACACCGCCACACCCCCGGTACAGACACCACCCAACACCGCCACACCACCCGTACAGACACCACCGAACCCCAGCTCACCGCCAGTACGAACGCCACCGAGATCACCCCTGGTGGAATCGGTGCTGGCGAGAACGGTATGGATGGCGGCTCCGGGGGCGCTGCCACTCCGGGACGGCGGCACCCGGGTGACCGGACCCGATGGAAGAATCGTCTTCCTTCCCCCGACCGCCTTGGAAGAAGTCCGGGATCACCTGACGCTACGGGCCGACGACGGTGCGCACGCGCACCGGCTCCAGGCCGAGGCGGCCGCCCTGGTC
>JAOPYI010000081.1 GCA_025964675.1 Sphaerisporangium sp. | reverse complement strand
TGGAGATCGCGGGCCTCGGCTCCGCCCTCGACCGGGTGGTGCGCACCTACTCGCAGGGCATGCGCCAGCGCCTCGCCATCGCCCAGGCCATGCTCGGCCTGCCGGACCTGCTCGTGCTCGACGAGCCCACCAACGGCCTGGACCCGCCACAGATCGCCGAGATGCGAAAGGTCCTGATCAGGTACGCCTCGCGGGGCCGTACGGTGATCGTCTCCAGCCACATGCTGGCCGAGGTGGAACAGACCTGCGGCCACGTGGTCGTGATGCACCGAGGCCGCCTGGTCACGGCCGGCCCGGTCAGCGACCTGCTCGGCGGGGCCGTGCCGACCAACGGCTCGAAGGGACGTCTCGAGGACGTCTTCCTGGACCTGATCGGGGACAAGGCATGACTTCCGTACAGAGGAGCGCACCCGGGCAGCACGCGGCCGCGGCCTACGCGCCCGGCCGCACGCTGCCGCTCCGGGTGGAGATCGTCCGGCAGTTCAAGCGGCGCCGCACGCTGGTGATGTTCGGCCTGCTGCTGGCCTTGCCGTGGATCCTGGTGGTCGCGTTCTCGCTGGGGCCCGCGCCCGCCCAGCAGAACTCCCTGCGGCTGTCCGACCTCGCCACCGAGGGCGGCCTCAACTTCGCCGCGTTCACGCTCTCGGTGTCGGCCACGCTCCTGCTGGTGGTCGCCGTGGCGCTGTTCTGCGGGGACACCGTGGCCAGCGAGGCCAGCTGGTCGTCGCTCCGCTACCTGCTGGCCGCCCCGGTGCCCCGCGACCGGCTGTTGCGGCAGAAGCTCGTCGTCGCCCTCGGGTACTCCGCGACGGCGGTCATCGTGCTGCCGCTGATGGCACTGCTCGCGGGCACCGTCGCCTTCGGCTGGAACGACGTCCGCCTGCCCGGGACAGGTGAGGCCATCGCGGCGTCCACGGTTCTGCCCCGGTTCGGCATCGTCATCGCGTACGCCCTGGTGAGCCAGCTGGTCGTGGCGGCGCTGGCGTTCCTGCTGTCGGTGAGCACCGATTCGCCACTGGGCGCGGTCGGCGGAGCCGTCGGGCTGGTCATCGTCAGCAACATCCTGCAGGCGGTGGAGGCGCTGGGCGTGATCCGGGAGTTCCTGCCGACCTTCTGGAGCACCGCCTGGCTGGACGCGCTCGCGCCCCAGCTGGACTGGAGCGGGATGATCAAGGGGGCGGCCCTGTCGGTGACCTACGCCGCCATCCTCATGGCGCTGGCCTTCCGCCGCTTCCGCCGCAAGGACGTCGTCTCGTAGGGGCGTATGGGGGCGACGTCCATCGGCCATCCTTGGCCGGACAAATCCCCCAAAACCGAAAAAGACACTTCATTCGTGTCATATCCGGCGCTCTCGAGAAGGTCGTCAGGGCCGTCAGACCCGGCCGCGCGAGTTTCGCACTCCCGTGACGGGTGCGCACGGTGACTTTCGAGAGACGAATGTCCGTTTCGGCAAACATGGTTGCCGATATTCTGGAATGATCCCCTCGGTAATCCTGTCAGACATCGAGAATGACGGACAGAGACACTGATGCCCCCCTTCGATCAGATAACCACTTTCGCGTCGAACAACCCTTTCGGAACGGCAATCATCTGCGTGTCCGCACTGGTCGTTCTGATCCTGGCGTACTTCGCCCTTCGCGCCGCCTACCGCGCCGCCTCCCAGGCCTACCGGAAGTTCGCCGAGAACCGCCCGGCGGAGGACATCCTCACCATCGTCGCCGCCAGCATCGCCACCGGGGTGTCCGCGCAGGGCATGTGGCGCTTCTCAGGCGACGTGCTCGGCTTCGACGGGCCGCTGCGGTTCCTGCTCTTCGCGTTCATCGAGGTCGCGGTGATCACCAGCGCCGTGCGGGCTCGCCGCAACATGCGGGAGAACTACTCCGCCGGCATCGACGGCATGGCCGTGTGGGCGCTCACCAGCCTCTCGGCGGTCCTTTCGAGCCTGGACGCCCGCAGCCTCGCCGAGGCCATCTTCCGGCTCGCCGCCCCGCTGGTCGCCGCGTGGCTGTGGGAGCGCGGCATGGCCATCGAGCGGCACCGGATCACCGGGCGCTCCCGCATCAAGTGGCGGCTCACCCCCGAACGCGCGATGGTCCGGCTCGGACTCGCCGAGGTCAGCGACCGCACCGCCAGCGAGGTGGACGCACACCGGAGGCTGACCAGGGTGGCCCTGGCCGCCAAGCGCGCCCGCGCCCTGCGCGAGGCCGGCGCCCCCGACCGCAAGATGCGCGCGGCGCTCACGAGGCTCGACCGCATGATGGACCAGGCCGTGGAGCACACCGGCCTCGCGGTCGACTCCAACCGCCAGGGGGCGCTGCTGTCGCAGATCGGCGCGCTGTACAACACCAGCGCCCTGATAGACCTGCGCCCGCCGGTCCCGTGGGGTCCCGAGCCCGAGGAGCCCAGACCGCACGCGCTGCCCGTGGCCTCGTCCCCGGTAGCGGCGTACATCGCGGACGACGACGAGGACGCCGAGATGCTCGAGCCGACCCCGGCCGTGGTGGACACGGCGCAGCGGGCGGCCCTGATGCGCGCGGCCCGGGCGTACTGGGACAAGCAGATCGACCACAAGTTCGTGCCGCGCGCCGCCGACATCGCCAGGGAGACCGGCATCTCGCTGGTCACCGCCCGGGAGTACCGCGCGCTGTGGAAGCTGGAGCCGCGCGCTCACGCCCTGATCGAGACCGCGTACAACGAGCACGGGATCGTCGACACCGGCACCTTCCCCGCCATCGTGGTGCCGGACGGCCCCGAGGGAGCCGACCGCCCTGAGCGGGTGTTCACGTTGAACGGCTCCGCCCCCTCGGCCGACCCCGTCGGCGCCTGAGCGCGTAGCCACCAGGCCCGGCGCGGGCACGACGGGTCACGGCCCGAAGGCTGATGTCAGCCTTCGGGCCGAGGCGGTCACGTGGTGGGCCCCGCGGGGCGTCAGCCCCAGTGCGGGGGGCGATCCTCCAGCAGGCGGGACTCGTCGTCGGAGGAGCGCCACTCGCCCCAGCCGGTGTCGGTGTCGTCGCTCGTCTGCTCGGGCAGACCCTCGTCGGAGAGGTCTACCGGACGCAGGTCATCCGGCTCTCGCGCAGTCACGGCCCAATGCTACGCGCCCGCCGGGACATGAGTGGGACAGCCAACGACCCGCGCGGGTACGATGCGGAATCAGGCAGCACGCCGGAACGACCCCCCGTGAGGCGGCCCATGGCAACGCCGGCAGGATGGCGAAGAGAGGGAAATCTTCCCGCGGAGCTCACCAGCTTCGTCGGACGAGACCGGCTGCTCGCCACCATCACGCAGCGCCTTCAGGATTCGCGCCTCGTCACGGTGACCGGGATCGGCGGGGTCGGCAAGTCCCGCACCGCGCTCCACATCGCCCACCAGGTCGTCGGTCAGTTCCCCGACGGCGTCTGGTACGTAGACCTGTCCCTGCTGCAGGACCCGACCATGGTGCAGCGCACCGTCAACGCCGCGCTCGGCATCGCCGACCAGTCCGCGAGGCCGGAGGGGGAGACCCTCACCGAGTGGCTGACCCCGCGCGCCGTCCTCCTGGTCATCGACTCCTGCGAGCACCTCCTCGACCCGTGCGCGCGGCTCGTGGAGCAGCTCCTGCGCGCCGCCCCGCGGGCGCGGATCCTCGCGACCAGCAGGCAGTCCCTGGGCGTCCAGGGAGAGCAGACGATCCCGCTCGCCCCTCTGCTGGTGCCCGGCGACGACGGCTCGGATAGCCCGTTCGTCAACGAGTCGGTCCAGCTCTTCGCCGAGCGGGCGTCCGCCGTCGTCCCCGGTTTCTCGGTGGACGAGGGCAACATCACGGCGGTCTCCGAGCTGTGCCGGCGCCTCGACGGCATCCCGCTGGCGATCGAGCTGGCCTCCGTCCGCCTGCGCGCGCTGTCGGTGGAGCAGATCCTCGCGCTGCTGACCGACCGCTTCAGCCTGCTCGCGGGCTCCAGCCGTACGGCGCTGCCCCGCCACCAGACGCTGCGCGCGGCCATCGGCTGGAGCCACGAGCTGTGCGAGCCCGCCGAGCGGCTGCTGTGGGCGCGCCTGTCGATCTTCGCAGGTGACTTCGAGCTGGAGGCCGCCCGCTACGTCTGCGCGAGCGAGGACCTCCCCGCCGAGAACGTCATGGACCTCATCGTGGGCCTGGTGGAGAAGTCAATCCTGCTGAGCGGCGACGAGCGCGCCGGTGTGCGCTACAAGCTCATCGACAGCCTGCGCCAGTACGGCAAGGAGTGGCTGGACAAGCTCGGCGAGACCGACCGGATCCGGCGACGCCACCGTGACTACTTCCACCAACTGGCCGAACGCGGCGAGCACGCCTGGTCCGGGCCGAGGCAGGTCTACTGGTTCGGCCGGATGCGGCAGGAACACGACAACATCCGCGCGGCGCTCGACTACTGCCTGCACGACCCACGCGAGTCGCGCACGGCGCTGGAGCTCCTGTCCTCCCTGTGGTTCATGTGGGTCGCCTGCGGGTTCGCCCGTGAGGGGCGGGTCTACCTCGAGCGTGCCCTGCACGCGTCCCCCCAGCCGAGCGAGGAGCGCTGCAAGGCCCTGTGGGTGCTCTCGTACGTCCGCAGCGCCCAGGGCGACACCCTGGGCGCGCTGGACGCCGCGGAGCAGTGCGCCACCGACGCGGTGCGCGTGGGAGACTCGATCGCGGTCATCCTGGCCACCAAGATGCAGGGCACCGCCGCGTTCCTCCAGGGCGACCTGCACAAGGCGACCGCCCTGCTCGGCGTCGCGATCGAGTTCCACCGCAGCGGGCGCGAGCTCAACCCCGGCCTGCTCCCCGCGATCGTCGAGCTCGCGGTCGTGCTCACGCAGCAGGACGAGCTCGCCGAGGCCGAGTCACTGCTACGAGACTGCCGCCGGCTCTGCGCCGAGCGCGGGGAGCTGTGGCTGCGCTCGTACGCCGTCTGGGCGACGTCCGCGATCGAGCGGATGACCGGCCGCACGGCCGATGCCGTGCGCAGCGCTCAGGAGTCCCTGCGGATCAAGCGCCACTTCCACGACGTGCTCGGCGCGGTCCTGGCGATGGAGACGCTTTCCCAGCTCGCCGTCGGCCAGGGCGACCCGGCGCGGGCGGCGCGCATCCTCGGCGCGGCGCAGTCCAACTGGCGGCTATTCGGCCTGCCGCATTTCGGCTCGCCGTTCTTCGGCACCGAGCACCAGCAGTGCGTCAAGGAGTGCAAGCGCACTCTGGGCGAGGAGCGATACCTCGCCGTCTACCAGCAGGGCTCCGCGATGAACTTCGAGGAGGCGGTCGGCTACGCCATGGGCGAGATCGACGTGAGCGAGACACCCGACTAGCCGGCCCCGTCCCCGGCCGGGTGGTGGGCCACGCCCTGCCAGGCCCTGGTGTACCTGGAGCTCGTCAGGGAGTAGGCGATGCTGCCGCTGATCCAGTGTTCGAGGCCCCGGACATAGGCGGCCACGGCGCCGGACTTCAGGCCCTCCAGCTCCCCGCGCAGCAGCAGCATCCGCAGGATCGCGTCGTCGCGCATCCTGCCGATCCGGTCCATCGCGTGCTGTATCGACCGGTGGCGGTGCCTTGCCAGCACGCTGACGAGGTTGTTGCGGGAGTTCACTCCGTTCCTCTCCTTGGCGTACGAGAGGAGATCGTTGTCCCAGACGACCACGTCGTTGGCGCTTTCTGTGATCGCCCGCACGTCCGGGTGGCGCCACTGGTCGGGTGTCAGCGGGTGCCCTGTGGCGAGGTCGATCAGGGCGAAGACCGTCAGCATGGCTCCGGTCCTGCGCCGCATGAAGATGTAGTCGCCGTAGGTGGGTACCACGGCGTCCTCGCGGTTGGCCGCCTCCCACACCTGGGCGAACAGGTAGTCCTTGGTGACCGTGCGCCAGCGGTCGAGCTGGTCGGCGTTGCCGGCGGCGCTGACGCGGCCCTTGATGTCGAGCATCGCCCGGGCGAACGGATCGTCCACGTCGGCCGGGAGATCGTCCAGATCGTCCAGGACGGCCAGCAGCTGCGGCAGCGCGCGGGCGATCTCGGCGGCCCGCCGGTCCGACTCGCAGAACGCGTCGTCGAAGGCGAAGAGCCACACGCACCAGTCGGTCACCAGGCGCAGCATGTCGTGGCCGGCGTAGGGATAGGTGCGGGCGCCGAGCAGGCCGTAGCAGGCCTCGCGGTAGCGACCCAGCTCGGCCGGATCGTCGATCATGGTGCTCGCCACCAGCCAGGAGAAGGTCTCCTCATCGACCTGGTCCGCGTACGGGCTGATCAGGCTGGGGAACGGGCATGACAAAGAAGGTATAAGGAGCTTGGAAGGCGCTAAATCAGCCATCCCCACATCATGACAACAAAAGCCCCCCGTAACTACAGCCCTATATGAGGCGGTATTTACATTAGTGCGCGAACCATTTCAGGAATTCGGTGTGCCCGAACATCTGGGCGGTGTCGACCGCCGACGGCGTGCCATCCGCCGGATCCGCCCCGGCGTCGAGCAGAGCCCGCACCACGCCCGGCTCCTTCTTGAAGACCGCCCCCGCCAGAGGTGTTTGCCCGCGATCGTTGGCGCGGCCCGGATCGGCGCCGCGTGACACCAGCGCCCCGACGGTATCCGCGTGACCGTGGTACGCCGCCAGCATCAGCAGGGTGTCGCCCTTGTCGTTGCTGAGGTTCGCCGGGACGCCCGCGTCGACGTAGGCGCACAGCTGCTCGGTCTGCCCCGACCTCGCGAGCTGGAACAACCGGGTGGCAAGCTCCTCGACGTCCGCGTCTTCCCTCACGCCCTCCATTGTGCACCGGCGAGGTGCGCGGCCCCGAACCCTGGGTAGCAGTGGACTCGCCCGGCGGAATCCCCAGGACATCCCATAGGTTCTCTCTTGAGAGACGAAAGAAAGGCTGGGACCCAAGGTGTTCGACCCGACGGATCTCTACCGGCTCAGCGGTGATGTCCCTGAGCTGTCCGATCCGGTGCTGCTCTACCACTTTGAGGGGTTCGTGGACGCCGGAGGAGCCGGACGGCTCGCCGTCGGCCACCTGCTCGCCGAACTGGAGCACCGGGTCGTGGCGACGTTCGACGTCGACCGCCTCCTCGACTACAGGTCGCGGCGGCCGTTGATGACCTTCGACACCGACCGCTGGGTCGACTGCGAGTCTCCAGAGCTCGTGGTCCACCTCGCGCACGACACGGCGGGCACGCCCTTCCTGCTGATGAGCGGCCCGGAGCCCGATCGAGAGTGGGAGCTGTTCACCGAGGCGATCGGCGCCCTCGCCACCCGGCTGAACATCGGCAAGCTGGTGACCGTGCACGGCATCCCCATGGCCGCGCCGCACACCCGCCCGCTCGGCGTGACCTCCCACGGCACGAGGCCCGAGCTCCTCACGGGTCCGGGGAGCCCGTTCGGCAAGATCCAGGTGCCGGGCAGCGCCGCCGCCCTGATCGAGCTGCGGCTCGGCGCCCGGGGCCACGACGCCCTCGGCCACGCGGTCCACGTGCCCCACTACCTGGCGCAGGCCGAGTATCCCCGGGCGGCGGTGACGGCCCTTGAGGCCGTGACCCGCAGCACCGGGCTGGTGTTCCCCCTCGACGGCCTGCGGGACGCCGCCGAGAAGACCACGGCCGAGATCGAGGAGCAGATCATCTCCTCGGCCGAGCTGTCCACGGCCATCCAGGGCCTCGAGCAGCAGTACGACGCGTTCACCGCCGGCTCCCAGCGCGAGAGCCTCATGGCCGAGACCAGCCCCATGCCGACGGGCGACGAGCTGGCCGCCCAGTTCGAGCGCTTCCTGGCCGAACGCGACGAGACCGAGTCATGATCAACGTCGGCCTGGCCGGATACGGCCCGGCCGGGGAGTTCTTCCACGCCCCCCTCATCGCCGCCACGCCCGGCCTCCGGCTCGACGCCGTCGTCACCGGAGACCCGGAGCGGGCGGGCCGGATCGCCCGCGACCACCCGGGCACCCGCGTCGTCCCCTCCGCCGAGGACCTGCTCGGTCTCGACCTGGTGGTGATCGCCTCGCCCAACCGCACCCATGTCCCGCTCGCCACGCTGGCGCTCTCAGCCGGGGTGCCTGTCGTGGTGGACAAGCCTCTGGCCGCCACCGCGGCCGAGGCCCTCGGCCTCGTACGGCTGGCGCGCGAGCGCGACGTGATGCTGACGGTCTTCCAGAACCGCCGCTGGGACGGCGACTTCCGCACGTTGCGCACCCTGGACCTGGGCGAGGTGCACCGCTTCGAGTCGCGGTTCGAGCGCTGGCGGCCTGTCCCTAAGGGCGGCTGGCGCGAGAACGGCGGCCCCGACGAGCTGGGCGGCCTGCTGTACGACCTGGGCAGCCACCTGGTCGACCAGGCCCTGCAGTACCTCGGCCCGGTGACCGACGTGTACGCCGAGGCCGACGTCCGGCGGATCGGGGTGGGGTCGGACGACGACGCGTTCATCGCGCTCACCCACGCGAACGGCGCCCGGTCACATCTGTGGATGAGCGCCGTCACCGGGCAGCTCGGGCCGAGGTTCCGCGTGCTCGGGTCCCGGGGGGCGTACGTCAAGTGGGGCCTGGACCCCCAGGAGGACCGCCTGCGGGCGGGCGAGCGGCCGGGCGGCCCGGGGTGGGGGGCAGAGCCTCCCGGGCGCTGGGGCGTGCTGGGCGTCGACGGCGACAGCCGTACGGTCGAGACCGAGCCCGGGGCCTATCCGGAGTTCTACGCCGGAGTGGCGGCCGCCCTCACCGGCGGCGCGCCGCCGCCGGTGGACCCGCTCGGCGTGGCAGCGGCGCTCGCCGTGCTGCACGCCGCGCGCACCTCGGCGGCCGAGCGCCGGGTCGTCCCCCTGGCCCTGGACGCGGAGGCGTCCGACCGGGCGTAGCCCCGGCCGATCAGGCGCGCTTCAGTCGAGCAGGTCCGCTCGAGTCGATCAGGCGTCGTTCAGTCGAGCAGGCGCGAGCGGAGCGCCGTCGCGTCCTCCTCCGTCCAGCCCTGCTGGACGAGCCAGCCGAGCGGGCCCTCGTGCCTGTCGTCGAGCACCTGGAGGAAGTGCTCCATGAACTCCCGGCGGGGCAGGTGGCTGTCGGCCGGACGGGAGTCGAGGTCGTCGCGGTAGGTCGCGCTACTCCGGAGCCGGGCGAGGATCAGCTCCAGCCGGTCCCCCGTCGCCGTGTAGTCGGCCACGATGGCCTCGCGAGTGACTCCCGCGACGGAGAGCGCCAGAGCGGACACCACGCCCGTACGGTCCTTGCCGGCCGCGCAGTGGACGATCGCCGCGCCGTCGCCGTGGGCGAGCACCCGTAGCGCGGCGAGGACCGAGTCGGGCCGGTCGCGCAGGTAGGCGTAGTAGAAGCCGACGACCCTGACGTCGGCGAGGTCCTCCTCGCGCCGGCCCTGCCACGGCAGGACCTTGTCGCCCTGGATACGGCTGTCCCCGGTGTCGGCATCGACGTCGGTGTGCCGGCCGCCTTCCGCGAACAGGGTCAGGTGATGGATGCTGACCTCAGGGACCTGGGTCAGCGGGCCGGGGCCTTCGAGGTCGACCTCGGTGTTGGAGCGCAGGTCCACCACGTCGCGCAGTTTCAGCTCGCCGACGAGCCTCTCCACGTCGGCGTCCGTCAGGCCCTGGAGGTTGTCGGAGCGCAGCACCCTCCCGAATTTCGTCGTCTCGCCGTTGATCGTGGGGAGACCGCCAAGGTCTCGCACGTTCACGGCACCGTCAAGAGCTATCCACCTCGTTAGTTCATTCATCACTTCCAACCCTATATGCGCTATATGTCCACGCGAAGAAGGCGCCGAGGGCACAGTGTCAAAAGAACATGTCCACTACGTGGCGACTGCCATCGTGACGACGGCCCGCACGTGATGTAAACGAGTGAGCCCTCATGGGCTCCGCCCGATCAGCCACCTTCCCCAGAGGAGGTCATGTGGACCCACGGACGCCCGTCCCCCGGCTCGTCCTCGACCCCGACCTGCCCCCCGGCGTCGCTCGGATCCTCCGGACCAGTCCCGGAACGCTCCAGGCCGTGCGCGCCGGAGTAGTGCCCCCGCCCACCGGTCCCCGCCCGGTCATCGTCATCACCGTCACGTTCTTCCTGCTCGTCGCCCTGATGCTGGCCGGCCCCTGGGGCATGTTCACGCTAGGAGCCGTCGTGACCGGGCTCGGTGGCCTCCAGGCCCTGGCCGGCGACCCGAAGGAGCGCGACGCGCGGCGCCGGCTGCGCGTGGCGATCGAGCACGCCGACCGGTTCGTCCTCCCGGGCGACCTCGACGCGGGCTGCCGCGATCTGCTGGCCAGAGCCCAGAACGCCGTCGACGACGTCCTGGGCTCGCAGGTCGACGGCGCCGGGCTGCTCGACGCGATCGACAACTCCGTTACCCTGCCCGCCGAGATATGGCGGCTCGGCGTACGGCTGGCCGACCTGACCCGGATCCGGGCGCAGCACGACCAGATCGTGCCGCAGGACGTGCCGGCCGACATCGCCGAGGTGTTCGCCCCGTACGACGAGGTGCTCGACCGGGCACGCCGCTCCCTTGCGGCCCGGGTGACCACGCTGGAGGAGTACGCCCGCGAGGTCCGGCGCGCCGACGCGGTGTACCGGGCCTACCGGCAGCTGGGAGTACTGCGGGAGCGCACCCCCGACTACGAGCGGCTCCTGGCGGAGACCGCGGAGGACCTCCTTGCCATACCGCACATCGACAGGCTGAGCGGACAGGCACAGGAGGTGGAGCGTGTCTTCCACAGCAGCATCGACGAGGCCCGGCGAGCCGGAAGCCACCTGCTCTCCCTGACCGCCGCGTAGCCCCGGCCGGAGTCCCGCCGCCACGTGACGCTCACCGTGGCGGTCGGTCGCGAATTCGTGACCCGGGCGCGAAACACCCGCGTAACCCGGCGCGCGCAAGCGCTTCATATGCCGGTGATTGAGCTAGCCGAAACTGCGTAATTCGGTCAGGCCTCCTGAAACACAGCCTTTCACTAGCAATTGCGCTAAGGCAAAGATCTCCCCTTTAATCTCCTACGGACAAAGATCCGGTACCACAGCCGCCCTCGGCACGCCGAAAGGAGAAGGGTGATCCGTCATGACCGCGCTCATCGAGGTCCATGACGCGAGCGTCCGCTACCTTTCCACCGGCCAGGCCGCACTCCGATCGATCAGCCTGACCGTGGCCCGGGGGGACCTCACGCTGGTGAGCGGGCCGTCGGGATGCGGCAAGAGCACGCTCCTGCGCCTGCTCAACGGGCTGATCCCGCACGCGTACCGCGCCGAGGTCAGCGGCGAGGTCGTGGTCGGCGGGCGGCCGGTCGCGGGCCGTACGATCCGCGACGTCTCCACGGTGGTGGGCACGATGTTGCAGGACCCGCGCAAGCAGATCGTCGGCACGACCGTGGCGGCGGAGATCGCCTTCGGCCCGGAGAACCTCGGCCTGCCGCGTGAGGAGATCAGGCGGCGGACCACCGAGGTCGCCGGCCGCGTCGGGATCACCCACCTCCTGGACCGCGCCACCGCCGGGCTCAGCGGCGGAGAGCTGCAGATGGTGGCCTTCGCGGGCGTGCTCGTGATGCACCCGGAGATCGTCGTGGTGGACGAGCCGCTGGCCAACCTGGACCCGGCCGCGAGCCTGCGCCTCATGCGGGAGGTCAGGAGGTTCGTCGACGAGGGTGGCGCTGCCGTCGTCGTCGAGCACCGGGTTGAGGAGATCCTGAAGTTCGAGCCGGCAGAGGTGCTCTACCTGGAAGACGGCACGACCCGCTACCAGGGGCCGGTCGAGGGATTCCTCCGGGTGGCGCCGGTCGGGCACGTCAAGCTGCCCTTCGGCACCCTCGTCTCCCGCGCCCGCGAGCTTCCCGCCGTACCGGCGCCGCCCCGCCGGGAGGACCAGGGCACCACCCCACGCCTGGAGTACCGCGGGGTGGCCCTGGGGTACGGCGCGCGTACCGTCCTTTCCGGCATCGACCTGGCCCTCGGCGCGCGCCAGCGGGTGGCCGTACTCGGCCCGAACGGCGCGGGCAAGTCCACACTGCTGCGCGCCGCCGTGCTGCTGATCGCCGCCTCCCGGGGCGAGGTCCTCGTGGACGGCGCCCCCATCTCCGAGAGGTCGATCCCGAGCCTGGCCACGACCTTCGGATACGTCTTCCAGAACCCCGGGCAGGCGCTCTTCAGCGCGACCGTCGGCCAGGAGCTGGCGTTCGGCCCGCGCAACCTCGGCTGGAGCCCCCGAGAGATCGCCCGGGAGTCGGAGAAGGTCCTGCGGGCGACGCTCCTCGACGGCGAGAAGGACATCATGGACCGGCCGCCGCGCACGCTGTCGTTCGGCCAGCAGCGCCGCCTCACCGTGGCCCTCGCCCTGGCCATGCGGCCGCGCACGCTGATCCTCGACGAGCCCACCGCCGGGCAGGACCTCCACACCACCACCGAGTTCATCGGTCACGCGCTCGCCGCCGACAGCGTCGAGAGCGTCTACTTCATCACCCACGACGTCGACCTCGCCCTGACCTACGCCGACCGGATCATCGTCGTCGACCAGGGCCGCGTGGTGGCCGACGCCTCCCCCGCCGAGCTGGCCCGCGCCGAGACCGTGTGGTCGGGCGCGGGGCTGCAACCCACCAGCCTGCTGCGGGCGGTGCGCGATCACCTGACCGACGCGGGATCGATCCCTCACCCGTTCGATCTCGCCCGGAGCCTCTCGCTCCTGTCACCTTCCAGCCCAGCCCCCCAGGAAGGAACCACCCCATGAACGCAGACGCGGCAACACCACGAGACCCCGTCTTAGCGATCTCGTCCCGTACGGTCGTGTTCGGCGCGGTAGGTGCGGCGCTGTACGCCGTGCTCGGCCTGTTCAGCTTCTTCATCCCCGGCACGCAGAGCGTCGCCGTACGGCCCGCCTTCGCGCTGGTGCCCTTCTTCGGCAAGCGCTTCGGCGTGATCGCCGGGTTCTTCGTCGGCCTGGTCGGCAACGCGATCATCGACCTGCTGCAGGGCTACGGCCTGACGTACTGGAACTGGAGCGTCGCCAACGGCCTCGTCGGCGCCATCGCCGGGCTGATCTTCGCCTACCTGCCCCCGATCTCCAGAGAGTCCGTGCGCCTGGTGGTGACCGCGCTCGGCTCGCTGCTCGCCACCGCCATCGGCCTGCTCTTCGTCATCACCGACATCTGGGTCCAGGGCAACGGCATCGACTTCAAGACCTTCCTCACGCTGAACTACGGTCCCGCGCTCCTCGCAGACGGCATCGCCGTCGTCATCCTGACCCCGGCGCTGGACGCCATCTGGGAGCCGCTCTCCAAGCGGACCGGACGGTAACCACGTGGATGTCACGCCGCGTTACCTTGGCGCGGGTTCCTTCCTGAGCCGCCGCGACCCGCGTGTGCTCCTGCTGGTCCCCGTGCTGTACCTCGTGGCCGTGGCCGGAATCGTCGACCTGCGCGGAGTGCTCGTGTGCACAGCGGTGGCCCTGGTGTACTACCGCGCCGCCGGCATCCCGTGGCGTGGTGTACGGGCCAACTGGGCATTCATGCTGATCTTCACCACGGTTCTGGTCGTGCTGAACAGCATCCTCACCTCGGCGGACACCCGTTCCGGCTCTGGGACCGAGGTGCTGTTCACGGTCCCGGTCACGCAAACGGCCATCACCTGGACCACCCTGTCGTACGCGTTCACCATCCTCGTGCGGTACGTCTCCCTCGCCATGGTGGGGTTCCCTGTGGCGTTCAACATCGCGCCCTCTGACCTCGGGGTGGCGTTCGCGCGGCTCGGACTGTCCCAGCGGCTCGCCTACGGGGTGGACCTGACCTTCCGCTTCCTGCCCTCGACCTGGGCGAGCCTGCACGAGACCGTGGACGCCCAGCGGCTCAGGGGGTACGAGCACAGCCGCAGCCGCAACCCGGTGAGAAGGCTGCTCACGATGAGGCCGGTCGTCGTGCCGGTGACGGTGAACGCGCTGATCGACGCGGAGGACACCGTGAACGCCATGGACCTGCGGGGATTCGGCGGCAGGCACCGCACGTGGATGCGCGAGCTGGCCTTCGACCGCGTCGACTACCTGATCCTCGGAGGCTTCACCCTCGTGGCCGTGGTGATGGTCACCGCCAAGCTCCTCGGGCTGACGGGCACCGTATGGGTGCCGTGATCCACTCTGCGCCGCTCGTCATCCCGGTCTCCCGCCCGCCGCTGCGCGACGGCGCGATGGCCGTACGGCGCGGCAGGGTGCTCGAGATCGGGCGCCGGCGGGAGCTGCTCGCCGCCTACCCGGGCGAGGAGGAGATGCGCTGGCCGGGGGTCGTCGTCGCGGGGCTCGTCAACGCCCACACCCACCTGCAGTTCACCCGCATGGCACAGGTCGGCCGGCGCGTCTACGCCTCGTTCGAGGAGTGGTCGCACGCCTTCGACGCGGTCTACTTCTCCTCCGGTGGCGCAGATTGGGCGGCGAGCGCCCGCGAGGGGGCCGAGCTGGCGCTGCGCCACGGCACCACGGCGGTGGCCGACGTGGTGACGGACGTCGAGGCGATGACGGTGCTGAGCCAGGCGGGGCTGGCCGGGATCTCCTACCTGGAGGTGCTCGGCGACACCGACGCCAGCTGGGCTGAGACCGGGCGCCACCATCTGACCTCCACGGTCCGCGAACTGGCCTCGGGGGACGCGGAGGACACCGCGATGATCGGGATCTCGCCGCACGCCCCGTACACCCTGGACACCGGCGTGCTCGCCGACCTCGGGACCCTCGCCCGCGGCTTCGGGCTTCGCCAGCACATCCACCTCCTGGAGTCGGTCCACGAGCGGGAGTACACGGTCTCCGGCACCGGGCCGATCGCCCGGCTGGTGCGCGAGCTGGGTTTCGACTTCGAGATCCTGCGCGCGGGCGGCACCGGTCACGGCCCGGTCGCCTTCCTCGACGCGCTGGGCCTGCTCGGGCCGCACTGCCACGTCGCCCACGGCGTCCATCTCGACGCCGGGGAACGGGCGCTGCTGCGCGAGCGCGGGGTGAGCGTGGCGCTGTGCCCGCGTTCCAACCGCACCCTCGGCCTCGACGGACCGCCGGTGGCGGCGCTGCTGAAGGAGGGCAGTGAGGTGGCCGTCGGCACCGACTCGCTCGCGTCCTCCCCCTCGCTCGACCTGCTGGAGGACGTCCGCCTGCTCCACGCGCTCGCCCGGGAGCAGGGCTACCGGGCGCCGGACCTGGCGCGCCGCCTGGTCGAGGCCGCCACGGTCGGCGGTGCCCGCGCGATCGGCCTCGACGCCGGGCCCGGCCGGATCGGTTCGCTGGGTGAGGGATCCCGGTGCGACTTCGCCGTCTTCGCCATCGATCCGGGCGAGCGGGACCCGTACAGGACGCTGGTCGAGGACGGGCCGGGGCGGTGCGTGGCCACGGTGACCGGAGCGCACAGGACCGCTCGCGTGCACCTCGTGAACTCCGCACCGGAGGCCCGCCGTGGGTGCTAGCCTCGCAGCGATCTTCACGAAATTGAGCGCGATATCACGCCAAGGTATCTTTTATAGGCCTCACGCTAGGCGCGGAGACATGGCCCCTCAGAATCGTACTATTCGCTTTAAGTTATACTCGCTGCTCAGCCTGCCGATTGTCGCGCTTATCGTGCTCTGGGTCTTTATCACCGGGCACATCGTGGGCGACTTCTTCGATCTCCGCAGGGCTGTCACGCTGTTCCAACAGGTGGCCGCTCCCGCCGAGGTCGTCGCCGGCCACGTGCAGCAGGAACGCCGGCTTTCGGCCATCTTCCTGAGCGGCACCTCGCCCGACGCCGGGCGCCTCTCGGCCGCGCGAGACGAGACCGACAGGGCCGTGGTCCTCTTCCACCAGCGCGCCACCTCCCTGGAGGGCCGGTCGGCGACCGGGCCGGACGTGGTGAAGAGCCTGGCGGAGCTGGAGAGGGATCTGGACAGGCTCACCATGATCCGCCAGGACGTCGACGCCCGCACGACCAACCGCCTCCACGCGATCCAGGAGTACACCGGGATCCAGGAGTCGCTCTACCGGATGTACGACCAGCTGGTCACCGTGCCCGATGTCGCGCTCTACAGGAAGTCCGCCGGCCTGCAGACCGTCGTCAGATCCCGCGAGCTGCTGTCCCAGGAGGACGCCCTGCTCGCCGGGGCCATCCTGCAGGGCTCGCTCGCCGGCGAAGAGCAGCGGGCGTTCGCGGAGATGGTCGCCGGCCGCAGGCTGCTGCTCGGCCGAGGCCTCCAGGCGCTCGACTCCGAGCTGCGGCAGCCGTACGACGACCTGCTCGCCTCCGCCGACTACAAGCGGTTCACCACCATGGAGAACCAGGTGGTGTCCCGGGGAGGCCGTCCGGAGCAGCCCGCCGCGTGGCAGCCCCTCGCCGACCAGCTGGGGTCGCGCATCGACCAGCTCGGCGCCAGCCGTTCGCGGCTGCTCAACGCCCGCACCGACGCCACCGCCTCGGGGATCATCGGGCAGATCGTCATCGCGGGCGGTCTCGGCCTCATCGCGATCCTCGCGGCCGTGATCCTCTCCACGCGGCTCGGGCGCGGGCTCGCCGAGGAGCTGGCGGACCTGCGCAGCGCGGCCCTGGACCTGGCAGACGTACGGCTCCCCCGGGTCGTGGCCAAACTCCGTGACAGCGAGGCCGTGGACATCGAGACCGAGGCGCCGCCGATCCACATCACCGGCACCACGCTGGAGGCGCAGGACGTCGCCAAGGCCTTCTCGACCGTGCAGCGGACCGCCGTCGAGGCCGCCGTCGGCCAGGCGGACCTGCGCAAGGGCGTCAGCCTCGTGTTCAGGAACCTGGCGCGGCGCAACCAGTCGCTGCTCCACCGCCAGCTCACCCAGCTCGACTCGATGCAGCGAAAGACGAGCGCACCCGACGCCCTCGACGACCTGTTCCGGCTCGACCACCTCACCACGCGCATGCGCCGCCAGGCCGAGGGCCTGATCATCCTGTCCGGCGCGCCCGCTGGACGCGCCTGGCGCAAGCCCGTCCCCATGCACGACGTGGTACGGGGGGCCGTGGCCGAGGTGGAGGACTACAAGCGCGTCACCGTGCTTCCGATGACCGACGCCTCCCTGGTCGGCACGGCGGTGGCCGACGTGATCCACATGCTGGCCGAACTGGTGGAGAACGCCACCGTCTTCTCCCCGCCGAGCACGCGGGTCAACATCAGGGGCGAGCTGGTGGGCAGGGGCTTCGTCGTCGAGATCGAGGACCGGGGGCTCGGGATGACCGACGAGGACCGGGCAGAGGTCAACCTCCGCCTGCTCAACCCGCCGGAGTTCAACCTGGCCGACAGCGACCGGCTCGGCCTGTTCGTAGTAAGCCAGCTCGCCGACCGGCACGAGGTCAAGGTGACGCTGCGCCGCTCAGCGTACGGCGGCACCACCGCCGTGGTCCTGCTGCCCCACACCGAGATCATCTCAACGGCCCCGGAGACCCCGCCCCACGGCACGAACCTCCACCCCTTCACCGCCATAGAACCAGGCAAGCACCTCTGACCGTCGCACCCGGCTCCTCCGATCACCGTTCTGACCGTCGCACCGGCTCGGCACCTCGCCCGCAGGCCGCTCGGACTCCACGGTGCAAGCGGCAGAGAAGGTCAGACGGCGCGCTCGGCGAGCCTGGTGACGAGGTCGGGGATCGCGTCGATGATCATGTCGGCCAGCAGGGCCTCGGGGCGCTCGGCGTGCAGGTGGCCCCACGGGCCCCGGCGGAGCAGCGCCGTGCGCATCCCGGCCTCGCGTGCCGGCAGCACGTCGTTGTCGAGCCGGTCCCCGACGTACAGAATCTCGCCTGGCTCGCGGCCGGCGACGGCGGCGACCTTGGCGAAGAACTCGGCCTGCGGCTTGCTGACCCCCCACCCGGCGGAGGTGTGGACGGCGTCCACCGGCAGGTTCATCGCGACCAGCGCGTCGTACGCCTGCGGGGGCTGGTTGCCCGCGATGATCAGTTGGTGACCCGCCTCGCGCAGGGCCGCCAGGCCGGGCCGTACGTCGGGGTAGAGATCGTCGGCGTCGAAGTTCTCCCGCAGGCCTTCGGGGTCGTCACGGCGCCAGGCCTCGATCTCGGCGTAGATGTCCAGGCCGGGCCGCACCACCTCGAATGCCTCCCGGTGCGACCGGTCTAGCGCCGCCATCCCGCCGAGCACACC
Organism: Sphaerisporangium sp.; assembly: GCA_025964675.1. Classification (GTDB taxonomy): domain Bacteria; phylum Actinomycetota; class Actinomycetes; order Streptosporangiales; family Streptosporangiaceae; genus Sphaerisporangium. Next base: position 150,710 of record JAOPYI010000081.1, on the reverse strand, counting down.
CATCATGGCGAACCGCGAGACCCCCAGCCGATCGGCCCACCGCGACCAGATCCGGGTCTCGTCGACCAGCGTCTCCCCCACATCGAACACCAACGCCCGGACCACTTCGGACTCCCTACTTCCTCGTGGCCTCCGACCCTACCCGCCCCTGCCCGACAAGAAGATCGATCATCTGCGAGAGCGAGGCAGCGCTCATCTGAATCCACGCCAGGACAGACGGCTGTACCGGTGATCTCCCACGCCTGACCTACATCACTGAGATACTCAGTGTGTCGACTCAACCACGAAGGGGCAGGAACGATGGTCATGACATCGCGAAGGTCACACACGAAGCCTGCCATACCTCCTGAGCACGCCCCCCGACCGGAAAGTGAAACCGATCCCACGACCACCCCCGAGCCGGCGAACGCCATCGAGGTCGGCACTGCGACCGACCGCGAGTCGACGATCCAGCCACCTCCCGGCAGGAGGTCCCACGCCAAGCTGGCGCCGACGCCGGAGACTGAGAACGACCCGCTTCCGAGCACTCCCCGAGAGCTCTTCGATGCGCTGCCCCCCCTTCCCCTCCGCACCGAAATCATCAACGGGAGAATGATCGTGAGCCCGATGGGCACCCCCGAGCACGGCCGTTCCGCGATGCGCCTTTATCGCGCCCTATGGCCAGTCATTGACGTTCATGCCTGGGATGCCTTCACCAGCAATGTAGACGTTTGCATCGACGGCCCCCGGGACCCGATCGTGCCCGACTTCGTGCTCGCGCCCGTGGACTGCCCGCGATGGGGGGCACGGGAGTTGTTGTCGTCCGGTCTGCTCATGGTCGCGGAGGTCGTGTCACCCGGCAGCGTCCGCGAGGACCGGGAGGACAAGCCGGACATCTACGCGCGTGGTGGTGTGCCGGTCCTGCTGGTCATCGACCCGGAGGACGCGCCGCCCTCCGTCACGGTCCTCAGCGACCCCGAGGACGGTTTCTACCAGACCATCACGCGAGTGACGATGGGCAAGCCGCTGCGCCTCCCCCCTCCGATCGACTTCGACCTCGACACAGGGATCTTCCTCGCCTGACCCCGCGGTCCGCCACGTGAGCCACGGTGCGAGCTCATCGCCTGGCCAGGCGCGGTTCAGGGGGTGAGCTGGGCGAGGGCTTTGTGGATGCGTTTATCAGAGATGGGGTACGGAGTGCCGAGCGTTTGGGCGAAGTAGCTGACTCTCAGTTCCTCGAGCATCCAGCGGATGTCCGTCACCGCGTCCTCCGACCTGCGGGCCGGGGGAAGCTTGTCCACCATCTCCTCGTACGCCAGCCGCATCTCGTCGAGCTTGAGCATGCGCTCGCGGTCGCGGTACGGGTCGTCGGGCAGCTTTTCCAGCCGCCTCTCGACCGCGCGGAGGTAGCGCTGGAGGTCGGGCAGCCGCCGGTAGCCGGTCGCGGTGACGAAGCCCCGGAAGATCAGCGTTGACAGGTGCTCCTCGATCTCCTCCAGGGTGTCCACCGGGCTCTTCATCGGTGCCAGAGTGTTCCGCACGCCCTGCCAGATGACCAGGACGCGCTCCACCCTGGCCACGACCTCCGAGACGGTGTCGAACAGCTCGGCCCGTACGTGGTCGTGGACGCGCGCGAAGTCGGCGGGCTTCCACGCCGGGCCTCCGGACTCGGCGATGAGCTTGTCCGCCGCGCAGGAGACGCAGTCCTCGAACAGCTCGGCGGCGTCCCGGTGGGGGCTGTGGCTGAGGGCGAGCTTCTGCTGGGTGGTGAGGCCTCGCAGAATGGCCTTGGCGGGAGAGGTGACGTTCAGCAGGACCAGCCGCCGCATGCCCGCCCACATCGCTGACCGCTGCTCGGCATCGGTCTCGAAGACGCGGACCGCGACGCTGTCGCCCTCGTCGACCAGCGCGGGATAGGCCTTGACCCGACCCTGCTCGAACAGCTTCGGCAGGTCGCCGAACGTCCACGCGCGCAGCCCCGAGCGTTCGAGATGCTCGCCCGCACGGGCGAGCGTGGCCCGCACCTTCGGCGCCAGCCGACGCTTGAGCGCCGGCAGGTCCTTGTCCTCGGCGACCGTGTGCTTGCGCTCGTCGACCACGCGGTAGGTGACGCGCAGGTGGTCGGGCAGGCGCTCGGGGTCCCAGGCGTCGGCGGGCACTCGTACGCCGGTGAGGTTGAACAGCTCCCGCCCTACGGCCTCGGCGAGCGGCTCCTTGCCCGGGGCGACCCGCTCGAGCACGGCCTTGGCGAAGTTGGGCGCGGGCACGAAGTTGCGCCGGATCGGCTTGGGCAGCGACCGGATCAGCTCGGTGACCAGCTCCTCCCTGAGCCCGGGGATCTGCCAGTCGAAGCCGTCGCCCTCGACCTGGTTCAACACCTGGAGCGGCACGTGGACGGTCACGCCGTCGGCGTCCGCGCCGGGCTCGAACTGGTAGGTGAGCCGCATCCGCTGGCCGCTCTGCCGCCAGGCGTCGGGGTAGGCCTCCTGGAGGCCTCCGGCGTCCGCGCCCTGGTTGATCAGCATGTCGGTGGAGAAGGTCAGCAGGTCGGGCTCGGTCTGCCGCTGCCGCTTCCACCAGGTGTCGAAGTGAGCGGCCGACACGACGTCCTCGGGCAACCGCTTGTCGTAGAAGTCGAAGAGCGTCTCGTCGTCGACGAGGATGTCGCGCCGCCGGGCGCGGTTCTCCAGCTCCTCGACCTCCGACAGCAGCCTGCGGTTCTCCTTGAGGAAGCGGTGGTGGGTCTCCCAGTCGCCCTCGACCAGGCCGTGGCGGATGAACAGCTCACGTGACAGCTCGGGGTCGACGCGGCCGTAGTTGACCTTGCGGTCCACCACGATCGGCACGCCGTACAGGGTGACCTTCTCGTAAGCCATGACCGCGCCCTGGTTCTTCTCCCAGTGGGGCTCGCTGTAGGTGCGCTTGACCAGGTGCTGGGCGAGCGGTTCCACCCACTCGGGCTCGATCTTGGCGACGACCCGCGCCCACAGTCGCGAGGTCTCGACCAGCTCGCCGGCCATGACCCAGCGGGGCTGCTTCCTGGCCAGCGCCGAGCCGGGGAAGATCGCGAACCGGGCGTTGCGCGCCCCGATGTACTCGCGGACCGGCCGGCGGCGCGGGCCCGCGTCGTTCTTGTCGGCCTTCTCGACGTCCATCAGCCCGATGTGGGACAGCATTCCGGCGAGCAGGGACACGTGGATCTGGTACGGCTCGGCCTGCGTGGTGTTGAGGGTGACGCCCATGCCCTTGGCGACCTGCTTCAGCTGGCTGTAGATGTCCTGCCACTCGCGGACCCGCAGGTAGTTGAGGAAGTCGGCCTTGCACATCCGCCGGAACTGGCTGGAGGACAGCTCCTTCTGCTGCTCACGCAGGTAGTTCCACAGATTGAGATAAGTCAGGAAGTCGGACTCTTTGTCGGCGAAGCGTGCGTGCTTCTGGTCCGCCTGGGCCTGCTTGTCGGCGGGCCGCTCGCGGGGATCCTGGATGGACAGCGCGGAGGCGATGACCATCACCTCGGTGGCGCAGCCGTTGCCGTCGGCGGCGAGCACCATGCGGGCGAGCCTCGGGTCGACCGGAAGCTGCGCGAGCTTCCCGCCGATCTCTGTCAGCTTGCTGTGCTCGTCGAAGCCGCCGAGCTCCTGCAGAAGGTTGACGCCGTCCTTCACCTGCCGCTGGTCCGGCGGCTCGACGAACGGGAACGCCGAGATGTCGCCCAGCTCCAGCGAGGTCATCTGGAGGATGACCGAGGCGAGGTTGGTCCGCAGGATCTCCGGGTCGGTGAACTCCGGCCGCCCGAGGAAGTCCTCCTCGGAGTAGAGCCGGACGCAGATGCCGTCGGAGGTGCGGCCGCAGCGGCCCTTGCGCTGGTTGGCGGACGCCTGCGAGACGGGCTCGATGGGCAGGCGCTGCACCTTGAGCCGGTGGCTGTAGCGGGAGATGCGGGCGAAGCCCGGGTCGACGACGTACTTGATGCCCGGGACGGTGAGCGAGGTCTCCGCGACGTTGGTCGCCAGCACGATCCTGCGCCCGCGGTGGGCCTGGAAGACGCGGTGCTGCTCGCCCGCCGACAGGCGCGCGTACAGCGGCAGGACCTCCTCCTTGCGGCCCTTGAGCGCCTCGGCGGTGTCCCTGATCTCGCGCTCTCCGCTGAGGAAGACCAGGATGTCGCCGGGGCCCTCGGCGCACAGCTCGTCGACCGCGTCGACGATCGCCTGCGCCTGGTCCTCCTGGTCCTCGCTGATCGGCCGGTGGCGTACCTCGACGGGATAGGTGCGGCCGGAGACCTCGACGATCGGGGCGTCGCCGAAGTGCCGGGAGAACCGCTCCGGGTCGATGGTCGCCGAGGTGATGATCACCTTGAGGTCGGGGCGCTTGGGCAGCAGCTGTTTCAGATAGCCCAGGATGAAGTCGATGTTGAGGCTGCGCTCGTGCGCCTCGTCGATGATCAGCGTGTCGTACCTCGACAGGAGCCGGTCGCGCTGCATCTCGGCCAGCAGGATGCCGTCGGTCATCAGCTTGACGAGCGTGCCCTCGCCGGACTGGTCGGTGAAGCGCACCTTGTAGCCGACGGCGTCGCCCAGCGAGATGTCGAGCTCCTCGGCGATCCGCTCGGCCACCGTGCGAGCCGCGATCCGGCGCGGCTGCGTGTGGCCGATCTGGCCCCGTACGCCCCGGCCGAGCTCCAGGCAGATCTTCGGGATCTGGGTGGTCTTTCCCGAGCCGGTCTCCCCCGCGATGATGACCACTTGGTGGTCCCTCACGGCCTGGAGGATGTCGTCCTTGCGCTGGCTGACCGGCAGGTTCGCGGGATAGGTGAGCTCCGGCACCAGGGCCCGCCGGGCGCCGACGCGGGCCTCCGCCGCCTCGATCTCGGTGGCGACCTGATCGGCGATGGCCCGAAGAGCCTTGCCGTCGCGCAACCTGCGGGCGCCGTCGAGACGGCGGCGCAGCCTGATCTCGTCGCGGGTCATCAGCGCGGGCAGGCGTTCACGCAGATCGGTCAGGGGCGATTTCAATGAAGACGTTCCCATGGTCGCTTTCCGGGCCGTCTCGTCAGACGGCCGCCACCGGCAAGGATAAGCAACCCGCCCCCGGTTCTCGCCAACGGTTTACCGTTGGTACCCGTGCCCCGTATGTCCTTCAGTGGTGGATCGGCGGCTCAGGGCGCGGTGAGCAGATCGCCGGGAGAGTCATGGGTGAACCGCAGGGTCTTCTCCAGACAGACGATCACCCCGTGCTTCGGCCTGTTCATGAAACGCACGTCGTCGGCCAGCGCCCGCATGATCTGGAGCCCCCGCCCGTGCTCCGCCAGCGGAGATCTGATGCCGACCTTGTCGGGATCGAACCCCGTGCCCGTGTCGACAACCGTCATCACGAATCTGTCGGCGATGAGTTGGGCGCTCACGGTGTATTCATCCGTCTCGGTGGCATGCCTGATCACGTTCGAGCACGCCTCGGTGAGCATCAGCTGGATGTCCTCCTTGATATGCCGTTCGACGCCGAGCACCTCCAGCTCCGCCCCAAGGATCTGCCTGGTCACGGAAACGCTCGCTGCGTCGCGCGGCAAGCGCAATGCGATGGTCACCTCCACGGTGCCTCCTTCCGGCCCACCTTGTTAAAGGTGCCCTCAGGATCCAGGGCAAACACCGAAGCCCCCAGGAAATGTGATCGCCGGCCGTGGCCGCTTCCGGCCACGGCGGGCGCGTCCGGCCTGCTGCTACCGGGCCACGGGCACGGCGGCAAGGGCGGCCCCGATGATGCCCGCGTTGTTCTGCAGGACCGCCGGCACGACGGGCGTACCGGCCAGCTCGATGTCGGGCAGGAACTTGTCCGCCTTCTTGCTGACGCCGCCGCCGACGATGATCAGCGAAGGCGACAGCAGAGCTTGGATGACCTCGAGGTACTCCTGCACGCGGTGGGCCCACTTGTCCCAGCTCAGGTCGTGTGCCTCGCGGGCGTGGTCGGAGGCGCGGTGCTCGGCCTCCTGTCCCTTGATCTCGATGTGGCCGAACTCGGTGTTCGGGACGAGCAGGCCGTCGATGATCAGGGCGCTGCCGATCCCCGTGCCGAAGGTCAGCATCACCACGAGTCCCCCGCGGTCCCGGCCTGCCCCGAACCTCGCCTCGGCGATGCCTGCCGCGTCAGCGTCGTTCAGCACCGTGACGTCGAGGCCGGTCGCCTCGGCGAACAGCTTCCGCGCGTCCAGGCCGATCCACGCGTGGTCGACGTTCGCCGCCGTCCTCGTCACCCCGTCGACCACGACCCCGGGGAACGTCACTCCGACGGGGCCCGTCCACGAGAAGTGGCCAACGATCTGCCGCACGACCTCGGCGATGGAATCGGGAGCCGACGGGCTCGGCGTCGGCACCCGCCAGCGCTCCTCGAGCAGTGTCCCGGCCGCCGTGTCCACCGGCGCGCCCTTGATGCCGGATCCGCCGATGTCGATTCCCAGTACGTTCATGCCACTCCCTCACAAAGCCCCTGCAGCCCTTATAGCCGGTCTCCGGCCCACGCGAACCGGACCAAGCAGAACTACCATCAGTTCGCCTGATTAAGGACATCAGAGATGTACTTATCTGGTAGGGATGTTCGAATGATGCCGTTTACGCTCAGGGCTCCGCTGACAGTGGCCCTCGCCGCCGTACTGGCCGCGACGTGCGCACCCATGCGGGCGACCGCCACCGCCGGCATCTCGGCGGCGCGCCCTCCACGGGTCCCGCCCGGCACGACCGCGAGCTACATGGTCTTCGACAGGACCACGGGCAAGGCGACGCTCGGGTACAGGGTCCACAGCCGGTTCCGGTCCGCGTCGGTCGTCAAGATCCTCATCGCGCTGGACTACCTGGAGTCGCGCAAGCCCGGCACCGCCGTCCCCCCTGGCGACCAGGATCTGCTCCAGCGGATGCTCCGCTCCAGCGACGACGACGCGGCCTCGGCCTTCTGGGACCGCGGCGGCCAGGGGGAGATCATCCGCCGCGTGGCCCGGCGCGCCGGCCTGACCGACACCGCGCCACCGCCCTCGTACAAGCCGGGCTTCTGGGGCTATACGGCGATCAGCGCGGCGGACGTGGTGCGGACGTACCGATACCTGCTGGACCGGGCGGACCCCAAGGTCCGCGACCTGGTTCTCGGCCACCTGCGTGACGCGACGCGTTGCGCGGCCGACGACTTCGACCAGTACTTCGGCATCCCTAGCGCCCTCCCACGGCCGTGGGCGGTCAAGCAAGGGTGGTCCGGATACGGCTCCACGCCCGCCGTGCGATGCGCCGGAACGCACGCGACCGGAGCGGCGGCGGGCGCCGAAGCCACAGGGGGTACGACGGAAGCGCTCACCCGCCCGCCCGTGAACCTGAGCCGTCCCGTGCTCCACACGACCGGCCTGGTGGGCAAGGGCGACCGCCTGATCGTGGTCGTGCTCACCCTCCAGCCCTCAGGGGCCTCCTTCAAGGCATCCGCCGCCCGCCTGACCGCGCTGACCAAGGACGTCTACCGCAGCGGCCGTCCGAGGTGACGGCTCCTCAGGACCTGCCGCGAGGAGTCCGCCTTCACCTCAGCGAGTCCGCCGCGACGGGCCGCTCGGCATCGGGGGACGGTGGAGAGGTCCGGCCGTCGTGGTCGTCGACGAGCGTGGCCTCGTCGAACGGGAGCCGCCCGGACAGCACCTCCTCGGCGCGTTCCCGGTCGAAGTCCCGTACCCACGTGCCGATCAGCACGGTCGCCACCGCGTTGCCCGCGAAGTTGGTCAGCGCGCGGGCCTCGGACATGAACCGGTCGATGCCCACGATGAGGCCCACACCGTCGACCAGCCCGGGCCGGTGGGACTGGAGGCCTCCGGCCAGCGTGGCGAGCCCCGCGCCGGTGACCCCCGCGGCGCCCTTCGACGCGATGATCATGAAGAGGAGCAGCGACACCTGCTCCCCCACCGACAGCGGGGCGCCGGTCGCGCTCGCCACGAACAGCGTCGCCATGGTGAGGTAGATGGCGGTGCCGTCGAGGTTGAAGGAGTACCCCGTCGGCACGGTGATGCCCGCGACCGTACGGCTCACCCCGAGGTGTTCCATCTTCGCGATCAGGCGCGGCAGCGCGGACTCGGAGGAGGACGTCGATAGGATCAGCAGGAACTCCCGCCCGAGGTAGCGCAGCAGCGACAGCAGGTTCACCCGGGCGACCAGCCACAGCATCGGCCCGAGCACGAGGCCGACGAACAGCAGGCATGTGAGGTAGAAGCCGGCCATCAGGACGGCCAGGCTCTGGAGGACGCCGAACCCGCCCGCGCCGACCACCGCCGCCATCGCGCCGAACGCGCCCACCGGGGCCGCCCACATGATCATCGCGAGGATCCGGAAGACGAGCCGCTGGATGTGGCCGATGCCGTTGAGCATCGGGGTGGCCCGCTCCCCCATCGACTGGAGCGCGAAGCCGGTGAGGAGCGCCACCAGCAGGGTCTGCAGCACCTGCCCCTGGGTGAACGCCGAAACCAACGTGGCCGGGATGATCCCGAGCAGGAAGGACGTCGAGTCGCTCTCGCCGCCCTTGGCCGCTTGGTCCTCGGCGGCCTTGCGGAGCTCGTCGGTCAGTTGCAGTCCCTCGCCAGGGTGCATCAGGTTGCCGACGACCAGGCCGATCACCAGCGCCACCGTGGACATGACGAGGAAGTAGCCGATGGCGAGGCCGCCGACCTTGCCCACCTTCGCCGCCTGGGCCACCGATCCGACGCCGAGCACGATGGTGCAGAAGATGATCGGGCTGATCATCATCTTGATCAGGGCCACGAAGGCCGTGCCGAGCGGCTTCAGCGCGACGCCGGTGTCAGGGGCGAGGAGGCCGACCGCGATCCCCGCGAGCACCGCGACGATTACCGCCAGGTAGAGATACCGGGTACGGTCCCGGTGCACCGGGGATGGAGGTGTGGTCACGCGACCCTCCTTGTTGATGGGAACGGGGCTTCGGTCGAGTGACTATGCGTCGCGGTAGTGACCTGGGTCACTATTGCGTACATTTCGTTCACGACCGTTCTCACGGGCACGCTCGTGCTTCTGTGCGGCCCCCGACCCTTACTGGTGAAATGAAGACCCTGACGACGATCGCCTCCCGGCTCCGGCGATGGAGCCTGGCCCGGCAGATGCTCATGCTGCAGGTCGTCGTCGTCGGGATCACCGTGACGGGCGGCACCCTTCTCTCCTTCTTTCACGTGCGCCAGCTGCTGGTCGACGAGGCGGCGAGGACGACCACCGCCGTGGCGATCAGCGTGGCCGGCTCGCCCGCGGTGCTCGCCGCCCTGGGCGACACCGATCCGTCGGTGGCGCTCCAGCCGTACGCCGAGCGGGTACGCGTGGAGGCCGGGATGGACTTCATCACGATCATGAGCCGGGAGGGCCGCAGGTACACCCACCCGAACCAGCTGCAGATCGGCGGGCGATTCCTCGGCAACACCGCCCCCGCCCTCGCCGGGCGCACGTTCACCGAGACCTACACCGGCACGCTCGGCGCGTCGGTGCGGGCCGTCACGCCCGTACGCGACGCGACCGGGCAGGTACGCGCGCTGGTGAGCGCGGGCATCACCGTCGACAAGATCAGCGCGCAGCTTCGGGAGCAGATCGCGGCGGCGGTGCTCACCGGACTGCTGGGCCTGTCCGCCGGGGTCGCGGGCACGTACCTCGTGGGCGCGCGCCTGCGGCGCCAGACGCACGGGCTGCGCTCGGCCGAGCTGAGCCGCATGTACGAGCACCACAACGCGATCCTGCACGCCGTCCGCGAAGGGCTCCTCCTCGTCGACGGCGAACGACGGCTGACGCTGGCCAACGACGGCGCGCGGGAGCTGCTGGGGCTGCCCGCCGACGCCGAAGGGCGGCACGTCGCCGACCTCGGGCTCAGCCCCTCCCTGGCGGAGTCGCTGTCGTCCGTCGAGGACCGCGCCGACGAGATCCACCTGACCGGCGACCGCGTGCTCGTGGTGAGCGCCGCCGCCGTCCGCTCGGGCACCCGGTCCCTCGGCACCGTAGTGACGCTGCGCGACCACACCGAGATGCAGGCGCTCACGGGCCAGCTCGACGCCGAACGTGGTTTCGCCGATTCGCTCCGTTCCGCCGCCCACGAGGCGGCCAACCGGCTGCACACCGTGGTCACGCTCGTCGAGCTGGGCCGTACGGGCCAGGCGGTGGCCTTCGCGACCGAGGAGCTGCGTGCCGCCCAGCAGCTCACCGACCGGGTCGTGGGCGCCGTACGCGAGCCCGTGATCGCGGCCCTGCTCCTCGGCAAGACGGCCGAGGCCGCCGAGCGCGGGGTCGAGCTCTCCATCGGTCAGGACAGCGCGCTGGACGACGTCGCGCTCGACAGCCGCGATCTGGTGACCATCCTCGGCAACCTCCTCGACAACGCGGTGGAGGCCGCCATGTCGGGCACCCCGCCCGCGCGCGTGCACGTCCACCTCCGCGCGGAGGACGGCACGTTCCTCGTACGGGTGGCCGACAGCGGCCCGGGGCTCGGTGCGGAGACCGCGCAGGATGTCTTCCGGCGCGGGTGGACCACCAAGGGCGACGGCCGGGGCCTCGGGCTGGCCATGGCAGGGCAGGCGGTGCGCCGCCTCGGCGGCACGATCGAGGTCGGGCACGACGGCGAGGGAGCGGTCTTCACCGTACGTCTCCCGCTCCCGGGGGACCGGTCGTGATCTCGGTTCTGATCGTCGAGGACGAGGAGCTCACCGCCGAGGCGAACCGCCTCTACGTCGAGCGGGTGCCGGGCTTCCAGGTCGTCGGCACGGTGCGCTCGGGTGGCGAGGCCCTGCGCTTCCTGCGGCGCCGTACGGCCGACCTCGTGCTCCTCGACCTGTACCTGCCCGACATGCACGGGCTGGACGTGTGCCGAGCGCTGCGCGCGGCGGGCGTCTTCTGCGACGTCATCGCCGTGACCTCGGCGCGGGACCTGTCGGTGGTCCGGTCGGCGGTCTCCGTGGGTGTCGTGCAGTACCTGCTCAAGCCTTTCACCTTCGCTGTGCTCAGCGAGAAGCTCAAACGGTACGCCGAGTTCCGGTTGTCGGTGGGCGGCGCCGGGGAGGTCAGCGGCCAGGGCGAGGTGGACCGGGCGCTGTCTACGCTCAGGGGAACCTCGGCCCTGCCCAAGGGGATGACCCAGCCCACCCTGGAAGCCGTGGCGGGAGAGCTGCGCAGGGCCCCCGGCGGGATGTCGGCCCAGGCCGTCGGCTCGTCGATCGGGGTCTCCCGGGTGACGGCCCGGCGCTACCTCGAGCACCTCGTGCAGAACGGCACCGTGCGCCGCGTGCCACAGTACGGCGGGCTTGGGCGCCCGGAGCTGCTCTATCAGATCACCTGACCGGCTCCTCCGGTACGCTGCGCCCGTCAGCCGGCGAGGGCCTTGCTGATCCCGCTCGGGCCGTCGTACTCCCTGTCGGGGAGCCGCCGCAGTGCCTCCATCGCCTGCTCGTCGGCACCCTTGCGCTTGGCGTGCTCCAGAAGCTGCTCCTTGGTCGCGGGGTAGTCAACTCCGGACAGAAACTTCTGAACGTGGATGAAGTCCACTTGCGTCATGAGTCCTCCTTTGTCGCAGTGGGGTTCCTGTCCCACCCATCTAGTGGAGAAACCGCCCATTCCACCTGAGAGGAACGGGATGTACGAGTCTTTGCACCCCGATCGCGATGCCTTCCGGTACGGCTCCGGCGGCATTGAACGGGAGCCACCGCAGGTCGACGACCCGACGCAGTCTGGAGAGCCGAAGCAGGCTGGAGAGCCGGCGCGGGCCGCTCCGGCAGCGGCGCCGGGATGACGGTCCGGGGCCTGCTGTGGCGGGCGTCGCTGCGGGAGCCCCGGCATCTGGTCAGGCTGCTGGGCTGGTCGTTCGCCGAGGCGGCGCCGTCGTTCGCGTCGGGACACGCCATACCAGGAGCAAAAACCGGACATGCGGTATAAAATAGCCTTATATGCCCCATCTAAGGGGTACGTGAATATTTACGCCGGTTGTGCCTTCCTATTCGGCGACGCAGGCGAGTCCTGCTGGAACGGAGGACAACGAGGTGAGCACACAGATGAACGAGACGCCGGGCCAGGCGTCCACTGCCGGACCCGCGCGCACGGGATCACCACGGGGCAACTCTGAGCTCGTGAGCGAGCGGGGCAGGACGACGATCTCCGACACGGTGGTGGCCAAGATCGCGGGAATGGCCGCCCGGGAGGTACCCGGGGTGTACGCGCTGGGCGGCGGGATGTCACGAGCGCTCGGCGCGGTGCGCGAGCGCCTGACCGGAGGAACCGGCGTCACCCAGGGCGTCGCGGTCGAGGTGGGAGAGCGCCAGGCCGCGATCGACCTCGATGTGATCGTCGAGTACGGAGTGTCCATCCCCGATCTCGCGGCGGGCATCCGACGCAACGTGATCAACGCCGTGGAGAACATGTGCGGCCTGGAGGTCACAGAGGTCAACATCACCGTCGACGACCTCCACCTGCCCGGCGACGAGGCGGCCGAGCCGCAGGATGCCCGGGTCCGATGAAGCCTCCCACCGGCCCCCGCGAGACGCCCGGGGCCGAGCGGCCGGCGGCGGACGTCCGCGATGCGTCCGGAGCCGAGCCGCCCTCAGACGGCGTCGGGGAGACGCCTGGGACCGAGCGGCCCGCCCGCGAGATGCCCGGCATCGAGCGGCTGGCGGATCGCATCGCCGAGGCGGTGGCGAGCTGCCCGGACGTCGTGTCCATGCCCAGAGGGCCGGTGGCCACCTACCTCTCCGGCCGCACCGTGCCCGGAGTGGCCGTCCGCGACACGGAGGTGGAGGTCGCCGTGGTCGTGAGGTACGGGCGCCCGCTCGCCGAGATAGCCGCCGACGTGCGCGGCGCGGTCGCGGCGCTCGCACCGGGGCTGCCGGTCCACGTACGAATCACGGACATCGCCGAGCCCGGGACGGGCCCGGGCTCACGAACCGAGAACGAGATCCGCCCGCCCGCGAGCGACGCGGCCTCCCCCAAGGGACCAGGAGACACCCCGGTTTCCCGGTGAGCGGCGCCGCTGAACCCGGCGAGCGCCTCTGCACAGTGGAAGGTGAGCGAAATGGATGAATCCCGCTGGTGGCCGGCGGTCGGCCTGCTGTTCGGGACCGCGCTCGGGTTCGCCGTGGTGCTTGGCGGCCTGACGGCGTTCCTCATCGTGCTGGTCCTCGGCGTGCTCGGGTTCCTCATCGGCCGCGCGCTGACCGGCGAGCTCGACATGAGAGGACTGCTGGGCGGCCGGAGAAGGCCGTGACCACCGAGACGGCCGCGTATCCGCTCCCGGCGGGGGACGCCGCCGGGCCGGTGGAGAGCCGCGGGCGTACCGACATCTCCGGCCGGGTGCTGGAGCGGATCGCCGCCCACGCGGTCAACGAGGTCGACGAGGTCGGCGGCGCCGCGCCCCGGCTGCTCGGGATGCCGCTCGGGCGGGACGCGACAGACACCGCTCCTAGGGTGAGCGCCCAGGTGGACGGGCACCTCGCGATCGTCAGGGTGACGCTGTCCGTGACGTACCCCGCGCCGATCCGGCAGGTCGCGCACCGCGTGCGGGACCACATCATGACCCGCGTCCGCGAGCTGACCGGCCTCGACGTGCGGCAGGTCGACATCGACATCGCCCGGCTCATCCGCCCGGCGGAGCGAGGAAGGAGCGTGCTGTGACCTCGCCCGAGCCCGTCCTCGGCAGCGCCGAGGACCGGGGCACCGCCCCCGAGGCGGACGTCACGGCCCAGCGCCGGGCGGCGGCCCGCGCCTTCCGTCCCCGCCGGACGATCCCGGCGACCATCGTCGCGGCGCTGCTCGCCGTCGCCGCCATCGTGACCGCCGTCGGAGCCATCGCGGCGACGGCGCGCGGCCACGCACACCTGCCGCCCCTGACGTGGCTGAGCCGCGTCGGCCAGGCACACTGGGACGATCCGGCCGCCATCACGACGTCAGCCGTGGCATGCCTGCTCGGCATCGTGCTCCTCGTGCTGGCGCTGGCTCCGGGACGCTCCCGGCTGGTCGCCCTCATGTCCGAGGATCCGCAGACGGTCACCGGCATCACCCGCGCGGGCCTGCGCCGCCACCTCGCCACCGTCGCGGCGCGGGTGGACGGCGTCTCCCGCGCGCGCGTACGGCTCCGCCGCCGTCGCGTCCGGGTGATGGTCGCCACCCCGCTCCGCGACCCCGGAGAGCTTCCGGGCCAGGTCACCGAGGTGGTGACGGAACGCCTGGAGGAGCTGCGCCCGCTGAAGCCGATGCGGGTCCACGTCACCGTACGGCAGAGGGGGGACTGAGCCAGGTGAGCCACCGTAGTACAGCGAACCGCGTCGGCCTGGGGATCGTGGGCCTGGTCCTCACCGTGGCCGGCGCCGCGGCGCTCGCCCGCGGGCTCGGCCTGCTGGGGGCGCCCCACGCACCGGTGATCTCCGGGCAGGTCGCGGCGTACGCGGCCGGCAACGCGTGGTTCTGGCCCGCGCTCGCGATCGTGGCCCTGGTGATCGAGCTGCTGGCGCTGCGCTGGCTCCTCGGCCAGGCGCGCACCGACACCATCCGCCACCTCGACCTGGAGACCGACACCCGTCACGGCGCCACCCGCCTGTCCGCCCGGGCGGCGGCCTCGGCGCTGGAGGACGATGCCTCGGAAAGCATGCATGGGGGGCAGCCCACGTACAGGGAGCGGCTCACGCCCGGGCACCGCGCCACGTCCGGACGCGGGCCTCGCGCCACGCGCGGGGAACGGGTGCGCGCGACCCTCAACGGCGCTCCAAGCGCGCCGGGGCTCGCGGTGGCCGTCGTGCTGCCCGACGAGGCCGATCCCGCGGCCGCCAGGCACGACATCCAGGGGGCGGTGACCCGGCTGCGGCAGTCACTGGAGACGGAGCGCCTTCCCGCCGTCGTCCGGCTGCACACCGTGCGGACCCATTTCTGACTTTCATGAGTTTTCAAGCGTTCTGCCCTGCTTCCTCTGGCGGCGTGTACGGATTGACCTGCCGGGGAATGCGGACAAATACGACATATCGTCGAATAGACGGAGGAGGCGCTATGGGGACGCACGCACGTGAACTAACCCGAACGCCGCTACAGATGGCCGCGTTCGTCGCGGGAATCGTCTTCCTCGTGGTGGGAATCCTGGGATTCATCCCCGGCATCACCACGAACTACGGCGCCATGAAATTCGCCGGACATGACTCGGGCGCGCACCTCCTGGGCCTCTTCCAGGTGTCGGTCCTGCACAACATCGTGCACCTGCTGTTCGGCGTCGCGGGGGTCACGCTCGCCCGCACGTGGACGGGAGCCCGCAACTTCCTCGTCTGGGGAGGCGTCATCTACCTGCTGCTGTGGATATACGGCCTGCTGGTCGGCCGCGACAGCACCGCCAACTTCGTCCCGCTCAACACCGCCGACAACTGGCTTCACTTCCTGCTCGGCATCGCCATGATCGCCCTCGGTGTCCTCTTCTCCCGCCGCACCGCCCACACCAGAGGCTCTTCCCCCATCTAGCCGGCAATCCGCGGGGCCGTGAGCCTGGACAGAGTCAGGAGCCCGACGGGTGGGTGTCGAGGCCACGGTGGGATGTGGGGAGGGCCGTTGTCGTCTGTGACGGGCCCGAAATGTTTCAGGGGGGTTTACTGGGCTCTCCGACAGGAGTAAACCCGGAGTGATCGCTCGGAAAACCACGCCCCCGCGAGGTGGTCACTGTGTACCAGCAGGTTCTTGATCCCGTTGCCGGCTCTCTGGCATGGAGTTCCCTCGTCGCCGGGCTGCCGCTGCTGGTGCTGTTCGTGCTGCTCGGCGTCTTGCGTATGACCGCGTGGGTGGCCTCGCTGGTGTCCCTGGTCCTCGCCGTCGTGATCGCAGTCGCGGTCTACGGCATGCCGGTCGGGCAGGCGCTACTGGCGGGCACCGAGGGCGCGGCTTTCGGGTTCTTCCCGATCCTGTGGATCGTCATCAACGCGATCTGGGTCTTCCAGATGACCGTGGAGACCGGGCACTTCGACGTGCTGCGGCGCTCGTTCGCCCGGGTGAGCGACGACCAGCGCATCCAGGCGATCATCATCGCGTTCTCGTTCGGGGCCCTCATCGAGGCGCTGGCGGGGTTCGGCACGCCGGTGGCGGTGACCTCGGTCATGCTGATCGCCCTCGGCTTCAAACCGTTGAAGGCCGCCGTCCTGGCGCTGACCGCCAACACCGCGCCCGTCGCCTTCGGCGCCATGGCCACACCGATCATCACGCTGGGCAAGGTGACGGGCCTGTCAGGCGACACGCTCGGCGCGATGGTCGGCAGGCAGACTCCCATCCTCGCCGTGTTCGTCCCGCTGGCGCTGGTCGCCATCGTTGACGGGCGGCGCGGGCTGCGCGAGACGTGGCCTGTGGCCCTGGTCTGCGGGATCGTCTTCGCGGTCGCGCAGTACGCCACCTCCAACTTCGTCTCCGTGCCACTGGCCGACGTGGTCGCGTCCCTGCTGTCGGCCGCCGCCGTGGTCGCCGTGGTCCGGGTCTGGCGCCCGCGCCGGCCGTACACCCAGCCCGCCGTCGTGGCGGGCGGCGCGGCGGACGAGCCGACACCCGAGTTCGCCGAGCGGGTCGCGCGTCCCGACGCCCGGCCGGAGATCGTACGGGCCTACGCGCCCTACGCGATCATCATCGTGGTGTTCGTGATATGCCAGCTTCCTCCCGTGAAGAGCCTGCTGGACAAGGCGACGTTCGTCGTGAAGTGGCCGGGGCTCCACCTGCTCAACGCCAAGGGCGACACCCTGGCGCTGCCGACGTTCACCCTCAACCTGCTCACCACGCCCGGCACCCAGATGCTGGTCGCGGGTGCCTTGACCATGGCCGCGTTGCGGCTCCCGGCACTTCGGGCCCTGAAGGCGTACGGGGCGACGCTGCACCAGCTCCGCTGGGCCATCGTCACCGTGATGGCCGTGCTGGCGCTGGCGTTCGTGATGAACGCCTCCGGGCAGACCATCACGCTGGGCACCTGGATGGCGGGAGCGGGCGCCGCGTTCGCGCTGTTCTCCCCCATCCTCGGCTGGCTGGGCGTGGCGGTCACCGGCTCCGACACCTCGTCGAACTCTCTGTTCGGGGCCCTGCAGGTCTCCGCGGCGAGGCAGGCGGGGCTTCCCGAGGTGCTGATGGCCGCCGCCAACAGCTCCGGCGGCGTGCTGGGCAAGATGATCTCACCGCAGAACCTAGCCATCGCGGCGGCGGCGGTCGGCCTGAACGGCAAGGAAGGCGACATCTTCCGCCGCGTCATCGTCTGGAGCCTCGTCTTCCTCGTCTTCCTCTGCGCCCTGTCAGCCCTCCAGGCCTCCCCGGTCCTGTCCTGGATGATCGCTTAGGACCGACGGGATGCGGGCAGGGGCCCTGCCCGTGATCTGCACAAACTACGCTTTCACAGCTTGCCCTCTTGACCTGGTTTCTGGTGCCATGGGAGGTCAGGGGGACGCGATGCTTCAGATCATCGGCGCCGGCTACGGGCGTACGGGGACGATGTCGCTGCGGGCCGCACTGGTCAGGCTCGGATGCGCGCCGTGCTACCACTTCACCGAACTGCTCACCCATCCCGACCATCTCGCCGCCTGGGTCTCCGCGGTCAACGGCGCACCAGGGGCGTGGCGCGGGCCACTGCGGGGGTACGCGGCTACCACCGACTGGCCCTGCGTGGCGTTCTGGCGTGAGCTGGTCGACGGGCACCCCGACGCGAAGGTGATCCTCACGAGCCGGGACGCCGGGGTCTGGTACGACTCCATGACGAAGACCATCTTCAGGGTCATCACCGAGGGCGCCCCCGGAGGCAGGGAGAGGTTCGGCCGCCTCCAGAACGGCAGGGGCATAGCGGACCTGGCCCGGCTGGTCGTGGTCGATCGCTCCTTCGGGGGCCACATCGACGATCGGGAACACGTGATCGCCTGTTACGAGCGGCACAACGCGGAGGTACGGCAAGTGGTCCCAGCGGAACGGCTGCTGGACTACCAGGTGAGCCAGGGGTGGCAGCCGCTCTGCGACTTCCTCGGAATGCCCGTGCCCGCAGAGCCCTTCCCCCACCTGAACGACCGGGCCGCCTTCCCGCCGGACCTCCCCGACGCCTACAGCCCCATACCTGGAGACGGTGGCCCTCGGACCGGATGACCCGCGTCAACGTAAGGTCATGATCGGCGCCAGGCTCTTGCTGGGCGCACCGAAGTCTGATGACGTGGCGGTGGGGGGTTGCCATGCTGCGCATCATCGGGGCCGGCCTTGGCCGGACGGGGACGATGACACTGAAGACGGCGCTGTGCCGGCTCGGGTTCGGACCGTGCTACCACTTCACCGAAGTGTTCGCCCATCCGCGGCACCTTCACGACTGGGCCGCGGCGGCGAACGGGACGCCCGAGGCCTGGCGCAGGCCACTCGAGGGATACGTCGCGACCACCGACTGGCCGGGCGTGGCGTTCTGGCGGGAACTGGTGGAGGCCTATCCCGACGCCAAGGTGATCCTGACGACCCGGGACGCCGCCAGGTGGTACGAGTCGGTGACCAGCACCGTCTTCGCGGCCATGACCGGCGAGTTCCCGGAGACCGAGGAGAAGTACCGAAGGTTCGAGGCCGCCGAGCAACTGACCACGTTCGGCCGGGCAGGGGTCATCGGGCGGAGCTTCGAGGGGCGCATCGACGACCGCGACCACGTCATCGCCTGTTACGAGCGGCACAACTCAGAGGTCCGTAACGCTGTCGCCTCCGAGCGCCTGCTGGACTACAAGGTGAGCCAAGGCTGGGAACCGCTGTGCGGCTTCCTCGGCGTGCCGGTGCCGGGCGAGCCGTTTCCCCACCTCAACGAGCAGGCGTCCTTCGCCTCAACCGTGCTCGAACCTCCGGCCCCCTGAGGCTCATGGCCTCACGGGGTGAGGATGGTCCTGCCTTGCGGATTCTCCGGCATGGTCCAGGAAGGTGCGGACCTCCTCGGCCTCCGGAACACCGAGCTCCCCGTAGAGGCCGAGAGCCAGCCGCCCATGCTCACAAGCCTGCTCTGAGTGCCCGAGTGCGAGGTGGGCGCGCGCCATCCCATCGTGAGCACGCGCCTGCTCCGGCCGGTTGCGCGTCAGGTTGGCGAGCGCGAGCGCGGCCGTGTGCTCCTCGACCGCCCGAGCCGGGTCGCCCGCCGCCTCGGCCAGCCCGTTGAGTGCGGCCGCCTCGTCGGTGGTGTTGCCGAGCTTGCGGTAGAGAGCCGCGGCCTGCTCGTGGCGGGTGCGTGCCTGGGCGAGCTCGCCTTGGTGCCGGAGGACGACGCCGAGGTGGTTGAGGATCACCGCCTCTCCGGCCGGGTTGCCGATCTTGCGGTGGAGCGCCACTGCCAGGTCGAGGTGGCGCCGGGCCTCCTCCGGACGGTCGGCCCGGTCGAGGGCGAGGGCGAGGATGCCGAGCACGTGGGCCTCGCCCCAGGTGTCGGCGCCGATCCGGGTGAGGTCGAGTGCCTGCTTGAGGTACTGCTCCGCCTGGGTGTCCTGCCGCCGGCGCAGGGCCACGTTGCCCAGCGTGAGCAGTGCCCGAGCCCGTTCGTAGGCCTCCTCGCACGCGTCGAGGGCCTGGTGAGCGTGCTCCTCTGCTCGCTCGTACTCGCCGAGCCGCCAGTAGGTCCACGCCAGGTCGGTGAGCGCTCGAGCCTGGACCGCGCGGTCGCCGAGCTTGCGGCTGCGCTGGAGCGCCAGGGTGTGGAGTGTGAGCGCGTCGTCGTGGTGCGCCTGCCGGTCGAGCAAGGGGCGCATCGCCAGAGCCAGGAGGCCGAGGCAGATCTCGGGTCCGTGGACGGCGGTCGCGATGATGTTGGAGCGCTCGGCGTCGAGCCAGGCGATCGCCTCTGCGGCGTCGCGGATGGGCGCGATCGGGGCGGCCGGCTGGGGGATGCCCTCCCGCTGGCTGACGCTGTACGGGAAGAGCTGGTCCATCGCCGCGCGGGAGCGGTGCAGGTAGTAGGCGAGCAGCCGCATGACGGCGCCGTCGTCCTCGGCGATCGAGCGGGCGTGCTCGCGGAGCAGGTCGTGGAAGGTGTATCGGCCGGGTTCGAGCTGCAGGAGCATGTGGGCGTCGAGGAGGCCTTCGAGGAGCTCTTCCGCCTCGTCCTTCGAGATCCCCGCCAGCGCGGCCGCGCCATACGGGTCGATGTCGCGCCCGGGTACCAGCCCGAGCAGGCGGAACATGCGCTGCTCGGCCTCATGGAGTTGCTCGTAGGAGAGGGTGAAGGCCGCCGACACCCCGTCCAGGAGCCGGCGATGGTCCCGCAGCCGGCCCGCCAGGTAGGACACGGTCCAGCGCGGGCGGTGCTGGAGGCGGGCGGCCGAGATCCGGATCGCGAGCGGGAGGTGCCCGCACAGCTGCAGCACCTCCCGTACGGCGTCCGGCTCGTGGTGAGCGCGTTCGCCCACGATCCGCTCGAACAGCTCGGCGGCGTCCTCCTCGCCCAGCACGTCGACCGACAGCGCGTGGGCGCCGTCCAGGTCGACGAGCCGCCGCCTGCTGGTGATCAGGACCAGGGTGTCGGAGTGCCCCGGCAGCAGGGGGCGCACGTGCTCGGCGTCGAAGGCGTTGTCCAGTACGGCGAGCACGCGGCGATCGGCCAGCTCGGCGCGCCAGAGAGCGCTCCGCTCGACCCGTGTGACGGGGATGCGGTCGGCGGGCACCCCGAGCTGGCGGAGGAGGGCCTCCAGCGCGGCAGCGGCGTCGACCGGCTCCCGGCCTGCGGTGTGGGCCTGCAGGTCGATGAAGAGCTGGCCGTCCGGATAGCGGGCGGCCAGCCGGTGGGCCACGTGGACGGCGAGCGTGGTCTTGCCGATCCCGGCCATGCCGTCGATCGTGACGACCGCCGACCCGTGCTGCTCGCCCACGAGCCGCTCCAGCTCGGCGGTCCGTCCGGAGAAATCGGGAATGTCGTAGGGCAGGAAGGTGGAGCGACGCGGCGGGCCGGAAACTACTGGTGCCGCGTCAGCCAGGCGCAACGCCGGATCATCCGCCAGGACCGCCCGCTCCAGCTCGGTGAAGGCGTGCCCGGGGTCAAGGCCCTGTTCGTCGGCGAGAGCCGTACGGTAAGAACGCGCCGCGGCTAGGGCGTCGGCCTGCCGCCCCGCCCGGTGCAGGGCCAGGACGAGGTGGCCGTTGAGCTTCTCGCGGAGCGGGTTGGCGGTCACCTGGGCGGCGAGCTCGTCGAGCAGATCGCCGTGCCGCCCGGCGGCGAGCTCGCCCTCCACCAGGCGCTCGTATGCCGACAGCCGTCGGTCGTTCCAGAGCTCCCGGACGCCGGTGACGTAATGCGCGTGCACGTCCTCCAGCGCCTCGCCGCTCCACAGATCCAGGGCTTTGCGCAGCTCACCGGCGGCTACCAGCTCGGTGAACTTCTGCGCGTCGACCTGCCCGGGGTCCGGCTGCGCGACGTAGCCGCCGGCACGCGTCTCGAGGAGCCGTACCGCTCCCGCACCACGCAGCACCTTGCGGATCGCGGTGAGCGAGGCATGGATCTGCGATCGGGCGGTGTCGGGCCGGTCGTACCCCCACATCGCGTCGATCAGCCGCTCGATGCTGATCACCCGGCCGGAATTGAGCAGGAGGTAGGCCAGCACAGCCCGGTGACGTGGGGCGATGCCCGTCAGCGGCTCGCCGGCGACGATCATCTGGACGGGGCCGAGAAGGGTGAAGCGCAACATCGTCCCCCCATCACCAGCGCATCGTGGGCGCATAGCGAATGTATCAATCCGGGCAACCACTCTGATCTCACACGAACCGAGACGGAGGAAACACGATGGAAGCCCGGATGAAGAACCCCGCCACGATCATCCCTGCCGCGATTCAGCCGATCCAGGAGCTGATGAAGGCCGCTCAGTCGCAGGGTCTCCCCCAGGAGCTCATGGAGATGATCCACCTGCGGGTCAGCCAGATCAACGGTTGCAGCTTCTGCGTCGACGCCGGCCTGAAGAACCTGCGCAAGCTCGGCGAGAGCGACGAGCGCATCGGCCTGGTCACCGCCTGGCGCGAGGCTCCGTACTACACCGACGCCGAGCGGGCCGCTCTGGAGCTGGCCGAGGCCTCGACCCGGCTGGCCGACCACGCCGACGCGGTCTCCGACGAGGTCTGGAACAACGCCGCCGACCACTTCGACGAGCAGCAGCTGGCCTCGATCCTGCTGATGACGGCCGTCACCAACCTCTTCAACCGCCTGAACGCCCCGATCCGGCAGGTCGCCGGCAGCTGGTAAGCCACGACCCCCACGCACAGAAGGAGACACCGACATGTCCGTCGTCCGCTCGCACCGCTACTCCGTCGCTGACGCCGACCTGGAGGAGTTCCTGGCCCGCCGCAGCTCGCTGATCGCGACCGTCCGGAAGGGGCACCCCGGGTTCACCCACGTCGTGCTGATCCAGCTCGAGGACGGCACCTACACCGACACCTGGCACTGGGAGACCGCCGAGCAGCTGGGCGCCGCGCTCGCCGCCCTCCCCACCTTCCCGGAGGCGCCGCTGACCATGGCCCTCACCAAGGACGCCACCGCCCTGAACGGTCAGGTCGTCGACGAGCACTGAGACCCGGTGATCGTCTTCAGCACCGATGATCTCGACGGAATTAAAAAGAAAAGGCCCCGGCAGGTAAAACCCGCCGGGGACCCAAGCTAACACGTGCAGGTTAGCTACGCCGCGCCAACCCGCGCCGGCTGAGACGCCTGAGGCAGTTTGAAGCCCTTGGCAAACAACCAGATGGGCAGGACCAGGGCTTCGAACAACCCGCCCGGAGCCAGCAAGAACACGCCCGGTCCCATGTCCATGTTCAGGACACCGAGGAGGTCCAGCGGCACTCCCAGCAGAAGCAGGGCGTAGCCGATGAGTCCGAGGACCGCGATGGGCTGAGGGACTATTCTTGAAACGAACAGCAGGTAGTTGAACACCAGGCCGCCGATAGCTGTGGGAATGTAAACCCACAACATCGTGTTGGGGACGGCCTGCAGCTGAGTCAACAGGTAGATGCCGCAGGTTGCGGAGACCGCGAACTCGACAACCCTCATTACCGGGTACCAGAGGGCCAGCTTTGGGTTGAAGCCCTTCAGGACCTGGTACATGAGAAGGCCGATTCCTACCACGGCCAGGCCCGAGCACATCATGAGCGCTACGCCGGCCGTCAGCGCCGTTTTGTCGGGGTTACCGTCAATGAATGCCTGGGTTAGCGTAGTGCCGATCATGGCCGAGACCATCTGCAAGATGAACAAGGCTCCTACCGCGACCGCGATCTTTCGGGTTGTCATAACTGGACTGTCCTTTCCAAGTTTTTGGGCGAAGGTCATGTCTTCGACGGCGATTCGCTTGCCGTGCTGCTTGGTGATACCTGAAACCGTGATCATGGGCCGACTCCCAGCGTGTTGTGTGGGTGAGCTGGTCACATGGACGAGTCGGTTCGAAACTCGCTGTTCGAGGGGCCGTCGAGGGGTGCGATGGAGATCACTTCGGCGTTGACCGACGTCAGATGGGCCAACACTCCATGCAGGTGAGAGGCGTCAACGATGTCGCCGACCAGGCGGGTCACGCCGTGGCTCGCATGGTCGATGGTGAAGTCGTCGAGGAGCGGCCGCAGGAGCCGAGCGCTTGCTCGGCCTCGGATCACGATCTCGTAGGTGGTCGGCTGGGACATGGCTCGATCATCACGTCGAGCGGCACGACCCGGCCTCACACGGCTCGCCATCTCACCCGGGTGAGATCCCGGCTGTAGGGTCTTGAAGGTGACCACGGTGTGGGAGATCAGCCGAACGCGGCGGTAGGCCTGAGACGTGAAAAGCCCCGCCAGGAGATTTCCTGGCGGGGCCCTCACGATCGTGGACCGGTGTGCGGGTCGCCTCTCGGCGAAAGGCACAACGCGGCTCCAGCCGAACGGTAATCCGCGAAGGCAATAGGTGAGGCCCGGGGACACCGGACACACCGGTCACGACATATGTAACCACAGCCGGGCGGAGGTTGTTCCCGGGCCGGAGATGGTCATCTGTCGCTGTTCACTGTCCGACGGCGCTGGAGATGAGGGCTCGGGGGTCGGCCGCGCCGGCCAGCACGCCGTCAGGCCGTACGTCGATGATCTGCGCGTACCCGAACGAACCGCCGTACGGCAGACCCTGGACGAGGTGGCCGCGCTCGCGCAGTCCCTCGGCCCATGGCGCGCCTTCCTCCATGTCCAGGGACGCACCGTCCACATCGCTCCAGGCGTCGAAGCCTGTGAGGCCGGGGCCGAGCCGCCACCGGGGCGCGGTGATCGCCTGTCCAGGCGACTCCCCCGACCCCAGCAGGCGGGCGAGCACCTGCAGGACGATCTGCGGCTGGGAGTCCCCTCCCATCGTCCCGACCACGGTACGCAGCGATCCGTCGGGCCTGGTCACCAGGGCGGGGGCGAGGGTGTGCGGCGGGCGGCGGCCAGGCCCGTACTCCGCCGGGTGGCCGGAGACGAGGGAGAAGCCGACGCCTCGGTTGTGCAGGTTGATCCCTGTGGCGGGCTCGAACAGCATGCTGCCGAACCCGGCCGCGTTCGACTGGATGAGCGACACGCCCATCCCCTCGGCGTCCACCGCGCACAGGTACGTCGTGTCGCCGGGCGAGACCAGGTCGCGGAGCCGGGCCCGGCGCGACGGATCGATCGCCGCGCGCCGCTCGGCGGCGGAGGCGAGCACGTGCGCGACAGAGGCCCCTTCGAACAGCACGTCGGGACGGTCGTGCCCGGCGGCCCTCGCGGCCTCGATGAGCAGGTGGGCCCAGAGCGGGTCCGACGGATCGCCCGGCAGGCCGAGACCGTCGGCGATCTCCAGCGCGAGGAGCAGGAGGTAACCCTGGGAGTTCGGCGGAATGGTCCAGACGTCGTGGCCGAAGGCCCGGGCGCGGAGCGGCTCCATCCAGTCGGCGTTCACGCGGTCCAGGTCCGCCTCGGCGTACTCGCCCTCGCTCGAACCGCCCACCGCGGCGTCGCGGCCGAAGGCGACGAGGCCCTTGCCGAACTCTCCGAGATAGAACCCGTCACGCCCGTCGGTGGCCAGCGCCTCCAGGGCACGGGCGACGCCGGGACGGTAGATCAGGCCGCCCGGAGCGAGCGGGGCGTCCACTCCGGGGAGCACCGCGGCCGCCGGGGCGAGCAGCGGCGAGGCAGGGAAGCCCTCCA
This sequence comes from Sphaerisporangium sp., assembly GCA_025964675.1. Classification (GTDB taxonomy): domain Bacteria; phylum Actinomycetota; class Actinomycetes; order Streptosporangiales; family Streptosporangiaceae; genus Sphaerisporangium. The sequence goes on along the minus strand of JAOPYI010000081.1, from coordinate 125,616 downwards.
TCGCGTACCGGATGGCGGGCGCGAACAGATCCGCCAGCGGCAGCCGCCCGTACGCGGCGTGCAGGGCCAGCCACCCGTCGGCGCAGCCGGGCACCGGTACCGAGCGGATGTCCCGCTGGAACGGCATGCTGTCGCGTCCCTCGGCGCGCAGGCGATCGGGGTCGGCCCCGGATCCCGACCGCCCGGAGGCGTTCAGCGCGCGCGGGGGGCCGCCGTCCTGGTGGACGAGGGCGAACAGGTCGCCTCCGAGACCGCACGCGTGCGGGGCGGTGACGGCCAGCACGGCATTGGCGGCGATCGCCGCGTCCGCCGCGGAACCACCCCGGTCAAGCATGGTCGACCCCGCCGTGGAGGCCAAGTGATCAACCGTGCAAACCATGCCGAACCTGGCAAACCTCGTGTACTCCATGCCGAAACCTTACGATGCCTGGGGGCCGGCGGAACTGCTTGGTAGGGGTGAAGCGCGACGCGATGAGAGCGGGCCGCTCCGGCTCCTGCCGTGGAGGGGTACGAGCACGTCAATGCCGGTGGGTGGCGTCGGCGTGGTTGGGATCGGCGGGGTGCTCGAAACCGGAGCGCAACCGCACCTTCTCCGCGTACCGGCGCTCCAGCCACCCGGCGAAGGTCTGCTCGACGGCGACCGCGGTCAGCTCGGACGCGATGCCCGCGCGGACCTCTTCGTACGGCCTCCGGCCTCCCGGCTCCACCCTGTCCACACGGACCGTCCACGGCCCGCCCGGACCCTCGATGGGCCCGACGACATCTCCCTCCCCGGCGGAGAAGATGGCCGTCTCCAGGGGGCCGGTCAGCTCGCCCAGCCGCACGGGCCCGAGGGAGGCTCCCCCGGCATGGCTCACATGACGCACTTCCGGGCGGGTGAACCGGTCGAGGTTGCGATCGTAGTACGCGCGGACCTCTTCCTCCGGGACACGCACCCAGGCCGTGACCGTGCCGCGCAGCTTCCGCGCCAGCGGCATCGACGCCGTGACGGCCGCGACGACGCCTCCCGTACGAAGCGCGGCGGCCAGCGTAAGCCGACCGGACCGTGAACCCTCGCCCACCCAGGCGAGCCCGACGGCACTCGCCTCCGTCACCAGCCCAAAGGCAGCCCCGTCCTCCTCGACGGGCTCGACGGCGCTCGCCTCCGTGACGAGCCCGAGGGTGATCGCCTCGTCCTCGACGAGTGCCTCGGCCACCATCACCTGGACCAGCCAGCGGCGGAGGTTCCTGCCCTCGGCGCTGTGGGGGTGCGGCAGCCGCGCGGCGAGCGGCCCCGCACGCAGCTCCGCCTCCCGCTCGTCGACGTGGGAGACCGGAATGACCCGCTCCCCCACCTCGGCGGCGATCGTGTCCGCCCGGTTCGTGACGTGCTTGCCTTTGGCCGCCCGGGTCATGACCGGCTTCCCTTGCTCGGCGGCGACCGTAGCGGCGGAGGTCATCCGAGCACCTCGATCTCGACGGCCTTGGTGTAGTGGAGCCAGCCGGCGCTGGCCAGCTTGACCACCGCCCACCAGCGGCCCGGCCGGGTGCCGGGGGGTGCCTGGACGTCGAAGCGGAGCCGTGCCTCCCCCTGGGCGGGCACGACGACTCCGGTGTTCCACTCCGGGATCAGCTCGAAAGTGTGCCAGGGGCTGATCAGCTGCGCCTGAACGGAGACCTCCGTACGTGCCGGGGAGCGGAGCAGGACCTCCACCGCCCCGGCTGCGCTCTCGGAGTCGCCCGCCTCCAGGCGTACCCGGGGCGTCTCCACGACGACGTCGAGCCCCGCGTCCTGGCCGCCGCCCACATGCAGCCGCGTCACGTCCTCGTAGAGCTGGCCGCCGTGGGATGTACGTGCCCGGAGCCAGTACACGCCGGCCTCGGCGTCGCCGGCGGGGACGATCCTCACCGGGAAGGAGGCGTGGCCGCCCGGCGCCAGCACGTACGGGCGCTCGGCGGGCTCGCATGCCCACCCCTCCGGACCCACGAGCGTCACGACGCCGGAGGCCTCCCCTTCGGTGAGCCCGGACGCCACGGACACGGCCAGCTCGACGGCCCCGGATCCAGGGACGGGGACGGCGACGTCCGTCCGGGACAGGTGGACGGCCACCGGCATGTTCCCGGCCGGGGCGGGCCCGGTGTTGTTCAGCCAATAACGCGTGTAGACGGGCTGGTACGGCTCCCCCTCCGGCCCGAGAGCCACCCCCGAGCCTTCCGGCTTCAGCGCCGCGCCCGACCCATTGGACCCGGTAACAGAGCCCTGCTGACCGGCCAGTGCCGCGGTGACGGTGGCGATCTCCATGCCGGTCAGGTGGATCGTGCCGGCGGGCAGTGGGGTGAGGGGGCGTTCGAGCAGGTCGGTGCGGTGCGTGTCGCCTAGGGGCAGGGCGGTGTGGATCCGGGCGGTGACCTGCTCGCCCGCCGCCTCGTACAGCCGCAGGGTGATGCCGTCGACCTCCCCGGCCTGTCTGCCGGAGGCGAGCGGGTTGCCGGTGGCCTTCAGGGCGGTGAGCACCACCTTGCCTGCGGGCTCCACGGAAAGGAACGAGGTGGTGGCCGCGAGCTTCCCCTCGTGCGCGGGCGCCGGCACGGCGGCCAGCGGGTGGTTGACGTCGTGCCCTTGGCCGACCAGCCGGGCCTCGCGCCAGTCGCCCGCCCCGGTGACCAGGGAGTACTCGAAGGAGTGGGTCCAGTGCTGGAGCTGGAAGTTCGACCCGTCCGGCGCGGTGCTGCGGGGCGGGTCGATCCACACGCCGGACGGCCAGCCCGTGCAGGACCGCAGCAGCGACAGGTGGAGAGCCCCGCCCGCGTCGACGGCGAAGCCCGGGACGCCCCGGTTGATGATGCCGATGGTGTAGTCGTCCAGCGCGGGCTCGGTGAGCGTGGCGAGCTCGGACGGCTGGGTCACCTCGATGACCGCGTCGTCCAGGTCCGCGACGAGGTCCTCGACGGCACCCTCGCCCGCGACGATCAGGACGGGAAGCGCGCGGGGCCCGGTGAGGTCGGCGCCCGGCACCCACACCTTCTCCAGCGCCTCGGACGCGGGCACCCAGATCCGGGCAGGGCCGCCGGACGCCAGGCGGTCGCGCAGCAGCGCGGCGTACTCCGGCTCGGCGGCTCCCAGAACCTCCGCCACGAACGGGTTCTCCTCCGGGGTGCCTAGCGCGACCCGCACGTCTGGCAGGTTGGAGTCGACGCTGAGGTCTCCGTACCGGGGGCCGGGGGCGCTGGAGCAGGTGGCGGTGACCCCCTTGCGGACCAGCGCCACGGCGAGGTCACGCGGTTCCCCGCCGATGATCTCGGCGATGCCGATGGCGCGGTCGCCGAGCGGCGTGCCGTCCTCGGCGCGCAGGGCGACCCTCGCGGTGGAGGACAGGGCGAACCACGTGCCCGCCGGGTTGTCGAGCGTCCAGGGGTGCTCCGCGGAGTCGACGTCGATGAGCCCGAACCCCCGGCCGACGACGGCGTCGCCGACCTCGCTGACCGGCAGGGCGCCCGGGACGCGGGCGGGCCAGCGCAGCCGGACGAGCTGGTCGGCGCCGTCGAACTCGTCGATGTGGGTGACGCAGTCGACGCGGTCGAGGCCGTGCCACAGGGTGATCTGCTGGGTGTAGGTCACGGGGCCGACCTGGCCGGTGACCGTGACGCGCTCGGCGAGCGCGCACGTCTCGGTGGTGACCGACGCGGCGGGCCGCTCGGCGGCGCCGGTGGCGGTCCCCTTGGGCACCAGGTGCCAGGGCCCTTCGTGGTACTCCGGGTGCTCGGGGTACTCGTCGTAGACGACGAGCTCGTTGCCGACCCGGCCGGGCTGGAGCAGCTCGCGGTCGCGCGCGACGTCGTAGAACCGGGACACGCAGCCGCCGCGCGCCGGGTCGACCTCGACGAGGTGGGTCGCGGTGGAGATGCGGAGGCCGTCGCGGGTGGTCCAGCCGAGCGGCGTCGCCTCGGCGACCGGCTCGGCTCGCAGCGTGCGGCAGCCGAGGGCCGGTACGGCCGGTGCCAGCACGACGACGTCGACGGCCGTCAGTGCGCCGCCCTCGTCGTACTCGGGGTTCTCCAGGAGCACGGGCAGCTCGCCCGCCTCGGGGTCGGTCACACGCACGCCGTACGCGCCGGGCCCGGGCATCGCGAGCCGCACCCTGACCAGGTCGGTGCGCTCCCACGACGAGGAGTTCCACACCACCACGGCGATGCCCGCGCCTCGTGTGTCGACGTGGGCGGTCAGCTCGCCGAGCGACGCCTTGAGCACTCCCTCGCCGAGGTCGTGGGCCTCGCGCCAGCCGGTGAGCAGGTCGAGGTACACCTGGTCGGACTCCGAGCCGGTGATCGCGTCGTGGTGCGCGCCGTACAGGAGCTGCCGCCAGGCCTTGTCGAGCGCGACGTGGGGGTAGCGGGCGCCGGTGGTCACGGCGGCGAGGGTGGCGAACTTCTCGGCGTCGCCGACCAGCGACTCCGCCGACCGCTGGGCCTGCTTGGTGTCGACGAAGGAGACGTCCTTGCCGGTGTACACGGGGTTCATGTCACGGGTCTGCGGCGAAGGCGACGCGAGCGTGGAGCGCACGGCCGCGAAGAACTCCCTCGGCAGCGCGCACACGAACCTCGGCGAGACGTAGCGGGCGTTCCAGTCGCGGTGGATCTCGGTGACCCACTTGTTCGGCGGGGTGTAGTCGGTGCCGACGGGCAGCAGCAGGTTGCGCGTGGCCGCGACCTTCTTCAGCTGGACGAACAGCTCGTACACCGCCTCCTCGGCGGCGGCCAGGTCGGCGGAGGAGTCCATCCACCAGCCGGCGCTGTAGTGGGCGGGCATGTAGTGCGTGAGCACGCCCTTGCCCGACGGCGACAGCCACTCGAACTCGGCGGGGAACTGCATGGTCGACGGGTCGCCCCAGCCGTCGCGTTCGAGGTCGCGGCCGGTGAGCATCGGCCCCCACTGGTGGTGGGGACCGCGTGCCCAGGAGCTGGAGGTCAGCCCGGCCTCGGCGATCAGCCCTGGGAACTGCGGGTCGTGCCCGAACACGTCGAGCTGCCAGGCGGTCGCCGGGTCGCCGCCCACGATGTCACGCTGGAACCCGACCCCGTAGACGATGTTGCGGATCGTGGACTCGGCCGAGGTCAGGTTGGTGTTGGGCTCGTTGTAGGTGCCGCCCATCAGCTCGACCCTGCCCTCATCGAGCAGCCGCCGCAGCAGGTCGCGGTCCTCGGGGTGGGCGTCCCAGTAGGGCTTCAGGTAGTCGACCTCAGCCAGCACGAACTTGTAGTCGGGGTCGCGGCGGGCGGTCTCCAGGTGCTCCCGCATCAGGGCGAACGCGGCGTGCTGACGGTCGCCGCGGTACTGCTGCGCGACCTCGCCCGCGTCGTCCCACGTGGTGGTGTAGGCGGCCTGGGTGTTCCACCACACCGGGTCGTAGTGGAAGTGCGGCACCATCCACACCGTCCAGCCGGGCTCGGCCACCACGAGCTCACCGGACGCGGAGTCCGCCGCCACCGTCACCTCGATCGGGATCCGTGTCCCGGGCGCGGCGCCCGTCGAGACACCCACCTCGACCGGGCGCTGTGCCGTACGGCTCACGCCGGCGACGCCGGAGCCGGTGACACGGACCTCGATCTCACCCGGAGGCCCGTCGACGTGCACCCGGACGACCTGCCCGGCTTCGACGAAGAGCTCGGTGGATTCGACGCTGGTGATACGCAAGGGTCAACCCTTCACTGATCCGGCGAAGCTGAACGATCCGGCGAGGTACTTGTTCACGGCGACGTAGAGCACCACCGCCGGGGCTGTGTAGATGATCGAGAAGGCGGCCAGCTGACCGTACGCGACCTGGCCGTACTGCGAGAAGAAGGTGTAGATGGTGACCGCCGCCGGCTGCTTCTCCGGCGTGTCGAGAAGGACGAAGGGAACGAAGAAGTTCCCCCACTGGCCGACGAAGACGAAGATCGTGACCACCGCGACGCCGGGGGCCATCAGCGGCGCGACGACGCGGAGCAGCGACCGCACCCATCCGGCCCCGTCGACCCAGGCGGCCTCCTCGAGGCTCACCGGCACGCCGTCCATGAAGTTCTTCATCATCCAGATGGCGAACGGCAGCGCGCTCGCCGCCAGGAACAGCACCATGGCGGGCACCGAACCGTACAGGTTGAACCGGAAGAACATCGAGTAGACCGGCACCATGATGGCCGTGACGGGCAGCCCCGTGGTGAACAGCAGCGTCAGCATGAAATGCCGCTTGAAGCGCAGTTTGTAACGGGAGAGCGGGTAGGCGGCGAGCCCGGCGACGACCACGGTGAGGACCGCGGTGGTGCCGGAGATGATGATCGAGTTGATGACCGGCCGGAAGACGGTCTCCCAGTTGAGCACCGCGGCGTAGTTCTCGAGCGAGAACCGGAACGTCGGCTTCGCGGTGAGGTTGGCCTCCGGCTGCAGGGAGGCGAGCACCACCCACAGGAACGGCCCGACGAAGGCCAGCGTGACCACCGTCAGCGAGACGAGCGCCGCCCAGCGCGCCGCCACTCGTGTCATCAGCCGTCCACCTTGATCAGCCGCAGGTAGACCAGCGAGAACACCGCGCCGATCACGAGCATCACCAGGGCCATCGCGCTGCCGTACCCGATCTCGAAGTAGCGGAACGCCTGCTCGTACATGTAGAGCGGCGTGGTCTGGCTCGCCGTGCCGGGGCCGCCGCCCGTCAGGGCGTAGATCAGGCCGAAGCTCGCCAGGGTCTGAAGCGTGATGAGCATGAGGTTCGACAGGATGGAGCGCCGGATCAGCGGCAGCGTCACGTGCACCAATCGCCGCCAGGTGGTCGCGCCGTCCACCGCCGCCGCCTCCAGCAGCTCCCCCGGCACGTCCGACAGCGCCGCCGAGTAGACCAGCATGGAGAACGCCGTGCCGCGCCAGACGTTGGCCAGGATAATGGCGATCATCGGGGCGGTGAACAGCCAGTCCTGGGAGAGGCCGATCGCGCCGAGCACCTCGTTGAGCGTGCCCTCCTCGGACAGGAACGAGAACCAGCACGCCGCCGCGACGACCTCGGGCACCACCCAGGCCGCGATCACGACGCCGTTCACCACGCTCCTGACCACCCGGCCCCGCCCGCGCTGGAGCAGCGCGATGATCAGGCCGAGGGTGTTCTGGCCGACGACCGCCGAGCCGACCACGAAGACGAACGTGAGCAGGAGCGAGTTGCGGAAGTCCTCATCACCGAACATCTTGACGAAGTTGTCCACGCCGACGAACCGTGAGTTCACCGACGCGGACCCGGTCAGCGTCTCGTTGGTGAAGGCGATGTAGACGCTCCACAGGATCGGCCCCGCCATGAAGACCACGAGCAGGATCAGCGCCGGCACGAGAGGCAGGAGCCGGCGCAGGGTCGTGCGGGCCCGGCGGCGCGGCTCCCCCCGCCCGGGGGAGCCGGCCAGCCGTGGTGGCGTCACGGTGGAGACGGTCATGAGCCGGAGGTCACCTTGTCGGGGCCGCCCACGACGCCCACCAGCGCGTCGGCGTACTCCTTGGCCGCCGCGTCCGGGGTCTTGGCCCCCGTCGTCATCGCCTCCATGGCCTTCTGCACCTCGGCGGAGACCTTGGGATAGACCTCGTAGGCCGGGCGGTAGTGCGTGACCGAGGCGAGGTCGGTCCAGAACTTAACGGCGGGGTTGCCGGCGGTGTACTGCGGATCGGCGGCCACGTCCTTGCGGGGAGCGAGGTCACCGGACCCGACGGAGTAGGTGAGCGTGTTCTCCTTGTTCGTCACCACGCTGATGAAGTCGAAGGAGTCCTTCTTGTCCTTGGCGTAGGAACTCATCGCCATGACCCAGCCACCGGACATGCTGACCGCTCCGGGGGCCTCGCCGTTCTGCGTCGGCATGGGTGTCCAGCCGATCTTCTCGGTCCACTGCGGCCACGGCTTGGTGCCGGTCGGCTTCCAAGCCGAGGACGTCCAGGCGCCGTCGAGGTCTATGCCGAGCTTGCCGCTGGGCAACCATTCGCCGCTCACCTTGTCGCCCAGCTTGGGGTTGAACGCGTCGGCCTGCTTCGGGCCGAGGTTCTCACGGTAGATCGTGTTGATGAAGCTCAGCGAGTCGGTGATGCCCTTGCTTGAGGCCACCCATTTCTTCTGCGTGTCGTCGTAGAGGGTGCCGCCCGGGGTGCCGTACAGCAGCATCTCGAAGCCCTGCATCGTGGCTGTCTCGCCGAGCGGCTTGGTGGAGTAGATGTTGAAGGGGATGGCGTCCGGGACCTTCTGCTTGATGGCGCGCGCGGCGGTCAGCACGTCGGCCCAGGTCTTCGGCTGCCACGGCACCTGGATGCCGGCCTTGGCGAAGACGTCCTTGTTGTACCAGAGGCCGCGGGTGTCGGTGCTGATCGGAACGCCGTAGATCTTGCCGTCGGGGCCCTTGGCGGCCTGCTTAACGGAGTCGGGGTACTGGCTGCCCCAGTCGGCCCAGGACTTCAGGTAATCGTCGAGCGGGGCGAGCTTGCCGGCGGCGACGTCGGCGTTGACCTGGAACGTGTCGTGAAGGTAGACGTCGGGGGCCGAGTCGGCGGAGCGGTTCAGCAGGGCCAGCTTGGTGTAGTAGACCTCGTTCTCACCCTGGACCGCCGTGAGCTTGATGGTCACGCCCTTGTGCGCGGCCTCGTACTGCGTCTTGGCTTGCTTGAGCACCCTGTCCATGTAGGGCCAAGTGGGGGATGTTTTGTAGAGGACCTCGATCTCCTTGGACCCGTTGGTGCTCTTCTGTGATGCGCCACCACCACATGCGCCGGCCGTGGCGGCTATCGCGACCGCCAGCATCGAGGCCACCATCGCTCGTCTCATCGGACTCCTTCTCCGGCCTGTGCGGCCGACCACGAGCACGACCCCGGGGCCCCGATCCCCGCGATTGAGTGGTCTGCCGGCCGTGTTTCGGCCGTGTTTCCTCGGGTGACGAGAACTTAAGTCTTTTTGATTTACTAAGTCAACGGGTTGTGCGATATTGCCGGAGAACCTCAAGGACGCCGGGAGTCATGCATGCAGATGGGCACAAACCTGCCGAAAGTAGGCAGCTATAACCGTGCCGTCGTCCTTGAGGCGATCCAGGTCTCCGACGGCATCAGCCGCGTCCAGATCGCCAAGCGTGCCGGGCTCACCGCGCAAACCGTCTCGGTCATCGTGCGCAAGCTCCTGGAGGAGGGCCTCGTCATCGAGGACGGGTCAGTCCCCTCCAGCGGGGGCAAGCCACGCACGATCCTGCGGGTCGACCCCACCGCCGGATACGCCGTCGGCATCCACTTCGACCCGGGCGAGATCTCGTACGTCCTCGCCGACCTCGCCGGGCAGCCGGTCGCCAAGCTCCACACCGACGTCATCCCCGGCCTCGCGCCCGACGCGGTCATCCGCCAGATGGCCCGTACGGCCCGGCGGATGCTGGGCGAGGCGGACGTGCCAGACGACAAGGTGCTCGGCATCGGCCTGGCCTGCCCCGGGCCGCTCGACCCCGACGGCGTCATGAACTTCCCGCCGCGCCTCACCGGGTGGGACCACGTGCCCATCAAGCGCCTGCTGGAGGAGCACACCGGCTTCCCGGTGACCTTCGACAACGACGCCGCGGCGGCGGCGATCGGCGAGCGGTGGGCAGGCCTCGCGCGTGCCACGCCGAGCTTCGCCTACCTGTACCTCGGGACCGGCATCGGCGGCGGCCTGTTCCTCGACAACCAGATCTACCGCGGGCGCTCCCTCAACGCCGGCGAGTTCGGCCACATCACCGTGGTGCCGGACGGGCCCGGCTGCTACTGCGGCAACCGAGGCTGCGTCGAGGCGGTCTGCTGCCCGAGCGCCATCGAGGCGACCGTACGGGCCCGCCTTGCCGGGGGCGCCGACAGCACGCTCGCCGAGAGCACATCGGCCGAGGGCGCCCACATCGACCACGCGGCGATCTGCGAGGCCGCCGCGGCCGGTGACCCGCTCGCCCTCGAGGTCATCGGCGAGGTCGCGGACCGGCTCGCCGACGCCGCCGTGAGCATCGTCAACATGCTGGACATCGACCTGCTGGTGCTGGGCGGGCCCGCCATGCACAAGGTGGCCGACATCTACCACCGGGTCGTCGCCGAGGCCGTGACCACCCGGCCCCTGGCCCGCCGCCTGCACACGGTGCGGGTCGAGACCTCCCCCATCGCCTCCGACGCCGCCGCGATCGGAGCGGCGTCCCTGGTCTTCCACGCCACCTACTCCCCCCGCCTCGGCACCCTTCTCACATCCTGAGCCCCCGCGCCCCCACCCTCCTGACCTGTGACATCATGACCGCTGCCTGCCCACCTCCCGAGGGACGAGGAGCCCATGACTAGCCACGTGCTGGCCGCCGACATCGGCGGCACCAAGCTGGCCGCGGCCATGATCGGCGAGGACGGCACGGTGCTCCGCCGGCGCGAGATCCCCACCCCCGTCGCGCTCCCGGGCGAGGGCGGCGTGGTGAGCGACGCCCTGACGGGCCTGCTCCACGAGGTGGCCGGCGACGCCCCGCCGCTGGCGGTCGGCGTCGCGTCGGCGGGTCCGCTCGACCCCTTCGCCGGCACGGTGAGCCCGGTCAACATCCCCGCCTGGCGGGAGTTCCCGATCCTGGCGCGGGTGGCCGAGGTGGTGCCCGGCGTGCCCTGCCACCTGGTGGGCGACGCCGTGGCGGCGGCCGCCGGAGAGCACTGGCGCGGCGCGGGACGCGGCTCCGCGGCCATGCTCGGCATCGTCGTCTCCACCGGCATCGGCGGCGGGCTCGTCCTCGACGGCGTCCCTTACAGCGGGCCGACCGGCAACGCCGGTCACATCGGGCACATCGTGGTGGATCCGGGCGGCTTGCCCTGCCCCTGCGGCAACACAGGCTGCGTCGAGACCATCGCGAGCGGTCCCTCGATGGTCCGCTGGGCGAGGGCCAAGGGGTGGCACGGCCTGGACGGGCGGGAGCTGGCCCGTGCGGCCCGTGATGGAGAGGCGGTGGCCGTGGCCGCCTTCGAGGTGGGCGCGGACGCGCTCGCGAGCGCGATCCTCTCGGTGGCCGCCGTCTGCGACCTCGACCAGGTGGTGATCGGCGGTGGGGTGGCCGGGGCGGGCGAGGTGCTGTTCGCCCCGCTGCGCCGGGCCGTCGCCGGCCGCGCCCACCTGGGGTTCGTCCGGCGGTTGCGCGTCACGCCCGCGGCCCTCGGCCGCGACGGGGGCCTGGTGGGCGCGGCCCGTATGGCGCTGCTCGGAGGATCCACCCGCTGACGTGCTCTACGTGGACAGCGGTTGGCACCGACCCGTCGGTGTGCCTCCCCCGCGGCGGGTTTTCATGCAGTTCTCAAAGTTCTCTTACGGCGCTGGTAGCCGGCGCCTCCTAGCTTTGCGGGTGCGGAACACCGTATTCGGCAAAGGACGGTCGTGTGACTACCACCCTCGGCAAGCCCGCCTCCCAAGGCCCTACGGCGACGCGGCACGTCTGGATCCGGGGAAGGCCCGGCGACCCGCGGTGGGTGCGGCCCGCGTTCCTCGGGCTGCTGGCAGGTACGGCGGTCCTTTACCTGTGGGGGCTCGGCGCCTCGGGCTGGGCGAACCAGTTCTACTCCGCGGCCGTCCAGGCCGGGGCCACGAGCTGGAAGGCGTTCTTCTTCGGCTCCTCCGACGCGTCGAACTTCATCACCGTGGACAAGGCGCCCGCCGCGCTGTGGCCGATGGAGCTGTCGGCCCGGATCTTCGGGGTGAACGCCTGGAGCATCCTGGTGCCCCAGGCGCTGATGGGCGTCGCCACCGTGGGGATCCTGTACGCCACGGTGCGTCGCGGCTTCGGCGCGGGGGCGGGGCTGCTGGCCGGGGCCGTGCTCGCGCTGACTCCCGTGGCCGCGCTGATGTTCCGGTTCAACAACCCGGACGCGCTGCTGGTGCTGCTGCTCACGCTCGGCGCATACGGGATGGTACGGGCGCAGGAGCGCGGGCACACCGGGTGGCTGGTGTTCGCCGCGTCCTGCGTGGGGTCGGCGTTCCTGGCCAAGATGCTCCAGGCCTTCCTCGTGATGCCCGGGTTCGCGCTGACCTACCTGCTGACGGCCCCGGTGCCGGTGGGCCGGCGGATCAGGGGGCTTCTCGCCGCCGGGGGGGCCATGGTCGCCGCCGCCGGCTGGTGGGTGGTGGTCGTCGCGCTCGTGCCGGCGGGCTCGCGGCCGTACATCGGCGGGTCCCAGACGAACAGCGTGCTTGAGCTGGCCTTCGGCTACAACGGCCTCGGCAGGCTCACCGGCGACGAGACGGGCGGCCTCGGCAACCTCAACCAGGAGGCCGGACCGGCACGGCTCCTCGACGGCGAGATGGGTGCCCAGGTGTCCTGGCTGCTGCCCGCCGCACTGATCATGCTGGCCGCGGGCCTGTGGCTGAGCCGACGGGCACCGAGGACCGATCCCAGGCGGGCGGCGTTCGTGCTGTGGGGAGGCTGGCTGCTGGTCACCGGCGTGGTGTTCAGCTTCAGCCAGGGCATCATCCACCCGTATTACACCGTGGCCCTGGCCCCGGCCGTTGCCGCCCTCTCTGGGATGGGCGCCTCGATGCTGTGGAAGAGCAGGCGCGCGCCGGCCGCCACCCGAATCCTCGCGGCCACGGTGGCCGTGACGGCGTGCTGGTCGTACGTCCTGCTGAACCGCGCCCCTGACTGGTATCCCGCGCTGAAGATCGCGGTGCTCGTGGCCGGGCTGGTCGCGGCGGCGGCACTGCTCGGTACCTCGCGCCGGGTGGGCCGCACCGTCATGACGGTCGTCGCGCTGGCGCTGGCCGCCTCGATCGCCGGGCCCGCGGCGTACGCCGTTCAGACGGCGGGCAGCACGCACAACGGGGCGATCCCCTCGGCGGGGCCCGTCGGCGGCGGCTTTCCCGGGGGCGGCGCACGAGCCGGCGGCATGCGCGGCGGGCCGGGCGGCTTCGGCGGGACGCGCGGCGTGCCAGGCGGGGGCAGGCAACGGCCCCAGGGCACCCCGCAGGGACCAGGCGGGAACAGGCCCGGCGGCGGCGGGATGAGCCTGCTGTTCGGGAGCACCCCTGACGCCGCGCTGACCGCCCTGCTCCAGCGGGACGCCGCTTCGTACACCTGGGTCGCCGCCACCGTGGGGTCCAACAGCGCGGCCGGCTACCAGCTCGCCACCGGGCGGCCGGTGATGGCCCTCGGCGGCTTCAACGGCACCGACCCGGCGCCCACCCTGGAGCGGTTCAAGCAGTACGTGGCCGAGGGGAAGATCCATTACTTCGTCGGAGGGGCCATGATGGGAGGGCGGGGCGACAGCAGCGGTAGCGATTACGCCCGGCAGATCGCGTCCTGGGTGGAGGCCGGCTTCACCTCCACCACGGTCGGCGGCACGACGGTCTACGACCTGACGAGTCGGTAGACCACCGCTTGCCCGACGGGCGGGTGCCGGCCGGTTCCTGGCCGTACAGGAAGGATCTGCGACCCGCTGCCGCCGATCTACTTCGGCGGCTCGCCGGCGCACCGGCCACCCTGCCGTTCGCCGGGGTCTGCCCCTTACCCGGCCAGGCCGGGCGTGGCGTTGCTGCGCTGCACGGGGATGGAGGTGAGGAGCGAGACGAGCTGCCCGGGGGCGGACACCATCGGCCAGTGGCCGGTGTTGATGGTGTGGAAGGTCCAGTTCGGCTCGGCGCGCATGGCGGCGACGTCGTCGGAGACCCGGCCGCCGAAGTGTTCCTTCGCGCACACGATGTAGCTCGCGCGCTGCTGCGCCAGGGGCCGTGTCAGCACGGCCGGCTCGGACAGCGTGTGCCCGGGATGGCCGACGAAGCGCTCCACCAGCCACTGCGCCTGCTGGGTGGACAGATCCTGCCCTTCGGCCACGATCGTGACGTCGGGGGTCGGCCAGCGGCCGCGGTTCTCGGCGATCAGCTGCAACTCGCCGGCGCGCTGGCGCTCGGGGAAGGCGTGCAGCATCGACTTTCCGTCGTGGGGCAGGAACCCCTCGACGAACACGGTGTGCGTCACGCGGTCGGGCGCGCGGTCGGCCACCAGGCCGGCGACGATGCCCGAATAGCTGTGCCCGACGACGATGGCATCACGCAGATCCTCCTTCTCGAGGATCGACAGAACATCGTCGACGTGGGTCGCGAGGCCAACGGTGGAAACGTCGGCGTCGGGGCTGCTCAGTCCGGAAAGGGTGATCGGGAGGACGTGATGGCCGAGGGCGCGCAGCCCTCGGGTCACGGGCTCCCAGACCCACGCGCCCATCCAGGGGCCCGGAATCAAGATGTAATGATTGTTCACGATAGGTCGGCTTCCTCTCCTTTACAGCTAGACTGCGACTGAACAATACGGAGATCGGACCGGGCGGTGCATTTATGTAAGCTGTCCGCCGGCCTTGCCGATGATGAATTCCGTAGTTATTCAACAGTCTCGCGCCGGATCGCGTCAACGGTGGTCAGGCGGCTATGGGGGCCGCGGAAGACAGAAAGATGTCCCGCAGGGCGGAGGCGTCCCATTGCGTGACCGTGATCGCCTGGTGGTCCGTGAGGACCGCGACCATGCCCGCGTACCCCTCGCCGGGGTCCAGCGCGCGGATCCGCACCGTGGCGGGGGCGATGTCCAGGGGCCAGCTCAGCAGCTCGGGCTCCTCCCTCGGGCCCGCCACCTCCACCTTGTCCGGCGGGATGCGCAGCCCGTGGCCCGTCGCCTTCAGCACCGCCTCCTTGCACACCCACATCCGGGCGAAGCCGGCCTGCTGCTCGTCCTCGGGGAGCACCCCAAGGACCGCCTGTTCGGCCTTCGACAGCGCGCACCGCACCAGCTCGCTGACCGGCGCGGTCGGCACCTCCTCCACGTCGACTCCGACCGGCCCGGCGACCGTCAGGGCCACCGCGACGCGGTTCGCCGAGTGCGAGATCGAGGCGTGCAGAGGCTCCTCGGTGAGGATGTACGGCCGGCCGTGCGGCTTGACGCAGTCGGGGCACCGCCGTTCGACGGGCACATCCGCGGGGGAGATGCCGAGCTGCGCGGCGGCGGCGTTGCGCAGCAGCCATGACGCGGTCAGGAAGCGGCGCCTGTCCTGGTCGCGACGGTAGGTCGCGGCCCGCTCCAGCTCGCGCTCGCTGAGCACGCTGAGCAGGGTGTCGATCGACTGGTCCCGAGGATCTGCCCACCAAACGTGGCATTCGCCGGTCTTCAGGGCGGGATCGTTCATGATGTCTCATCCTTCGTTTCAGGGCGGCCGTTGGTGAGGGGGTGGCAGGTCACCAGTTCCCAGTCGCTGACTTCCGGATTGGTCAGGATCGAGGTCACCTCGGCGCGTATCTGCGCGTCGGTGATTTTCTCGTCCGTCTGAACTCGGATGGCGATTTCACCGGTGACGTGCCTGAGGTCCTTGCGCCATTGTTTGGGCAGGAGGGCGAGTATCCGGATTCCGTCGACCGGTGAGTTGGGTGACGGTTCTCCGGCGGTTCTGCGGATTGTCAGCTCTACCAGCATCGGATTTCTCGCTCAGTCCCAGGTCGTGCCGGGCGTGGCGGAGGCGGAGTCCCAGGTGGTGCCCGCGGCCGCGACTTTTCGATTTACAGAGGAGACCGCGGAGCTCTTCATTTCCTTATCCTTTTCCTTGGGCTGTGTATTTGTTCTGGCACGACCAACTCTCCGTGATTCACAGCCCTCGGAGAAGAGAACTCCAAGTCAGCAAGTTGCACGCCGGTAGCAGCTTCCTGCCAACCCGGCGGCGGGCACGCCCGCGCGCGGTGGCAGGCGAGAGCGTCACCGCAGGTGAGGGGCGTCAGGGGACGTACGAGCGTGGCCGCACGCGAAGAGCATGGGTACGCCGGTTCAGGAGACCGGCGATCCGAAGGGATGAGGCTTACTCGCCCCGCTCGTCAGGTGACGAAAGGCCTCGCGCCTTCGCCGTCACGTGGCGTACGAAGGCGTCCAGGCGCGCGTGCCGGAACACGTCGCCCACCTCGACGCTGATGCCGAGCTCGCTCTGGATGCGCGCCACGATGCGAAGGGCGGACATTCCCCTGCCGCCCAACTCGGAGAAGGTGGCGTCAGCCTCGTCGGGCGAGACCCCGAGCACGTCCTTCCATATCTCCCCGGCACGCTTGCCTGCCGCCGAAGAACCTATGTCCGGCACGTGACCACTCCCATCAGGCGACCCCGCGTGCTCGGTGCTCATCAGAAGCACCGTACCCACTGCGAGATCTACGCATTCCACCGGGGACGGGGGCTCGGCGGACGGTTCTCCGGCCCAGGTCAGCCGGAGTCGAGGTGGAGCTCTGCGGTGGCGCGGTAGCGGTCGCCTCGGTAGATCGAGCGGACCAACCCCACGATCCCGCGCGGACCGGCATTCTACGGGCGGGAGGGGGCAGGTAGGGAAGAGGGCTCGACTCGCGCGGGCAGGAGCGCCGGATCGAGATCGAGGAGGTACGCCTTGCGGCAGCTGAGCGCGCTCGACGCGCAGTTTCTCAACTTCGAGACCGAGACGAACGTCGCCAACGTCGCCGGGCTGTCGATCCTCGAAGGCGAGGTGACCCGGGACGACCTCGTGGACCTCGTCGAGGAGCGTTCCGCGCTGGTCGCACCGCTCCGGCAGAGGATCGCGCAGGTCCCGTTCGGCCTCGACCATCCTTACTGGGTGCAGGACGAAGCCCTGGACCTCGACTACCACGTGCGCGAGCTGGCCCTTCCGGCCCCGGGGAGCGACCGGCAGCTGGCCGCGCAGGTGGCCCGGCTGCACGCGCGACGGCTGGACAGGCACCACCCGCTCTGGGAGATGTACCTGATCCACGGGCTCGAGGGCGGCCGTACCGCGCTCTACACCAAGCTGCACCACGCCGCGATCGACGGCCTGGGCGGGGCCGACGTGCTGGCCGCCTTCATGGACACCGAGCCCCGGCCGAAGCGCCGGGCCCGCACGCGCCCCGAGGAGCCCGACCGGGCCCCGGAGACGGCCGAGATGGTGATCAGGACCGCCGGCCGCCTGCTGGCCAACCCCGCGCACATGCTGAGGTTCCTCGTCTCGGCGATGCCCTACCTCGACGAGATCCCGCTCATATCCCGGCTTCCCGGCGCGGTGCCCGTCTCGAGGGCCACCCGCTGGCTGACCCGCCAGATCGGGCTCGGGCCGGAGGAGGTCCCCGAGCTGCCGAAACTAAGCGTGCCTCGCACTCCGTTCAACGGCCCGGTGTCCGCGCACCGCCGGTTCGCTTTCGTGGAGCTTCCGCTGGACGAGGTCAAGCAGGTCAAGAACGCCTTCGGCGTCACCGTCAACGACGTGGTCATGACCTTGGCGGCGACGGCGGTCCGGCGCTGGCTGATCGCGCACGACGCGCTCCCCCTCGAGCCGCTCGTGGCCGGCATCCCGTTCTCGCTGCGGGACGTGGGCGCGGAGGAGCCGGGCAACCAGGTCACCCTCATGATCACTTCGCTGGACACCCAGATCGCCGACCCGCGCGAGCGGCTCGACGCCGTCCACGAGGCGATGCGGCGGATCAAGGATCGCTTCAACCTCGCCCCCGCCCGCTGGCTGCGGCACCTGAGCGAGAGCATGCCCGCCGCGCTGACCGGCCTGGCCGACCGCGCGGCCTTCGGGCTGGTCGCGCAGACGTCACCGCCGGTCAACCTGATCGTCTCCAACATCCCCGGCCCGCAGATCCCGCTGTACGTGTGCGGACGGCGGCTGCTCACGCAGTACCCCGTCTCGGTCATTACCGACGCGAGCGGAGGGCTCAACATCACGGCCTTCTCCTACGACGGGCAGATCGCCGTAGGCGTCATCGCCTGCCGCACGATGGTGCCCGACGTCTGGACCCTCCCCGGCTACCTCCGCGAGGCGCTGGACGAGCTCATCGCGCTCACCTGAGCCCTCGACCTAGCCGTGGAGCCGGCGTCCCGAGATCTGCTGGGGATACATGACGATGAACTGCTGCCCGCCGCCCGGCGCCCAGGGGATCAGGGGAAGCAGGGCCAGCCGCTCGATCTCCGCCAGGTCCTGTACGGCCCGCGCGTGCCCGACCATGGTGACCGACCAGCCTTTGCGCATGTGGGCGTCGAACTCATCAGCCTCGAACGCGACCACCGCGTTTCTGGCGGCGGACGCCAGCCTGGAGCCCGCGGTGGTCCTGATCACGACGTAGTCGCCGTCGAGGACGAAGTTGACGGGCTGGACGGCGGGCAGGGCACGGTCGGTGAACACGATCCGGCCGACCGGGACAGAGGCCAGCAGCGCGAGGCATTCCTCGCGTGAGAGCACCTGCAGCCCGGCCGAGTCCAGTGTCATGGGTCCAGGTTGCCCGACCGGGGCGGCGCCGATCAGGGCCGAAGGTCCCGTCATTCCCGGCGATCGGCCCGGTCCGGCCGGGCTTCAGCCCGCACTGACCCGGAAGGCCGGTCAGCGTAGCGCGGGGACCGGGTCGAGGATCCGCCCGTGGCCGAAGACCGACGAGAAGACACCGGCGAAGGCGTTCGCGATCTTGATCTCGCCGGCGGAGTTCGGGTGGACCCCGTCGTAGGCGTCGCCGTAGGGATCCCAGTCGCCATCAAGGTCCACCAGTACGACCTTCGACCGGGCCGTCGACAGCGCCGCCAGCCTGTAGGCGAGCTCCCGGTTGTAGAAGGTGATGTCGCCCGCGAGGTGCGGGTGGTCGCTGAGGGGCGTGCGGTGCACGACGTTGGCGACGAGAAGCTGGACATCCGGGTTGGCCTCACGCGCCCGACCGACGAACGTCCCGACGTCCGCCAGCAACCGCAGGGGACTGGACACGCCCCAGGCCAGATCGTTGAAGCCCAGCGCGACCATAAGGTAGCCCACGTCGTAGGTCGCCACGGCGTCCCGGATGTTGTCCTTGGCCTCGTGGAGCCGGCGTCCCCAGCACGAGTAATGCCTGCTGCCGCCGAAGCGGATGCCCCGCCGGTACGGGCCGGCGTGGACGGGGTCCGCGGGATGGGCCGGGTCGTCGCCCGGCTGCACCGCGGAAGACACCCAGGTGCCCGTCCACGGTCCGACGAAGCGCACATCGGCTCCGCGCTCGTCGAGGCACCGCCAGAGCCGGTACCGCCAGGTGTAGTCGCCCTCCCGGCCCTGGCTGATGGAGTCACCGACGATCATGACGTTCGGCGTCGCGTCCCCGATGGCCGGCTCACCCATGGGACGCGGTTCGCATCGCCGTCCCTCTCGGGGCCGTGCCCCCGAACAGCCGCAGCACCGGGCCCGCGTACGAGAACACCAGGATCCCGAGGCCCGCTATGAACAGCAGCGCGGTGAACACCCACTCGCGGGAGCCCCCCGGCCCGTAGACGAGGTTGGGACGCCCGACGTCGACGGCCTTCGTCTCCATCCCCGGCCGTAACGAGTCGCGGTCACTGCCGTACAGCGCGACCCGCGTCCGGTCGATCCTGCCGTCGGTGGACCGGAACTCGCCCATCCAGGAGCAGCTCTCGTGCCCGGGGTGCTCGACGCAGCTCACACTGCGCGCGGTGAAGACGCCGGGGTCTCCGTCGGCCCGGGCGGCACGCCAGGCCGGGCCGATGTTCGGGATGACGAGGTACAGCAGGAAGGCACCCAGGAGGGTCAGGACCGCGGTGAAGGCCGGAGAGCGCCCGCGCCTCGCCTCCTCGCCTGTCATCCCCTGACCAGTGCGGGGCGCACGCAGGAGCAGGCCATCACGGCACGCTCGGACGGGCTCGGGCGCCGGTGGCGGATCATCGCGATCACCATGGGGATGGTGACGAGCGTGTTGTAGAACAGGTGCAGTTCCACGCGGGGCACGAGGAGCTGGATGATGCTGGTAGGCACGGGGCGGCCGAGCAGGTTCGATCCGCTGAGCGCCTGGCTGAGCAGCAGCAGGTGCTCCAAGTGGTGCCAGACCTGGATGATGAGCGCCGCGTTCCACCAGGTCCGCGAGCTGCCGGTGAAGCCCTTCCTCAGGATGATCAGGCCGATGAGCATCACCAGCGCGTAGCCGTAGTGCATCCACTCGGACTTGACCAGCCAGGGGAACGGCAGCCCCAGCACGCCCCGCGCCTCGGGAACCGGCCAGCCCAGGACCCATATCTGGATCGCCTGGGCGATGTGCTCCGCCCAGTGGGCCACGACTATCACCGCGAACACGCCGAGCGCGGTCTTGTGGTGCCTGCTGTTGAGGGCGGACACCTGCACTGGAGTCGCCGTAACTGCCTCGGTAGCCATTGAAAACCTCGATCCCAAGATTCATGACCGTGGACCCGTCGCGCGTCTCGTCGCGGAGGGGGTGCTCCCCCGGCTGCGTCGCGCGACGGGGGATCCATGTCAATTCTTCCGGGCGCGTCCGGAAGAATTCTTCTTCACGTTTGCTGTCTTCCCAGCACGTCAGCGCTCCGGGGCCGCCGCGTCCTCGGCCTGCCGCTCCGGCGGGTCGAACGGCCCCCAGGCGAACGCGGGCAGCCACGGCGCGGGATCCTCACTCCAGTCCCTGTTCCGCCGTATCGTCCGGTCAGCACCCGCCGTCCGGTCACAAAGGCACGTTGCCGTGCTTGCGCTGCGGCGACTGCTTGCGCTTGTTGCGCAGCATCGCCAGTCCCCTGGCGACCACGGCCCGGGTCTGCACCGGGTCGATGACGTCGTCGACCAGCCCGCGCTCGGCGGCGTAGTGCGGGTGCATGAGCTGCTCGGCGTACTCGGCGACCAGCTCGGACCGCAGCGTGACCGGGTCCACGGCGGCGCCCAGCTCCTTGCGGAAGATGACGTTCACGGCCCCCTCGGCGCCCATCACGGCGACCTCGTTGGTGGGCCAGGCCAGCGAGAGGTCGGTTCCGATGGTGCGCGAGTCCATCACGATGTACGCGCCGCCGTAGGCCTTGCGCACGATGACGTGGACGCGTGGCACCGTCGCCTCGCAGTAGGCGTACAGCAGCTTGGCGCCGTGCCGGATGATCCCCGCGTACTCCTGATCGGCGCCCGGGAGGAAGCCGGGCACGTCGATCAGCGTCACCAGCGGGATGCTGAAGGCATCGCAGAAGCGTACGAACCGCGCGGCCTTCTGGGACGCGGCGACGTCCAGGACGCCGGCCAGCACCATGGGCTGGTTGCCGACGACACCGACCACCTCCCCGTCGATGCGGGCGAGCACGCAGATCACGTTCTGCGCCCAGTCCTGGTGCATCTCGATGAACTCGCCGTCGTCCACCAGCTCGGCGACGACCAGGCGCATGTCGTACGGCTTGTTGGGCTCGACCGGGACTATCTCGGCCAGCCGGGGCCGCACGTCCGTGGCCGCGTCGGAGGGCGGCGCGCTGGGCGGGAACTCCAGGTTGTTGCTCGGCAGCATCGAGATGAGGTACCGCACGTCCGCGAGGCAGCTCGCCTCATCGTCGTGCACGAACGTGGCCACGCCCGACCGCCGGCCGTGGACGTCCGCGCCGCCGAGCTCGGCGTGGGTGACGCGCTGCCCGCTCACCGCCTCCACGACGTCGGGCCCGGTGAGGTACATCTGCGCGGTGTCGCGGACCATGAAGGCGAAGTCGGCGAGCGCCACGGTGTAGGCCGCACCTCCCGCGCACGGCCCGAGCACGACGCTGATCTGCGGGATCACGCCGGACGCCTGGACGCTGCGCTGGAAGATCCCGCCGTAGCCGCTGAGGGCCACCACGCCCTCCTGGATCCTGGCGCCGCCGCTGTCGAGCAGCCCGATGATCGGGGACCCGGTGGAGATCGCCAGGTCCATCACCTTGTGGATCTTGGACGCGTGTCCCGCGCCGAGCGACCCTCCGAAGATCGTGAAGTCCTGGGCGTACACGAACACGCGGCGGCCGTCGATCGTGCCAGAGCCGGTGACCACCCCGTCGGTGTGCGGGCGGTTATCCTCCATCCGCAGGCCGTGGGCCTGATGGCGGCGGTACATGTCGAGCTCGATGAACGAGCCCTCGTCCAGCAGCGTGTCGATCCGCTCCCGCGCCGTGCGCTTGCCGAGCGCGTGCTGCCGCTCGACGCCCTGCGGGCGGCCGGCGACGATCCCGTCACGCAGGCCTTCGTGCTGCTCGCGGAGCGTCCGCATGGACCGGGGCTGGGGGGACGGAGCCTGTTCCGGGTGATCCTCGGGACGGCCACCGTTGTCCTTGCTCCGCCTCGGCACGGAGACGGGCACGAAGTCGAGCTCGACGGTGCTCACCGGCGCCCCTCCCACGGGGTAGTCAAGGCTCGGGCTGATCGCGGTCCGCTCGCTCATGGCGGCATCTCCCCTCATTGCGCTCCTACTGACGACAGGCTCGGCTGTGCGGACCCGGCCTGCCGAGCGGACAGGTGACCGCTCTCACGCAGCCAGCGCACCGTGTCACCGACGGTCTCGGTGACGGGCCGGGGGCCGATCCCGTACGTGCCCGCGTCCTCGGCCACCCGTGTGGCGCAGGCGCAGGTGTAGATGGCCCCGTACTCGGCGGGGATGTGCCACGGCCACACGCGCTGGACCAGGTCGGTCAACAGCCCGATCGGGACCATCGCCCGGGCCGGGAGGAAGACCGCCGGCAGCGCGCGCCCGGTGACCTCGCGCAGCACGCTGACGTACTCCCGCGTGGACAGGTAGCGGCCCGGCCCGAAGTGACGGCCGGGCCCGGCGGCGGGCGAGGCCAGCAGCGCGGCGTGCAGCGCCGCGGTGTCCCGCACGTCGCCGACGGGAAAGCCGCCGAGCGGCCAGATGGGCGTCAGCCCCCGGAGCACGCTCCGGACCCGCGAGGTCTGGTCACCCAGGTTCGGATCGTGCGGGCCGAGCAGGGCGGGCGGATAGGTGATCACCACCGGAGCACCCTCGTCCTGGTGCCGGCGCGCGATCACCTCGGCCGCGGCCTTGCCGGCCATGTAAGTCTCGCGGGGCCGTCCCACGGGCGAGTTCTCGTGGATCACGCGCCCGGGGGCCGGGAACATCGCCACGATGCTGGACACGTGGATGATCGTCCCGGCGCCGGCTCGGCGCGCGGCGCCGAGCACGAGCTCCGTGCCGTGTTCGTTGACCTGCCGCATCCGGGCGTGGAACCTGCTGTCAAAGGAATACACCGACGCCGCGTGCAGAACGGCGTCCGCGCGGCGCACCGCCTTGGCCACGCTCGCCTTGTCCGTGACGTCCCCGGCGACCACCTCCACGGCATCGCGGCCGAGGCCGAACGGAGCCAGGGCGCGGTCCACCTTGGACGTGTCGCGCACGAGCAGGCGAACTCGGTGGCCCATACGCACAATCGCGGCAACCGAATGGGCACCGACGAATCCGGTGCCACCGGTAACGCTCACCAGCATCAGACCAACTCCTCTGATCCACACCAGTCAAATGCCTTGGCCTCCCGGCTGTCATCTCCGAGTGTGCTGAGGGCTTCCATGCATTCATATCGGGGGCCGGGGAGAACGAATTAAAAGCGCGATTTAAAAGAGGGGAGAAACGAAACTCCAAGCCGGTCGGAGAGAAATCATCCCCACGCCACCTGGGGATTCACCGCGCCCGCACCCGGCGTCCACCTGCGACCGGGCGATATCGCCGATCCCGGTGGAAGTGGCGGTTCACCGGCGCACATGCGAATTCACCGGGGCGGAATCCGGGTACGGAGTGTCACGCCGGCCGGGTCAGATCCAGTTCTCTTCCTTCGCGCGCAGCGCGGCCTGGAAACGGTTGACGGCACCGAGCCGGGCCATGAGGTCGGCGACGTAGCGCCGGTAGGTCCGTACGGAGACGTCGATCTCGCGCGCGGCGATCTCGTCCTTGTCCGCCGTCGCCATCACCGAGAGCACCTTTCTCTCCAGCTCGGACAGCAGCGGCGCGTCCTCGCTGGGCTCGATGTACTGGCGGAAGTCGGTGGCGGCGTCCCACACCCCGTCGAAGTAGGTGACCAGCTGGGATACCAGGCCTGGCTCCTTCACCAGGAGTGCGCCGCGGGAGCTCTCCTTGGGGTGGATGGGCACGACGGCCACGCTGCGGTCGAAGATCAGCATCCGGTCCATGGGGTCCTCGGTGATGTGGATCTCACCGCCGAGGCTCACGACCTCCCGCAGGTAGGCCGTCATCTTCTGGTCGTCGAGCGCCTTGGGGTGGTAGACCGCCTTCACCGCGAGGCCGCGGCGCAGCGAGCGGGTGTCCAGCGGCAGCGCCGTCTCGATGGCGCCCAGCGAGAGCGGTCCTCCCGGGTGCAGGCAGAGGGTCTCCTTGTAGGAGAAGAATCCGAGGTCGTCAAGGCGCTGGCGAACGCGGTCGAGGCCCTCCACCCGCTCGATGTCGAGCACCGAGGTCGCGCTCTCCCCGTGCCGCTGGTCCTCCACGAGGGACGCGATGGCGTCGCGCGCCGTCAGCACGCGGCGGATCTCGATGTTGAGCTCGTTGAGGCGTGACTCGATGAGGCGTTCGATGCCGATTCTCGGCTCGGTCGCGACCACCCTGTGGCGGTCGGTGAGGTCGAGCAGGGACAGACGGTCGAGAGTGTCGACGGCACCCTCGATCGAGTCTGGATCCATGTCCAGGGCTTGCCGGATCGAGCCGATGCCGTCGCCACGGTGTCGTAGGAAGTACCGATAGATCTCTACTGCTTCAGCTGGAACACCGATGACGGAAATGTCCATGGCTCGCCTCCTGGCCATGTACCTCACCCAAGGGGGACCTAGGGGTCCTCGACCCTTGCCCGGCTCCATGGATATGTATTTTTACAAATTATCAGACACTAGATGGTCCGCGCACACTCACATAGTGCTCAGCCTCCGCGGGCGAGCTGGGACAGGATCCGGTTGAGGTGGGCGCCGTCCTCCGGCGTGAGCCGGCCGACGACGCCGCTGTGGACCTCCGCGGTCAGCGGATGGAGCCTGTCCACGAGCAGCGAGCGGCCGGGGTCGGTGAGCTCGATCGCGTACGCCCGCCGGTCGTGCAGGTCGCGGCTGCGCGCGACCAGCCCGCGATGCTCCAGGACGTCGATGATGTGCACCATCGTCGACCGGTCCACCGCGAGCCGCCGGCCGATCTCCTGCTGGGACAGCGGCCCAGCGGCTTCCAACACGACGAGCACGCCGTAGTCACGCCACCGCAGGTCGTCGGCCTTCAGCACCTCTTCAAGCTTCAGCGTGAGCTCACGCGCCGCGTCGTTGAGCAGCCAGCCAGTGGACTCGGCGAGCAGCCGTGCCGTCGGCGCGGGCTCGCGTCCGTTTCCGCCCATAGCCTCACCCTCTCCCCAGCGGATCAGCGATCAGCCGTCGAGCTCATCGGCCGCCCGGGAGTCGGCCCAGTCGGACACGATCTCACGGACCTCGTCCCAGATCGCGCTGACCTCATCCCAGGTGGTCCCGGCTTCGGGGCCGGCCCATCCGTCAGACATGGAGTCCTCCTTACCCAGGAGCGGCCGTGACTTTGGCCGAGTCCTCAGCCGCACCTCCCACAATAAGCAGCTTCACAGATCATCAGCATTCCTGTCAATCAGCTCTGCTGATGATTTGTAATCGGCTGTTGCGCTGCCCATGCCAGCGTGTGACACTCTTGCCATAAATTAGGTGTGCTTGATAGGGGCATGTCGCGCAACACGGGACAGGTGACCACGGAAGGCACGTAGGTGAGCGCTGATTCTCCGAGTACCGATGATCCCCTGCCGGACTTCCTGTCCAGCTCCACCAGCCTCCTGCTGAACAAGTCCACCGACCTGTTCAACGACATCCTGGAGTCGGCGGTAGAGCCATTCGGGTTGCGGTCGAAGGACTTCATCGTGCTCACGGCCATCGACTCCATGGGCCCCCAGTCACAGCAGCAGCTCGCCCGCACCCACGGCATCGACCGGACCACCATGGTCAGCGTCGTCGACGGCCTGGAGCGTCACGGCCTGGTCCAGCGCGCGCGCAACCCCGACGACCGGCGCAAGTACGCGATCGGGCTCACGACCGAGGGTCAGGCGCTTCTGCGCCACAAGCTCGGGCCGGCCATGCTGAACGCCCTGGACACCTTCCTGGCCCCGTTCACGCCGGACGAGCGCGAGCTGTTCAACAAGTTCCTGTGGCGCCTCGTCCACGAGCGCGCCCCGGCGGAGCCACCCGGCGGAGCCGGCGCACCCTAGCGAAACGCCTCGGCGCCCCTCAGGGGACCGGGCAGGGAAGGGTCGTACCAGGCGGTACCGTCCGGTAGCAGGCGGCGCCGGGGCAGACCACCTTCACCGGATCGCCGAACGACCCCAGCCCGACGAGGACCGGCTCGTGCCCGAACCTGCGGCAGGCGATGTCGGCCCAGCTCGGCGCGTCCCGCATCTCGGACTGCTCGACCATCGAGGCGTCCGCGTCGAGCGCGGACCACTCCAGGTAGGCGAGGTAGTCGACCTCGCGATGCCAGACCGTGAGGCGGCGCAGGGAGTCGGCGGTCGACAACGTGTTCCACGGCTGCGCCCGGGCCGCCACCGCACGCAGGAACGCCTCGCCGACCGCGGCCTTCACCGACCGCGCGGCCGCCGTGGCGATCGTGGTGCCCTCTCCGCTGAGGCCGACCAGGGCGATCTGGAAGTCGGGGCCGGGCAGCACGAACGCCGACACCCGCAGCCCGAGCGCGGGTATCGCTGAGGCGACCCCCGGGGGGACCAGCCTGTCGAGGTGGTCGGAGACGCGCAGGAGTGGCATCCGGGGGCTCGCCCACCAGCGGGTGACCATGTCATGGGCCAGCAGGTCGGCGATCGCGCCGGAGACGCCCTCGAACTCGTCGTCCACCACGCCGACCGCGGTGGGCTCGACCCGGCGGTCCCGCTCGCCCATCCACACGACGTCGGCGGGAAGCAGATAGCGCTCCCGGCTCAGCAGGCCGATCCCGGCCACGCGCGCGTGGTGGTCCATCGGCGCGTCGGGCATGAAGTCGGCCAGGCACAGCTCTCTGCCGTCGTCACCGAAGCGGGGCTCGGTGCCGGCGTCCGGAAGCCGGTACAGGGCGTCGAGGGCCTCGGCCCGCACCTTGGCCCTGCCCCGCGCCACCTCCGGCGAGAAGCCCGCCGCGACGGTGACCCCGGACTCCGCCCGGTGCGCGTACGCCAGGTAGACCTCCCCGCCGAGACACTCGGCGATCTCCTCCAGTTGTACCGGCGACCGCGACATCGAAATAGCTGACCGTGAGCTGTCAGGTGTCGGCGTCATCAGCCACTCCTCGCGACGGATCCCGGATTTCCCGAGGGTCCATGGTGAAGCCCTTTCAGGTCGCGGCCGTGTGCGGCCGCCGGAAGGGTCTTGCCATCAGCCAGGCCGCGAGCCGGGCTTCCCCGGCATCCAGCACCCGATTCGTGTCGCGGATCTCACAAGGTACTGACACACGACTAATACAACAGGCCACGCAAGTCAACCGTCAACATTGAATTGGCCATTGAGCAATCTGGAAGAAAAGCCGGTGAATTCCATGACGGAGCCCGCCGCCACCGGCGGCGACGGATGTTTCGCCGGTTTGCCATTCCAACCGCCCGGCTATTCGGAAATGATTGGCGGCAGCCACGGGAAAGCCGCGAGGCGGCCGTCGCATTCGCCTCGCGGCCGTGCGCCGCTGCCGGACGGAAAACACGCCGGGCAGGGCGTCGCGGGTCGCCGTGCCGCGGCACGGCGACCCGGACGTCCTGCCCGGCGCTGCCGACGACCCGGGAACCTCGGTCGCGGGCGGGTGCCAGGTCTGCCGGCGGGGGGTTCAGCGCAGTTCGGCGCCGGTCTCCTCGACGGCCCGGACGAACTTCTCCGCCGACAGGGCCGCGGCGATGGTCTCGATGTCGTCGGCCATGTAGCGGTCACGGTAGAGCGTGGGCACCATCGACCGCACCAGGTCGTAGGTGGCCTTGGACGCCGGGCTGAGCCCGTCGTACCTGCCGGAGATGTCCACCGCCTGCGCGGCGGCGAGGAACTCCACCGCGAGGATCAGGTCGTTGTTCTGCAGGACCCTGCGCGCGTTGCGCGCGGAGATCAGGCCCATGCTGACGACGTCCTGGTTGTCACCGTTGGACGGGACGCTCTGGGTGCTGGCGGGGCCGATGGTCCGGTTCTCCGCCACCAGCGCGGTCGCCGGGTACTGCGCTCCGGCGAACCCGCTGTTGAGGCCGGGGTCGTCGGCGACGAGGAACTCCGGGAGCCCGTAGCTGAGGTGGCGGTTCAGCACCCGGTTCGTCCGCCGCTCGGACAGGACGCCGAGCTGGGTGAGTGCGATCGTCACGAAGTCCATGGCGAACGCGATCGGCTGGCCGTGGAAGTTCGCGCCGTGGAAGATCTCCTTGCCCTCGAAGAACAGCGGGTTGTCGTTGGAGGAGTTGAGCTCGATCTCCAGCTTCGACACCGCGTGGTACAGGGTGTCGCGGACGGCCCCGATGATCTGCGGGATGGCGCGCAACGAGTACGCCTTCTGCAGGTACACCTTCGTACGCTGCACGTCGTTGTAGCCGTTCTCGCGCCTGCTCTCCTGCACCTGGTCGCGCAGGTCGGCGTGCTCGACGGTCAGGGTGCTGCCGCGCATGAGCGTCCGCATGTTGGCCGCGCTGTCGATCTGGCCGACGTGCGGGCGGGCGATGTCGTGCCCTTCGGGGCTGAAGGGGCTGGTGGAGCCCTGGAGGGTCTCGATCACCAGCGCCGCGACGATCTCGGCGTGCCGTGCCTGGTTCAGCGCACGGCCGACGACCAGGGAACCGAGACCGGTCATGGCCGACGTGCCGTTGATCAGCGCGAGGCCCTCCTTGAAGCGGAGCTCCAGCGGCTCGATCCCGTGCTCGGCGAGCACCTGCGCGGTCTTGACCTTCTTGCCGTCACGCAGGACGTAGCCCTCGCCGATGACCGTGCTGGCGATGTGGGCGAGCGGGGCCAGGTCGCCGCTCGCCCCGAGCGACCCGATCTCCGGGATGGCCGGGGTGATGCCGAGGTTGAGGTACAGCGCGAGGCGCTCCAGCACCTCGGGCCGCACCGCGGAGTAGCCCCTGGCCAGGGTGTTCAGCCGCGCCGAGACGATGGCCCGTGCCTCGGTCTCGGAGAACAGCGGGCCGACGCCGGCGCTGTGGCTGCGCACCAGGTTGGTCTGGAGCTCCACCTCTTTGGCGGTGCCGACCAGCATGTAGATCATTTCGCCGAAGCCGGTGGTCACACCGTAGATCGGGATGTCCTGGCTGGCGATTTCCTCGAAGATCTCCCTGCTCCTCGCGGCCTTGGCCAGCGCCGTCTCCGCGATCGTGACCGGTGCACCGTCCTCGGCGACCCGCCGGATGCCGGCGATGTCCAGGCCCTCGCCGTCGAAATCGACCGAAACTTCGGTCTCAACCAGAGTCAATTCCGTCACTCCTTCGTAGCCTTCTTTAACAGCCTTGGTTGCATGGCTTCGCACTGGCATCGGGTGGTCTGTTGAGGTGGTCTGGTCAGTCGCCGTCGCCAGGCCCGCTCTCCGCCGCCCCTGCCGAGGCGACGACGGCGGACACGGCGGCCAGCGAGGGGTTGGCGTACAGGTCCCGGAGCGGCACCTCGACGCCGAACCACTCGCGGATCCGGCCGGCGAGCCGGGGTACCAGCAAGGAATGCCCCCCGGCTGCGAAGAACGTGTCCTCGGCACTGAGCTGCTCGACCTCCAGCAGCTCACGCCAGATCGCGGCCATGCCCTTCTCCACCGGGGTCTGCGGCATCCTGGCTCCCCTGCCGCGGAGCGGGCCTGGGTCGGGGAGCCGGCGCCGATCCACCTTCCCCGCGACGTTGCGGGGAAGGTGGTCGCTGAGGGTCTTGAACGAGGCGGGCATGGCCAGCGTGCCGAACCGCCGGCGCAGGTGAGCCCGCCAGACGTCCGCCGCGGCGACGGCTTCGCCGGAAGCCGCGCGTCGTGGCACTACGTAGATCACCAGGCGGGTGACCAGCCCGTCCGGGTCGGTCACCGCGGCCACCGCGCACTCCGCCACCGAGTCGTGGGCGGCCAGCGTGGCCTCGATGTCGGTGAGCTCCACGCGGTTGCCGGACAGCTTGACCTGGAAGTCGCGGCGCCCGCGGAACTCCAGCCGGCCGTCCCACCGCCTGCGCCCGAGGTCCCCGGTGCGGTAGCACCTGTGGTGCCCGGCGCCGAAGGCGGCGGGATCGGGTAGCGGCTCGAAGGCGGCGGCGCTCCCGGCTCCGATGTAGCCCGGGGTGACGTAGGGGCTGCGGATGACGAGGTCGCCGGTGACCCCTGTGGGGCAGGGCCGGTCCAGCTCGTCCAGCACCAGCACCTGCCGTCCGGGGATGGCCAGGCCGATCGGCGTCGCCCCGTGCACGGTCCCGGCGATCTCGTGCCAGGTGGCCGCCACCGTCTCGGTCGGCCCGTACAGGTTGATCAGCCGGGTGGACGGCAGCGCCGCGAGCAGGCCGTTCGCCAGCTCCTCGGGCAGCGCCTCGCCCATGAGCAGCAGATGGCCGAGCGAGGCGAGCGAACGGGTCGAATCGGGGTCGGTGACCGCCCGTAGGAGTTCCTTGGCGAAGCTCGGAACGGTCTGGATGTGCGTGATCCGCTGCTCGGTGAGCCAGTCGGCCAGCTTCTCCGGGTGCACCCTGACGCGCTCGGGTACCGGGCACAGCGTCCCGCCCGATACGAGGGTCGCGAACACCTCGGCGATGGCCGGGTCGTGTTCCGGGGCCACCCACTGCGCCATGCGGGCGCCGGGACCGAGGCGGAACTCCTTGCCCATCCAGGTCGCGAACTGCGCCAGGGCACCGTGGGACTGCGCGATCCCCTTGGGCCTGCCCGTCGACCCGGAGGTGTAGGCCACGTACGCCCGGTCGCCGGGCGCGGTGGCTGAGGAGACGCGCGACGCGAGCGCGGTGGAGAGGTCCGGCCCTGGGACGGGAGCAGTGGGGGTGAGGGTGGAGACGTCGATGATCCGGCCGGCCAGCTCGTCGCGGTACCAGGTGGCCAGCGCGTCGCCGGCCGGGTCCCCGTCGAGCAGGAGGGCGGCGGGCCGCAGGTCGGAGAGCACCACGCGCCCCCGCTCCCCGGCGTCCCCTGTGCCGAACCAGACCAGGTGCGCGCCGGCCTCCAGCACGCCCAGCAGCGCGGCCATCTGCGCGGGGCCCGGTGGCACGCGCACCGCGACGGCCGTACCCTTGACCCCGCCGAGTGCCCGCAGGGCCCCGGCGACCGACGCCGCTTGCTCCACCAGCTCGCGGTAGGTGACCGAGCGGCCGTCCCAGGCGACCGCGACCGAGTCCGGGGCGCGTTCGGCGTGACCGCGTACTAGCGCGTGGACCGGCACGTCGGCGGGCGCGGCGTCGTCGATCCGGTCGGCCTCGCGCACCGCCGCGCGGACGCCGTCCGCGTCCTCCAGCGGCAGCGCGTCCACCGGCAGGCCCGGATCCCGCATCGCCGCGGCCAGCAGCGTGCGGAGCTGTCCGAGGATGGCCTCCGCCGAGGCGGCCTCGAACAGGCTGCTGCGGTACTCCAGGGAACCCGCGACCGAGGGCACCGTCCGATCCACCGTCAGCGTGAGATCGGCCCTGGTCGCGCCGTTGTGGACCGTCTCGCGCCGGACGGACGCGCCGGCCAGCCTCAGCTCGGACTCCGGTGCCTCCTGGCAGGAGAACACGACGTCGCACATCGGGACCCGGCGTGGATCCCGGTCGGGGTTCAACGCCCGTACCAGGTCGGCGAAGGGCGGCTCGCGGCGGTCGGACGCCTCACGCGCCAGCCGCGTCGTCCTGCGGAGCACCTCACCGAAGGCGGGGGCGCCGGAGAAGTCCGCGGGGAGCAGCAGGGTGTTGAGGAAGGGGCCGACCAGCCGGTCGGCTCCCGAGCCCGGGCGCAGCGACACCGGAACGCCCACGGCGAGGTGCTCCTCGGCGCTGTAGCGGTGAAGCAGGCACTGGTAGCCGGCGAGCAGGAGGGCGAAGGGCGTCGTGGCCTCGGCCCGGGCGGTCTCGGCCAGGGCACGGGCGAAGCCCTGGCCCCAGTCGAACCGCACGACGCCACCCTCGAAGGACGGCTCTGCGGGACGCGCCCGGTCCACCGGCAGCTCCGGCGACCGCGGGGCCGGGGTGAGCGTGGAGGTCCACCAGGAAAGGAGCCCGGGCGTGGCCGCCCGCTCGCGGCGGGCCCGCGCGTGGTCGGCGTACTGGAACGGGAGGACGGGCAGCGCCTCGCGGGCGGAACGGCCGTTCGCCGCGGCGGCGTACCCCTCGGAGAGCTCGTCGGCCAGGATCGACATCGACCGGTCGTCGGCGATCGCCTGGTGCAGCACGAGGAGCAGGACGTGCTCGGTGGCGCTCAGGCGGGCGAGGGTCACGCGCGCGAGCGGGCCCTCGGCGAGGTCGAACGGCGTCGCGGCCAGTTCCGCGCACAGCCGTTCGGCTCGCGCCTCCGCACCGTGCGGGGGCACCTCGCTCAGATCCACCAGGGAGAGTGCGGCGTCGCCCGTGGCGGCGATCCACTGGACCGGCCGGCCGTCGATCTCGGGAAGGGTGGTCCTCAGGACCTCGTGCCGGTGGACCACCGCACGCCAGGCGGACCGCAATGACTCGATGTCAAGTGGGCCGCAAATCCGATATGCCCGGCACACGTTGGAGGCCGGTGAATCGGGCGACAATTCATTGAGAAACCACAGCGCGTCCTGCTCGAAGGATGTCACGGCCTGCCTGACGTCGTACGCATGGAAATGCGTCCGGTCGGTCGTCGCCGTGTCATCAATCACGTTTACATTCTCATACCCGGCCCCAGCACGCCGCCTCTCCTAAATTGCGGTACCCGGACCGCGTTTTACCCGGCCTCCTCGAATTACCGTCGCATGGCGATTTCCGGCCGGCGCTCATCCCCTCCGCGCGGGCGGCCCGCGACCGTCGCGGGAGGCTGTCCGGGTCCGTCTCGGGGGTGCCCGGGACGGGAGCCCGCCCCGGAAGAATCTTGGGGGGTTGCCCGCGGGAGATGTCGAGGATGGGCCGGCGGCTCCGACCTGTCCTGTGAAAGGCGCGCATGGGCGCTCGAACCATAAGGAGCACGACATGAAGTACATGCTTTCGGTCTACGGCAACGACGAGCTGTGGGGGTCGTACACCCAGGAGCAGTTCGCAGCGATGGTCGCCGAGGACGCGGCCTTCCAGAAGGAGCTGCGCGACTCCGGTGAGCTGGTCAGCGCGGAGGGGCTGACCGACGCGGCCGAGGTGCGGACGGTCCGCGTGAAGGACGGGGCCACCGTGGTGGCCGAGGGCCCGTACCTGGACGTGAAGGAGCACGTGGGCTGCTACTTCATCGTGGACTGCGAGAACCTGGAGCGGGCGATCGAGGTGGCCGCCAAGTACCCGGCCGCCCGCGACAACGGCGTGGAGGTCTGGCCCCTCATGGACCAGGGCGGATCGGACGCGTGACGCGGCACGGCCGAGCCGGGGACCGCTGGAGCGCGGTTCCCCGGCTCGGCCGGTGAAGAGCTCGGGACGGGTCAGAGCAGGGCGGACGCGTTCGGCGCGATGTCGCCCTGGAACAGACCCCACGGGTCCACCCGCGCGCGCACCCGGTCGACGACGCTGACCTGGTCCGAGCTGAGGTGTCCCTGCGGCTGCTCCACGCTCTCCACGAAGGTTGGCGCGGTGCGGCCGGTGTCCCACGGCCCGAGCGCGGCGCGCACCGTCGCGCAGTGGCGCCTGATCGCCGCGGCGGTGGCCGGGTCGTCCGGCAGCCCCGCCGCCATGTACGCGTACCGGGCGTCGAGGTGATCGAGCACACCTCCTGCCGGATCCGGCAGGGAGGCGGCGCCGCCGAGCTGCCGCAGCTCCGCGGCGACCAGCGGCGATCCCGACCCCTCGCCGACCACCCGGAGGAACTCCGCGATCCCCTCGTCGCCGAGCTCGCGGAGCAGCATGTGGTCGCCGATGAGCGTGACGGGCTCGGTGGGGTCCATGTGGGTTTCCAGCACGGCGGTGGGCGTGGTGAGCTGCCAGGTGTCGAGCAGCGGCTCGGCCACCGACCGCAGCGGCCCGAGCAGGTCGTCGGCCTGCCGCAGCGCGGTGGCGACGTCCTCGGGGGTCGCGCTGAGCACGACTCCCGCGACGCAGACCACCGGCCCCGCCGACAGGAACGGCGGGATCTCCGGTATCTTCGGCAGGTTCATCACCCGCAGCGAGGTCGCCGCCTCGCGGGGCGCGTCCTCGGTCCACCGGCGCCACGCACCCACCAGTTCGGCGGCGTGGGTGGCCGGCCAGAACGCCGCGCCGGTGACGACCTCGGCGACGGGGAACAGGTCTATCTCGATGGCGGTGACGACGCCGAAGCCGCCGCCCCCGCCCCGCAGGGCCCAGAACAGCTGCGGGTCGGACGACGCGTCCACCCGGCGCGCCTGGCCGTCGGCGGTGACCAGCTCGATCGCGCGGACGCCGTTGGAGGCGAGCCCGACCTGCCGGCTGTAGAAGCTCATGCCGCCGCGGAGCACGTAGCCGATGACGCCGACGGTCGGGGAAGAGCCGTGCGGCGCGGCGAGCCCGTGCGGGGCCGCGGCCTCGACCACGGCCGCCCAGCAGGTCCCCGCCGGGACGCGCGCGATCCGGCGGTCCGCGTCGACGTGCACGCCGCCACCGAGCTCGGTCCTGATCAGCAGGGCGCCGTCCATCGGATAGGCGGTCGCGGAGGCGTGCCCGGTCGTGTGGACGCGCACCGGCAGGTTCCCTACGCAGGCGTGGCGGACGGCCGCCTGGACCTGGCCGACCGTGCGCGCGGTCACGGCCGCCGCCGGCCGCACCGGCGCGGAGAGGTTGAACACCCGGGTCGCGGCCTCGAAGGCCGGATCTCCGGGCAGCGAGATGTCCCGCTCGCCGACCATGGTCATGGGCCTGGCCTCCAGTTCAGCGGATCGACCGATGTGTTCGGCTCCGTACCGTCACGAGACGTCGAAGTGGGTCCTGGCGAGCTGGCGGGTCGCGACGGTGGCGAGCAGGACGCCGATGCCCGCGTGGCTGTGAAGGGTGGACATGTCGCGCCAGACGCGCTCCAGCCGCTCACCGTGGCGCACCGAGCTGGAGCCCGCCGTCGGGAACAGGACGCCCTCGACCGCGTGCCAGGCCAGTTTGATGACTTCACGGCAGATGGTGGCGATCCGGAAGTCCTGCTCCCTGGTGAAGGCCGCCGCGCCCTGGGCGCTGGTGTCGCTCCACTGCTGCACGGCGTTCAGGGTCGCGGCCTCGGCCGTGGCTATCATGCCGGCCGCCTGGCCGTACCAGAGCTGGAAGTCGGGGTCCTCCGTGCGGCTGACGTTGGCGAACATCGTCACCTTCGTCCGCATGAGGTCCTCGTAAACGTCGAGGGCGCCCTTCGCCATGCCCACGGCCAGGGCGGCCGACTCCAGCAACATGAAGCTGAGCGGCCCGCCGCCGTACATCGGGTTGTGGTGCGCGTCACGGCCCGGGGTGCCCGCGGTGACGTCGATCTCGCTGAGGTGGACCCCGGTGAAGGCGAAGTCGGCGGGGATGCGCCCGTTCTCGAACCTGATGCTGTGCGATCCGCTTCCCTTGAGGCCGAGCTGCGCCCCCCAGTCGGAAAGGAGCGTCCACTCGCTGCGCGGGGCGACGAAGAGCATGGGCGCGGGCGGCTGCCCCTCCCCCGGGGAGACCAGGGTGTGACCGATGAAGTGGGTGGCGTAGGGCGCGCCGGAGCAGTAGGCCCAGGTGCCGTTGAGCAGCCAGTCGCCCTCGGGGGTGCGCTCGGCGGTGCCGCTGGGCGCGATCGTCGCGGGGCTGATGAAGTCGCCGCCGCTGAAGAGCTCGGCCTGGGCCCGCTCCCCGAACAGCGTCGCCGCCGCGAGCGAGTGGGCGGCCCCCAGGCAGAACATCCATCCGGTCGAGGGGCAGCCCCGCGCCAGCGCCATCGACACCTTGAGGAAGGTCTCAGGCCCGTACTCGTAGCCGCCGAACCGCCGGGGCACGAGGATCCGGTAGAAACCGGCCCTGGCGAACTCCTCGTGGGTGTCCTCGGCGTAGAAGGTGCGCTGCTCGGTCTCGGCCTGGCGTGCGACCAGGGTGGACGCGATGGCCTCGGCGGTCGCGACCATCTCGGCCGGCGTGAGGTCCGGGTCGGGCATGAAGGAAGAACCGTGGTCGGTAACGTTCGTCGCGACTGTCATTGCTGCGCGCGTCCTTTGTCTCATCGCCGGTCGGCGTGCCATCGCCGGACTGTGGCGATCCCGGGTGGCCTGCCTTCCAATTCGGCCATTGCAGCCAGCATCCGGCGCGCTTGATCTGCGGTGCATCTTCCGGATTGCGGCGTTGTGCGGCGGAGGACCCTCTCC
This sequence comes from Sphaerisporangium sp., assembly GCA_025964675.1. Classification (GTDB taxonomy): domain Bacteria; phylum Actinomycetota; class Actinomycetes; order Streptosporangiales; family Streptosporangiaceae; genus Sphaerisporangium. The sequence continues at coordinate 89,493 of JAOPYI010000081.1, read as the reverse complement.
CGGCAGGTGCCAGGGGGCCGTGCGGCGGCGCGCACCGGAGAGGCCCTGCGGATCCTCGCGTGGCGGCCGCGCTCGCGCGGGACGCCGGGTGCGGCCCCGCGGGAGGCCAGAAGCGCACGTTCGGAGAAGGTTTCGGGACGGACTGTATTGCAGGCTTGCGACATGTCCGGCAGACGTGGCACGAGGCGCGGGCCACCCAGAACCGAAACACGGGCCCACCCCTACCGGGACGCGGGCCCACCCCGGACCAACCCCCACGTTGAGGAGAATCACCATGTCATGGCTGGAGACCTCCACGTTCGGCGACCTCGGCGGCGCTGGCATCGTCGCCGACGGCCTGTCGTTTCCCAGTAGCCTCGCCTTCGACGACGAGGGGACCGCCTACGTCGCCGAGACGGGCCTGCCCTTCGCCGGCGCCTCGCCGGGCGGCCGGGTCTGGCGCGTCGAGTCCGGCGGAACCCGCACCCTGGTCGCCGGAGACCTCGGGTACCCGGTCACCGGGCTGGTCTTTCACGACGGGTCCCTCTGGGTCTCGCAGGGCAGCAACCCCGGGCGGATCTCCCGGCTTGAGCTGGACGGCTCGATCACCCACGTCGTCGACGGCCTGCCCGGCGGCGGCAACTACCACACCAACGAGGTCGCCTTCGGTCCCGACGGCAAGATGTACTGGGGTCAGGGCGCGATGACCAACACCGGCCTGGTCGGCCTGGACGCGCTCACCATGGGGTGGCTCAAGAAGCTCCCCCACAGCATCGACATCCCCGGGTACGACATCGAGCTCGCCGGCGTCGCCGTCACGACCGCCGACCCCTTCAGCACCGACTCCGGCGCCACCCGCACCACCGGCGCGTACACGCAGTTCGGCGAGCGGCTGCCGGCCGGCACCCGCATCAAGGGGCGCGGCGTCGCGACCTCGGCCATCCACCGGGCCAACCCCGACGGCACGGATCTCGAGCTGGTGGCCTGGGGCATCCGCAACGCGTTCGGTCTGGGGTTCCTGCCCGACGGGCGGCTGCTGGCCATGGACCAGGGCGCCGACGACCGCGGCAGCCGTCCCGTCGCCAATGTGCCCGACTACCTGTGGGAGGTGAGACCCGGCGCCTGGTACGGCTGGCCGGACTACATGGGCGGCCAGGAGATCACCCACGCGAGGTTCACACCGGAGACCGGCCCCAAGCCGGACTTCATCCTGGCCAACCACCACGAGCTGCCGCCGCCGCAGACCCCGCTGGTGGAGTTCAGCAGCCACACGGCCGCCACCAAGTTCGACCTCGACCCGGCGAGCGACGGCACCGTCCTGGTCAGCGCCCTGTTCGGCGACGAGACCCCGATGACCGCCGCCGCCGGCCATCCCACGGTCGGCCGCGCGCTCGTGCTCGTGCGCACCACCGACTGGAGGCAGCACATCCTGCTCACCCCCGAGCTGGAGCGGCCCATCGACGTGGCCTTCCACCCCGTGGACGGCTCCCTGTGGGTGCTGGACTTCGGCGCCTTCGAGATGAAGGCCAAGGACGGCGGCGTCACGGTGGACGCCGTCAAGGACTCCGGGGCCATCCTGCGCTACGACAAGCTCCCCGCCTTCCCCGAAGGCGACTCCCCCGGGCGCTGAACGCACGCCGAGGCCGCACCCGCGATGCGCGGGTGCGGCCTCGGTGATTCGGCTAGGCCACGGCGACCGGCTGAGCGGCCGGCTTGATGTTGGGGTTCTGGTCGAAGAGGTTCTCCGGGTCGTACTTGCCCTTGACGGCCGACAGCCGCGCGTACGTCTCCGGGGGGTAGACGGCCGCGATCTGCTGCTCGTCCATCTGGCTGAGGAAGTTGCTGTACGCGCCGGAGGTGAAGGGCGCCAGCTTCTGCCAGAACTCCTGGAACCGGGGCTCCAGCTCGCGGTTGTCGTCGGCGGCGCCGAGCACGACCGTGTTGACCATGACCTCCACGTCGCGGTGGGCGAACGCGGTGGCGTCTGCGGCGACCCGCCGCACGGCTCCGCCGAGGCTCCTGAACTCCACGAAGACGTTGTCGAACGCGACGACGTTCTCGGTGATGACGTCGATGAAGTCGTGGCTGCACGTGGGCGCGAAGCTGCTCTTGACCCTCGGGAGCCAGCCGGGCGGGAGCTCCCCTGGCGGCTCCAGGATTTCGGCGTACGCCATCGGCTTGACCTGCTGGTCCATCAGGGTGCCGAGCGTGAGCAGCGGCCGCAGGGCCTCGGCGGCGGCCTCGGGGTCGTCCCCGGCGTAGCACACCGTGATGAACAGCGGGGGCAGCTCCTCGCCGAAGGAGGGGAACATGCCGACCGTCGAGGTGACGTCCTCGGAGGCCGTGCGCATGTAGTCGCTCCACCCCTTGAGCACGGTGACCCTCTCGGCCGCGGGGTAGGTGATGACGCCGAAGTGGACCTTGCGGACCGGCCGCGCGACGATCTCGAAGGCGGTGACGACGCCGAAGTTGCCGCCGCCGCCGCGGAGCGCCCAGAACAGGTCGGCGTTCTCCTCGGCGCTCGCGCGCAGGACCCGCCCGTCGGCGGTGACGACCTCGGCCGCCACCAGGTTGTCGATGGCGAGGCCGTACTTGCGGACCATCCAGCCGATGCCGCCTCCGAGCATGAGCCCGCCGACGCCCACGGTCGTGGTGTCTCCCGAGCTGATCGCCAGGTTGTGCGGAACGAGCGCCTTGGCGGCCTCACCCCACTTGGCGCCGGCGCCCACCCGGACGAGATTCTGGCCGGGGTCGACGATCTCGACGCCGTTCAGGGCCGAGACGTCGATGATGATGCCGCCCTCGTTGGTGCAGAAGCCGGCGTTGCTGTGCCCGCCGCTGCGGACCGAGAGCACCAGGGAATTGTCACGGGCGAAGCGGATGGCCTTGCGCACGTCTTCGGTGTCGTGGCAGAGGACGATCAGAGCGGGTGCGCCAGGGTGAACAAAGCCGTTGCTCAGGTGCTCGTAGGCGCTGTCACCGGGCAGGACGACCTCTCCGGAAACACCCTCGCTCAGTTCGCTGACCAAAGCGGTGTTCATGGGCTCTCCTGTCGAATAAGAGGGTAAGCGTGATGGGGCTCTCTGAGCGGTGCGCGCCGCCGGGCGCCACGATCCGCCTCGCGGCGGTCGCGGCCGCGCCGGGAGCCTGGCCGATGGCACTTACTACGAAGACAGTAACCAGGCCGACCGACAATCCGGCGCGCGTCACAGCCGGCGGTCCTCGGGCATGTTCGTACGGTCAGGGGCGGGCGCACCACTCGACCGTCGCACGGAGCCGCCGGCCGGCGCATCTTCCATAGTGCGGCGTCGAGCCGGCTCAGTGGTGGAACTCGCCGCCGTTCACGTCGAGGCAGTGGCCGGTGACAGCGCGGGCCAGCGGCGAGGCCAGGAACACCACCGCGTCGGCGACCTCGTCCGGCCCCGGCAGCCTGCGCAGGTCGATGCCGGCGGCGACCTCGTCGTAGACCTGCTGGGCCGGGACGCCCCGCTCGCTCGCGAGGTACTCGAAGTACGCCTTGAGCCCGTCTGTCCAGATGTAGCCGGGGGCGACGGTGTTCACGCGGACGCCCTTCGGACCGAGCTCGGTGGACAGGCTCTGCGCGAGCGCCAGCAGGCTCGCCTTGGCCATCTTGTACGGGCCGAACGTCGGCTTGGAGTGCCGCAGCACCACGGAGTTGATCATCACGACCGAGCCGCCGGTCTCCGCGAGCTCCGGCGCGAAGAGCCGCGTCAGCCGTAGGGCGGCGTAGACGTTGGTCTCGAACCCGGTCCGGATGGCGTCCAGGTCGACGTTCACGAGGTCGTCCATCGGCGGGATCGCGAACGCGTTGTTCACCAAAGTGTCCACGCGGCCGAAGGACTCGAGCGCGACCTTCACCAGCTTCTCCGCCGAGGCGTCGTCGGTTATGTCGGTCGGCACCGCCACCGCGCGACGTCCCGTCTTCGCGACCTCCTCGGCCACCTCGGCGAGGACCGACTCGGTACGCGCCGCCAGCACGATGTCCGCGCCCGCGAGCGCGGACCGCACGGCGATCGAACGGCCGAGGCCGGGGCCGACGCCGGATACCACCACTACCTTGTCCTGCAGGAATTCGCCCATGAAGCCACCGTCACCTGTGTCAGTTTTGTGATGCGTCTTTGGAAATGCGGCGCTCAGAGAGCGCGCTCGGCCGTGATGAAGACGAAGGTGCCGGGACCTGACTGCTCCCGCACCGTCAGCCCGGCGTCGTCCAGCCACCCGCTGATCTGGTCGAGGTCGAACAGCTTGATCCCGTCCGGGCTGCCGGGGAAGGCGTGCGCTCCCTGGAAGTAGCTGTAGATCCCGTCGGAGCCCCACCGGAACGTCAGCAGCGTCAGGACGCCGCCCGGCCGCAGGCACCGGCCCACCTCTTTGAGCGCCTGGTGCGGGTCCGGCAGCGCCTGCAGGGCGTTCCAGCAGTTCACCGCGCCCAGCGTGGCGTCGTCGAACGGCAGGGCGAGCGCGCTGGCCCGCAGCGTCTGCACCTCGGGCAGCCTCCCGCGCACCCCGATCAGCATGGGCATGATGACGTCCAGGGCGATCACGCGCTCGGCCCCGACCGCCTCGCACAGCACGGCCGTCCACCGGCCCGCGCCGGCGGCGAGGTCCAGGACGGGGCCGTCCACCGGCCGCGTGTGCCGGGCGAGGTAGGCGTCCTCGTCGGTCGGGGAGACCTGACCGCCCCAGTTCGAGCCCATGACCTGCAGGAAGGCCGGACGCAGGACGGCTTCGTAGTAGTAGCCGATGCCCTTCATCTTGGTCGCGTTCTGCAGCACGTCGTCCGGGTCGTCCGCCGGCGCGCCGCCGAGGGCGGTGAGCACGTCGATGACGCCGTGCGTGGTGGCGTACGCCGTGGAGCAGCCCGTGCAGCGCACCTCGCTCGGCGCGAACTCCAGCGGGCTGTGGCAGGCGGGGCAGCGGTAGGCCTCCGCGTACCGGTCGAAGATCTCGGCGTCGACGGCGGCGTCCACCGGGTCGGAGGTGTCGCTGTAGGGGCTGGTGTCGGTGGCCACGGTGGGGCTCCCGTTCAGCACCGCCCAGTACGCCTTCGCGCCGACGTACGCGAGCACCGTCCGGGTGTCGCTCTCCCAGGTGGCCCGGAGCTGCTCGGGGGTGAGCGTCCGGATCCATCCCTGGTCGAACTCGCGCTGGTCGTCCGACAGCGACCACTCATACGGGGACGGCCACACGCGGCCGAGGACCACGTTCTCCGGGTCGAGCTCCTGCAGGCAGCGCTCCAGCCGGGTCTGGTCGTTGGGGTCGAGGTGGAGCGGCGCGGCGGCGGCCAGGATGCGCTCGCGGTCCTTGGGGAGGTGCGAGAGCAGGTAGAGCAGCGCCAGCGTCTGGGGCTCGCCCTTGACGCCGCGGCTCAGCAGGTCGAGGTAGGTGTCGAGGCCCTCACGCACCGCCGAGGTGACCTCGCCGTCGGTGGCCGGGTACTCCGCCTCGGCGAGCAGTCCTAGCAGGACCAGCAGGCGTCCCCGGCGATCGTCGCCGACCTGGTCGATCCGCGCCAGGATCGCGGGAACCGCCTGCGCCGCGAGCCCGGTCAGCCTGCCCTCGGCCCACACCGCGTCGACCAGCCGCAGGAAGTCCTCGTCCAGGTGGCCGGGCGTGGCGTCCGCGAAGGAGTCCAGCAGTCCGTCGACGGTCGAGTGGGCAGTGGAAACACTCATAGTGCGCGTCCCTTCATGAATGCCTGTAAGACGGGCTATCCCACTCTGAAGCGGTTCGGACCGCGAGGCCCCGGTCCCTTGCCGAGGCAGTGGGCGTTGTAGTCGTCGAGCAACTCCTGGGCCTCGGCCGTCGCCTGGACGAGCCGCGCGGCCGGGTCGGCGCCGGAGACGAGTACGTCGTGCATGGCCTGCGTCATGACATCCTGGATGCCGACGAAGTCCCCGAGCAGCGCTCCCCGCGCCGCCGGCGACCCGTCGCCCAGGGCGAGCTGGTCCACGGCCACGCGGTGGTGCGGGTTGTCCTCGAACCAGCCTTCCGACTCGAGCAGGGCGATCGCCGCCCCGGTGATCGGGATGAATCCGCTGGTCTTGTGCCGTTCGGCGGCGTTGCTCGGATTGATCATGAATTGCAGGAAGGCGAGCGCGCCGTCCCGCGTCGTCTCGTCGAGACCGCCGGCCAGCCACAGGGAGTCCCCGCCGATCAGGTTGCCCGCGTAGGGAACCTCGCCGTTGCGGGGCATCGTGCTCACCTGCACGGCGAACCCCCCGTCATGCCCGGCCTGGACCATGCGCTCGGCCTCGACGGAGGTGCTCAGCACGAACGCGACCCGCTGCTCGGCGAAGGCGCGGTAGTTCGCCTCCCATGCCGCGTAGGTCTCGTCGCCGGCCGACCGGACGCCGGTGTAGAGGTAGTGGCCGTCCTGATGGAGCCGGTGCCACCACTGCACGAAGCCCGTCATCGGCCCGGAGGCCAGGTCGATGGCCACGGCCCGGCCCGACCTGCCGTTGTCGTGGTCGGCGAGCAGCCCGCCCTGCTGGGCGACGGACTGCTGGAAGATCCAGCCGTGGTTCGGCCAGGTGATGCCGTGCGAGGGGCCGTCCTTCAACCGGGCGACGGCCTTACAGGCCGACTCGATCTCGTCCCATGTCCGCGGGATCTCCGTGACGCCGGCCGCGTCCAGCAGCGTGGTGTTCGCGTACAGCAGGGTCGTCGAGGTCAGCGGAGGCATGGCGGTGAACTCGCCGTCGATCGTGTAGTAGTCGCGGGCCGCCTGCACGATGTCGTCCAGCAGCACCGGCTCGCCGAGGATCTCCTCGCGCCCGCCGATCGCCTTCTCGATCGAGGTGAACAGCGGTGTGCCGTCCTTCGCGAGCATGTCGCGGGCGAGCTGGGTGGAGGTGTAGAAGCTCTGGACGATCGCGGGGGCCTCGCCCCGCTGCGCCGCCAGGGCCACCTCGCGGGGCAGGATCAGGTGGTCGCGGCCCTCGACGTTGACCTGGTACCGGGGATGGGCCCTGCTGAACCTCCCGGCCAGCTCCTTGGTCTCCCGCAGGAAGAGCGGCACCACCGGGTAGTCGTTGAGCCAGACGTCGATGACGACCGTGTCCGAGTCGCCGGCGTCACCGGAAACACCGGCCTCCGGGCCGGCCGTCGCAAGGTCGAGGTCCTGAAGGCGGTCCTTCTTCACGCGAGATCCTTATGCTGTCCGGGGCCGGGCTTCTCGGTCGTCCACGCGCCATGTGACGTACAGGCCAATAGTCCGCGCCGGACGGTGGGGCCACATCTCCACGAATGCGGTGTTGCCGGCGCCGCCTGCCGGGAAGCGGGGCACCGGGCGGAACGCCGCAATCTGGAAGAGGTCCCGCGGGGCTCCGGCTGCAACCATTGAGTTTCGCGGCAGAGTACCGATTGCGCCGCCCACCGGCCGAGTGGGCGTGTACCCGGACCACCGCGGCTTCGGCCGCCTTCCCGAGGTCCTGACGTCCCGCGTGGCGGGCGGACCGGAACGCTCGACGGCCGCCGATTCATGCAGATGCCTTACGAGGGAGAGGGAAGAGCCCAATGGCCGATCACCAGGACAGTTCTCCCGATGTGGCCGAGGTGCGCCCGAAAACACGTCCCCTGACGGGCGACGAATACATCGAGAGTTTGCGCGACAGCCGTGAGGTCTACATTTACGGTGACCGGGTGAAGGACGTCACGTCCCATCCGGCGTTCCACAATCCCGTTCGTATGACGGCGCGGCTGTACGACTCGCTGCACGATCCCGCGCACCGTGACGTCCTCACCGCACCGACCGACACCGGCAGCGACGGCTACACCCACAGGTTCTTCACCACGCCGCACAGCGCCGAGGACCTGGTCGCCGACCAGAAGGCCATCGCGGCCTGGGCCCGCATGAGCTACGGCTGGATGGGACGAAGCCCCGACTACAAGGCCTCCTTCCTCGGCACGCTCGGCGCGAACGCCGACTTCTACGAGCCCTTCGCCGACAACGCGCGCCGCTGGTACAAGGAGTCGCAGGAGAAGGTCCTGTACTGGAACCACGCGATCGTCCACCCGCCCGTCGACCGCGACCAGCCGCCGGACCAGGTCGCGGACGTGTTCATCCACGTCGAGAAGGAGACCGACGCCGGCCTGGTCGTCAGCGGCGCGAAGGTCGTCGCCACCGGGTCCGCGCTCACCCACTACAACTTCATCGCCCACTACGGCCTGCCGATCAAGGACAAGAAGTTCGCGGTCGTCGCGACGGTCCCGATGGGCGTGTCCGGCATGAAGCTGATCTGCCGCCCCTCCTACACCGCGACGGCGGCGGTCATGGGCAGCCCCTTCGACTACCCCCTTTCCTCGCGGCTGGACGAGAACGACACCATCCTCATCCTGGACAAGGTGCTCATCCCCTGGGAGAACGTCTTCGTCTACGGTGACCTGGGCAAGGTCCAGATGTTCACCGCCCAGTCGGGCTTTTCCGAGCGCTTCACCTTCCACGGGTGCACGCGCCTCGCGGTGAAGCTCGAGTTCATCGCCGGCCTGCTCGTGAAGGCGCTGGAGATCACCGGCACCTCGGACTTCCGTGGCGTGCAGAGCCGGGTGGGCGAGGTCCTGGCCTGGCGCAACCTCTTCTGGGGCCTGTCGGACGCCGCGGCGCGCAACCCCGTGCCGTGGAAGAACGGCGCGGTGCTGCCCAACCCGCAGTACGGCATGGCGTACCGGTGGTTCATGCAGATCGGCTACCCGAGGATCAAGGAGATCATTGAGCAGGACGTCGCGAGCGGCCTGATCTACCTCAACTCCAGCGCCGAGGACTTCAAGAACCCCGAGGTGCGGCCCTACCTGGACAAGTACGTCCGCGGCTCGCACGGTGTCGACTCCGTCGAGCGGGTCAAGCTGATGAAGCTGCTGTGGGACGCGGTCGGCACCGAGTTCGGCGGCCGGCACGAGCTCTACGAGCGCAACTACGCCGGCAACCACGAGAACACCCGGGTGGAGCTGCTGTTCTCGCAGCTCGCCAACGGCCAGGTCGACAAGTACAAGGCCTTCGTCGACGAGTGCCTCGGCGAGTACGACCTGGACGGCTGGACGGTGCCGGACCTCTCGTCCTTCGAAGACCTTCAGGCCGTCAGGAAGAACATTCTCAACGGCTGAGAACGGCCGCGGAAGGCCGCCCTCCGCGGGGCGGCCGGCGTGCGAGGTCGCGCTCCGGCGGCAGTCACGCAATCGAATGACCGGGTTTCCACACCACGGCGAGCAGGAGGACAGCGAATGGGCACCAGCCAGCTCGGGGGGCTCAGCCTTCCGGAAGTCGAGCAGCGGATCGAGAAGATCTGGAGGGACGTGCTGGGCGTGAAGGAGGGCCGCGCGGACGAGACGTTCTTCGAGCTGCGCGGGCAGTCGATCTCGGCGGTGCGGATAGCCAGCCGGATCGAGGAGGAGCTCGGCATCTCCATGGACGTCGGCGAGCTGTTCGAGGACCCCGACCTGGAGACCTTCGTGCGCAAGATCGCGGCGCGGGCCGAGGCCGCCCGGGCCGGCGAGGCCCAGTCCTAGCGAGCGGGCGGGCCTCCCCCGCCGGCGCGCGGGAACCGGCCGCTCCGATCGCCTCCTTTCCAAACGCAACTCACGAGATCGGCGGGGGCCGCCGCCCGGAATCGGAACGCGAGGACGGGACCGGCGGCCGGACGAGGATAGGGTGCCCATGAGCATCTCCGAGACAACACACGCACCGAGCGGCCTCAAGGACCGGATTCCGCTCTCCTTCCAGCAGGAGTTCCTCTGCCTGTTCGACAAGGGTGACTCCGTCGGGCCGTTCGGTCCCCGCTACCACATCGTCGACGGCTGGCGCCTCCACGGGGAGCTCGACCTCGACGTGCTGCGCAAGGCCCTCGACGATGTCGTGGAGCGGCACGAGGCGCTCCGCACGGTGGTGGCCCGGGGCGAGGGTGACCGCTACCAGGAGGTCCTTCCGCCGAGCTCCCCTGAGCTGTCGGTGCGCGACCTTTCGGGCGAGCCCGACTCGCGGGAGCTCCAGGTGGAGCGGCTGCTCATCGAGATCGAGTCCGGTGACTTCAGCGTCAGGGAGCGGCCTCTCCTGCGCGCCACCCTCGGCCGGTTCGACGACCGTGACGCGATCCTGGTGCTCATCGCCCACCACACGGCGGTCGACGCGTGGTCGATGCAGCTGATCCTGCGCGACCTCGCCGCCTTCTACGCCGCCCGTAAGGGCCACGACGTACCCGAGCTCCCGCCGGCCGTGCAGTACCAGGAGTACGCGGCCTGGCAGCGGGAGGGGCCGGCGGAGGCCACGAGCCGGTCGGGCGCGTACTGGCGCGAACGGCTGGCGGGCGCGCGGATCGTCGCGCTGCCGACGGACCGCCTGCGGTCGGCCGAGCCGGTGTTCTCGACCGGGTGGTACCGCTTCGCGCTCCCCGCGGAGCTGCGGTCGGCGATCACCGAGCTGGCGGCCTCCATGAAGAGCTCGGCCTTCATGGTCATGCTCGCCGCCTTCAAGGTGTTCGTCCACCGGTCCACGGGTGCCACCGACGTCGTCGTCCCGACGTTCGCGCCCGGCCGCGGCAAGGCCCGGTTCGAGGAGACGGTGGGATCCTTCTTCAACTTCCTGCCCATCAGGACGGACCTCGCCGGGTGCGGGACCTTCCGGGAGGTCGTGGGAAGGACCCGCGCCTCCTGCATCGGCGCCTACTCGCGCGAGCTCCCGCTCTCGCAGATCCTCCAGGAGGCGCCCGAGCTCATGGTCCCGGCCATGGTCGACGGCCTGGCCTCCTGCGTCTTCCAGGTCCTCCAGGATCCGTTCACGATGGACCACGAGCTGATCGGCGACCTGGAGTACTCGGCGATCCGGCGGCGTGAGCTGTCACAGCCGCTGGGGTCCGACATCCCGGATGGCACGCTGTGGACGCTCAAGTTCGACGCCTCCGGCGACATAGGCGGCGAACTGGGATACAGCAGCAACCTCATCGACGAATCCACGGTCAGGGCCCTGGCCGCGGAGTATCTTCACGTCCTGCGAGAGGTGGTCGGCGACCCCGGCGCTCCGCTCGACCAGGTCTGACGGGCCGTTCGCCGGCTCCTGGCGAGCCGGCGAATTTTTTTTGGAATCGATGTCGAGGGCGGGCCGCGAGGTCCGACCTACCTATTGAGAGGCGCCCGCGGCGGGCGCTGAAGTTCGAGGAGTGAGACGTGAAGTACCTGCTCACCATGCACATGAACCCCACGCTCTGGGACTCGCTCACCGAGGACCAGCAGAGCGCCGTCATGCAAGGTCACGACGACTTCCAGAAGATCATCATCGAGTCCGGAGAGATGGTCGGCACCAAGGCGCTCGACTCCCCAGCGAACACCATCACCGTCCGGGTGCGAGACGGCATCACCAAGGCCACCGACGGGCCGTACGTCGAGGGGGACGAGTTCCTCTGCGGCTACTACGTCGTCGAATGCCGGAGCCACGACCGCGCGAGCGAGCTGGCCGCGCTCATCCCGGACGCCCAGTACACCGCGGTAGAGGTGCGCCCGATCGTCCACGAGGCGGGCCCTGAGTAGAGCCGGCGGAACCGGGCCGCGTCCCGGGCCCCGGGGCCCGCAGGACCGCGACCCACCCGGCGGAGCGGGACGACACACTCCATCGCCCATCCGAACAAGGAGGGCGTGGCCGAGAACCGGCCACGCCCTCCTTTGCCGTTCCGATCAGGAAACGGGCTTGCGCGCGGTGATGATCGCGTACCCCGACCCCAGCGAGAAGAACTCCGTGAGCGCGTCCTTGAGTCCGGCGACCACGTCCTCGCCGAACGCCGCCGCCAGCTTGTCGCGCGAGCGCTCCGCCGAGTCGATGTACTTCGGCCCCACCCCGAAGACGCGGGGACCACACTGGGTGTACTCCTCGACGAGAAAGCCGACGCTCTTCACCGCCTCGATGTACTCAAGGAGCGTCGGCACCTTCTCGACGCCGAGGTGCTCCGCGAACCGCCTGATCTGCTCGGGGGTCGCCCCCGCCTCGGTGGTGTACTCGGCGATCGAGATCGCCCCACCGGGACGCAGCACCCGCAGGAACTCCGCCAGCGCCTCGACGGTGTCCGGCGCGCACTGGAGCGACTCGATCGCCATGATGGCGTCGAAGGTGCCCTCAGCGAACGGAAGCGTCATGTAGTCGCCGTACTGGAAGGACACCAGGTCGCCGAGGCCGCTCGCTTCGGCCCGCTTCTGGGCCTCGGCGACCTCGACACCGCTGACGGTGATCCCGGTGACCCGGGCCCCGGTCTCCTCGGCGATGAGGATCGCCGGCGCCCCGAGACCGCACCCCGCGTCCAGCAGGTGCTCGCCGGCGCGCAGGCCGAGCGCGTCCACCACCTTGCGGGTCATGCGCTGCGAGGCCTCGGTCATGGAGGTCTCGTCCTGCTCGCCGTACCAGTAGCCCAGGTGGACCTGGCCCTCGTTGAACGTCTCCGACATGGACGACGACTGGTCGTACTTCTTGCCGACGTCCACTGGATTGACGGCTACTTTGGTCATGGATCCCTCACTTTCGTTCACGCTGACGCGATGCGGGCGCGCTGCCGGCAGGCTCCCCTGAGGAGCCGTCCACCGCCGGGCTGGTACGTCACCCGGGCTAGTAGGTCACGACCGCGCGGAAGCGCACCTCGCCCTTGTCCACCTTCTCGACCGCCTCGGCGACCCGGTCCTTCGGGAAGACCTCGATCATGGGGATGACCGAGCCGGAGGCGACCAGGTCGAACGCCTCGGTGAGATGGTGCAGCCCGTTGTGGGTGGCTCCGATGACCCGCTGCCCCTGGGAGAAGAACCCGCTGGTCGGACCGATGGTGAACGATCCGGCGGGGTCGATGCCGGCCAGTACGATCCGCCCGTTGACCCGCAGGCCCTGCAGGGCGTCCTCGCCGGCCGGGTACGAAGTGCCGGTCACCAGGACGACGTCGGCGCCACCGGCCTCGCGCAGCTCCTCGCCGCTCGAGACCACGATGTCGGCGCCGAGGCTCTTGGCGAGATCGTGCTTGTCCGGGGACCGGGTGACGGCGACGGTCTCGAAGCCGCAGGCCCGGGAGAACTGCAGGGCCAGGTGCCCGAGACCGCCGATGCCCAGCACGGCGACCCGCTCGTGCGGCTTGGCCTCGGCGGCGCGCAGCGCGCTCCAGGCCGTGTAGCCGGCGCACAGGACGGGGGCGGCCATCTCGTAGGTCACCCCGTCGGGGATGATCACGGTGCTGTGCGCGGGCACGGCGATGTACTCGGCGTGCCCGCCCTGGGTGGTCATCCCGGTCATGGCCGGCGCGACGCAGTTCATCCCCGTCTGGCCGGTGACCGGGAGGTTCAGCTTGCAGTAGTCGCACCGCCCGCATCCGCCCTGCACCCAGGTCGAGCCGACCCGGTCACCGACCTGCCGGGAGGTGACCCCCTCGCCCAGCTCGACCACCTCACCGGCCGCCTCGTGCCCGGTGATCACCGGGGAGAACGGCGGGAAGGCGTAGACACCGTTGGTGAGCCAGACGTCGTTGTGGCAGACGCCGCAGGCGTGCACCTTGATCAGCACCTCGCCGGGGGCCGGTCGCGGCACCGGGACCTCGCGGAGCTCCCATCTGGCGTTCACCTCGGGAACGACTGCTGCCTTCATGGAGCCATCACCTTTCTGCATGGTGGGGAGGGAGGCCCGTCAGCGCCCCGCGCCCGCGGGGACCTTCGCCGTCAGGTACACGGGCAGGTTGCGCCTGCCGTTCATGATGAACGTGACCTGCGGCTCCAGCTCCTGCACCGCGAGCGACAGGTCGGGGAAGCGCTCGAACAGCGCCGACAGCGCGGTCTCGGCCTCCAGCCAGGCCAGCGGGGAGCCGATGCAGCGGTAGACGCCGTGGCCGAACGACAGGTGGTCCTTGTTGGCCCGGGTGATGTCGAAGCGGTCGGCGTTCTCGCCGTGCACCGAGGGGTCCCGGCCCATCCCGGCATACCCCATGAGGACCGGGTCACCCTTGGCGATGGTCACGCCGCCGACCTCGACGTCCTCGGTGGCGAAACGGAACGGCAGGTGCGCCACGGGCGCCTCGGCGCGCAGCGTCTCCTCGATCACGTCCCGCCAGGACGCCTGCCCCGACCGCACCAGCTCCAGCTGGTCGGGGTGCTTGAGCAGCGCGGCCACGGCGTTGGTGATGAGGTTCATGACCGGCTCGGTTCCGGTGGCGAGCAGCAGGTGCAGCGTGCCGACCATCTCCGAGTCGTTCAGCCGGGATCCGTCCTCCTGCGCCGAGATGAGGTCGGTGGTCAGGTCGTCGCCGGGGTTGCGGCGCTTGGAGTCGACGAACTCCTGCATCTCCCCGTGCCACTGCTCGACGTTGGCCGCGGCCTCCTCGGGGGTGATCGTGGTGTCGACGTTGACCTCGCCGCCGCGCAGCATCTCGGCGCGTGACTCGGCGGGCACGCCGAACAGGTCGCAGATCAGCTGGGCGGGCAGCGGGTGGGCGTACCTGGCCTTCAGGTCCACCACCTCTCCCGGCTCGGCCTCGGCCAGGGCGTCCAGGAGATCGGCGGCGATCTTCTGGACGCTCTCGCGCATGGCCTCGACGCGGCGGGGGGTGAACGCGTTGGCGGTGAGCTTGCGCAGCCGGGTGTGGTCGCTGCCGTACGTGGTGGTCAGGTTGTCCATCAGCACCCAGCCGATCAGCGGGAAGTCCTCGCCGATCTCACCGTCGACGTAGGCGACCCAGTGCTTGCGCGGGTCCTTAGAGAATCGCTGGTCGGACAGCACCTGCCGTGCGGCTTCCTGGCCGGTCACCGACCAGGCCACCACGCCGCCGGGCAGCTCCACCTGGGACACCGGACCGTTCGCCCTGATGCGGGCGGCCTCGGCGTGGATGTCGTTGCCGGCGGGATCGATGACGACGGGGCAGCGGTTTTCCATGGGTATCTCCAAAATCGTGCAGATGATCGGCTGCTTGACCGGCGCCGGAAGCGCACATGGCGGCCTTCGCCGCACCACACTTTCAGCGACATGACGCGGCGAGGGACCAGAGGGCCTACAGGAACTGGGTGTTGGGCTCCAGGCCGCAGAGGATCCGGCCGTACAGCTCGAAGTTGGTGTTCGGGTGCAGGATGGCGTGCAGGTTCAGGGTCTGCACGTCGCGCTCGATGCGCTGGATCGGCACGTTGCTGTAGATCGAGGAGCCGCCGCTGGCGGTGTTGAGGATGTCCACGGCCTCCTTGGCCCGCTGGCACACCGCGCCGAGGTCGAGCCGCACGCGCGCACGCTCCTCCAGGGTCCACGGCTCGCCGGCCGGGGCCTTGGTGTCGAGCATGCTCGCCGCGCGGTACGCGTGGAACTCCGCCTCGTCGATCTTCACCGTGGCCTCGGCCACCTGCAGGTGGGTGATGGGGGCCTCGTTCTGGCTGGTGTAGTCGGTGTAGGTGATCTTCCGGCCGGGCAGGCGCTCGAAGAAGGCGTCCTTGGCGGCCTTGGCCAGACCGAGCGCAGGGGCGCTGACCGTCGTGCAGGCGGTCGGCATGAACGGCGCGCGCCAGATCGAGGAGCCGGCGTTCCGCTCCGAGCTGTGCCGTCCCTGCAGGACCGGGATCATCGGCAGGACGCGCGCCTGCGGGACGAACAGGTCCTGGGCGATGGTGGTGACGCTGCCCGTGCCCTTCAGCCCGGCGGTGTACCAGTCGTCGACGATCACCAGGTCCGCGATCGGGATGGCGACCATGATCGGCTCGTAACCGCCGTCGGGGGTGGCGAGGACCGCGGCGTTGGTGTTCCAGTGGCTCTGCTGGGAGCCGGTGTTGAACGACCACTTGCCGTTGAGGATCACGCCGCCCTCGGTGGGGACGGCGACGGCGCTCGGGCTGAGGATCCCGCTCACCCGGACGTCCGGGGTGGAGAAGATCTCGTCCTGCACCTCGTCGGGGAACAGCCCCACCATCCAGGTGCTGATCGCCCAGACGGCGAGAGTCCACGAGGTCGAGCCGTCGCCGCGCGCGACCTCCGCGATCACGTCCACCACGGTGCGCATGTCGGACTCGTAGCCCCCGTAGCGGTGGGGGACCCTCAGCTTGAGGAGCCCGGCGTCGGTCAGCGCCTCGATCGACTCAGGGGCGATGCGCCGGTTCTCCTCCCCCCAGGCGGCGTTCTTCTGGAAAAGGGGCACGAGCTCCGACGCGCGGCGAACGAGTTCTGACCTCGGCGGTGCTTGGGTGGTCTCCATCAGGCCCTCCTTGGGTAACGTCGGCGGGAAATGCGAACGGGCCCGTCGTACGGCCCGTCATGTCCCGCCAGGCTCAAGGCTCGACGCGGCGGGGGGGCGCTCCTGCGTGGCGGTCGGCCACCGTTCACCCATCCGCCGATCCGCCGGCGCACTCGACCTGACCCTGGCATCCGCCCGCACAGTGACGCATCTCACGGATTGCGCTCTGCGGTGATCGCCGCGGGTCCGCCGGTCAACTGAGCACTTTGGAAGAGATGGAAACCGGCCACGGTTGATAGCGTTCGTAACTGTGCGTAACTCGGCAGCGAACCATCGGTGAGCCTCCGCCCCACCGGCCCCGCCGGAGTTCTCCCAAAGGCCCCCGCACGTGTTCGCGCGGAGTTGCCCCAATGGCCGGCCACATCGGATGCGTGTCGGATGTCGAGACGCCGGAGCGTGCTCCGACCTGTCTGTGAAGGGTCACCAGAGGCATCCGGACCGCGTAAGCGAAGGAGGAAGGATCCGCCATGAACGAGACGCAATCCGCAGGGGTAGCCCCGCGGGCCGGACGGCGGGAGTGGATCGCGCTGGCCGTGCTGGCGCTGCCCACTCTGCTCGTCTCCATCGATATCTACGTGATGCTGCTGGCCTTGCCGAACCTCAGCGCGGACCTCGGGGCCGACAACACCCAGCAGCTGTGGATCGTCGACATCTACGGGTTCATGGTCGCCGGGTTCCTGGTGACGATGGGCACGCTGGGTGACCGGATCGGCCGCCGCAAGCTGCTGCTGATAGGCGCGGCCGCGTTCGGCGCCGCCTCCGTCCTCGCCGCCTACTCGACCTCCCCCGAGATGCTGATCGTGGCCCGCGCGCTGCTCGGCATCGCCGGTGCCACGCTGGCCCCCTCCACCCTCTCGCTGATCACCACCATGTTCCGCGACCCCAAGCAGATGGGGATGGCGATCGGCATCTGGGCGATGTGCTTCTCCGTCGGCGCGATCATCGGCCCGGTGGTCGGCGGGGCGATGCTGGAGAACTTCTGGTGGGGCTCGGTGTTCCTGCTCGGCGTCCCCGCGATGCTGCTGCTGCTCGTGGCCGGGCCGAAGTTGCTGCCCGAGTACAGCAATCCCGCCGCCGGGCGGGTCGACCTGCCCAGCGTCGCCCTCTCCATGGCCACGATCCTGCCGATCATCTGGGGGCTGAAGGAGATCGCCAAGAGCGGCCTGCAGCCCGTGCCGATCGCGGCCATCGTCGTCGGCATCGTCCTCGGCGTCGCGTTCGTCCGCCGGCAGCGCCGGCTGGCCAGCCCGCTGCTCGACCTGCGCCTCTTCTCCACGCGCTCCTTCAGCATCGCGCTCGGCATCATCATGTGCGGCACCACGCTGATGGGGGTGATGATGCTGTTCGTCACCCAGCAATTGGAGCTGGTCGAAGGGCTGTCCCCGCTGCGGGCGGGCCTGTGGATGATCCCCGCGGTGTTGGCCAACACCGTGAGCTTCCTGGTGTCCCCTATCCTCGGCCGCCGCATCCGGCCCGCGTACCTCATCGCGGGCGGCCTGGTGATCTCGGTGATCGGCCTGCTGGTCATCACCCAGGTCGACGTGGGCTCCGGACCGGTCACGCTGGTGACCGGTTTCGCGCTCATGTTCCTCGGGGCAGGCCCGCTGGTCACGCTGGGCACCGGCCTGGTCGTCGGATCCGCCCCGCCTGAGAAGGCCGGGTCGGCGGCGTCCATCAACGAGACCAGCGGCCAGTTCGGCTTCGCGCTTGGCATCGCCGCCCTGGGCAGCGTCGGCACCGCGGTGTACCGCAGCCGCATCAGCGTCCCCTCCGACGTCCCGGCGCAGGCGGGTGACGCCGCCCGCGAGAGCCTCGCGGGCGCCACGAGCGCGGCCGGCGCCCTGCCCGGCGACCTCGGCAGGGCGGTGCTCACCACCGCCCGCGAGGCTTTCACCGGCGGGCTCGTCACGGTCTCCGCCATCAGCGCCGCCCTGCTCGCCGCCGTAGCCATCCTGACGGTGGCCCTGCTCCGGCGCATCGGGGCGAGCGGGGCCGCCGCCGAAGGCGGGGAGCTCCCGGCCGAGGCCGCCGTCCCCGTCGCGGCGGCCGAGAAGACCCCCGCCCACTCCGCCGGCTGATCCGGCCACCGGACACCCTACGCACGCCACGGCAATCGGGAAGATGCGCCCGCGAGCCGTGGCGTGCGACGGTCAGGTGGTCCGCCCGCCACTGGAGGTTAGGAACATGTCCGAGAACCACCACGGACCGGCAGCCGTCATCTCAGGTGAACGGCACGACACGGCCACGCGAGCCCCGGCCTTCGGGCCGGTCACCATCACGGCCGGCGACCCGCGCTACCAGAGCCTGGTCGAGGGGTACAACCACCGGTTCACCGGCACTCCCGACCAGGTGCGCCTGGTCAGCACGACCGCCCAGGTCGTCGACGCCGTCGACGAGGCCGTGGCGGCCGGGCGGCGGATCGCGGTGCGCAGCGGCGGGCACTGCTTCGAGGACTTCACCGCCTCCCCCGGCATCGAGGTGCTGCTGGACCTGTCGCAGATGGCGGACGTCTACTACGACCCGGACATGCGCGCCTTCGCGATCGAGGGGGGCGCGACCCTGGGCAACGTGTACAAGACCCTGTTCAAGGGGTGGGGGGTGACGATCCCGGGCGGCACCTGCTTCGAGGTCGGGGTCGGCGGGCACATCACCGGCGGTGGCTACGGCCACCTGTCGCGCCGCGACGGCCTGGTGGTCGACCACCTGTACGCCGTGGAGGTCGTCGTGGTCGACCAGTCCGGCAGGGCCCGGCCGGTTGTGGCCACGCGCGAGCCCGACGACCCGCACCGTGACCTGTGGTGGGCGCACACCGGCGGCGGCGGCGGCAACTTCGGCGTCGTGACCCGCTTCTGGATGCGCTCCCCGGGCGTGGACTCGGACGATCCCACCCTGCTGCTTCCGAGGGCACCGGCCCGCATGCGCAGAAGGTTCGTCATGTGGCCGTGGGAGCCGATGACCGAAGAGGCGCTCACGAGGCTCATCCGCAACTACTGCACATGGTTCGAGGACAACAGCGATCCGGAGTCGCCGGCCAGGGAGCTGTGGAGCAACCTGATCGTGACCCACCGCTCCTCGGGCATGTTCGGGCTGACCACGGTGATGGACGACGACGCGCCCGGCGCCGAGGAGATGGTGAACGCCCAGCTCGACGCCATCAAGGCCGGGGTCGGCGTGGATCCCGTGGTCGACACCCACGAGGTCGTCCCGTGGATGAGCGTGTGGATGCCGTCCTACAGCTGGCCCAACGACCCCAACGGCCGCTACAAGCACAAGGCCGGCTACCTGCGCAGGTGCTACACCGACCGCCAGCTCGCCGCGCTCTACCGGCATCTCGGCGGCACAGGCTACGACAACCCGGCCGCCTGTCTGGTGCTCACCGCGTTCGGCGGCCGGGTCAACGCCGTCGCCCCCGGCGCGACGGCGATCCCGCAGCGCGAGACGATCCTGAAGGCGTCCTACAGCGCCGGCTTCTGGCAGTCTCCCGGCCAGGACGCTACGAACATCCAGTGGGTGCGCGAGTACTACCGCGACGTGTACGCCGAGACCGGCGGGGTGCCGGTGCCCGGAGACGTCGACGACGGCTCCTACATCAGCTACCCCGACGCCGACCTCGCCGACCCCGAGTGGAACACCTCGGGGACCGCCTGGCACACCCTGTACTACAAGGACAACTACCCCCGGCTGCAGGAGGTCAAGAGACGTTACGACCCCCGTGACGTCTTCCACCACGCCCTGTCGATCGAGCTGCCGGCCTGAGGCTTCAGTCCGCCGGTGAGGGCGGCGGGCCCGCCGATCACCCGGCGGGCCCGCGGCCTTGCCACGCGTGCGATCCCGCGGCCTTCAACGTGTACGACGTGTTTCGCTGACACCGCCGTTCAGCGCGGCGATTCCGCAGTCCCGGTCGATGTGGCATCAGTGCCTTTCCGACAGCGCATTCCAGGAGATGCGTGGTAGAGCGGCGAAATTAGACGATTCAGTGGTGAGAGTCGGATAACGGAATGGTGCGGGATCGTCTGATCCAGGCGGATCCCCCTTCTGCATGAAGAGCGCGCCGAAGTAGGGACGCGACCACCACCGGGCCGGTTTCCACTCGGTATCCCATCGCAGGCGAATTGTTTTCCGCGCGCCAACCTCCATGGAGATGAGAAGACACATGGCCAGCAGCCCCACCGCAGTCGCGACCGACGACGCCACCGCCCTCGCCGAAGTGCCCAAGCGCATCATCGCCGCCTGGGCCGCCAACGACGGCGACGCGTTCGCCGAGGTGTTCACCGAGGACGGAAGCCTCATCCTGCCCGGCGACATCTACCTGACCAGCCGCGAGCAGATCCGCTCCTTCATGACCGCGGCCTACGCCGGCCCGTACCGGGGCTCCCGCGTCACGGGAACGCCCATCGGCATCAAGCCCCTCGGCCCCGGCCTGGCACTCGTGATCACCCGTGGCGGCGTCCTCGCCCCCGGAGAGACCGAGCTGTCCGACGAGCGGGCCGTCCGCGCCTCCTGGCTGCTCGCCAAGCAGGGCGACACCTGGCTCATCACGGCGTACCAGAACACCCCCATCAGCGCTTCCTGAACAAGGCTCATCGAACTCGAACCAAGTAAGGGAAGGTGACCGCAATGGGGGAGAATGTCGGCGATCGCGTGGTGGTGCTCGGCGGGAGTATGGCGGGGATGCTCGCCGCCCGAGTGCTCTCAGAAAGCTACGCGGAAGTGGTGCTGGTCGATCGCGACCAACTGACCAATGTGAGCGGCTACCGGCGTGGCGTCCCGCACGGACGCCATGCCCACGGCCTGGTGGCCCGGGGGCACCAGATCCTGGAGAGCCAGTTTCCCGGACTGGTCGACGACCTGATCGCGGCAGGAGTACGGCCGGGGGACTTCAACGGCGACATCCGCTGGTTCTTCAACGGCGAGAGGATGCGGCCGTCGGACTCGGGACTCGTCTCGGTGCCCGCGACCCGGCCGGTCCTGGAGTATCACCTCCGCAGGCGTGTGCAAGCCATACCGAACGTCACCTTCATGGAGCAGTACGACATCTGGGGCCTGGAGACGACACCGGACGGATCCCGGGTCGTAGGGGCGCGGGTGCAACGGAAGGACCAGGACAGCGAACCGGAGATCCTCCACGCCGACCTGGTGATCGACACGACGGGCCGGGGCTCGCGGACGCCCGTGTGGCTGGAGGAGCTCGGCTACGCGCGTCCCGAGGAGGACCGGGTCAAGATCGACCTGGCCTACACGACCCGCCACTACCGGCTGTCCCACGACCCGTTCGGCACCGACCTGGCGATCATCCCGGCCGCCACTCCCGCCAACCCGCGCGGGGCGTTCTTCTTCCCGCTGTCCGGCGACAAGGACATCGCCGAGCTGTCGCTGACCGGGATCCTCGGCGACCACCCGCCGACCGACCCGAAGGGTTTCGAGGAGTTCGTCCGGTCGCTGCCCACACCGGAGATCTACGAGGCCATCCGGGACGCCGAACCGCTCGACGAGCCCGTCATGTTCCGCTACCCCGTCAGCGTCCGTCGCCGCTACGAGCGGCTGACCCGCTTCCCCGACGGGCTGCTGGTGATGGGCGACGCCGTGTGCAGCTTCAACCCCGTCTACGCCCAGGGCATGACCGTCTCCGCGCTCGAGTCACTGGTCCTGCGCCGCCACCTCGAACAGGGGAACGCGCCGCGACCGGCCGACTTCTTCCGGGACATCTCCCGCGAGCTCGACGCCCCCTGGGACCTGGCGGCCGGGTCCGACCTCGGGTACGCCGGGGTGGAGGGCCGCAGGACCCTGAAGATCCGCCTGGTGAACGCCTATGTCACGCGGCTGCAGAAGCTCGCGGTGAACGACGCGCACCTGACCAACGCCTTCATCCGGGTCGCCGGGCTCATCGATCCGCCGCAGACGCTCCTGCACCCCCGCAACCTCCTGCGGGTGCTGTGGCCGTCCAAGCGCCGGGCCGCGGGCGCCCCGCGGCCGCAGCGGGACGACGCGGGGCAGGTCGTACGCACCTGAGGCGCGAGCCTCACACCACCGTGTCCGGCCACCTGCACCGGCCAGAGCCGTCGCGCGCTCCGGCCGGACGCCGCCACCCGATCTCCCGCCGTTCCGGGACGGCGCGACCGCCGCGCGACGGCGAACCCCGCAGGCCCGCCGAGCCTGGCCGCACGACCTCTGGACGGGCCGGCGGCGTCGAGCCGGCGAACGAAAGCGAAAGGTACCTCAATGCGTCCGTTCCGGATCGAAGTCCCGCAGGCCGACCTCGATGACCTGCGCCGAAGGATCGCCGCCACCCGATGGCCGAGCGAGGTGCCGGGCGTCGGCTGGTCCCGCGGCGTGCCCGTGGAGTACCTCAAGGAGCTCGCCGAGTACTGGCACTCCAGCTACGACTGGCGGGCCGCCGAGGAGCGGTTGAACGGGTACCCCCAGTTCATCACCGAGATCGACGGGTCCGACGTGCACTTCCTGCACGTCCGCTCGCCCGAGCCGGGAGCGAGGCCCCTGATCCTCACGCACGGCTGGCCGGGCTCGGTGATCGAGTTCCTCGACGTGATCGGGCCCCTGACCGATCCCGCAGCCCACGGCGGCGACCCGGCCGACGCGTTCCACGTCGTCATCCCCTCCATTCCCGGCTACGGGTTCTCCGGCCCCACAGGCCAGACCGGCTGGGACATCCGCCGGGTGGCCCGCGCGTGGGCCACGCTCATGAGCGACCTCGGCTACGACCGGTACTTCGTGCAGGGCGGGGACTGGGGCATGGCGATCTCCCTGGAGCTCGGCCTGGCCGACCCAGAGCACGTCGCGGGCGTGCACCTCAACTTCTTCGTGACCTTCCCGCCGGACGACCCCGCCGCCTTCGCCGAGCTGGACGAGGCCGACCTCGCGCGGCTGAACTTCGGGGCCGGGTTCGCCGACGACGGCACGGGCTGGCAGAAGATCCAGTCGACCCGGCCACAGACCCTGGCCTACGCGCTGACCGACTCACCGGTCGGCCAGCTCGCGTGGATCGTGGAGAAGTTCAAGGAGTGGACGGACTCGGACAAGGTCCCCGAGGACGCGATCAGCCGCGACGACATCCTCACCAACGTCTCGCTCTACTGGCTCACCGCGACGGCGGGGTCGAGCGCCCAGCTGTACTACGAGTCCACCCATCTCAACGCGGACTACGTGAAGACCTGGGGCGGCCCGTGGCCCCTCACGATGCCGGTCGGCGTCGCCGTCTTCCCGAGGGACGCGGCGCTGCCGATCCGCCGGTGGGCCGAGCGGATCCTGCCGACGCTGACCCACTGGAGCGAGTTCGACCGCGGCGGCCACTTCGCCGCGATGGAGCAACCCGAGCTGCTCGTCGGCGACGTGCGCGCGTTCTTCCGCGCGAACTGACGGCCGCGCACGGGTCCCCCATACAGGCGCCACGGCCGGTCCCGACCCGCTCACCGGCCTCGCCCGAGCGGGCGGGCGACGCCGCCGGAAGGCGGCGGCGAGACCCAGCCGGCCGTCATCCGCCTCGATGTTCCACCTGCACAACGAACCAAAGAACAAAGGATCCTCAATGATCGAAATCCGCGGACGAGCCTCCCGTGGCCGGCGTTGGCTCACAGCGGCAGCGGCGCTTCTGACACTCGCGGTGGTGCCAAGCTTCGCGATCGGCCAGCCGGCCGCAGAAGCCAGCCAGGGCGAAGGGCGCCAGGCACCTCCCGAGTGGGGGCCCGACGCCGCCTCCTGGGCCGGCCCGAACTACGACCTCGCCAACACCCGCGCGACGACGCGGACCCCGATCAACGCACGGAACGTCTCCAAGCTGAAGGTGAAGTGGCGGCTGCCCCTGGAGAACAGGGGCTTCTTCGGCAACTTCGCCTCCAACCCGATCGCGGTCAACGGCACCGTCTATGTGATCGACCTCAACTCCCACGTGTACGCGGTCGACCAGGAGACCGGCCGGGTCAAGTGGGAGCGCACCTTCGACAGCACCACCATCGGCCCCAACGGCGTGGCGTACGGGTGGGGGCTGCTCTTCGGCACCACCGCCACGGGGGTCTTCGCCCTCGACCCGCGGACCGGGGCGACGATCTGGACCCGTGAGCTGATCAGCAACGGTCAGGGCGCTCTCGACATCTCGCCCCAGCTCTACGGCAACACCGTGATCGTGAGCACCGTCCCGTCCACCCTCGAGGACTACAAGCCCGGCGTCGCCGGGATCGTGTGGGCGCTCGAGGCGCGGACCGGCACGCCGCAGTGGAACTTCAACACCGTCAAGGACGGCGACCTCTGGGGTCACCCCGAGCTCAACAGCGGCGGCGGCCTCTGGTACCCGCCCGCCGTCGACGAGAAGGGCCGGGTCTTCATCACCGTCGGCAACCCGGCGCCGTTCCCCGGCACGCCCGAGTTCCCGAGCGGGACCAGCAGGCCCGGCCCGAACCTCTACACGAACTCGATCGTCGCGCTGGACGGCAAGACCGGCAAGCTGCTGTGGTACCAGCAGGCGGCGCCGCACGACCTGCGCGACTACGACCTCCACGTCTCGCCGATCGTCACCTATGTCCGGATCCGCGGGGTGAAGACCGAGATCGTCATCGCGGCCGGCAAGATGGGCAAGGTCTTCGCCTACCGGGCCGACGACGGGCGTCCGATCTGGACGATCTCCGTCGGCAAGCACGAGAACGACACCGGGCCGCTGCCGGACGTGCCCACCCTGGTCTTCCCCGGCCTCTTCGGCGGTGTGGAGACGCCGATGGCGGTGGCCGACAACCGGCTGTTCGTGCCCTGGGTCGACGCGGGCTTCAACGTGACTCCCACGTCCTACGACATGCCCGACCTGACGCAGGGAAAGGGCGGCCTCCTCGCCACCGATGTGGCCACCGGCAGGGTGCTCTGGAAGCGTGACATGCCGCAGATGAACTTCGGCGCGGCGACCGTCGCCAACGACGTCGTCTTCAGCAGCAGCTACGACGGCAAGATGTACGCCTTCGACACCCGGACTGGCCGGACCCTCTGGACGGACCAGGCACGCGCGGGCATCAACTCCCAGCCCGCCATCGCCGGCGACACGGTGATCGTCGGCGCCGCCGCCCCCGCCCTCTTCCAAAACCCCATCCCCGAAATCATCGCCTACTCCCTCGACTGACCCCCACAACCACACGAAGCCGGACGGCCCGGCCGACTCGCCCCCCCAGCGACGTCGGCCGGGCCGTCCTACGTTGCCCAGAGACTCAGCCCGGCGCCGATACGGGACCGTGTACGGCGAGGCCGGCGCCGCCGTACGTCCTCCGGGATCACCCATCCGGCGGGCCTGCCGAGCCCGGCGACCATTCACGTACCTCACCCAGCCGACTCGGCAGCGCCGCGAAGCCGCACCGCGGGAAGACGTCGTCTCACCTTCATCCGACACGTCTCCCTTCAGCGAGACGTCAGCCCGTACCCCCAGCAGGTGCTCCAGTACCCGGTGGCGGGGTGCCGGTACCCGGTTCCGGAGGTGAGGTGCCGTGGTTCATCGGGCGGGGCTCACGAAGGGATCCTGTGTCCCTGGTGGAGGCGCCGCGGTGCGGACGGCGTCGTCCCACGCACGGGGGACGGACATGCTGAATCGCCCGGCTCGGGTGGATACCTCTCCACCGGAGCCGGGCGATTGATTTGATTCGGTAGGCCCGTGGCCCCCTGCCTGGTCCAGACGCGAAGCTTCCCCAGCTCGACCCGCGAGCCGGGGAAGCGGACGTTCTGGCGCGGCTTAGACCGTTGCCTTCACTGCCTTGCGGGGACGGCGCTCGAGCCACCACTGCACGATGAGGAGGTTGACGAACCACATCCAGGAGTTCAGCTCAAGGAAGATCATCACGTCGAACTGCAGGGCGGGAGCCACTCCCCACAGGAGGATCACCACGCGGCCCCATGTCGTGCCGAGGGCCATCGCGAAGCTGTAGAGCATCCAGCGGCGGTGCTCGGCGTACCGGCCCTGACGCTGCTTGCGGTACCCGACCAGCGTCGTGGCTATCCAGAGGACCGCCATCGTGAACAGACCGACCTTGCCGGTCGGGATCGTGGAGAAGGGGAGGAGCACCAAGGACAGCACGGCGGCGGGAATCGCCCCGCCGAAAACGTAGACCAGGCCGCTCACTCGGTGGGCTTTGACGCTACGCCGGCGAAGCCAAGGCATGACCTGCAGGAAGACCGTCACCAGCGCGACGTTGCCCAGTACGGCATGCACCGAGATCACCGCGAAGTGGGCCGGGAACCCCGGGGCCAGCGGAGCCCGCGACATCGCGGGGTTGAAACTCAGGTACCGCGGCAGGGCGTAGATGAGGTTGAAGACCACGACCACCGCGAGACCGATCACCCAAGGGCTGCGCCACCACGGCTGGCGCGGGCGACGCGGGCGGTGCGAGACGCTGGACTCTCGCCGCGGCCGCTCGACATCTTCCGTCCGGAGCACTGGGGCGACAGCACTCTCCAGATTCTGGGTCACAATTGGTTCCCTACCTTTCTTCCCTCTTTGTCGAGGTCCAGGTCTGCCCTGGCCGTCTCGCCGGCCCGGCGGTGCGAAGTGGGCGTACGGAAAACCTGGTGGCCCTCGCGGCCAGCGTCACATTCGCGCGTACCGCGGTGCATCTCCCGGATTGCCATGTTCCTGGCGGGACAGCGGCCCGGGTCCGACCGACCGTCTGCCGCTCCCGGTCCGCCGTGTGCCGCTCCCCCGGGCCGCCAAGGCCGTCCCAGCCGCCTGTGTGCCGTTTCGGGGGCGGGAGAGCACGCTCGGAGATGTGGCCGCGGCTCCCCGCGCAGATCATGGAGCCCGAATGTCCGAGCCCTGGGTGCGGCACCGCGGCCTCGCGGTTCGCGCCCGGCCACGGCCCTGAATGGAGTTGTCGATGCAGCGGTCCGGCGCCCTGATCGTCTCCCCGCCCGACGCCACCGGCGTCCTCACGTGGCCTCGGCTCATCGACCGGCTCCTGGAAGGTGTGGACCTGTCCGAGCAGGACACGGCCTGGGCCATGGACGAGATCATGTCCGGCTCGGCCACCCCGGTCCAGATCGCCGGGTTCGCCATAGCGCTGCGCGCCAAGGGCGAGACGCCGGCCGAGATCTCCGGCATGGCCGAGACGATGCTCTCCTACACCCGGCGGGTGCGCCTGGACCGTCCCGCGGTCGACATCGTCGGCACCGGCGGCGACCGGTCCGACTCGGTGAACATCTCGACCATGGCGTCGATCGTGGTCGCCGCGGCCGGTGCGACGGTGGCCAAGACCGGCAACCGGGGCGCGTCGTCGAAGTCCGGCGCGGCCGACGTGCTGGAGGCGCTCGGCGTCGCGATCGACCTCCCGCCGGAGTCGGTGGAGCGCTGCGTCGCCGAAGTCGGCATCGGGTTCTGCTTCGCCCCGGTGTTCTACCCGGCGCTGCGCCACGCGGCCCCGACACGCCGCGAGCTCGGCGTCCCCACGACGTTCAACCTGCTCGGCCCCCTCGCCAACCCCGCGCAACCGTCACGCGCGCTGGTCGGCTGCGCGTTCGGGAACAAGACCCGGGTGCTGGCCGAGGTGTTCGCCAGGCGCGGCGCGACGGTGCTGCTCGTACGCGGCGACGACGGCCTCGACGAGATCACCACGACGACGACCAGCACGGTCTGGGTGGTCTCCGATGGCCGGTTCGCCGAGTGCCGCTTCGACCCCGAATCCGTGGGGGTCCCCCGGGCCACCATCGAGGACCTGCGCGGCGGGGACGCCCAGGCGAACGCCGAGGTGACCCGCCGGCTCCTCGCCGGCGACAGCGGCCCGGTGCGGGACGCGGTGCTGATCAACGCCGCGGCGGCGCTGGCCGCGTACACCGGGTTCTCCGCGTCGCTGGAGGAGGACATCGCCGCCGGGCTCGCCCGCGCCGCCCAGGCGGTCGACTCCGGCGCCGCGGCAGCCCTGCTCGACCGCTGGGCGCGGTTCTCCAACGCTCTGAGGTGACCGACCTCTCTGAGGTGACCGACGGAGCCCCGCGGCATCGTGCGGCCGGTCTCGGCGGCCATGGTGGCGGACTCAGGCGCCGGGGGACACGCCGGGGCCGATGACGCGGTTCTGGACGGCGACGGCACGTACGTCCGTGACGGCGGCCAGGTTCTCGCGCGGGTCCGCTCCGAGGGCGATCACCCCGTCCCTGCTTCCCAGCCGTAGCCGGTACCCGGCCATCGAGGCGAGGACGTCCTCCGGGCCCAGGCCGGCGCCGGCGAGCAGGGCCACCTCACCCGCGTGCACGCCCTCGGGTATCGGACCGTTGCCAAGGTCGGTGCCGTAGCGAACGTCCCCGCCCGCCCTCCAGAAGGCGCCGAGGTTCGCCACCGCGTTGTCGAGCCCCTCGCCGTTCCCGTCACTGGCGTGGATGTTGAGCGTCGAGTGCATGCGGCAGCGCCGGGCGAGCGCGGCGACCTCGGCCTCGGGGATCCGCTCAGTCCATGGCGTGTGCGCGAACTCGTCGACACCGGCGAGCAACGCGCGCCGTGCCTGGCCACGGCCCTGCGCGTGCGCCGCGACCGGCAGGCCGTGGCGGTGGGCGGCGTCGACGACGGCGCCGAGCATGAGGTCGTCCAGCGTGGGGCCGGCCTCGGCGTTCAGCGCGACCTTGACACCGATCACGCCAAGACCCGCGAGGCGGGCGACGGCGGCGTCCACCTGGCCGAGGCCGGACAGTTCCCACGCGGTGCCCTCCGGCGCCCATTCCGCCCGGCTGCAGTAGCCGCCCGGCGCCGTCAGCATTGGGCCGTACGAGCGGACGACCGGGCCGTCGAAGCCGGGCAGGAGCGATCTCTCGGCCAGCGGCATCACCTGGTCCACCGGCCAGGCGAGGTCGTGGACGCGCGTGAGCCCGCCGCGCAGCAGCCGCGCGGGCTCGGCGAAGGCGATGTGCACGTGGTGGTCGACGACCCCGGGCATGAGGTACCAGTCGCCGGACACCGACCGCCGCGCCTCCGGGGCGTCGGCCGCCCTGCCGTACCAGGCGACGCGCCCGTCGCTGAGGCCCACGGCACCGCCGTCGATGAGCTCCTGTGGCCCGCACCAGAGCAGCGTGCCTTCGATGAGCAGGTCGAGCGTCATCACAGCCCTTCGGTGGGAACGTACGGCCGGCGGCCCGGCGAGGTTCTCGCCGGACGCCGGTGTGCGGTGACGTGGGTGAGGCCTCAGATCATCTCATCGCGCTCGCCGGCCCACATCGTTGTGCCGCGTGCCTCCGCTCGGCATCTTCTGGAATGCCCGATCACCCCGCCAGTACCGGCTTTTACCTACATATCGGACGTTTCCCGGCAACCTCTCCCCCTCACCCTCTAGATACAGCATTTCCGAAGAAGCTTTGCATAGCAGCCGAACGCGACAATGCCGTGGTGAGGCTCGGCGGATCGACCGCTACCCGCTTTACCAGGTCACAAAATGTGGCGGCGTCTAGGGAAAACGGTGCACAGAGGGCACCGCACGCCGAAGAGGCCACGGGGTGGGAATGGCCGGCACGACCCGGGTCAGGTTGATCAACTGAGAGGAAGCCCCTTATGGTGGCGACACAAGGCTTAAGCACGCCCGTAACCGTAGACAAACCCACGGGCACAAGACAGGTCCCGGCGTTCAACGGGATACGCGGTCTCTGCGCGGTGGGGGTACTCATCTACCACGTCGCGTTCGTCTCCGGAACCAGCAACCACTTCTCCGACCCCCACACGAGTATCTGGGGCTATGTCATCGAGGCGCTGACGGTCAGCCTGCCGCCTTTCTTCATTCTCTCCGGATTCTTCCTATACCGTCCGTTCGCACGCGTGGTGCTCTCCGGCGCCCCGAAGCCGGCCATCCGGCCGTTCCTCGTCAAGCGCGCGCTCCGCGTTCTGCCCGGCTACTGGGTGATGACCGCGATCGTCCTGGTGACGCTCAACCTCTACGACATCAAGAACGTCTGGTACGCGGCCCGTCCGTTCCTCCTCCTGCACTTCTTCTGGACGAACGACACCTGGATCACCGGCCTCGAGCCGAGCTGGACCGTGGTGACCGAGGTCGCGTTCTACCTGACGCTTCCGCTGATGGCCTGGGCCATCAACCGGTACGCGCGCCGCGCCGCCGCGCCGGCTCAGCGGATGCGCCGCATGATGGTGCCGCTGGCCGTCCTCGTCCTGATCGGTTTCGCGTACACCGCTTTCTGCTACCTGCCGGCCATGAACGAGTATGTCTGGTGGATCTCCTTCTGGCCGTTGGGATACGTCGGGTTCTTCGCCGGAGGCATGGCTCTGGCGACGTTCTCCACATACGCGGAGGTGTCGGAGACGAAGCCCTCCTTCTACCGCTTCGTGGAGAGGCACCCGAACGCCTGCTGGGCCGCGGCGGCGTTCTTCGCCATCCTGAACATCCCCAAGCCCTTCGGCGAGCCGGGCATGGGGACCTGGGGAGCCCTGAGCCAGCAGATGGTCTCCACAGTGGTGTCCTTCGCGTTCGCCCTGCTGCTGGTCGCACCGCTCACCGTGCCGAACGTCAAGTCGCGGCTCATGGACGCGGTGCTGACCAACCGGCCGGTGCTCTTCCTCGGCCGCATGTCCTTCGGCGTGTACCTCTGGCACGTCGCGGTCATGGACTACTGGATGGGCAACGGCAGCATGTTCGGAAAGGTCCCCGTCGCCTCGCCCGTGCTCCGCGGGAGCATCGGCTTCTGGGAGCTGGTGAGCGTGACGCTGGTCGGCAGCATCCTGCTGGCGACGTTGACCTACTACCTCATCGAGCGTCCGGCCCAGCGGCTGCGAGGCCGGCTGGCGCGGTGACCGTCAAGGTGCGCGGTTGACCGCGACCAGAGGTCGCGTTCACGACAATAGAAGGGCCGGTCCACGGGGAGGTGGACCGGCCCTTCGGCATTGGGACCGCCTTCCCGTCAGGGAAGTCCGGTGCGGGGGACGCCTTTCCGCCGGGGAGGCCCGGCGGTGTCGCGCTGGAACGTCATGCGAGGTGCTCAGACCGCCGAGCGGCGCGCCTCGATCAGCGAGGACCGCGCCGAGTGATCGATGCCGACGAGCTCGAAGCCGCTCTCGGCGAGCAGGCGCCGCCAGGAGTTCTCCCCGCGCTCCCGTCCGCCGAGCAGGACGAGCATGTGCAGGTCGAGCAGCTTCGCCGGGTGGGGTTCGTCGTCCTCGGGGACGACCTGCTCCAGGATCAGCAGCCGGGCCTCGGCGTCCATGGCGTCATGGCAGCGCCGCAGGATCTCCACCGCCTTGCCGTCGTCCCAGTCGTGCAGGATCTGGGCCAGCACGTACGCGTCGCCGCCTTCGGGAACGGCGGAGAAGAAGCTCCCGCCGGCCACGCGCAGACGCTCCCGCACGTCGTCCAGGTGCGGCGCGGTGCCCGCCTCGTCCACCACGTGCGGCAGGTCGAACAGCACGCCGCTCAGGTGCTCGTGACGGGACAGCAGCGTGCCGAGAAGCCGGCCGTTGCCGCCGCCGACGTCGACGACCGTGCCGACCCCGCTCCAGTCCCGCTCCACCAGCGGCAGCAGCCGCAGGGCGACCAGGCCCGCCTGAGCCTCGTTGAAGACGACCGAGGCGTCGGGGTTGTCGCCGAGCCAGTCGAACATCGGCTTGCCGAACACGACGTCGAAGGCCGGGAGCCCGGTACGCAGCGAGTGCACGGCCGCCGACCACGCCTGGTACGCCTCGCCGCCCATCAACGTCACGAAGTGGCGCAGCGAACCCGGGATGTCCCGGCGCAGCAGCGCGCCGAGCGGGGTGAGCGCGAACGTGCCGGAGGGGTCCTCGGTGAAGAGGCCCTCCGCGGTGAGGACGCGCAGGAAACGGTGGAGGGAGTCCTGGTCGGCGCCCGTCCGTCGCGCCAGCTCCCCCACGTCGAGCGCTCCCTCGGCGAGGTGCTCGACGACGTCCAGCTCCGTCACCGCGAACATCGCCTGGGAGACGATGTAGCCCATGACCTTCCGGCGGAGCAAGCTGTTCAGCTCGTCGAGCTCAGACATCGCGGCCTCCTTCGGCCTGGTCGCCGTCCGCCCCTGCACGGCCGTGGAACATCGGGAAGAGCGGTCTTTCCGAGTTCGTCTTCAGGTACGTGGCGCCGGTGGTGCCCCCGGTCCCCCCGACACTCCCGATGATCTTCAAGGTGATCCCCCAGTGGGTCCGCTTCATCGAGCACCAGCCGTCGTCTAGCCGGGCCATCACCTCCCGCACCCCGCGCAGCGCGGACTCGCCGGAGGCGGCCGCCAGCGACGCGTACACCTCGGGAAGCGTGGGAACCGTCAGGTTCACCGGTGCGATCTTGGGCTCGGTCGGCCCGTCCGGCTTCGGCGCGCAGATCCGCTCGATCTCCCGGTAGGCGCGGGACTGGATGGCGCTGCGGCCGTGGGTGTGCGTCCGGATGATCGCGAACGACTCGCGGGGCATCGTGGTCAGGATCCGGTAGAGCGAGGGGGTGCCCTCGATCCTCCGCGCCGCGTCGCCGAGCGCGACGGTCGCCGCCTCCACGTCACCGGCCATCAGGGCGGTGACCGCCCGCACGATGGAACGGAACGTCTGCCGGTAGACGAGCTCGAACATCTGGATGACCCGGATGAACATCACCTCGTCGTGCAGCGGGGTCATCGGGAGCAGGGAGATCTCGCCGGCCCGCCGGATGACCGGGGGCATCCTGTCCACGGTCGCCTGTCCGAACCACTGCGCGCGCGCGGACAGGGCGGGATCGTTGCGGTCCACCGGCTGCCGCGCCCAAGTGGACCTCTCGCCGGCGCCGAGCGCCCTCGGCACGAACGCGGGCGTGCGCGCGAGGGCCTGCAGGGCCACGTGAGTACGCACGCGCTGCCGCGGTGATTCGGGATCGACGGCCAGCGCCTCGCCCTCGGTTATCAGCAGATCAGCCAAGATCATCGCGACCTGTGAATCAAGCACGACGTCGCCGTCCAGCACGGCGCCGCCGTCCACGACCCCGCCGGAGGCGGCCAGACGCTCGAGCATCGGCACGGCGAGATAGGAGTCGTAGTCCCCGCCCTCCTGGTCGAACGTGCTGGGCAGCCAGTCGGCGAGCACACGCTCCTGCACCAACCGTGGCAGGGGAAGCCGGGGGTGCAGGTCCCGCAGAAGGGTCACCAGCTCAGGGAAGACACGCGCCCGTCCGTTGATCTGGTAGTGGTCAAGGATCTCGGAGAAGGGAAAGGTGCCGATCGGCACCGGCTCGACGGGGTCGCGATCAAGCGCTCCAATCCACTCGGCGAGCCGGTAGAGAACCCACACCGACGACCGGTCCTGGGAATCCGACCGCGCCCGGCGGAGGGTGACTCCCCCGACCCCGATCTGCGACGGCCATAAGGCATCCCCATCAAGGCTCTGCCGTACATCTGGAGTTATAGGTGTGACCATTCTGTGCTCCATCTTCCGTTGATCGATCCCCCGGCCGCGGCCGGGGGCGTTCGATGTCGCGTCCGCCGGATCGTTGAGCCTCACCGGCTGCGACGGGGAAGGGGACGGCGCGCCATCCGCCGCGCACAGGCGAGACGCGCCCTCCCCGGCGATCGGCCGGTCTAGACGGCGTTCCGCACGGCCCACAGATCCGGGAACATCGGCGTGAACACGGTCGACCGAAGGTAGGCGGCGCCGGAGGAACCGCCGGTGCCGGTCTTGGCGCCGATGATCCGCTCCGCCATCTTCGCGTGGCGGTACCGCCACTGCTGGAAGCCCTCATCGAGATCCACCAGCCGCTCGCAGATATGCGCCGGCACGCCGTCGTCGTAGTACACCTGCCGCACCACCCTCTGCAGGTCCGCCGACGGCGCCGCCGGCGACGACACATCCCGGCGCAGCACCTCGTGCGGCACCTGGTACCCGTTGAAGGCGAGATAGGCCAGGAAGGAGTCGAAGACGGAGGGCCGGGTCATCGCCGCCTCGATGCGGGCACGCTCGGCCCCGCCCTCCGGGTAGCGCTGGAACGCCGCGGGGTCGCGCAGCCCGAGTACGGCCTCGACCTCGCGGAACTGGGCCGACTGGAAGCCGCTCCCGCCGAGCGTGTCGCGGAAGCCGTCGAACTGGGACGGGGTCATGGTCTCCATCGCGTCGACCTGGGTGCCGAGGACCTTGAGGATGACCAGCGACCGGTGCAGGGTGCGCAACGCCTGCCCGCTGTCCCCGTCGGCCAGCTTGCGCTGCAGATGACCGAACTCGTGGAGCAACTGCTTGAACCAGAGTTCGTGGACCTGGTGGACGACGATGAACAGCATCTCGTCGTGCCCGTCGGTGTGCGGCTGTTGCACCGACAGCAGTTCGTCCAGCGCCAGGTACGAGGAATACGCCATCACGGCCGAGCTGTCTGTTCTCATAACTACGTTCACCTCATCGAAGCGCCTCACGGCGGGGGCGAGTGAGTTGTACGGAATTTCGGAAACCGCAGCCCCCACGCGGTCAGGGGTCGAGCCGGGGCCTCCCGAATCCCGAGGTCCGCGAATGGCCGGCTTCGGCGTGGATGTCGGACCGATGGCATTCAGGATTCACCGGAAATAAATACACCGACATGTTACGGGCCAGATTAGGGGTAGCGGGGCGATAAAGAAGAAGAAAACGACCTGACCGCAAATGTCAAGCAACCTGCGAGAAAGGCTGCCGGACGCCGCGGATGGAGCGCCGCCACCCCGGCCGCTGTGGCCTTCGGACAGTGCGGGCCGGCCCCGGACACCGCATTCCAGAAGATGCGCGGCCGAGCGGTTCGGCATAACGATGTCGTCGTGGCGATCGGCGAACCGCATCGTCGTCCATATCTTTCCCGCTGTGCGGAATCCATCTCCGCCGATACGACGGCGCCCATGAAAGAGCGACCCGGAAGGACACGATGGTTGCGAGATAGGCCGTCGACGGCAAATCCACCATGACGCGTGACCAAGGAATACGACGCGTGTATCACCCCGGTGTCCGCACCGGGGATTTCCGATCCGAAGGGGGGGTCGTGGCAAGACGAAGTATGTGTGACGTGCTCGCAGCGGCACGCCGGAATGGCCATCCCGCATTGGTGGCCGACATCAAGTGCCGGTCTCCCCGCGACGGGGAGCTGATCTCGAGCGAGCGGCTCGAACCCTACGTGCGGTCTCTCATCGAGGGTGGCATCGACGCGATGGCCAACCCGACCGCGCCCGAGGACTGGGGCGGGAGCCTGGAGATCGCCGCGAGGATCCGCCGGATATCCGGCCTTCCGCTGATGCGGAAGGAGTTCTTCAACACGCTGGAGCAGATGGACGAGTCGTACGAGGTGGGATTCGACGCCGTGCAGCTCTCGCTGAGCACGGTGCCGACCCTCGAACTGCTCAGGGCGATGAAGGCCCGTGCCGAGCGGCTCGGCATGGAAGTGGTGGTCGGCGTCCACAGCTCGGCTCAGCTGGAGCAGGCCGTCGACCTCGGAGCGGCGGCGGTGGGCATCAACAACCGCGACATCTCCGCCAACGAACTGGACGGCGGGACGGTCAGTCTCAGCGAGACGCTGATACCGCTGGTGCCGGCCGACGTCCTGATCCTCTCGGAGAGCGCCTTCCACACCCCGGCGGACGTCGCCAGGGCGGCGGCCGCCGGGGCGGACGGGGTGCTCATCGGCACCTCCCTCGCCAAGAGCGGCGATCCGATCGCGATGCTGCGGTCGCTGCGGGACGGGGTGGAGGCATGGAGCCGGTAGACAGGCTCGGCGACCGCCTACGACGGGCGACGGCGAAACGGGAACGGTTGCTCGTGGTCTACCTGACCCTGGGCGATCCGCTGACGAGCGATCCGCTGGACGTGGCCCTGGCCGCCGTGGAGGCGGGCGCGGACGTCCTGGAACTGGGAATTCCCACCCCGAGTGTGCGGCCCCGCGGGTCGGAGATCGGGAGGTCGTTCGCGCGGGCCGCGGACGTCGACCCCGGGCAGGCGTGGACGCTCATGCGCAAGCTTCGCGACGCCGCGCCGGCGACCCCGATCCTGCCGCTGGTGTACCCCGCGACGGTGGACGACCTCGGCTGGGACCGCCTGACGGCGGACTCCGCGGACGCCGGCGCGGACGGGCTGGTGCTCACCCGCCCGGAATCCCCCGACGACGTGCGGCGGGTCACGACGACCGGCCTGAGCTGCGTCCCCTTCATCGCCTCCTCCGCCGGCGAGGCGGAGGTCCGGCGCATGGAGGACCCCGCCGACCTGCTGACCTATCGCAGCCTCGCCGCCCGGACCGGAGACCCGCTGGACCTCGCGCAGGCCGGGCGCGTCACGGCGAGGCTCGCGGAGACCGCGGCCAAGCCCTTCGTCGTCGGCTTCGGCATCCGGGACGAGCGGGAGATCCGGGCCCTGGCGCCGCACGCGGCGGGCCTGGTCATCGGCAGCAGGCTGCTCGGCCTGCTCTGGGAGGCGGCGCCGGACCGCCGCATCGAGACGATGCGGGAAACCGTCCGGCGGTGGAAGGCCGCGACGGTCCTCGACGAAATACCAGCGGGACGGTGATGGGCGGATGCGAGTCGACATAATCGGCGGCGGCCCGGCGGGGCTCTTCCTGGCCGCCCTTCTGCGGCGCGACGGGATCGCCGAGGACGTCCGGGTCTTCGAGCGCAGCGGGTCCGACCGGACCTACGGCTGGGGCGTCGTCTTTCCGGAAGGCGCGCTGAACGAGCTGGAACGGGTCGACCCCGTGACCTTCACCGCGGTGACGGAGGCGGGGACGACCTGGACGCCGGTGGAGATCAGGCACCGGTCGTCCCGCCGGATCGTCAACGGGAACCGGTTCCACGGCATCCCGAGAACCTCACTGCTCTCCATCCTCCGCGAGACGGCCACGCGGCTGGGCGTGCGACTCCACTTCGACCACCCCGTCACCGGGCTGGCGGGGCACGCGGACGCCGACCTCATCGTGGGCGCCGACGGCGTGAACTCCGTCGTCCGTGCCGAGCACGCCGAGGCCTTCCAGCCGCACATCGAGCATTCGGAGTTCCGGTACGCCTGGCTCGGCGTCGACCGGGCCTTTCCGTACTTCACCTACATATTCCGCGAGACGGAGTGGGGGCTGTTCCAGGGCTACTGCTATCCGTCCGGGCAGCCGTGGAGCTCGCTCATCGTCTACGTCTCCGAGGACACCTTCCAGAAGTCCGGGCTCTCGCGGATGGACGAGAAGGAGTCGGTGCGGCTGTGCGAGCAGATCTTCGCCGAGGACATGGAAGGCAGGACGATCCGGTCCAACGGGTCGCGGTGGTCCAACTTCCCGCACCTGCGGTGCGGCACCTGGCACCACCGCAACGTCGTCCTGATCGGCGACGCGGCCCACACCGCGCACTGGTCCATCGGCTCGGGCACGAGGCTGGCGATCGAGGACGCGATCGCGCTGGCGAGGGAGCTGGGCGCGCGGCCACCCACGCTCTCGGACGCCCTCGCCCGGTTCGAGACCTCGCGGCGGGGGACTGTCGAGAAGTTCCAGCGGGCCGCCCGCCTGTCGGAGCGGTATTTCGAGAACGTGCACCGCTACTTCAAGTTCGAGCCCATCCAGTTCTCCTACCAGCTCGTGGCGCGTTCCTGGCGAATCACCCATGACGACATCGCCAGGCGGGATCCGCTCTTCACGGCCGGGTATGACGCCTGGTTCCACACCCGGGCCACCGGTGAACCGGCCGACATCGCGCCCACCCCCGCGTTCGCGCCGTCGCGGGCCGGGTCGCTGGAGCTGCCGAACCGCGTGGTGAGCACGAACGGCCTGCGCGGCGCCGGCCTGGTGATCACCCGCCCCTTCGAGCCGTCGGAAGCCGACCCCGCGGAACCTGGCGGACCCCCGCGGAGCCTGCCGCCGGTGACGCACGCGTCACCCGCCTGTGTCCGCTTCCCGCAACTGGAGGGTCCCGGTGCGTACGCGGAGGTCGCCGGACAGGCAGTGCGGGGCGGCTACGCCATGGTGATGCTGGATCTGTCCGCCCATCGCGTGACGGAGCTGCGGGAGCGCCCGCCGCTGACGGCCCTGTCGGAGCTCCGCGCCGCGTGGCCTGCCGGGCGTCCGGTCGCCGTCGCCGTGGACGTGGAACGGCCGGACCACACGCTGGCGGAGGCCGGAGAGCTCGTGGCCCTGGCCGGAGCACTCACCGCAGGTGGCGCGGACGTCCTGCTGGTGGAGGCGCGAGGGCCCGCGCACGGCCCACCCCCGGCGAACCGGGCGGTGAGCCTCGTCCAGCTGGCGGACGCCGTCCGGAACGAGGCCGGGATGACAGTGATCGTGGACGGCGCCGCACAGACCGTCAATGAGATCGACACCATCGTGGCGGCGGGCTGGGCGGACTTCTGCGTCCTGCGCCCGCTGACCGGCGAGCCTGGAGGTGAGAGCTGATGGCATCACTCGGACCGGCACCCGCGCGGGCGGAGTACTGGAACCGCAAGACCGAGACCCTGCCGCGCGCGGAGCTCGCGAAGTGGCAGTGGCGGAAGTTGCGGCGCGCCCTGGCGCACGCGCAGGAGTCGCCGTTCTGGAGAGAACGGCTCCCCGGCTCGATCGCCTCACTGGACGACTACGTCGCGAGGGTCCCGCTGCTGTACAAGACGGACCTGATCGCGGCCCAGCAGGTGGCACCGCCGTACGGCACCCTGCCCTCGACGGACCCCGCGCTCGGCATCCGCTACCACCAGACCAGCGGCACCAGCGGCCACCCCCCGATGCGCACCTTCGACACGGCGCGCGACTGGACGTGGGCGGTGGACATGTGGTGCACCGCCCTGTACGGGGCGGGGGTCCGCTCGGGGCAGCAGGGCATGGTCGCCTTCGGCTACGGCCTGTTCATGGGCTTCTGGGGGATGCACTACGCCATGGAGCGGATGGGATGCACCGTCGTGCCGTCGGGCGCGATGGACTCCAGGACGCGGATCCGGCTCATCGTCGACCAGGGGATCGAGGTCCTCGGCTGCACGCCCACCTACGCGCTCCGGCTGATCGAGACGGCGCAGGAGATGGGCATCGACCTGACGTCGGAGTCCAAGCTGAAGATCGTGGTGACCGGGGCCGAGCCCAGGCCCGAGTCGACGACGCGCGCGATCGAGAAGGGGTTCGGCGCCCGCGTGTACGACTTCGCGGGCATGACCGAACTGGCCACCGTCTTCATGTTCGAGTGCCCCTCGCTGCGGGGCTCCTGCCACATCCTGGAGACGGGCGTCATCGAGGAGGTGCTCCACCCGGAGACCCGGCGGCCCGTCGGCTACGGCGAGCAGGGCGTCCGCGTGATGACGGCCCTCGGCCGCGAGGGCCTCCAGGTGTTCCGCTACTGGACGGACGACCTGGTGGTGAAGCGGCCGTGGTCCGACTGCGGCTGCGGCCGGACGTGGGACCTGTACGAAGGCGGCATCATGGGGCGGCGCGACGACATGCGCAAGATCCGGGGGGTGTCGGTCACCCCGGCCATGGTCGAGGACGTCGTGCGCGGCTTCGAGGAGGTCAGCGAGTTCCAGACCGTTCTCCGCACCGTTCGCGGGCTGGACACGATCATCGTGCGGGTGGAGCCGAGGCCCACCGCCGGCTCGGATCCGTCCGGTATCTGCGAGCTGATCAGCACCGAGATGAAGCGCCAGATAGGCATCCGGCCCGAGGTCGAGCTCGCCGGTGCCGGAAGCCTTCCTCGATTCGAAGTGAAGGCGGCGAGATTCCATGACGAACGGTCGGGCTGAGCTGTCCGCGGGGCAGGAGCGGCAGCTGCGGGAGTGCTACGCCACCCTGCTGGACCTGGCGGGATCCTGCGAGGTCCCCGCGGTCAACGCGGCCGCGAGGATGGCGGTCGCCGAGCTCCACGCGGCGCTCGAGGGACAGGCCCTCGCGTTCGATTACTACTCCCACCGGTGGATCGGCGCGCCGGTCGCTGAGAACGGTCGTGAGCCGGAGTGAGCCGCCGGTGGTGTCAATCACAGGGAGAGAAGCAGTGACAATATCGATCAATGACGTGGCGGCGGCTCCGGCGGCTCCCGCCGGACCGGTGGCGCGGGGCGGGGCCTACGACGCCGCGACCCACCCGCGACCGGACGTCCCGATGCGGTACGAGGACGTGCCGTACCGGTTCAACGTCGCCGAGCACTTCCTCGACCGCAACGCCGGGGAGCGGACCGCGCTGCTCACAGGGGCCGGCCGCACGACCTACGCCGAGCTGACGGCGCTGGCCAACCAGACCGGCCACGTGCTACGGGACCTCGGCGTGCGGCAGGGCGACCGGGTGCTGATCGCGCTGAGCGACGGGGTGGAACTGGTCGCCACCTGGTACGGGGTGCAGAAGATCGGCGCGGTCACCGCGGACGTCTACTCCGGCCTCCAGCCGAAGGACTACCGCTACTACGCGGACTACACCTCGCCGGCGATCGTCGTCACGGACGGGGTCACCCTTCCGCGGCTTCGCGAGGCCGGCGTGCGGCCGCTGCTGGTGGCCGGGGTGCCGCCGGAGGAGCTGCGCGACGGGGAGCACCACTTCGAGACGCTGGTCGCCGCGCGACCCGCCGAGCTGGCCCCTGCCCCGACCACCCGCGACGACGTCGCCCTGTGGAAGTTCACCACCGGCAGCACCGGCGCGCCCAAGGCCTGCGTCCACTGTGCGCGCAGCCCGCTGCTGAGCTTCGAGTGGTACGCCAGGGGCGTCCTCGGCTTCCGCGCGGACGACGTGGTGCTGCCGGTTCCCAAGATGTTCTTCGGCTACTCGCGCGACATGACGATGCTGTACCCGTTCGGCGTCGGGGCGGCCGGGATCCTGTTCCCGGAACGCAGCACCCCCGAGAAGATCTTCGAGCTGATCGCGGAGCACCGGCCGACGGTCCTGGTGAACGTGCCGACCATGATGAACGCCATGCTGTCCCACCCGGACGCCGCCGCCCAGGACCTGAGCTCGTTACGGCTGTGCACATCGGCGGGCGAGGCGCTCCCGCTGGACCTGCACCGCCGGTGGATGGACACGTTCGGCGTCGAGGTGATCGACGCCATCGGCTCGTCCGAGGCCTACCACGCCTACATCGCCAACCGGCCCGGCCGGGCCCGTCGGGGCAGCCTCGGCCAGGTGGTGCCCGGTTACCGCGTACGGGTGGTCGGCGACGACGGCAAGACCGTGCCGGACGGCGAGGTGGGGGTCCTCGAGGTCACGGGCGAGAGCGTGGCGCTGGAGTACTGGAAGTCACCGGAGAAGTCAGCCGAGACGTTCCCCGCCGAGCACATGGTGCGGTCGGGGGACCTGTTCACCAGGGACGCGGAGGGGTTCTTCTACTACAAGGGCCGGGCGGACGACCTGCTGAAGGTCAGCGGCCGGTGGATCGCGCCGGCGGAGATCGAGAACTGCCTGCTGACGCATCCGGCCGTGCTGGAGTGCGCCGTGGTGGGCTACCAGGTGGACGGGCTCACCCGGCCGCGCGCGTTCGTGGTCGCCGCGACCGAGGTGACCGCCTCGGAGCTGCAGGACCACGTACGGGCGAACCTGGCGCCGCACAAGTACCCGCGGGACGTCAGGTTCGTCGACAAGCTGCCCGAGACCGCCTCGGGCAAGCTGAACCGCCGGGCTCTGCGGGAAGCCGGATGAGGCGCCACGCCAGGTGACCGGCGGCACGTACGTAAGACCCCCGGCGCGTACGACGGACCGCCGCACGAACGACGGATCTGCCGCACATACGCGATAGGGCCGGGCCTCGGCTTCGAGGCCCGGCCCTATCGCGTTGGCTAGACTCCGGCGGTGGTCTTGTTCACGATGCCGGAGACCTCGTTGGCGGCCTCCGACTCGGTGGGGTTGAAACGGGTCTTGGTCAGCGCGAACGCGATCCCAGTGGCGGTGTCGGCGTAGGCGGCGCTGCCGCCCATGCCGACCATGCCGAACGTGGTCGGGCTGTCCTCGGGGGT
Source organism: Sphaerisporangium sp. (assembly GCA_025964675.1). GTDB lineage: Bacteria > Actinomycetota > Actinomycetes > Streptosporangiales > Streptosporangiaceae > Sphaerisporangium. The sequence continues at coordinate 47,489 of JAOPYI010000081.1, read as the reverse complement.
CGACCCGGGACGGCCGATGCCGTAGCCGAGCGCCCACGTGGCCGGGGACCCGAAGACCTGGTCGACGTCGCTGATCACCACGGTGGAGATCTCGCGCAGCCGCTCCGGCGACACCAGCCGGACGCCGTCCACCTCACCGAGCAGCGCGGCGTACATGCGCGCCACGCCGCGGGCCGTCATGGTGCCGCCGGCGGGGATGTCGGAGGTCAGCACGTCGGTGCGGTTGCCGTAGTCGGCCGACGGCAGCAGGGCCGGCGGAGCCGCCCTGAACATCGGCAGGTCCGGGGGAAGCGAGGCGAACATCTCCGCGGTGCCCTCCGCCTGCTCCAGCCGGGCGAGCCTGCCGAGCTCGGACTCGGGGACACCGAGGAACAGCTCGTCGCCGACGCCCAGCGGCCCCGCGACCTCCTCGCGAAGGACCTGCGAGATCGGCTTGCCGCTCGCGCGGCGGACGATCTCACCGATGATGAAGCCCCAGGACACCGCGTGGTAGCCGGTCTTGGTGCCCGCCTCCCACCACGGCTCCTCCTCGGCGATCGTGGCGACCATCTTGTCCCAGTTGCCGAGGTCCTCCGGCGTGAGGCTGGACGGCACGCCCGGCACGCCCGCCGAGTGGCTCAGAGCGTGGCGCACGGTCACGGTCTCCTTGCCGTGGGCGCCGAACTCCGGCCACAGCTCCGCGACCGGCGTGTCGTAGTTGAAGAGGCCGCGCTCGGCGAGCACGTGCGCCACCGTCGCGGTCACGCCCTTGCCGGTCGAGGCACTGTAGAACGGGGTGTCGGAGGTCACGGGGCGTCCCGTCGCCGGGTCGGCGACACCGGCCACGGCGTCGACCACCAACTCGCCATGCTGGTACACGGCGACCTGCAGACCCGTCTCGGCTCCGGACTCGACCAGCCGGTCGATGGCCTCCTGGACGTCCTTCTGAAGGTTGGTCATGATGTTTCCCTTCTCATTCGAGTGGGTCCGGCGTCAGTGAGGGCAGATCTCACATGAGACGTCGGAACGGAAGGCGGATTCACGACATCGTTCGTGTGCTTTCAGGCGGCGGGTGCCACGGTGCGATCCTCGGCGAGGCGCGTGTCGAGCCGGGGGGAAGGGCTTGGCGGCCGGTTCGCGACCTGATGCGGGACGCGCCGGAGCCACCGCTCTCACCGGCACGGAGCGGTTCGGTACCCACGGACAACGGCCGTCGCCAACCCTCACCGAGTGACCGTCTCACGATGGACCAGGCCGGTACATCTTCTGGATTGCTCTTTTCCTTGGTGATCCACTGCGTCGCCGGGCGGCCGTCGCCGCCCGGGCTCGTCACCCCGCCTGCTCCCCCACAACTCAGGCCGCCGAGGCGACCTTCTCCTGGACCAGCGCCGCCGGCAGGGTCTCGGCGATGTGCGCGCGGCCGAGGTTCCCTCTGGTGAGCAGGTCGGCCAGCACGCCGGACCCGGTGCGATCCCCGCTCCGCAGCGCGGACGCGACCTCAGAGAGGTCCCGCACGACGGCGTCCAGAACCGAGGCGACCGATTCGGCGTTCTGCTGGAGGATGTCGCACCACAGGCCGGGGGCGCCGCCCGCGATCCGGGTGGTGTCCTGCAGGCCCGGGCCCACCAGCGACAGCATGGTCTCGTCCGCGGCCGCGAACCTCGCCGCGAGGGCCGCCGAGACCAGATGCGGTGCGTGGGACACCGCGGCCACCACCCGGTCGTGGGCGTTCGGCGGGAGCACCTTCGGCACCCCGCCGCAGACCAGGATCAGGCCGGTCACCAGCCGCACGGCCTCCTCGGGCGTCTCCGGGTGCGGGCACAGCGCCCAGGACCGGCCGGTGAACAGATCCGCGCGCGCCGCGGCCGGACCGGTCAGCTCGCGGCCGGCCATCGGGTGCCCGGGAACGTAGGTCGTGAAGTCGCACCCCGCGCGCTCGGCCTCGGCGAAGATCCCGCCCTTCGTGCTGGCGACGTCGGTGTAGACGGTGCCGAGCCCGCGGGCCTGGGCGTCGCGCAGCACGTTCACAACGGTGGACGGCGGGGTGGCGATGACCACCACGTCCGCGGGGGCGTCACCGGGCGCCAGCCTGACACCGGCGCCCATGCGCTCCGCTTGGGCCAGCGAGGCGGTGTCCCGGTCGGACAGCGCGACGTGGATTCCCGCGCGACGCAGGCCCAGCGCGATGGAGGTGCCGATGACTCCGGTGCCGATCACCGTGACGCGGCGGATTATGCTCATCTTTCTCAACCCTTCCCTATTCTCCTGGCCTGGCGTCCAGCCGGCCACCGGTGTCGGGGCCATTACTATTCGCTGCATTTCTTCGCCTGGTCGGTTCGCGGATTCGTTCCGCACAACCAACTGTGCGCTTCAGGCGGCCCTGAAATAAGGAAAAGCAAAGTCAGCAAGTTGCCAGCGGTAACCGCTTCCTGCCAGCGAGCCGCCGTACGCGGCGCGTGCTGGGGCGTCCGGGAAAGGCAGTAAGGGAGAAAGTGCCGGCACGCGAAAAGGACCCCACCGGCGGTGAAAAAATGCCGGTACGGCGAAAAGGACCCCACCGGCGGTGAAGCCGATGAGGTCCTCGTCGTTCCCCGTGCGGGCGGATCACGCCCCGCCGGTTCGCCGATGGCGCCAGGTGACGCTACACGCCGCTTGAGGCGTCCGCGCGGGCCGCGCGCCTCACACTCCGGCGGTCGCGAACTGGCCGGGCGTACGGCCCGCACCGGCGGGCCCCCGGTAGCACTGGGCGATGTCCAGCCAGTGGTCGGCCTCGCTGCCGGTGGCGGTCACGGCGAGGTCGTCGCGGTGACGGCGCCTGGTCGCGAGCAGGCACAGGTCGACGGCCGGCCCGGCGATCCGCTGCTCCGCGTCCTCCGGTCCGTAGGCCCACAGCTCCCCGGACGGGGAGGTGATCTCGAAGCGGAACTCGGTGGCCGGCGGCGTCAGCCCTCGTGACAGGTAGCCGAAGTCCTTGGTCAGCACGATGAAGACGACCAGGTGGGCGAGGCTGTCGCCCCGCTCCAGCCGCACGCCGAGCGCGTCGGCGATGTCCTGGCCGTGCGCGAACTGCTCCATGATGCCTGCGCACGCGAGGATGATCGGCGGCAACGGGTTGACCAGCCAGGGCACCACCTGGCCGTCGGGCACGGCGGCCAGAGCCTGCGTCACGATGGCCCGCTCGGCCCGCCAGCGGGTGAGCAGCTCCTGCGGCGAGTCACCGGCGTAGTCCGCCAGCGCGGCGTTGACCGCGCCGTTGAAGTCGCGCTCCGCCCCGGCGACCAGGGCCTTGAACCGCTCCCCGTCGGCGGCCGCGGTGCCGGCGAGACGGAAGATGAAGGCCAGGTGGGCGATCTGGTCGGCGATCGTCCATCCGGTCGCGGGGGTCGGGAGCAGCCACTGCTCCGGGTCGAGACCGGCGACCAGGGCATCGAGTTGGTCGCCATCGGCCGTCAGATCTCTGAGCACGTCGTCCAGATCGGTCACGTGTCTCTCCTCTCGCTTTGATTCAGATGGTTCAAGGCGTCTTCGTCGATCGCAGCGTGTGCCGGCACGAATTCCCCGTCGCGAAAAGCGCTCGCGGAAACGTATGAGGCCGCCGACTCAAGCATGCGGCAGCGTAAATGGGATGTCTTCTCCGCCTGTGCTTTCCGACCGGCCCCGTAGAATCCAGCCGATATTCCGGGAAATCCGGTCGAGCACCCCACCGGGAGCAGGGCCAGCCACGGATTGACGCCGGCGGGCGAGGCGGCCATGTCACGCCTCACTCGGCCCGGCCACGTCAGACCTTGGCCGGGGTGATCCGGGTCCAGCTTCCCACCCGGCGTGCCGCGGCCATGCTGGCCCAGGAGGTCAGCTCGACGAGCTCCCGGTCGCCGGGCGTGCCGGCGCGGTACTCGTCGACGACCGGCTGGTCCACCTGGTAGGAGGCCATCGCCGTGAGGAGCGCCAGACGGCCCGCCGGGCGCAGCGGCTCGGGCAGGCCGGACACCGCCGTGGCGGCCCATGCGCGGCTCGGGCCGGTCGGCTCGCCGTTCCAGGAGGCCAGCTCGGCGGTGACCAGCTCGCGTACCGGACCGGGAACCGACCGGCGGCCGGCGGCGTCGATGGCCGCCGCGGCCCGCGCGAACGCCTCGGCGAGGTTCGGTGCGCCCTCCGCCCAGGACAGGTCCCGGGGCAGGGGGGCGGCCGGCAGCAGGCCGAGCGAGCCGCCCGGCATTCCGGCCCTGCGGGCGGCCGGGCGCATGATCAGGCCGAACAACCGCATGAGGCCGCCGCGCGCGCCCGCGGGCACCTCCGGCGGCAGCGGGGACTCGCCGAGGAAGATGTTGACCATGCGGTTGAGGTACTGGAAGGTGACCGCCACCGCGGCCAGCTCCCGCGCCTGCTCGGGCGGCGAAGGCGCGTCGTGCCGCCCCGCCGTCTCCCTCGTGCCGCTCGCCCGGGCCCACGCGGCCACCTGGCGCACGCCGGGGTCGGCGATCGCCTCGATCCGGCCGCCGGCGATCTCGGCGGCGGGGCGGCCAGGAAGGAGGCTGTCCATCGTGGCCCGGTGGACGTCCACGCAGTAGGGGCACGTGTTCCCGGCCGACACGGCGGTGGCGACCGCCTCCCTGACCGCCCTGCCGACCAGGCCCGCCACGAGGAGAGACTCCCGCAACATCGTCCAGGAGGCCGCGAGCGTCTCCGGGGCGGGCGAGTGCAGGATGATCGGTGGCGCGAGCATCCCGAAGTCCCGCTCGACCTGCGCGTACACGCTCGCCACCTGGGCAGACGCGTCACGTGGCCGGACCGCCGAGACATGGCGGACCTGCGCCAGTGTTCCCGGAAGCGTCGCTCGGCTCAGCATTCTGCCCATGGCCGGTTCCCTCTCCTAGTGACGCAGCAGGCTCGGCACGAGCGGGAGTGCGCCCCGCCGGCCGCTGGTGGAACCGTCCGGCGCCGGCGCCCCGTACGTGACGTCGACGCCCCGCCGCTGCGCCGCCTGGACGATGCCGGGGACGGCGCGCTCGGCGAGCGCGGCGATGGTCATCGCGGGGTTGACGTTCAGCGCGCCGGGCACCGAGGAGCCGTCGGTGACGAAGATGCCCGGGTGGCCGCGCAGTTCGTTGCGGTCGTCGAGCGCCGAGGTCGCCGGGTCGTCGCCGATGCGGCAGGACGCCAGCGGGTGGACGGTGTAGGCGCCGACCACGTCGTTGGTCCACGCCGCGACCTCGGCGAGGCCGTCACGCTCCAGGATGTCCTTGACCTCGGCGTCCGCCTCGGCCCAGCCGCGCAGCGTGTTCGGCGTCGGGTCGTACTTCAGGGGGCCGACGCCGAGCATCTGCTGCGACAGCCGGTCGGCGTTGCCGAACGCCGGCGGCGGCCCGAAGACCCCTTCGTTGTCGTCCTCGGTCATCTGGAAGATGATCAGCCAGGAGCGCCACCGCTTGAGGATCTCTTTCTTCTCCTTGCCGAACCAGCTCGTGCCGGTCGCGCCGGGGACCTGCGCGAGGATCGTACCGAGGCCGGGCGGGAAGTACAGCTGCTCCAGTGAGAACCGCGAGTACTCCGGCAGCGAGCCGTCGAGACGGTCCCAGCTCGCCACGACCGGCCCCTTGCCGATCTGGTTGGCCTCGTACGCCAGCCCGTCGCCGCGCTCCAGGCCGAGCACGTCGCGCACGCGGTCCTCGTTGAGGATGGCGGTGTTGAGCCGCTCGCCGTTGCCCGAGAAGTAGCGGCCGACGGCCCTCGGCATCGTGCCGAGCGTCGCCTCGCTGCGCTGGAGGATGACGGGAGTGGCGCCGGCGCCGGCCGCGAGCACGATTACCTTGGCGTCGATCGTGCCGCTCTCGTGGCGGATCCGGTAGTCCTCCGCGTCGATGTGGTCGTAGTGGACGCGGTAGCCGCCGTCGTCGGTGCGTGAGATCTTCTGCACCTCGTGCAGCGGGCGGACCTCCGCCCCGTGCGCGACGGCCGCCGGCAGATAGTTGAACAGCAGGGACTGCTTGGCGTCGAAGCGGCAGCCCGCCATCATCCAGTTGCAGTTGGTGCACTTGGTGGTGTCGATGGCGACCGGCACCGGGTTGGCCGTACGGCCGGCGTGGTTGCACGCCGCCGCCCACAGGCCGCCCGCGTACGAGACGTCGTTCCAGTCCTGCTGGGTGATCGGGATCGACTCGGCCACCCGGTCGTACCACGGGTCCAGGGTGTCGCGGCTGACGGCCGCGGGCCACATCCGCCTGCCGATGCTGCCGTGGCGCTCGAAGACGTAACGCGGCGCGCGCGGCATCGCGGCGAAGTAGACCACGCTGCCGCCGCCCACGCAGTTGCCGCCGAGGATGCTCATGCCGTCGCCCACGACGAAGTCGAAGGCGCGCGTGTACGACGACCCGAGCTTGAAGTCGTGGTCGAAGTCCTGGCCCGTCAGCCACGGCCCGCGTTCGAGCACGACCACCCGGGCGCCGCCGGCGGCGAGGTGGTAGGCCGCGATCGCGCCGCCGAAGCCGCTTCCGACCACAAGGACGTCGGTGGATTCGGTGCTGGTCATGCGGGGCTCCCTGAGGGGGTGGTGTCCGGATGCAGGCGGGCCAGCGGACGGCCGTAGGAGTACTGCGGGAACCGCCACAGGCCGTCGGCGTCCGGCTGCTCGATGCCCATCGCGATCAGCCCGGGGTGCCCGGCGGCGATCGCGTCGGCGGTGTGCATGTGGGCCGCCGAGTCGAAGGCCATGTTGCTGAACAGGGCGAGGCTGACCCAGAGGGGCTTCTCGGGGTGGCCGGGGGTGGTGAGCCGGTCCACCAGGGCGGTCCGGTGCTCGAAGGCCAGCGCGACGAACGGCGGCACCGACTCGTCGAGGACGAGCTCGTGCTCGGCCGCGTACACCACCGTGTGGTCGTTCAGCGCGGTGGCGAGGGGGCCCAGCGCCTCGCTCAGCCCGGTCGCGTCCCACTCCAGCAGCTCGATGGCGCCGGCCGCGACCGCTCCGCCACCCGTGCTGACGCCCGCAATCGCCCTGTCATCGGACGACCGCTTCTCACCTGGGATGATCGTGTCCGCGTAGGCCTCGATCGTCATTGTCGTCCAGGCCTGCTCTTCGTCTGGAGTTCGCGGCCGCATAGGCGTGTTCCTCATCCGTCTAGGTCGACTGCTGACGACTTCATCGTTCGCCCACGGCCGCCTCCGGTGCATCTTCTGAGTTGCTTTCACATATCTCCGCGGCACCCCAGGGACACGCATATCAGCAGGCAGGGGGCTGTTAGGGGTTGTCGCAGGAGGTAGGGTCCGCCAATTCTGATGGCATGGCCAAGTGCCGTCGATGTGTTGTCTTCGAGCGTCGTTTTTTCCGGATTCCACGCCATTGGCGGGCGAGCTTCATTCGCTGCCATGGGGTGAGAGCAGATGACGGAGGCTGGCGATGACGAGGTCTCCCGTGTTAATTCGGGGTCAATTCGCACAACACCTCCAAAGCACGGGAGGGGCAATGGAAAACGCAATCGAGCAAGCCGTTATGCGAGTCGTGAAGAGTATGCACGAGAATCTCGGTGAACAACTCACCATCAATGACATGGCTCGTACGGCGATGTTCAGCAAGTTTCATTTCTCACGCGTATTCCAGCGGGTCACGGGATTGTCGCCCGGCCGGTTTCTGTCGGCGGTGCGGCTTCAGGAGGCCAAGCGGCTCCTCTCCTTGACCTCGCTGACCGTCACGGACATCTCCCACAGGGTCGGCTATTCCAGCGTCGGCACCTTCAGCTCGCGCTTCACCAGCAGCGTGGGCCTCTCTCCGACGAAGTACCGGCAGCTCAAGAGCATCTCGCCGAACATCGCCACCGACCTTCGCGAAGAGACGCCGGGCAGGAGGCCCGTGACCACGGTCAGGGGTGACATCTCGTCGCCCTTGGAGGACCAGCCCATCTTCGCCGGGCTGTTCCCCGACCGCATCCTGGAGGGCCGGCCCGTCAGGTACACGGTTCTCCGCAAGCCCGGCCCGTACGTCCTCGAGAACGTCCCTCAGGGCGAATGGCACCTGATGGCGCAGTCCGTAGCCCCGGGCCGCGAGGACGCCGTCGACCACGCGCCCGGCGGCGACGAGGCGCTGTGCGTCGGACGCCACGGGCCGATCACCGTACGGCCCGGCACGCAGACGAAGGTCGCCGACCTCCAGCTGCGGCCGATGCGCCCCCTCGACCCTCCGGTTCTGCTCGCGCTTCGCGACCTGCTGTCCGTGAACGTCCCGCAACTCACGCACTGAGCCATCGCCGCCACGGTCTCCGTGGCGAGCGGCGGGCGGTGAGCGGCAGAGCCCCCTAAGGGCCGGCTTCATCCGCCCCTCCCCTGGTCCGGCACGAGCCGGGCCTCCGCCCGTACAGGGCGCACCTTCCCCGTTCCCCGGTGTCCGGGGGGTCTTCGGCCCAGCCATGCCGACCCCCCGCGGCCGGTGGTACAAGCACGTGCGAAACGGCATGACCCGCCTGGGCAGCACAGATGGCGGACATCCCTCGGATGCCCGCCTTATCCGTGTGACCTGCTACGTGCCTCGCGTGGCGCTGCCGACCCGGGGCCTCGGGACCCGGGTGTCCCCCGCGGACTGCACGGTCATCGGCAGGCCACCGCGCACCCTGAGGGACAGCATGGGCTCGGCGACCACCTTGTGACCGGGGACCTTGGCCAGCCGCAGCTCGCGGGCGACCATGGCGATCACGAACGTGGCCTCCATCATGCCGAGGTGGTTGCCGACGCAGAACCTCGGGCCGGCCCCGAACGGGATGTAGGCGTACCTCGGGCGGTTCGCGGGACGGTCGGGGTCGAACCGGTCCGGGTCGAACCGGTCGGGCGCGTCCCAGAAGGCCGGGTGCCGGTGCAGCGTGTACGGGCTGATCAGGACGTCGGAACCGGCCGGGACGTGGTACCCGCCCACTTCGTCGTCGCCCTGGGCCTCCCGGGGCAGCATCCACACGGGTGGGTAGAGGCGCATGACCTCTTCCACCACCATCGCGGTGTACCTCAGCCGGTGCAGGTCCTCGTAGACCGGCAGCCGGTCGCCGAGCACCTCGACCGCCTCGGCGTGCAGCCGCTCGCGGACCTCCGGGTGCCCGTCGATGAGGTGGAACGTCCACGACAGCGTGCTCGCCGTCGTCTCGTGCCCGGCGAGCAGCAGGGTGACCAGCTCGTCACGCATGCGCTGCCGGCCGACCCGGGGGTCGGCCTCCTGCTGGGTTGAGCCGATCAGCCGGGACACGACGTCGTCGCCGCTCTCGCCCGTCCGCGCGAGGCGATCGGCCACGAGGTGGTCGACGATGCGCTGCAGCTCCTTGCGGGCGCGCCGGAACCGCATCTGCTTGGGCAACGGCACCCACATCGGCACCTTGCTCAGCGTCACCAGCTCGAACATCGCCTGGTCCTGCACGGCCTCGAAGGAGTGCCCGATCGAGCTGAAGGCGCCGAGGTCGGCGTCGAGCAGCGTGCGCCCGAGCACACCGAGGCTGAGCGAGGTCATCTCCTGGACCACGTCGACCGGCTCGCCACCCGCGTGGGAGCGCAGCCGGTCGACCAGGTTCGCCGCCTCCTTGGCGATGACCCCGGCCTGCTGGGAGATCCGCTTGTTCTGGAACACCGGCTGGATCATGCGGCGCTGCTTGCGCCACAGGTCGCCCTCGCTTGTCAGCAGCCCGTCGCCGATGGCCCGCCGTGCCTGGACCAGGCCGACGCCCTTGTGGTAGTTGCCGCTGTTGTCGGCGAGAACGTGCTTGGCGTGCTCGGGATGGTTGAAGAAGTAGAGGGTCTTCGGGCCGATGGACAGCCTGGCCGCGTCGCCGTACGTCGCGGCGAGCGACATCAGCGCGATCCGATCCGTCGCGAGCTTCTTGAAGAGGCTCGGCGCCGCCCATGGCGGCGGGCCGGGGGGCACCCGGCGGCCGCCCGGGGGGGACGGCCGCTCGGGTGCCCTCTGTGCCTGTGGTCCGGTGAGAGTCACGCCGGCACCTCGCTCCAATCAGGGCTTATCTGACGGAACTTGCCCTTGAATACGAGCAGGGCGTCCCGGTCGGTCTGCTGGTGCAGGGAGATGACCTTCCCGATGAAGATCGTGTGGTCGCCGCCGTCGTAGGTCCGCCACAGCTCGCACTCGAAGCTCGCCAGGGTGCCGTCGAGAAGCGGCACGCCGGTCACCCCGCCGGGCAGCCAGTCGACGTGGTCGAACTGGGCCGCGCCCAGGGTGCGCCAGCGGTCCGCGAAGTGCAGCGCCGCCGGCTCCTGGTGCGCGGCCAGCACCGACACCCCGAAGGAACCCGTCGAGGTGAGGCACTGGTGCATCACCGCGCCGCGGTCGACGCAGATCAGCACCAGCGGCGGGTCGAGCGAGACCGAGGTGAAGGAGTTGGCGGTCATGGCGTGCGGGTCCGGCCCGCCCGTCGTGACCACCGTGACACCGGTGGCGAACGTCCCGAATGCCCGCCGCAGTGACTTGGCGTCCGCCATCTGGCGGGTTGTCGTGGAGTTGTCGACGTTCACGCAGTCCTCCTGGCTAGCTCTCTGGATCCGCGACTACGAGGCATACGGCTCGAGCGCCCGAGCCAAAGCGTCAGGGACCCTGGAGGGGACCGTGCGAGTGTTCGGTCCCCTCATGCAGGCCACGCGCTGCCGGCCGCGGGCGACGAGCGTCTCGCCGTCGCCGGCGTCCAGCCGGACGTAGTCGAAGCTGAACTCCACCTGGGTCTGCGCCAGCTCCTGGAGGCGCATCCTGATGGACAGCTCGTCGAAGGCCGTGATCTCGGCGAAGAACTCGCAGTCGACCTTCAGCGTGAACAGCTTCAGGTCGTCCTGGAGGTCGGCGAGCACCTCGGGCGCCCGCTGCTTCAGGAACATCTCCCTGCATCGTCCCTGCCACCGCAGGTAGTTGACGTAGTAGACGTTGCCGACGATGTTGGTCTCTTCGAAGCCGACCGTGTGCAGGTATTCGTAGTACTTGCCCATGGCCTACGACCGCCCTTCCGTAAGGACTGCGAACACGACTGGTTGCGGGGCGTCCCGGAGCGTCGTGGCGAGCGTCGAGACACGCACGCCGCCCGACGCGAAGACCGTCCACGCGTCCCGTCGCTCCTGGGTGAGGGTGAGTGGAGCACTCTGGAGGAGGCCGGCGCTCCGCAGGGAGTCCACGGCGGCCAGCACCCGGGCTCCGGCGGTGTCGAGACCTTCACCCGTCTCCGCCGAGACCTGCTCGGCGAGCTGCGCGTGCGTGCCGAGCAGCTCGCGCCACTCCGCCGCCTGCCGCTCGGTGACCTGCGCGACACCGGTGCCCACCGTGCCGCCGCCGGCCGCGCAGAGGGTGACCCCCGCTCCGTGGGACGCCGAGACGGTCTGGTCGCCGTCGACCTCCAGCCGTCCGTCCGGGAGGTGCCGGACGTCGGCGAGGTGGCCGAGCGCGCGCCCCGCCACCACGGCCGTACGGGTCCGGCGCTCGGCGTCGCCGTCGGGGGCCTCCGGGTCGCGTGGCTCCACCACGACGGCGACCCGGGTGCCGACGAGGTCCTCGACCGTCCGCTCGAGGTAGGACCCGAGCAGCGGGGTGACCCACGGGCCGCGCCCGTCCTTCTTGCGCACGGCCTGCAGGCGCAGGCCTTCCCAGCGCTCGACGACGTCACCGGCCGGCGTGCGCACGGCGATGTCGTAGATGTAGGTGTCACCCTCGTGGTACCGCTCGGTGGCGCAGTAGCGCAGCTCTCCCGCCTCGGCCAGCGCCGCGCCGCCGGGGTGGATTCGCTCGATCCCGACCGGCAGCAACGTGGCGTCGGGCACGCAGACCTGATTGCCGTGCATCAGCGCGTCTCGCATGCCGGGGTCGCCGAGCAGCAGCTCTCCGGAGAGGAACCCGGCGAACCAGTCCTTGGCGTCCCGCGCCGCCACGTCCGCGTCGACGTGGCGTGCGGCGGCCCTGTGGTAGCGGCGCAGGCGGTGGAACCGCCCGCCCTGGAACAGGACGTCGCCGTACATCTCGCTCGGCGGGTCCAGCGGCACGACCGGCAGGCCGTCGCCGATCTGGTCCGGCGGTCCCTCCGGCACGCTCTCGCCGGTGAGGAGCAGCCGGGCCCGGAAGTGATCCACCTCGAAGCCGGTCTCCGCGCTACGGATGGCGACCTGCACCGTGTCGTCGTCGGTGACGGTGGCGGCGATGCGGATCGTGGTGCTGCCCTCCGGCGGCACGATGATCGGCCGCAGGAACTCCGCCTGCTCGATCACCGGTGTCGTGTCACGCCCGGTGACCGCGAAGGCCACCTGCGCCATGGCCTCCATGCCGAACACCGCCGGGAACAGCAGGTTGCCGTCGAGGAGGTGGTCGGCGAGGTAGAGGTCGGTGCCGGCGTTCATCTCGGCCTCGGTGACGAGCTCGACGCCGTGGTAGCGGATCAGCGGCTTGTCGACGAAGCGCAGCAGCGGCAGCGCCGGCAAGTCGTAGCGGACGGTGTCGACGCCCTCGGTGCGCCCGCTGATCACCACGACGCTGGGCGCGTCCGGGTCGGCGACGAGCCGCCGCATGATCCGCACCCCCTGCTCCGGGGTGATCGGCGAGATGCCCTTGCGGGCGAGACCCTCGACGACCGAGAGCCGCTCGCCCATGCCGACGTCGGACCAGACCGACCACTCCATGCAGATGGCGCGGCACTGCGGGTTCCGCTCGCCCACCTCGCGGGTGAGATCGGCCATCCAGTCGTTGGCGGTGGAGTAGTGCGCCTCGCCGTGCAGGCCGGCGCGGCCGATGATGCTGCCGAAGGTGACCAGCAGGCGCAGCCGTCCGGGGTCGACGACCTCCAGCACGTTGCGCAGGCCGTCGATCTTCGGGGCGAAGGTGCGGCGGAACGCGGCCATGTCCAGGGACGAGACGCCGCCGGGCTCGTTGCGCCCGGCGCCGTGCAACACCGCGGTGACGGGCCCGAGGGCCGCCTCCAGCTGGGCGATCCCGCCGCGCACCTGGCCGAGGTCGGTGACGTCGGCCCGCGCGTAGTGCACGGTGACGCCCGAGTCGGCCATCCGCCGGAGGTTGTCCGCCAGCTCCTGGTCGGCGGCCGGGTCAGAGCGCCCGAGGACGGCCAGCTTGGCGCCGCTGTCGGACGCCACCGCCAGCGCGCACTCGGCGGTGATGCCCTTGCCTCCACCGGTGACCAGCAGCACATCGGTCGCGTCGAGCGGGTGCCGCTCGGTAGCTGACCGTACCGGCATGGCGCGCAGCGTCGGCACCCGCCGCACGCCCTCGGCGTCGTAGAACGCCTCGGCGAACTTCGTGGTCGCCGCCACCTCGGACACGACCCAGCCGACCGCCTCAGGCGTCGCCGGAACGTGGACGACGGTGGTGCGCAGGTGCGGGGCCTCCAGTTGCAGCGTCTTGGCGAGCCCGGCCGCGCCGCGGTCGTGCTGGACCACGACGTACCTGGTGCCCGCCGCGTTGCCGATGGCGGTCTTCGCGCCCAGCAGCGCCTGCTCCAGGTGCTCCTCGGCGCAGTCCTGCGGGAGGACGACCAGCACACCGGAGCCGACCTCGCCGCGCTCGAGAGCGTCGCGCAGCGGCCCGGCGAGCGGGGAGTCCCCGGCCGCGTAGAGCTGCCACGGGCCGTTCTCCTGGGGGGAGGTCCGCGCCGGCAGGGGCAGCTCGTCGAGGTCGACGGCGAACGGCCGTGACCAGGGAGCCGCCCCTGCCACCACGGAGACGGGCGCGGACTCGGCGGACCTGGCGTTCTGGGCGAGCGCGTCGAGCGCCTCGGACAGCTCCCGAAGGCTCGCCGTGGCGAGGTTGGTCGGCGCGTGAGACGCGGGGACGCCCAGCTTCTGGGTGGCCTGGTCGATGATGTGCATCACCGTGACCGAGCTGAGGTGCAGCTCGTCCAGCGGCCTGCTGTCCTCGCTGACCATCTCCAACGGCAGCTCGGCCCGCTCGGCCGCGAGGCGGCGCAGCAGGTCGATGCTGGACTCGGTGACGTCCCCGTCCGGCTGCGAACCGGTGGCCACCGGGGCGGCGGCCTTCACGGGGGCCTCGGCCCGTCGGACGGTGCCGCTGATCTGGACCTGCGGCGCCTTCTCGACGGGACTCTGGAAGAACGAGAACTCGGTGCCGACCTCCAGCGGCCGGACCAGCCGGCCGTGGAACAGCTCCTCGTGGACGATCGGGACGCCGGTCACGTACGCCGCGCCCGCCACCCGGAGCAGCCCGGTGAGCGACTCGTCGTCGGTGTCCAGCGCGACGGCGGGCACGTCGGTCACGGACGCCGCGAGCCCGCTGAGCACCCGGCCGGGACCGACCTCTACGAGGAGGTCCATGTCCTTGGCCGCCAGCTCCACGGCCTGCGTGAACAGGACCGGGTCGGTGATCTGCCTGCGCAGCAGCGCCGGGACGTCGGTGTCCGGCGGCAGCGTCTCACCCGTCACGGTGGAGACGATCTGCCGTCCGACCGGCCCGAACTCCTCCTCGGCCAGCTGCGTGCCGAAGGCCTCGGCCGCCGGCGCGACCAGCGGGGAGTGGAAGGCGTGGGACACCGCGAGCAGCGTCCACTTCAGGCCGGCGTCGGCGGCCTTGCGGCCGAACGCCTCGATCGCGTCGACCGGACCGGCGATGACGGTCTGCTCAGGTCCGTTGTAGCCGGCGATCACGACGGGCAGCTCGCCCGTCAGCTCGGTCACCGTGTCGGGCGTCGCGCGGACGCTCGCCATGGTGCCCGAGGCGCTGTGCTCGGTCATGGCCTTGCCGCGGCTGCCCGCCACGCGCAGCAGGGCCTCCTCGTCCAGCGCGCCGGCCCAGTGCAGCGCCGAGATCTCGCCCAGGCTGTGGCCGACCGCGACGTCCGCCTCCACACCCATCAGGGAGAGGGCCCGCAGCCCGGCCATCGAGCCTGTGACGATGCGCGGCTGGGCGACCGCGGTCGCGACCATGTCGCCGCTGGTGGGCAGCGCCGCCTGGACGTAGATCTCCTCGACCTCGGGGAAGCGCCGGCGCAGCGCGCCGCCGCTGGTGCCCCGGCCCGACCCCTGTCCTGGGAACAGGAACCCGACCCGGCCAGGCCCGTCCGCCTGGCCGAGGAAGGCCCGGCCGTCCGGCGTGAACAGATGGGTCTCGCCCGCGTCCAGGGCGCCCAGCACGCGCTGGAGCTGCCGCTCGGCGTCCTCGGGCGAGGACACCACGACGGCGGCCCGGAACGGCTGGTCGCGCAGGTCCCGCTGCAGGGTCGCGGCGAGGTCGGCGAGCTGGCCGTACGAAACCTGGATCACGAAGTCGGCCAGCTCGGCGACCCGCTCGCGCAGCGCCTGCGGCGAGGCTGCGTCGGCGAGCAGCAGCTCCACGTCCTGGAGCGACGAGGCGAGCGTCCTCGTACGCGTCGAGAGGGGAACGCGCCGCCGAGGGCCGGTCTTCTCGAGCACGACGTGTGTGTTGATGCCGCCGAAGCCCATGGCGGTGATGCCGGCGCGTACGGGCGCGCCGGCGGGCCAGGGCTCGGCCTTTCGCAGCACCCGGAGCGCCGCCGACTCGTCGGTCAGGATGTCGTGCGGCTCGACGCAGCCGATGGCCGGCGGCAGCACCTGCTCGTGCACCGCCATGGCGGCCTTGATCAGGCCGGCCACGCCGGCCGCGGCCTTGGCGTGCCCGAGCATTCCCTTGATGGAGGTGACCGCCGCGGGAGCGGCCGTGGGGTCGGCCTCGGACCGGGCCTCCGACAGCGCCGTCAGCTCGGTGGCGTCGCCGACGGCCGTACCGGTGCCATGGCCCTCGAACAGCTCCACGGTCTCGATGCCGAACCCGGCGCGCTCGTAGGCGCGCCGCAGCGCCAGCTTGTAGCCGCTGACCTCCGGCCTCGTGATGCCGCCCTTGCCGTCGGAGGAGATGCCCCACCCGGCGATGGTGGCGTAGACGCGGTGCCTGCCCTCGACGGCGTCGGCCTCGCGCATCAGCACGATCATGCCGCAGCCCTCGCCGGGCCAGAAGCCGTTGGAGCGGCGGTCGTACAACCGCATCTCGCTCTTGGCGAGTGCGCCGGTCTTGGCGAAGCCCACGATCTCGAAGGGGTCGATGGACAGGTCGACCCCGCCGGCGAGGGCGACGTCGATGTCGCCGTCGAGGAGCGCCTTGCACGCCGTCGTCACCGAGAGCAGCGACGAGGAGCAGGCGCCGTCGACGGTGTAGCCGCCGCCGTTGAGGTCGAAGTAGTTGCAGATCCGCCCGGCGATCGTGTTGGACAGGCCGCCCGCCAGGGTGTCCTCGTCGATGGCGGGGAACGGGCTCTTGTAGGTGGCCTCCAGGTCCTCGAGGAACGTCGCCAGCCGGTCGTCGTCCCAGCCCTGCTCCTTGAGCACCGCGGCCACCGTGCGGCGCACGTACGGCCAGCGCAGGCGCATGACGTTCGCACGGGTGAACTCGCCGGTCAGGGTGTTGCCGACGATCACGCCGGTGCGCTCCCGGGGCAGACCCTCCGCCCCGGGGAAGCCCGCGTCGGCCAGCGCCAGGGCCGCCATGTCGAGCGCGAGCCAGTGCGTCAGGTCGGTCGAGCGGTACGTGCTACCGCCGATCTTGTAGCCGATCCGGTCGAACTCGTAGCCCTCGATGACCGCGGCGGTGCGTGAGTAGAAGGTGTCAGGGGTGGCCGGGTCGGCGTCCCAGTAGTCCTCCAGGCGCATGCGCACGTCTGGCAGTCTCCGGAAGGCGCGGCGACCGGCGAGAGCGTTCTCCCACAGCTCTCTGGGCGATGTGGCGTCCGGGTAGCGGCACGCCATGCCGACGATCGCGATTTTGCTCATACGGTCGCGACCTCTTTCCGTGCGGCCGGGATCGTCTCCACGGGCACCTCGGAGATCACCTTGATCGCGTCCTGGGCCTCACGCTGCTTGCGGGCCTTGTCGACGAAGTGGACCGCCCAGAAGAACCCGCCGCGAATGGCGCAGACGCCCGCGGTGGCGAAGAACAGCGCGTACGAGATGTGCACGGCGGTCAGCAGGCCGTAGAGCAGGGCGATCCCGCCGCCGAAGGCGACCTGGGAGGCCGGCTTGGATGGACTCGTGCCCGGGTCTGTGACCATGTAGTTGCTGAAGAGCACGAAGGCGACGCCGGTCATCATGCCGAGAGCCGCGGGAATCGACGTACCGAAGAAGACCCCTCGGACGATCGCCTGGAGGGCGAAGACCCCGGCCCATCCCGCGATGAGCGGCATCCGGTTGGTGAGCTTCCCGTTCAGCATCGTGCCGCCGACGATGATGACTCCCGGGATGATCCAGTCGAACCAGGTGTCGGTGTGCTCGGTGAAGTGGTACGGCGGCGCGATGCTGGCCCAGGGGAGGAGCAGCAGGATGACCGCGATGCCGAAGTTCGACGGGTTCATGAAGTGCCGCATCCGGCCCTTCACCGGGGCGCGCAGCACCCACTTGGCACCGACCGCGACGACGACTCCGAACAGGAGCACCAGGATCTGGTCGTTGACGTAGATCAGCATGTTCATCGCGAGGCTTGTGATGTGCGCGGGATACAGGAACTCCATCAGGCCGCGGAACCCGTTTCCGGCGAAGCGCGGCGCGCGCCCGTCCACGCGGGCTCCGATGTACTCCAGCCCGATCTCCGTGGCGTAGCCGGTGGCCAGGGCGATGAAGGGCCACAGCCACGGCTGCTCGAACCCCAGAAGGGTGTATCCCAAGATGTTGAAGACCGAAATCGAGATCGCGAAGTTGCGCAGTGCGGTGATGACCTTCGGGTCATGGCGCGGTGGTGCGCTGGGCTTCTTCTCAGCCATGTCGATCACTTCTCCTTGGCCTGCTGGCCGAGCTTGAGCGAGTGCCAGCCTGTGGTGAGCTGGAGATCCTGGTCGCGCACCTGTCCGGTGCGATCACGCCAGCGCAGGTGCACCTGCACCGGCCCGGTGACGTTCCGGCCCAGCCCGATGTGGACGTCGGTGCTGCGCCTTCCGGAGTGGCCGCTGCTGCCGTCGACGCGGCCGATGAACGTGCGCCCGTCCGCGGTCTTCACCGTGACCTGAGCTCCGGTGACCGGTGACCCGGCTGCGGGAAGCGTCCCGGCTACCGGCGTGGTGTCGCGGGTCAGCCGCAGGCCGAGGTAGGCGCCGGTGTCGGGGCTCTGGTTCTGGTAGAACACCGGCTCACCCCACTGCCGGGCTACGGCGAAGTCCACGCGGCCGTCCCCGTCTGAGTCACCCGTGGCGACGCCACGCGTGGGCACCGGGATGGCGAGGCCGAGATCCGGGGCCAGGTCGACGTAGCGTCCCGTCGGGCCCTTGGCGAAGAAGTGGAGCGTCTGGTTGCCTCCGATGTCGTCGCCGGCCTGGGCGTTCGGCCACCAGAAGGGGTTCTGCAGAAGCTGGTCGTTGGCCGTCGCGAGCTCCTGGAGCTGCGGCCACCGGTCGGTCTGGCCCTTCACGAACCCGGTCGCCTGGGCGATCGACAGCTCACCGCTGTTGTTGAAGTCCTCCATCTTGACGTCCCAGCCCCAGCCCGACCACGCCGTGCCGGACGGACCGCTCTTGTCCACCCACGGCGCCTCGCCGGCGCGCAGCTTGGCGCGCAGGTCGGCCTGGTTCTTCGCCGTGGACATGAACTGGAAGTTGCTCTCCTCGATGCCCCACGACGTGGTGATGTTGCTGACGAACATGTCGTAGATGCCGTCGTGGTTGAGGTCGCCGAAGTCCAGGCCCATGCCCTTGAAGGAGTCGTGGCCGATCGTCTTGGACTTGGGGATCAGCGGCGTGCGCACGCCCTCGACGGGCGAGAGCTTGATGTGCCCCGGCGTGGACTGGTTGTAGAACATCCGGTCCGGGCCGAAGTCATTGGCGAGGTAGAGCTCGGGCAACTGGTCGCCGTCCAGGTCGTTGGCGGCGGCTCCGAGCTCCCAGCCCTTCGAAGCGTCCTTGGGCAGGACGTTGTCGATGCGGTTGTAGGCGACCGTGGGATGGTCGCCGGTGGTGGCCGCGGTCCAGCGGAAGAAGTAGTCCTCGCCGCCGTTGTGACCGTCGGACATCGAGTGGTTCATCTGCACGCCGCCACTGACCGTGGGGTCGAGGACCGGTCCGTTGGGGAAGTAGTTGCCGATGAAGATGTCGTCGTGGCCGTCACCGTCGAAGTCGGCGACGGTCGCGGCGTTGGTGTTCCACTGCGGCCCGGTGTACCTGCCGTTGGTGGAGTTGGCGCCCGGCACCAGCTCGGTCGGCTGGTAGGCGTCGGCCCCGAGCTGGGCCGCGTTCGGCTTCGCCAGGTAGACGATCGGGGTGCGGCCCCACATGTAGACCAGCAGGTCGATGCGGCCGTCCTCGTTGTAGTCGCCGGGGACGCAGCCCATGGGCGCCATGTGGTCGTTTACCGGCAGCGTGCCCGGGTTCAGTGCGAAGGGCGCGTACCGGCCGGAGCGCGCGCCGGGGGTCGGCGTCACCACCACCTGGTCGATGCGCGGGTCGACGAGGCACAGGTCGTTGGAGAGCCCGTCACCGTCGAGGTCGTTCATCGCGATGGCCGCGCCGACCGAGGAGATCCAGGCGTCGATGTGCGTGTAGTCCTTGTTCACCTTGCGGATCGTCTGCTGGGCGTAGCCGCCCGGCAGCGAGATCGACAGGGGCTTGAACGAGAACTTGCTCGCGATGTTCGCCGTGTCGGCCGCCGAGTACGAGGGCAGACGGGCGATCAAGAAGACGCTCGTGACCAGCACGAGAGCGACGATTCCCGGTAGCTGCCTGCGCAGCCAGCCAAGGGTCGCAGTCACGGGCTAACACCTCCAATAGAAACGAACTGGTCGGCGATGCGCCGGCGCCACGCTTCATAAGCCGGCACATCACCCTGGATCGGCTGGTCGGGACGGGAGTCGTTGCTGATCCGCGCCGCCTGCTCCGGCGTCACGCCGCAGAACACCCGCGTCGCGATCTCCGTGGACGGCACCACCAGGCCCGGCTTCACCCGGGCCTCCGCCGCGAACGCGGAGCCCTGGGCGAGCTGGGGACGATAGGCGCCCGCCAGGTCCCGGAACGTCCGCAGTTCGTCTTCGTCGGCGCCGCAGGCGTAGGTGGCGGCCAGCCCGGCGCCCGCGTACAGGTCGCCGCGCCGGTGCTCGGGGAATCTGCTGATCATCGTGGTGACGAGGTCGACGTCGGTGCCTCCGACGAACCACATGGCCCGCCCGATGCCCTGGTCGATGACGCGGTTGGCGTACCCGGGAGGGGCCTCGGCCGGCCAAGGGAAGCGGGGGTCCTGGAACTGCCCGTGAACGTACTGGTCGGTGCGGAAGTAGGCCTGGTGGAAGCCGTACCCGTCGAGCGCGAGGTACCTCAGCAGCGGGTCAGGCGTGTAGATCTTGGACCACAGGAACCTCGGCAGCCGGGCCATCGCCCAGCCGACGCCGACGTAGACCAGGTAGACCTGGGCGTCGCCCCGCCCCGCGAGGAAGCCGGCGACCTTGGGCCCGGTCGAGAGCGGCGTCGCGTCAAGGATGGCGAAGCCCATGCCGGCGCCCTCGTAGGCGAAGCCGCGCCATTGGCGCGGGATCTCCTCGAGGCGCTCCTCGGCCTCGGCCGGCGTACGCGCCTCCGCCGCGTAGGCATAACCGGTGAGAAACATCTCACCGACGGTCTCCAGTAAATCCCTGGCCTCCGGGCTCTTCACGTGGAAACCGCGTGTGGCTAGCTTCGTCTCCGAGATGTTCGGTGTCAGGATTTTGCGTCTCAACGATCGCAGAACGCTGGCCAATTGCCTCTCCCTCCCCCCGGGTTTCCCCTTCTCCGTGGGGTAAATGATTTACCTAAATGTAGCCATATTGATTGACTTCTGGTCCACTTCATACGTGCTCAATAGAAGGAGGACAATCATTTTCAGGGCACGCCGAACAAACCCGTCCAGCCAAAAGAAGATTTCGCTTTCCGTGAGATCTACCGCTGCGGCGTCATCGGCTCGGAACGCGGTCCGCCGACGGAATGAAATGCGCGCGCACCCGGCGCCGCCAGAGTTCGTACGCCGGGACCTGGTCCGTGCCGCCGGTCTCGACGGCGGTGCCGTCGGCGAGCGCGACGGCGTCCTCGACGGACAGGCCGGCGAGGACCGAGGTGGCGACCTCGGTGTGCTGGGGCACGAAGCCCGCGAAGCTGCGCGCCTTGGCCGCGAACACCACACCCTGGGCGAGCTCGGGCTGATGGTCGCCGGCCACGCGGCGCAGCACGGCCAGGGCGTCGGCCCCGCTGCCGCCCGCGAACGTGGCGGCCAGGCCGACCCCGCTCCACAGGTCCGCCTGCCGGTGGCTCGCGAAGCGACCCACGTTCGCGGCGATGTCGGGCACCTGCCCGCCGTGGATGAACCACAGCGCGCGGCCGATGCCCTGGTCGACGGCCCGCGGGAAGTAGTCGGGCGAGCCTTCCCACGGGTAGGAGGACGGCACGCGCTGCTCGTCGACCCAGCGCCGGGTCTCGAAGTAGGCGCGGTCGAAGCCGTAGCCGTCCACCGCGAGCCAGCTCATGGTCGGGTAGTACGCCGATCCGCTCAGGTCGGGCATGACCTTCTTCCACAACGGCCTGGGAAGCCGTGCCATGGCGAAGCCGATGCCGATGTAGGTGAGGAAGATGTGCGGCTGCCCGGGGCCGAGCAGCAGGTCACGGGTCCGGGTGCCCCGGCCCCCGCCCATCGCGTCGACGATCGTGAAGGCCATCGTCGCGCCTTCGTAGGCGAAACCGCGCAATTCCTGGTCCACCATGCTCAGCCGGCGCTCGACCTCCCACTGGTCACGCGCGTCGATACCCCACTCGAATCCACAGATCACCGCCTGGGGAATCGCCTCCAGGTGCCTGGTCGCGTCCGAGGGCGTGACCGGAAAGCCTCGCTCGCCGAAAGTCACGTCGGCCAGCGATGGGGTCAACAAGAGCCTGCGCAGTGAACCGAACAGGGTGGGCATAATGCTCCTCGTCTTCGCCATCAGCCGATGACGGTCACTCACACCAGCTGGACCATTTCATGGTCATATGCCGAATCCTTTGGGCACATCTCCCGTATTGCGGTGCTATGTAATGATCTGTAATGAATCGTCTTACCGCAGCCGATGACGGGCATGAAAAAGCCCTCGCGGGAGCGAGGGCTTCGGCGCGCCTTCGGCCGTCCGGGCCTACCGGGTCCAGCCGCTGACGCGCCAGGCGGAGGGGTCGGCGCTGGGCGCCGGCGCCCGGCGCGCCGAGCGAGCGCCGTCGACCCAGGCGGAGGCGCGGGACGCCGCCTGCTCGGGAGTGGCCGGGGTCGCGCGCGCCGTGAGCACCATGATGAGCGCCGCCAGCTCCTCGGGCGTCGGATTGCCGCGTATCACCCTCAGGTACAAGCTCTGCGCCACGTCGCACACCTCCAGGTTGTGACACCCGTCAGTTGAGGGTCACCTCCGGAGCGGACTGCGCGCATCTTGTCGAATGCGAACTTCGGATCGGCCCACGCGCCGCGCTGTCAAGCGACCGGAGTGGCAGGAAGCGGTCGGCCTCAGGCAGCTTGGTGACTTCGATATCCCTGTCTCGCGGAACGCCGAAAGCGCAGAGTTGGTGATGGAGAAAGATAGACCGCCGAGAAGAGGGGTTAATAGAATGACGAAGGCCGTGGCCTTTCCGGTCCGCTCCAATGTTGCCGTCGAACTGCCGTATTTACTGGACTCCGCTGGTCTCTCCTGCGGGCTGGAATGGCCGGAGCGCCCGCCTCTGGTCTCGCTGGGCGACAAGAGGGAGTCCACACCGCATATCGCTCTCGACTCCGACGAACCAGGAATTCGAGGCCTTTTCCTTTTCCGCCCGGAGACGGCTTTTCCGCTGAAGGCGCTCTCGGAGGTGCTGCTGTGCGGCGACAGCACTCTGACCCGCGGTGAACGCGAGCTGATCGCGGCCTATGTCTCGGCGCTCAACCAGTGCCGGTTCTGCTTCTTCACCCATGCGGCTTTCGCCGC
This sequence comes from Sphaerisporangium sp., assembly GCA_025964675.1. Lineage (GTDB taxonomy): Bacteria > Actinomycetota > Actinomycetes > Streptosporangiales > Streptosporangiaceae > Sphaerisporangium. The sequence goes on along the minus strand of JAOPYI010000081.1, from coordinate 24,616 downwards.
CGTACGGGCTCCCGAAGGAATGACCCTGATCGAACAGGTATGCGCCGACCTGGAGACGGCGCCGATATCCGAGAAACTGAAGGCGTTGCTGGCCATAGCGGGCGCGGTGCAGCAGGGCGGCAAGACGGTCTCCGCGCGGCACGTCGCCGAGGCCCGGGCGGCGGCCGCCTCGGACATCGAGATCCACGACACCGTGCTGATCGCGGCGGCGTTCTGCATGTACAACCGCTACGTCGACGGCCTGGCGACGTTCGCACCCGACGACCCCGCGGTGTACGCCGCACGGGCGAAGATGACCGGGGGTTACCTCGCGGTGCCGGCAGAGTCGCAGCGCCAGGCCTGACGATCCCATGACGGTCACCCGGCCCGCGCTGACCAGCGCAAGCCGGGTGGTCCGCTGTGACGTTCTCAGCCCCGGACACCGGGAGATACCCGGTGGGCTGATTTAGGAGAAGAAATCGTCGATGACATAGGAGTCGTACGGAAAGCTCCACCGCTCGGTGATTTTCCCGTCGGCGACGCGGAATACATGGACACCGCGTTCGTCCAGAATCCTGCCATCGCGAGTTCCCCGGATACGGAGCAGCACAGCCACCTGCTCGTCGTCGGCGATGAACGCGTCCGGGTCGTAGCGCAGCGTACTTCCGGTGCTCTGAGCGAGCTTCGCGAGGTAGCTGAGAACCGCTTCCTTACCGCTGTGGTCACCCGCCAGAGAACCCCGGCCAGGAACGTGGAAAACCACGTCGTCGGCGAGCAGTTGGTCGCGCATGTAGTCCAGGTCACCCTTGGCGATGGCGTCGTAACTCTCGCGGGCGGGATTGACGTTGGGATGTTCGGACACGTACGGCCTCCTCATGATGGTGCGGATCTTTTTGGGGGCGACGGTGACGCTACGCCGGGCCGTGAGAGCAAACAAGGGAGTTAGGACACACTTACCGTATGGTCACGTCCCGGTAACGAGGCCGGGAAAAAGCGGGACGCCGCCGGGAAAACTGCCCGTTGACAGCCGGGCGTTGCTGTAGCGAGCATGAGCCTTTGTCGGATGCATCTGTTCGCCAGGCCCGACGACCGTGGAGGACACCGTGGCCATGTGAGCTCGACCGCACGGATGGCCTCGCACGCGCCCACGTGCGCGGCGCCCACGCTCTCGACCGCACGAGGAGTCCCCATGCCGCACACCGCTTCCACCATCGGCGCACCCGGCATCGCCGGCCTCCCGCCCCAGCGTCCGCGGTACGCCTGGCCGCCGAACGGGCCGGACGGGACGGAGTGCCGGGGCTGATGGCGTTGACGGAATCCGGCGAGCACCTCCACCGCTACCTGATCATCGGTGCCGGGCCCGGCGGCCTGCAGCTCAGCTACTTCCTGAAGTGCGCGGGCGCCGACTACCTCACCCTCGAACGCGAGGCGGCCCCGGGCGGCTTCTTCCGCCGCTACCCCCGCCACCGCAGGCTGATCTCGCTCAACAAGATCCACACCGCCGAGAAGGACCCGGAGATCGCCCTGCGCTGGGACTGGAACTCCCTGCTCAACGACTCCCCCGGCCTGCTGTTCCCCCGCTACTCGAAGGAGTACTTCCCCTCCGCGGACGACCTCGTGCGCTACCTGGGCGACTTCGAGCGGGAGCACGAGCTCAACGTGCGGTTCTCCACGCCCGTCGACCGCATCGAGAAGGTGGACGGGCACTTCGTCGCGCACGCGGCGGGCGAGGTGTTCCGCGCCGAGTGCCTGATCATGGCCGCCGGCTGGGGCGGGCCGTACGTTCCCGACATCCCCGGGATCGAGCTGGCGGTGGGATACGAGGACATCCCGGTCTCCGTAGAGGATTTCACCGACAAGCGCGTGCTGATCATCGGCAAGGGCAACTCGGCGTTCGAGACCGCCCAGGCCATGCTGGGGCACGCCGCCATCATCCATCTGGCCAGCCCGAGCCCGGTCCGGCTCGCGTGGACGAGTAAGCACCCCGGCCACGTGCGCGGCCAGTACGGCGCCCTGCTCGACAGCTACTGGTTCAAGACCCTGCACGGCGTCCTGGAATGCCGCATCGACCGCATCTGGCGCGAGGGCGACCGGTTCAATGCCGCGATCACCTACACCCTCGCCGAGGGCGAGCAGGCGCTCCTGGAGTACGACGCGGTGCTGCGGTGCACCGGCTTCACCATGGACACCGGCGTCTTCGACTCCTCCTGCGCGCCCGAGCTGGTCCCGAGCGGGCGCCTTCCGGCGATCCGCCCGGACTTCCAGTCGGCGAACGTCGACGGCCTGTACTTCGCGGGCACCCTCATGCAGGCCCGCGACTACAAGCGCGCGTCCTCGGCCTTCATCGACGGGTTCCGCTACAACCTGCGCACCCTGGCCGCCTTCCTCGCCGAACGCTACGACGGGATCCCGCTCGGCCAGGAGGTGCTGCCGGTCGACCCAGACCAGCTCACCGCCACCATGCTGGAGCGGGTGAACTACAGCTCGGCGCTGTGGACGCAGTTCGAGTACCTGTGCGACGTGTACGTCGTCGACGAGGCATCCGGGCAGGTCCGGCATTACATGGACCTGCCGGAGGACTACGCGGTCGACCGGTTCGCCGACCACCCGCTGTACTACACCGTCACCCTGCGATGGGGGCGCCAGGACTACGGCGACGTGTTCGCGATCCAGCGGCACCCGACCCCGGAGCGCGCGCACGAGAGCGCCTTCCTGCACCCGGTCATCCGGGAGTGGCGGCATCGCGAGCAGGTCGCCGAACAGCACCTGCTGGAAGACCTACTGGCCCAGTGGCGCGATCCGGTCCGGCACGTACAGCCGCTGCGGGCGTTCCTGTCCTCGCGCCTCGGCGGCTGAGGCCTGCTGTCCTGAGTCGTCTCCACCTAGCAGGTGCGCCACCAGGTGGTCGACGACGTCAGCGGGCCGCCCACGCCGGTCATGGGCGGCCCGCTGACGCGCCGCCCCGGTGCCGGCCGCGCGCAACCGCTCCAGCCGCCGGGTCACCAGGTCCAGGTCGCCGGTGCCCTCCAGGGCCGGCTCGATGTGCCGTAGCAACACTGACAATAGGTCGGCTGCCGGCCGCAGACGGCCGGTGAGCGGGTCGACGCCGTGGCCGTCCAGGCCGTCGCGGGCCGCCCGCCAGTACGCCACGCGCAGCCGCTCGCCCGACAGGGCAGGTCCCGGGTCGCCGCGCTCCACCCTGTCCAGCGACACCAGCACCAGCGCCCGTACCACGGCCGCGAGCAGCGCGGACTCCTCGGCGGTGGCGGGCACGTCGGTCACCCGCACCTCGATCGTGGGCAGCCGCGCCGACGGCCGGACGTCCCAGAAGATGGTGCCGGGATCCACCAGCGCCCCCGACTCGGTCAGCGCGCCGATCAGCTCGTCGAACTCCGCCAGCGAGGCGAAGTACGGCGGCGGCCCGGCGACCGGCCACTTGCCCCACGACAGCGTCCGCCAGCTCGCGTACCCGGTGTCGCGGCCGGCCCAGAACGGCGAGTTGGCCATCAACGCGACGAGCACCGGCAGCCAGGGCCGCAGGTGGTTGCCCACCAGCACGGCCCGCTCCCGGTCCGGCAGGTGCACGTGCACGTGACCCGCGCAGATACTCTGCTCGTCGTGCAGGCCACGGTAGGTGGCGATCCCCACGCCGTACCGTGGGTGGTCGGTGATCGGCGGTGGTACAGCCTCGCCCAGCACCGGCGTGCCGGAGGCGACCAGGGCAAGCCCTTCCTCCCGGGCGGCGGCGGCCACCGCGGCCCGCATCCGCCGGAGCTGCCCCTCCAGCTCGGCGATGCTCGAACACGGGGCCGTCTTGGCCTCCACCTGAAACCGGGTGATCTCAGTGCCGACCTGCTCGCCCAGCTCGGCTGCGGCGCGCTCCACGATCGCCGGCCCATGTGGTGCCACCTCCCGCGTCACCGGATCGACGACCAGATACTCCTCTTCCACCCCCACCAGCGGGCAGACCGCATCAAATGGTGCCGGATGTGGTGATTCCACAGTCGCCGTCATCCCTACTCCCACCTCGGGCTCGCTTGTCGACGACGCCACGCTACCCACCCACATCTTCGGCCGGCAGCCGCGAAACCGACTTCCCCCGGGAAAAGCATTATGGAATAAGCCTCCGCCAGGACGGCTCGCCGGGAGTCGCGACTGTTGTCCGTCCTGACGACAAAGAGTCGGTAATCATCTGCATCCTGGATCCCTTCGGAGCGGGAGCGGCGGCCGATCGCGGGTATGGACGCTGAAGTCGCTGATGTGCGATCGACAAGAAGTGCCCGCCACCGCTGACCTGAAGGGGCAGGTGCGCCACGAAATGACGCGTCACCGTGCGGAGAAACTTGTCAGTGTGAGGCGGCTCGCGCTGACCGCGCTTGTCGTCGTGATCTCGTGCGCCGCCGCGTCGGCGCAGGCGAGCGCCGGGACCGTGGCGATGCGCGAGGACCCCTGGGCGGGCGCCGTCGCCGCTGACCACGGTCCCATCAACCTGAACAGCGGAAACGGCAAGTACAACAAGAGCTATTCGGCGGTGCTCAGCCCCACGCTCACCCACGGCGTTCAGGTCGTGTCGAATACGAGCGTCGGCGGGCCTATCAGCACTCTGGTCGCTCTCTGCAAGAAAAAGCATCGCGTCTGCAATATCTCCCAGAGGAACTGGACCTCCCGCTGGTGACGAGGGACCCGCATGTCGCAGAACCCCCCGGAGACCCCGCGAAAATGTGATCGCGCAGCCCTCCGAAGCGGATGTATTTCGGGCTTTTTGAGCTTTATCATCCACCTGTGGCGATGACGCGGTGACGACAACATGTGCCTTGATCACCGGGAACGTGATCAACGCCGTGATGGACGGTATGCTGACGGCGGGTGTCCGGATCGGAGACTGCCCGGACTCGTCCGATCCAGCAGGGGGCGACAAAGAATGATTTGTCAGCATGTCGGCAGAGCACTCAGGACAAGGACCCTTTACTTCCTTGTCGGCATTTCGGCCGCGTTCATCGGGGGCATCGCGCCCCTCCCCGCAAGCGCGGACACCGATCCCCCCCAAACGGAACACGCGCCGGGTGACGGAATCCGAACCCATGACGGCAACGGCACTCACAACCGCAACATCTTCTCGGTGAAAAGCCCTACAAACAATCACGGCTACCAGCACACCTCGACCAGCACCGCAGGCGGAATGACCAGCATCCAGAATGCCCTGTGCAGGCACGCCAAGGTCTGCAATATAACTCTGCAAGTCATCCTGGTCACCCCGAAGCAGGCCAAGAAGCTCACCCGCAAAAAGGCCGCCACACCCGCACCGGAAGAGACCGAAACCCTCACTCCCGACGACACGTCCGAGGATGACGACGAATGCGCATGCCGGTGCGCTCCAAGATCCGCCAACAGGACTTCATACCCCGTAAAGGATCAGGCGAACATGCCGCTCAGGACGAAGCGGACGTCGGCATCTGGCAGCAAGGTCCACAAGCTCTCCGCGGCGGCCGCTCCGAGAACTTGACCGCCGAGGGATGAGCCCGTCAGGCGAGACCCGCACGACGCGTACTCATCAGCGCCATGTCCGCACCGGCTCGGTGCCAAAGAGTTCACCCTACCTTTGGCGATCTTTCCCTTGATTTGACCTGATTTGACGGTGATCCTGACGAGTGTCTCGTATTCCCCCGCAAGGAGGCTTCGTGCACACTCTGCAACGCCCCCGACCTGGCTGGCTGGCACGGCTCACCGTCATGCTCGCCGCCATCACCTCCCTGACCGGCGTGGTCGGCATCACTCCCGCCAACGCGTCGGTCTACAGCTCCTGCACCATCTCCCGCTGCTCCGACGCGCGCTCGGCCGACGCGACCTGGTCCGCCAAGGGCTACCCCACCACCAGCGGCTGGTACTCCTGGCCGGACGGTAAGTACAACTACACTGGCGGACGCTTCTACAACCGAGAGGGCCAACTCCCCAGCGGCGCCACCTACTACGAGTACGACGTCTACTCCCGGGCGCGGGGCGCCTCGCGTGACGCGTACCGGATCGTCGTCAACCGCAGCACCGGCGTGACCTGGTTCTCACCGAACCACTACACCGACTTCTACAGGCTCTAGGAATTCCATGACATCCGCCGCACGTCCGCTGCCGGAATGGCTGACGGTGTCCAACAGCCCAGCACCGGCGGTCGTCGACGGGCGCGCATGCCGGACCCGCGCCGCCTTCTTCGAGGAGGCGGCGCGGGTTCTGCACTTCCCCGGGTACTTCGGCCGCAATTGGGACGCATTCGCCGACTCCCTGCGCGACGCGACCCGTACCAGGAACGTGGCCCTGATCGTGGAGCACGCCGAAGAACTGCTCAGCGCCGAGCCGCCCGAACAGCTCGCCACCTTGCTCGCCGTCCTGGCCGACGCCGCCGACACGGGGCTGACGATGAGGCTGTGCACCGACCCCGGCCATGAAGCCCTGCTCCGCCGGCGGGTCGCCGCCGCCCTGACCTGACCGGTCCCGGCTGAGAAGGCCAACCGTCATCCGGTGTCGTGACGCGAGGCGGCAGCCGTACCAAATGGGGTCAGAAATTCGTGCACGAGCCGGTCATATCTTGGGCGATTCAGATTCCACGCCTCGGTGTGGCCGCCGCCGGTGAACTCTTCGTACTGGATCTTCCAGTTCAGGCGCTTGCCCGCGGCGGCGAGGTCACGCGACGCCTGCACCGGAGCCTGGGTGTCGACATCGGTGTGGATCAGGAGCATGGGCGGCTTCACGGCGGGCGGATGGGTGATCAGGTTGAGTTTGTCCATGTCGATCCCCGTCCGCCATTCCACGACGCGACTGGCCATCCAACCGGCGACGGCGGGCATGTGGAACTGCCTGGCGTTCCATTCGCTAACCCGTTCCCAGTCGTACGGGGGCGCGTCCATGATCACTGCGGAGACGACGTTCGCCAGCGGCGACCGGGCCAGGAACTGGCCAACGATGACGCCTCCCATGGATGTGCCGTACAGGACGATGCGTCGCGCTCCCATGCCCTGCGCCGTGCGGATGGCGGCCTCGAGGTCGCGCCACTCGGAATCGCCCAGGTGGATGAGCCCGTCGGGTGAGGCCGGGGCGCCCTCGTCGTTGCGGTAGCTGATGTCGAGGAACGGCATGCCGAGCCGGTGTACGACCGGGAGCACCTTCTGCGCTGCCTTGCGTCGTCCGTTCTGCCCGTGGATGGCGACAAACCAGGTTGAACCATCGCCGGGGACGTACCACGCAGGGGCCGGGCCGAGCTCTGTTGGAACCATGATCTCGGAGTAGTTCAGACCCCAGGCGACCTTGGGGTCACCGGGGGGAACCGTGTTGATGCTGCCAGGGGTACCGATGGACGGGGTGACGCCGCCGAGCATCTTGCGTGTCACACGGCCGGGGGCCTGTGACACGACATCACCGAGCATCGTGTTGGCACCGCCCCACTCCAGCCAATACGTCCCGGGCTTGCGTGTATCCGGCGAGTCCGTCAGTGTCACAGTGCCGTTCTGGGCACCCAGCACCATGTCAGCGCCTGCTCCCCAATGCTGAACCTTGATCGCCTGATCACTGCCGAACCAGGCACCGTATCCCGTCCCGCCGATGAGGATGACGAGGACCATGACGACCGCGATCCACATGCCTCTTTTCCAGCGACTGCGGTGCGGCCTCTCATCTGTACGACGGGGCGTGGTGTTCGGCTCGTCCTGCGTTCGCTCAAGCTCGGACACCATCAAGAATCCTCCTTGTCGTGCGAATACACAGAGCTCGGAACTCGTCTTCGGGAAGGCCGATGCGGCCGCCAAGATAGAGATGCACGAGGCCCTGGACGGCCGCTGTCAACGTCAACGTGACCTCTAAAGGGTCGTCCGGGCGTAGCAGCCCCACGCGCATGCCTTCTTCGACGATCTCGACCAGCGGGGTGAAGGCAGGGGACCCGCCGTCCTTGAAGTCGTCGGGGAACCGCCGGGCCCGTTCACGCCGATCGGTCATCAGAAATGTGTACAAGTGTGGGCTACCCAGGGCAAAGTCGAGGAAGTCGTCCAGTAGGCCGAACGCGCGGGTCTCCCAATCACCATCCGAGACACGCGTTCCCCAGCCTTGTGCCAGTTCCTGGAAAGTCCTGTCCGCCACGGCACCAAGGAGCGCCTCACGATTCGGATAATGCTTGTAGATCGCCATGGCCGTGACGCCGACCACCTCCGCCACCCGCCGCATGGTCACGGCTTCGGCCCCCTCGTTAACGAGGATGATCCGCGCCGCCTCGGCGAGCCTTTCCGCTGTCTTGGATGTACTCACGTATACACCGTACACCGTCCAGGTATACGCGGTAAACCTCAGCCTTAGTGATCATGGTGTCCACCCATCAGCGACGGCGAGGATCGCGAGCTGTGGGCGACGTCCCTCAGCTGAGGAACTCGGCGCCACGTGACCGTCACTATGCACCGGCGCCAGGAGTTCAACCTGAGTAGCATGTAACGGGGAATAGGTGATCGAGAGGGCGAGGATGGCGCTTCAGGGGATGGCCGTGCACGGCAGCTCGGCTGCGGTGCTGTTAGGCGATACCGACGCAGACATCACGGTGATCAAAGACCATCAGGGCACGTTGTTACGTGGCCGGCCAGGCGATATCTGCGCGCTGATATTCGCGATACCGACCCCAACCGTGAAACTGGGTCGGGATACCGGCACGAATTTCCGTTCCCTGCTCCGCATGGTCTACGTGCTCTGGCGCGCGAGCGGAGCCCGACCGACGCGCATCACCGTGAACGACGGACCAAATACCACGTTTGTCGCGGACGTGGAGGAGCCTGATGATGCGCCGCACGACGGGAGCCTGCCGCCAGATTACGCTGATGCCGATCCTGCCGATATCGATACCGAAGCGGTGGTGCAGTCCAACATGCGGCTCGGCGTCTCCCGGTGGCCCGTCGCCGGAGCGGACGGCGCCAACCCGCCGGTCCTGTGGGGAATCGCCGTGCGCGTCGACGTGACCTTTGACCGGGCCGGCGAAGGGCCGCTGGAGATTATGTTCACCACCGCGGGGGCGGACTTCACCGTGCCGGACGAGTGACCGCCGTGGCCCGCGATGTCGATGTCGGATCGGTGACGGCGTCCGACCGGGGCGTGGCGGTCGGGGTCAACTACGGCACCGTTCAGCAGCTGTTCTTCCATGGTCAGTTCACCAGGCTGCGTGACGCCACGGTGGCGTTGGATCCGCTTCCCGGTGATCTTCGGCTGCGAAATCCCGCGGATCCCGCCGATGCGCTGGGGATGTTCACGGGTCGCGGTTGGCTGCTCACGCGGATCGACACGTTCATCGGTCGGTGTGTCGCACGTGGGCGCGGCGCTTATCTGCTTGTCGAGGCCGAGGCGGGGATGGGAAAGTCCGCGCTGGCGGCCTTCCTCGCGTTCACCCGGGGATGGCCCACGCATGCGACCCGACTCGGGGTCGTCAGCCCGGAGGGGACCCGGACGAACCTGGCCGCCCAGTTGATCGCCCGCTGGGGCCTGACCGCGATGGCACCGGACGGGGTGCTCCCGGCCGAGCATGACACGACCAAGTTCCTCTACAACTGTCTGTGTGAGGCGGCCCGGCGCCGGGACGAGACCGAGCCGGGTGTTCCAGTGGTGCTGGTGGTGGACGGGCTGGACGAGGCGCCGCCTCCGGAACCGGGACAGATGCCCTTCGGACTGCCGACGAGCCTCCCGGCCGGCACGGTGGTAGTGGCGACGAGCCGACCCGGCGTGGCGATCCCGCGGCGGCTCGGGGTCGAGGTGGCCCGGATCGATGTGGAGAGCCAGTCCAACCGGACCGACCTGCTGGAGCATCTGGACCGGGTTACCGTGGGGGATCCCGCGGTGGCGGGCGCGTTGGCGGACGCGGGGATAGACCGGGAAAGGTTTCGCCAGACGCTGGTGGACCGCTCGGCCGGGGTGTGGATCTACGCGGTGTCGGTGCTGGACCAGATCCGTGATCAGGACCGGTCACCGGCGGAGGTCGACCGGCTCCCGGACGGGTTGGCGGGCTACTATGCCGACAACATCGCTCGCTGGCAGGCGCAGCTTGGTGACCGCTGGGACACCGCCGGTCTGCCGATGCTGATGACGGTCGGTGCGGTCCGGGACGCCCAACCCGCCGCGGTCCTCGCCGGCTGGGCCGGCGTGCCCGTTCCGGTCGCCCGCACCTTGCTGGGTGGGCCGTTCAAGCCGTTCCTCGCGGTGAGGCCCGGCGGCGACCCTGACGTGTATACCATCCGGCACCAGAGCCTGCGGGACCTGTGCGAGGGACGGCTGTCAGCGGAGACGCGCGATGACGGGTTGCGGGGCCTGGCCTATGAACTCGCGGCGGCGAGCCGGGCGGCGCACGACCGGATCACCACGGCCCTGACACCCGCGGGAAGCCTTCACGACCGCGTCTGGCCGCGGGCGGATCGCTACCTCCGGGCGCATCTGGCCGAGCATGCCGCCGCATGCCGGCGGCTGGACGAACTGGCTGAGGATCCGGAGTTTCTGCTGCTGGCCGGTGTGCCGACGCTGCTGCGGCTGCGGCGGCGGTTGACCACCCGGACCGGGCTGACCGCGGTGGCCGCGTTGGAGCTGGCCTCGAACTCGTGGGGCGGTGAGCACGACGATCAGCTGCGCTGGCTGTGTGTCTCCGCCCACAAACTCCGGGCAACCGGGCTTGCCCACTCCGTCCGCGCGCGGCTCCCGCTCCCCTGGTGTCCCTCCGCCGCGGCATGGTCCGGGACCAGCCACCGCGTTCTTTCCGGCCACACCAACTGGGTGACGGGGCTGGTGATGGTGCCACGGGTCGATGGCACGTACCTGCTCGCGTCCGCGGGCGACGATCGCACGGTCCGGTTGTGGGATCCCGAGTCCGTCGGCCCTGTCGCCACCCTCACCGGACACACCGGCGGGGTCAGCGCGCTGGTGCTGGTCCCCCGTACGGACGGCACCTACCTGCTCGCGTCCGCAGGCGAGGACCGCACGATCCGGTTGTGGGATCCCGAGTCCGTCGCCCCCGTCGCCACCCTCACCGGCCACACCGGCGGGGTCAGCGCGCTGGCGATCGTGCCACGGGCGGATGGTACCCACCTGCTCGCCTCCGCAGGCATCGACAGGTCGGTACGGCTCTGGGACCCCGAATCCGCCAGCCTGGTCGCCACACTGACCGGCCACACCGGCAGGGTCAACGTGCTGACGGCGGTGCCGCGGACGGATGGTACCCACCTGCTCGCCTCCGCCGGCGCCGACCGCACCGTCCGGTTGTGGGATCCCGGCTCCCCCGGCCCGGTCGCCACCCTCACCGGGCACACCGACGGGATCAACGCACTGGCGGTCGTGCCGCGGGTTGACGACACGTACCTGCTCGCCTCCGCCGGCGCCGACCGTACCGTCCGGTTGTGGGACCTCGAGTCCGCCCGTCCGGTCGCCACGCTGACCGGCCACACCAGCAGGGTGAACGCGCTGGCGGTGGTGCCACGGGTCGACGGCACCCACCTGCTCGCCTCCGCCGGCATCGACAGGTCGGTACGGCTCTGGGACCCCGAATCGATCGACCTGGTCGCCACGCTGACCGGCCACACCGACGGGCTCAACGCGCTGGCGGTGGTGCCACGGGTCGACGGCACCCACCTGCTCGCCTCCGCCAGCAGTGATCGCACGGTGCGGCTGTGGGACCCGGAGTCCGTCGACCTGGTCGCCACGCTGACCGGCCACACCGGCAAGGTCCGCGCACTCGCGGTGGTGCCACGGGTGGATGGCGCCCACCTGCTCGCCTCGGCCGGCGACGACCGCACGGTCCGGCTGTGGGACCCCGAGTCGACCGGCCCGGCCGCCACGCTGACCGGCCACACCAGCAGGGTGAACGCGCTGGCGGCGGTGCCGCGGGTCGACGGCACCCACCTGCTCGCCTCCGCCGGCATCGACAGGTCGATACGGCTCTGGGACCCAGAATCCGCCGGCCTGGTCGCCACGCTGACCGGCCACACCGGCGTGATCAACGCGCTGGCGATCGTTCCGACGACAGACGGCACCTACCTCCTCGCCTCCGCGGGCGAGGACCGCACGGTCCGGCTGTGGGACCCCGAGTCAACCGGCCCGGCTGCCACCCTCACCGGCCACACCGGCGGCATCAGCGCGCTGGTGCTGGTTCCACGGACGGACGGCACACCCCTAGTCGCCTCCGCGAGCAGCGATCGCACGGTGCGGCTGTGGGACCCCGAGACCGCCGGCTCGGTCGCCACCCTCACCGGCCACACCGGCGGCGTGAGCGCGCTGGCGGTCGTGCCGCGGATCGATGGCACCCACGTGCTCGTATCCGCGGGCGACGATGGCGCGATCATCGAATGGAGACCCTCTGGCGAGGACACCGGTACAAGAGTCATTGTCGGCGGCAGTACACGGCCCGTACCATAAATTTGTTTCCCGCGACAAAGGGGGCGGCATGTCGAGACGCTGGGTGACAGCGGTGGGCGGCTCCGTGACCTTCATAGCCGCCGGCGTGGGCGGTGTGGCCGGTGGCAAGATCTGGGATACGCCTCTCTGGGGGTGGCTCTCGTTCGTGGGTGCACTCCTCGCCGGAGCACTCGCCACCGCGTGGGTGGCGCTGCGGACAACGGATCCGGCCTCCCCTCCCACTGCCGGTGCAGGTGGCGCGGGTCATCAAGGTGACAACACCATTGGTTCGGTGACCGCCTCCGAGGGTGGAACGGCAGTCGGGGTGAACTATGGCGACGTGCGATCATCTGGCCCCGGCTCGGCGTAGGTGATGCCATGGGTGCACACTGTCGGGACTGTGGTCGACCATGCGGCGGAGATCCTTGCCGCCGCCGACTGTGACAACCCTCAAGCGGATGCGGAGGAGATCGTCGCCGCGGTCCTCGGCTTCGATTCTTCCCGCATCCAGGACCACCGCGCTGAGCCCATCTCAGAACCAGCGAGAGCGCAGATAGCAGCGCACACCCGGCGAAGGCGGGACCGCGAGCCGCTCGCGTACATAACGGGGCAGTGCAGCTACAGAGGCCTCATCCTCGCTATCGATCCCCGGGTGCTGGTGCCTCACGCCCAGAGCGGGCAGCTCGTGGATATCGCGCTTAGGTTGCCCTTTGGGGCACGCGTACACGACGTCGGTACGGGGGCGGGGCCGATCGCCCTGTCGATAAAGAGCGAACGACCCGATCTGGCGGTGACCGGCTCGGACGTCTCCGCCGAGGCGGTCGACGTTGCCCGCGAGAACGCGGCACGACTACGGCTGGATGTCCAATTCGTCGTGGCGGACGGGGTCCCACCCGGCGATTACGACCTGGTGGTCGCGGACCTGCCGTACGGGGACCGTCCCGCGAGGATCGTGCCACAACCTCCCGAGTCCCGCTATCAGCCCGAGGTCGCACACTACGGCGGGATCGCTGGTCACGAGACCATAGGCAAGGTCGTGCACAGCATTCGGTCCGGCACGAGGATGGCGATACAGCACGCGGTGGCACAGTCCGACGTCGTGCGGGCGTTGCTCGCCGAACCGGACACCTTCGGCGATCCACAATATTCCGCTCGCTTCACAGTCGGCCGGGTCTTCTAGCGTGGAGGGGCTTGTGCCTGCCGGCCGGAAGCGACCATCAGAGGTAACCGTTTTCTCCCCTCATCTCGACGACGCGGTTCTCAGCGCTTGGCATATCCTTTCTTCGACTCATGCGGTCAAAGTCATCACGGTCTTTGCGGGGGTCCCGGAACCGGGATTCGTCACAGATCTGGACAGGCATCATGGCGCCACAGAGTCGTCCGCCCGGGTACGACAGCGCCGCTCCGACGACAGAGCGGCACTCGCGGTCGCGGGGGCGGATCCCGTGCACCTTGACCTGCTCGAAGCGCAGTTTTCGGCCTTCGCGGCAGCAGGCCTTCGGCGGCGCATAGCCGCCCGTCCCGCAGACTTCGTCCAGGTTGTCGCAGGTGCCTCGGCAATCGGGACGGAAACCGACGTGATTCTGGACGCCATTCGGCTCCATGTCGGTCCAGAGACGACTGTGTACGGCCCCGCCGGCATAGGGCGGCATCCGGATCACAGGGACCTGAGCCGAGCCGTGCTGCAGCTCGCCAGAGAGGTACACGAGCTTCACCTGTTCGCAGACAGCCCATACTTTGTCCGGCAAGGGCTGCCGAGTTGGATCAGCGGACGAGAGAACCCCACCGCGGACCAGCTCGTTGACCGGGCGCTGTCAGACCTGGGCGTCGCTCACAAGCCTTTGTCGAGGAGCGTCGTGGCACTGACACCAGAAGAGCTCGACGCGAAACTGCACGCGTTGCGCCTTTACACCACCGAGTTCCCAACGCTCAGAGAGCATTTTGGACGAGCGCCGACACGGCCGGAGATGGCCGGATACGAAGTCTTCTGGAAGCTCCCCCGCGCATGAAGGCAGCCCAAATCAAAAATGGTTACTTGGAGCTTGGTCGTGCCAGCGCGCGACGCGGAACGGGATGTCGAGCATGTGGTCCGGTGCGGGCAGCGAGCGGGCGCACAGCAGGTCATCGTGGTGGAGAACGGCAGCCAGGACAGGACCGCTGACCGCGCCCGCGATGCGGGAGCCATGGTCATCACGAGCCTTCCTGGAAAGGGGGACGCCGTGAAGGCGGGTATCCGCTACGCGGAGCGGTACGGTCATGATGCCGTGCTCACGTCGGACGCCGACCTCTGGGCCCTCGATGCCGACCTTCTCCAGCAGATGGCGGACCTGGCCGTCGTCGCTCCCGTCCGCGGAGAGTGGAATCGACCCGGCCGGGCGGGCAGCCTGCTGCCCCGGCTACTGATGGAGTGTGGCCTCAATTCGGGCGGCCTTTCTCCGGCGGCGCTTCTGTCGGGCCTGGCCGGCTACCCCATGCCCTTCCCGCTGCCGCTGGCGACGCTGCCCGGCGACTACGGCTGGGATCTCGCCACCGCCCTCGATCTCCAGGCGGCGAATTACCAGATTCTTACCGTTCCGGCCGGCCCCCGACTCCATCGCCCGGGGGACACGACGAAGATATCGACTATTTGGGCGGCGCTACTCGAAGTCTGCGCCACCCGGTCGAGCGCCGCCATGCCGCAACCCATCCTCAAGGCGGATCTGGGCGATCGCAGGTGATCGGTCCGAGGAACACACATCTTCGGTTTACCGGGAACAGAGCGGGGGGCGCGGTCCTCTGTGGCCAAGATGGGGGCACGGCCAGCTGTAGCAGTTGACCAGCGAACGCGGCCAGGCTCCTCTGCAAAGCCACACGATGGTGAAGAATCCCTGGGAACTCTCCCGGACGTACGGACACAGACTGGGTGTGGATACAGATCTCGAGTTGTGGTCGCGCGCGGCCGGCGGCGACGGCGGGGCCTTCGGGACCTTGTTCGACCGGCATGCCCGCAGCGTCTACAACCATTGCTTCCGGCGCACCGCGGACTGGTCTGCCGCCGAAGATCTGACCTCGGTGGTGTTCCTGGAGGCGTGGCGGCGACGCAGCCAGGTGCGGATCAGCAGTGACTCTCTGCTGCCCTGGCTGCTCGGGGTGGCCAACAACGCCTTGCGTAACCGGTATCGGTGGCTGCGCCGTCACCAGGCGGCCGTTGGCCGGCTGCCACCCATGGACTCGGTCGTCGATCTGGCTGAGGAAGTCGTAGGGCGGATCGACGACGAACGGCAGATGCGCGAAATCCTGGCGGTGTTGAATCGGCTGCCGCGCGCCGACCAGGAAGTTTTGACGTTGTGCGTCTGGTCCGAGCTGAGTTACGAGGATGCGGCCGTGGCGCTGAACATACCCGTCGGAACCGTACGATCCCGGCTTTCCCGTGCGCGAGCCCGTATGAAAAAGCTTTCAGGAGTGGAACTCGAAACCGAGTCAGGACACAGACGGAGTGAGCGCCAAACGGCGCTCAGGAAGAGGGAGGAACTGTGACCGATCACAGAATTCCGCCAGAGCGTGACCTTCCCGCCGCCCATCACTCGCTTCGAAGGACTCACCTCATCATGGAAGTCAATCGGGATGGATCGCATCCGTTCGTGCGCACTTTCCGCGAGCGCCGGTGGCCGACCCTAGCCGTCGCCGCCACGGGGGCCGCTCTTTTACTGGCGGTGGGCATCCCCGTGCTGTCGGGGCAGGGCAGCGTCGCGGCGAACGCGGTCGAACGCGAGCCCGACGGCTCGATCAAGATCTACGTCAGGGATTACAGACACCCGGAGGTCATCGAAGGCAAGTTGCGTAGCTTCGACGTGGAATCCGTGGTGACCTTCCTGCCGAGCGGCAAGCAGTGCAAGGAGCCTCGAGCCGAATACGCGCCCGACAATTCGAAGCTACTGACGACCGAACCTCCCGCTGAAGGCGAGGACACATTCTGGAGACTGCATCCAGAGCAGCTCAAGCCCGGCCAGACCTTGGTCTACACCCTGTGGTATGAGGAGGACAAGCGGGGCACCATGGCCAGCGCCAAGTTCAAGGTCGCGACCGGCCCCGTGGCTCCCTGCCAGATCGTTTCCGGCGGCCACAAGACGGAGACCGGTCCCGCGGCGGAATCGGCGGCTGATTCCGCCCCGCTGTGAAATCACGGTGTTGAGGCTGCGTTAGCGAAGTAAGCAAGATCAGGGGTTGATGATTTGGACAGTCGTTGGCGCCAACGACTGTCCGCCCCTCCTCACTTCCGAAGTCCGCCTCCATGATCGTGTGTAGGCATTCGTCATCTCAATGGAGCGCTCCTGGGACACGACTCACGGCGGCCTGCACATCGCGCACAACAACTCGCGTCACATCGCACCGGACCGCTGGCCGGACTGGGAGGATCACGGCCTCGTGTTCCCCTCCGGGCGCGGTACCCCCACGGAGCCTGGCGTAGTTGGGTAGATGCTCCGAGGCGTTCCCTTTTCCGCTCGGTCAATCCCCGGTGCCCCCCCAGAACGCGTGCCCGCCGGACGGCGAGTCGCACCGCCGGGTGGCGCAGAGCCGTGCTCAACGCTCAGGGGCGGGTGGCGCTCACCAGCCAGACGGCGCCGGGGATGCGGACCCCCTCCGAGGTCTCGTACGCCCCGAGCCCCGCCCGCAGTTCCTCCCGCGCCCGTTCGACGACGGCCTGGTCGACCCCTTCGAGGTTGAAGCGGACCGGTCCCTGACTGAGAATGAACTCCGCCGCGTCGGCGGCGTCGCGGCCGTAGTCCATGAGCGCACCGACGGGAGTGACGCTCACGTCGGCGAACCCTGCCTCACCGAGCACCTCATGGATGCGGGCTGAGTCGACCAGGGATCCCATCCCCCGCGCGGCGGGCGAGGGCCCGCGCATCAGCGGCTTCAGCGCCGCGGTTGCGCGGGCGTAGTCACTGTCGGGGGTGCCGCCCTGCGGGCCCATGAACGCGAGCCGCCCACCTGGCCGCAGCCCTCGGCGGATGTTGGCGAACGCGGCCACCAGGTCACCGAAGAACATCACCCCTCCACGGCTGATCGCGACGTCGAAGCCGCCGTCGGGAAAGGGATGGACCTGGGCGTCCCCCTGCTCGAACCTGACGTTGGCGATGCCCTGCTCGGCCGCGTCGGCGCGGGCGCGTTCCAGCATCGGCGCCGAGATGTCGACGCCGACGACGTGCCCTCGGGACGCCTGGCGTGCGGCCACCAGCGTGATCTGGCCCGTACCGCAGCCGATGTCGAGCACGCGGTCGCCCTCATCGATCGCGGCGACGCGGAAGAAGTCGTCGTTGAAGGCGGCGACTATCGCGTTGTAAGGGTCGGGATTCTGCGCCCAGTTGGCGCCTTCCCAGCCGTTCCACGCTTCCGCGTGCTGAGTGTTGGCAATGGCCTGCATGGGTTCTCCTCCTGCGGTTCGTTTGACGGGCGCTCAGGTGGCGACCGTCACTAGAGTTGAACTCTATAGTCGATATCTAGAGATAAGCTATAGCCATGAGTCAGGTCAAGAGCGAGGACAAGCGGGCTCGGAAGGCCAAGGAGACACGACCGCGGCTGGTCGCCCGACCAGTGGGAGCGCTGGTCGTACGACATCCTTAGCTCCCAGCTCTGCTCGGGGTGAGAAGGTCCTCGGCTCGTCATTCCCGGTGACCTTCCACCCCTGCTGGAGCCGATCACCGGCTCAGCGGGGGGGCCATGTCATGGATCGGCTCGGCTTTGCCTGACACGACATGCGTGTGGAAGCGGTGTCGCGGGGTGCTGTACGTAGTGGCCTGTGCTTGGGCGGCGGAGGCAGGAGCCTCCGCGTGGACCCCGAGTTTCAAACACGGGCGTGCGCTGACTCCTTGCCTCGATCCGAACTTTATTCTAGTGTGCCAATATTCAGACGAACTTTGTCTGAAAGATATCGGCCACACCCATGCCACCGGCTGGGCGATCGGTGAGGAGTGAACCATGGAGGAGTCGTTGTTCATGACCGTGACCGAGGCGGGACTGGCCCTCACCGACCCGACCGCGTACTCCGACGAAGCCCGCCTGCACGAGGCGCTTGGCGTGTTACGCCGCGACGACCCGGTGCACTGGGTGGAAGCGGCGGGGTTCAACCCGTTCTGGGCCGTCACCCGGCACGCCGACATCATGGAGATCGAGCGGAACCACACGCTCTTCCACAACGCTCCCCGGCCGTTGCTGCAGACCGCCGAGCTGGACGCCCGGCAGCGGCAGCGTGAAGCCGACGGCATCGGCCTGCGGACGCTCATCCACATCGACGATCCGCAGCACCGGGTGGTTCGGGCGATCGGCGCCGACTGGTTCAAGCCCAGGGCCATGCGGGGAATGGAGAAGCGCGTCGAAGAGCTCGCCCGGCACTATGTGGACCGGATGAGCGAGTACGGCGGAGAGTGCGACTTCGCAGCTCAAGTCGCCGTGCAGTACCCGCTGTATGTGATCCTGTCGCTGCTCGGCCTGCCCGAATCGGACTTCCCGCGGCTGCTCAAGCTCACTCAGGAGCTGTTCGGCGGCGACGACGAGGAGCTGCGGCGCGGCACCACCCCGGACGACCTGATGGCGACACTGCTCGACTTCTTCACCTACTTCCAGGACCTGACGAACGCCCGCAGGGCCATCCCCACCGACGACCTGGCCTCGGCCATCGCCAACGCCCGCGTCGACGGGGAACTCCTGTCGGACTTCGACACCGCCTCCTACTACGTCATCATCGCCACCGCCGGCCACGACACCACCAGCTCCACCATCGCCGGCGGCCTGCACGCCCTCATCGAGCACCCCGACGAACTTGCCCGGCTGCAGGCCGACCCCACCCTGCTGCCGACCGCGGTCGACGAGATGATCCGCTGGGTCACCCCGGTCAAGGAGTTCATGCGCACCGCGACCGCCGACACCCAGGTGAGCGGGGTCGCCATCAAGGAGGGCGAGGCGGTGCTGCTGTCCTACCCCTCCGCGAACCGCGACGAGGCCGTCTTCACCGACCCGTTCCGCTTCGACGTGGGCCGCGACCCCAACAAACACCTCGCGTTCGGGTTCGGCGTCCACTTCTGCCTCGGCGCGGCCCTGGCCCGCATGGAGACCCGCGCCCTGTTCGCCGAACTCCTGCCCCGCCTGGAATCCATCGAGCTCGCCGGAAAGCCCGAGTGGACGGCCACCACCTTCGTCGGCGGCCTCAAACACCTGCCCATCCGGTACAGACTGAAGGGATGACCCGATGCTGATGCGGGGACGGCCAGCGGACCCGGGCATCGAGAAGCGGGTGCTCACCGCCGCCCTCACCGTGTACGGAGAGGTCGGCTGGGCCGGATTCACCTTCGACGCGGTCGCCCGCCGCGCACCCGTCGGCAAGGCCGCCCTCTACCGCCGCTGGCCCACCAAGGAGGACCTGCTCCTGGCCGCCCTCGAACGGCTCGCCGAACGACCGGAAGAGCCGCTGAACCCGAACGACCTGCGCGGCTGCCTCACTGCCATGGCCGGCCAGGTCATCGCCATGTACGTCGGCCCCAAGGCTATGGTCCTGCCACGCGTCCTCATCGAGGCGGGCCAGTACCCCGCGCACTTCGAAGAGATGGTCCAGAACATCGTCCAAGCGCGCTTCACCGGCGGTCGCTGCATCGTCCAGGCCGCCCTCGACCGCGGCGAGCTCCCCCCGGGCGCCTCCCCCGACCTGATCGTCGACGCCATCATGGGCGGCGTCCTGCGGCTCATCGTGCTCACCCCCGGAACGCAACGCGCCGCCATCCACACCGATCGGGACAAGCACGCCGCGACCATCGCCGACTCCGTCCTGCGGGCCGTCAGCCGGTAGAGAAACAGGCAGCAGTTCCCCCCGGGCAGCGCGGGATCTTTCGCTCAGTTAGTCCTCGGACATCGGTAAGGCCGAGCTGGTGTGCTGCACCCGCGTCCCGAGCTTCTCTGCGATCCCAAGGCCCACTTCATCGACCTGGGTCCCGACTTCTACGACAACCGCATCGCCCCCGAACGCAAGAAACGCAACCACGTCCGCCAACTCGAAGCCCTCCGCTACCGCGTAACACTCGAGCCCGCGGCTTGATCCACCAATCTCACGACCCGACGGGCCACTCCGTCCGAGGTGCGCCGCAGCCTGCCCAACTACTGTCCGATTTTCGGATTAGTCACTCATGGATGGGCTCCGCATTGCCTGAATAGGATCACGACCACAACACCAAACCTGTCTCCCAGCCCACCGCTGCCCGCACCCCTCGTTCCTTTGCCTTCCTCGCCGACAAATCCATCCGGAACGAAACGAAAAGAGATGCCCATGACAAGCCAAGCCGTCGACGACTACATCCAGGCCAAGGTCGCGCCCGCCCACCAGCCCATCGTCGCCACCCTCCGCGAGCTCATGAGGGAGTGCGCCCCCGACGCCGACGAGTCGATCGCCTACGGCTCGCCTGTCTGGAAGCGCGCCAAGAACCTGGCGATCATCAGTGCGGCCAAGACCCACATCACTTTCGCCTTCGACCGCGGTGCCGAATTCACAGACGATCACGGCCTTCTGGAAGGGGTCGGGAAGAGAACCCGGCACATCAAGCTCAAGAAGGCCGAAGACATCAACCTTGTCGCGCTTCGGGACTACATCGCCCAGGCCGTCGCGCTCGACCGGCAACTCGACCAGTAACGCCACCAGCAACAAGACGCCTGGCAAGGCCTGCCCCGCAACCGGCATAGCTCGTCGACTCACCCACGCTTGACGGTGAAGGCTAGCCGCAACGATGCCCCGGGCCTGGTGCTCCCGGGGCATCGTGCGGCGTGAGTTCTATTCCGCAAAGGTCCACGGTCGGGTGGCCACTCAGTGAAACGCTTGCATGTGGACCCACGCGGGAGTCAAGAAGGTAACCCACCTCGCCTATCACCGGTAACGGCACAAGCAGCGGACCATGAGCCCTGCCGGAGGAGCTTCAGACAAGCTCGATGATGTTGGTCCTTCACGTTGCCAGCGGCGAGAAGGACACCCGTGTCACACAGGAGCACGTGGCCCCACTCGGAACGGAGTATCTATTCGTGCCGCTCGGCAAGATCAGGAGCAGCCTCGAAAGACGAGAAGAACGGGAGTTCCCGCTCACCAGGCTCATGCTCTTCCAAGCGACCACGGATCAGCTCAAGAGCCGGCCGCAGTTCCGCCTCCGGCAACTGATCCACTAGGTGGCGCAGCTCCATGACATTCATATCGACGAGTGTAAGCCGCTCGCCTGCCGACAGCGGGCTTGATCTGCTCGGATGCCCGGCGCGCATGGTTGCTACTAACGGCGACCAGACCCCTGTCCGGGAGCGCCTCCAGCAGGAGGTCCAAGACCCGCTCCTCCATACTGTGCTCGATTACCCGGGACCGGAACTCACTGAGCACGCTGTGATCGAAGCCGCCGTTATCCAACCCAGCCCCAGCGCGTACTTCCAGGTCAGATCCCTGCGAACCGCATCGGCGGCCTGCCGGTCGGTCAGGTTCTCCACCCGCTGCAACACCGTGATCAACGCCAGCCGTCCCGGGGACCAGCCCGGCTTCCCCTCGGCCCCGAACGCCGTGGCGAACTCCTCATCAGCGAACAACTCACCCAGCTCGTCACGGACGGCCACAGCAAGCGGGACCTCACGCCCGCGCCCGCGATACATAGCGGCGATCGCACCCGAAACCTCAGGAGCGGGCTCTGGCCACGGCCGCGGCTGCATGGACACCGTTCTACTCCAACCACGGCCGGGACAAGGAAGGAACAACGACCGCGAACGCCATGATCACGACCAGAACCACCATGATCACGGACCAAACCGTACGTTTCCCGAGTTGACCAGCATGGTCGGCGTGTTGAAGTAGTTGGCCCGTCTGATCAGACCCAAAAGACATCCCTCCAATCTTTCCCGGCTGAACCGGGGATATGACGAAGCGCCTCGCGGCGCACTCCGCTCATGCTGATGACAGCGCGTTCGGCGGAACCCGCACCGCGGCCCTACGGCCGGGGTGATCAGCGCGGCGGGGCACGGCCGGCAGCAATGATTCGATCCGCCTTGTACCTCATCGGGCACGACTCACGGAGGCTGCTGCCCCTTTCTCACGACCTGAGCGACAACCCCAAGATCAACCTATTCCAAGATCATTCTTGTAGGAGTTCTAAGCGCCCGGCGCCAGTGCTCGGTGACGGTGTGGCGCAGCCGTTCGGTGTCGACGGCCTGCGGGTCGAGCAGCCGCTGCAGCCCGATCCCGCGGAGCTGCCCGACGACCGCGACCGCGACCTCGGCCGGGATGAGGTCGGGGCGGATGGTGCCGTCCGCGATGCCGGCATGGACGTCGTCGCGCAGGTCGGCGCGGAAGGCGTCGTCCCGCTCGCGGAAGATCGGCGCCAGCTCCGACGCCGTGGCCGCCTCGGCCCACAGAAGCAGGAAGGCCCGGTTGAGCACGCCGACTTGCCCCAGTGCGCCGACGTAGCCGTCGATCAGCCGCAGGAGACGGTCCAGCCCGGGCGGCAGGCCTCCCAGGCCTGGCACGAACCCGGCCTGCGTGGCGCGGGCGAGGCGTTCGAGCAGTGCCTGCTTGGAGCCGAAGTGGTGCGTGACGATGCCCCGGCTGTAGCCGGCCCGTTCCCCGACCCGGGCCAAGATCAGCGAGCGGACGCCGTGCTCGACGACCAGTTCGGCGGCGGCGTTCAGCAGTGCGGCCTCGGCCTGGTCCCGGCGTTCCCGCTGGGTGCGGCGTGCGGTGGTCATGTCCGGAGCATAGCAAGTAAACTTGCGTGTCGGCCAACAAGTATGCGAGGGTCAGGGCGTTGTTTTCCCACCGCCTGGAGGTTCCGATGATCGAGATCGACGACCGTGACCTGGATGTCCTACTTGCCGAGGACCCCGGCGGCCCGGTGGTGATGCTCAACCTGCTGCGGTTCCGACCAGACGGCGGCCGCAAGAGCTACCAGCGCTACGCGGAGGCGCTCGGCGGCTCGGTCAACGCCCGCTACGGCGTGGCCGTGGAGTACCTGGGCGAGGGCGGGCGCGCGCTGGTCGCCGAGGACGGGCAGGCCTGGGACATGGTGGTGCTGGTGCGCTACCCGAACCGGCAGGCGTTCGCCGACATGATCCGGGACCCCGACTACCGCGCGGCCTCCCACCTGCGCAGCGAGGCGCTCGTGGAGTCGGTCCTGCAGCCGACCATGCCGATCGCGGTCTGAGCCCGATGCCCGTGATCTTCGTCCACGGGAACCCGGAGACGGCGGCGGTCTGGGAGCCACTACTGGCCGAACTGGAGTCCCGATCCGACCTGTTCTGCCTGTCGCCGCCCGGGTTCGGGGCGCCGCTGCCCGCCGGGTTCGGCGCCACCCTCGGCGAGTACCGGGACTGGCTCGCCGATGAGCTGGCGGCCTTCGGGGAGCCGGTCGACCTGGTGGGCCACGACTTGGGCGGCGGCCACGTCGTGAACGTCGTGCTGAGCCGTCCGGACCTCGTCCGCAGCTGGGTCAGCGACGTGCTCGGGATCTACGACCCCGGGTACGAGTGGCACGAGCTCGCCCGCCGTTGGCAGACGCCGGGCATCGGCGAGGCCGACGTCGCCGCCCGGTTCGGCGGGACCGTCGAGGAGCGGGCCGCGGTGCTCGTCGAACGGGGCATGGGCCGACAGGTCGCCGCCCGCGTCGCCGCCGGGCAGGACGAGGCTATGGGCCGGGCCGTGCTCGCGATCTACCGGTCCGCCGCCAAGTCGGGCATGGCCGGGCTCGGCTTGGAGCTGGAGAGTGCGGCAGCGCGGCCGGGACTCGCGCTGCTCGCCACCGCCGACCACGCCGTCGGGACCGAGGAGCAACGGCGTCGCGCCGCTCGCCGAGCAGGGGCGCGGGTGGAGGTCCTCGGTGGACTCGGCCACTGGTGGATGACCGAAGACCCCACCCGTGGCGCCTCGGCCCTGCGTGCGTTCTGGGCGACGCTGCACTGAGGACATCACCGGGGGCGGGATTCTCGATCGTGTCATGGTGCCTGGTGCCAGAATCCGCTGCCCTCGCACCGGCGGCGGCATCGTCACGCAGCTGAACGAACCCCATCGGCCGCGCTCATGGCCGACGTATGTGACGTGAGGCTATGGGGATAGGGCGGCGAGGTTCGCTCATGCCTCATCTTCGAGGCGGGCCTTGGCCGCCTGGCCGTTGCCGTGGCGCGGTCAGGCGGCCGATCTGGGCTCGCGGTCTACCCGAGACCGTTCTTTACGGCGGTGTGGCACGAGACCCCCGTCAGAAGATCTCTGGCGGGGGTG
>JAOPYI010000082.1 GCA_025964675.1 Sphaerisporangium sp. | reverse complement strand
CCCTGGTCTTCGCGGTCGCGCTGCCGATCCTCTACACCTCGCGCACGACGTTCAGCGAGATCCCGTCGCTGATCCTGCTCTTCGGTGGCGTCGCGCTGGCCTTCGACGCCCGTCACCGGCCGCGCGCGGCGGCACTCTCGGGACTGGCGTTCGGCCTGGCCGTCCTGGTCAGGATCGACGGGCTCCGTGACGTGCTGCCCGTGCTGGCGTACGCGGGGCTGCTGATCGCGCTGCGCCGCAAGCGCGGCCGGGGCGAGGCGTACGCACGGATGGGCCCGCCGCTGTTGGCCGGACTGGTCGTGGGGGTCGGCCTCGGGTTCGTCGCGGCGTTCGTCCTGGCCCGGCCGTATCTCAGCTATCTGTCCGACTCGGTCGTCCCGCTGCTCGCCATCTGCGGGCTCGTGCTGGCCCTGACGGCGGTCGGCGCGGTTCTCGGGCCGAAGATCATCCCGGCTTCCTGGAACGCGGTGCGCACCTGGAGACCCGCGCGCAGGCTGCCCGACATCCTGGCGGGGCTGGTCGTCCTCGTGATGCTCGGCCTTGCCGTGCGTCCCTGGGTCCAGACCGTGCGGCGCGTGGCCGTCATCCCGGACGACGTGCTCAACGCGAGGTTCATCGGGGCCACGCAACGGTACAACGGGCTCCCGGTGGACGTGAGCCGCCTCTACTACGAGAACTCCCTGTACTGGGTGATCTGGTACGTCGGCGTCCCGCTGGTGGTGCTCGCCACGGTGGCGGCGGCCCTGCTGGTGCGGCGCATGGCGGTGGGCAGGGGCTTCCTGTGGGTGCTCCCGCTCGCGATCATCGGATGGGCGACCGTCACCACGCTGTGGCGCCCGGCCATCACGCCCGACCATCCCTTCGCGTCGCGGCGGCTGGTCCCGGTGATCGTCCCCGGCCTGATCCTGCTGGCCTCCTGGGGGTTGCGCTGGGTGTGGGCCAGGGCGCGGCAGGCCGGGTACGGCGTGCCGGCCCAGCGCTCGCTGCTCGCTGTCGGCGGCCTGCTGCTGGTGGTTCCCGCCGCGGTCACCTCGATCGGCACGGCGTTCTCGCCCATCGAGCGCGGCGAGGCCGCGGCCGTCGAAAGGCTGTGCGCGGCCCTGCCCCGCGACGCCTCTGTGCTGATCGTCGAACGCGTCACCGGCAACCGCTTCACCCAGCTCGTGCGCGGCATGTGCGACCTTCCCGTGGCCCAGGTCCGTCTGGCGAGTGAAAGCGGTGGGTCCGGCGCGAACGTCGATTCAGACGTGGCGGCGCCCGCCGACGTGAGCCGCCTGGCCGAGCGCATCCGTTCCGCCGGCCGCCGGCCGGTGCTCCTCGCCGCCGAGCAGGCCCAGCTCTCGCGGTACGGCACGGCCACGCGGGTGGTGAACCTCCGCATGCGCCAGGACGATCGTTCACTGGTCGAGCCGCCGAACGGCACGTGGTCACTCGGCATCGACGTCTGGATGGCCGTCCCTTGACCCTGAGCGGCGTGGATGACGAGAGTGGGCGCCGTGCACACCGCAGAAGAGCCGCCCGGTGACGAGGAGCTGTCGTTCGGGGGAGACCCCGACCGCGAGCCGAGGTTGCGGATGTGGGCGTCGGCCCACCGCCGGCTGCTGGCCGCCGGTGCGGCGGTCGTCGTACTGCTGGGCGTACTCGGAGGCGGTGGCTGGTACCTCTACGACCAGTCCCAAAAGCCGCTCGCGCCTCCGCAGGGTCCCTGGCCGGAACAAGTGCGGTTCGCGGTCAGCCTTTGTGACGCCCCGGCCATCTTCGTGACCTGCCCGCACGGTGTGGGCGGCGATCCGAGGACCTACCAGCGCATCGAGGCCGCCCTGCGCGCGGACCCGGCGGTCACGTCGCTCACGTTCCTCAGCCGGTACGACACCTATGCGGAGTACCGGAAGTGGATGGCGCTGTCACTGGACGGGCGTCGCACCGGGCCGGAGGGGGTCGGGCCTGACGACGTCTCGCCCATGCTCTACGGCACGTTGCGTCGCCCGGCGGACTATCCGCAGGTGGCCGGGAGGGTGCAATCCATGGCCGGCGTGGCGTTCGTCTCGGGCCGCCCGATCAGCTTCTGGCGTGGCAAGGCCGAGGTGGAGGTCACCCTGTGCGGCAGCCTTCCGACGAAGGTGTGCGCGGGCCACACGCCGCGTGGCGTGACCGATGACCAGAAGCGGCTCGTCCTGGACCGTCTTCGCGGGATCGCCGGGGTGGACGCCGTCTACTTCGAGGATCGCGCCCACGCGCTCCGGGTGGAGGAGAACAGACGGCCCGTGGGGAGCGGCGGCCGTCAGAAGCTGGAGAGCATGAACGAGAAGTTTTACGTCAAGGTCCGCGACCCCGGGGCGATCGAGGTCATCGGCCACTCGATCAAGGACCTGCCCGGCGTGGACTCGGTGTCGATGGTCGCCTCCGAGTAGCCGTCCCGCGCGGCCGTACCCGTGAAACGGTTCCGGAGGCCTCAAGGACATGCGGGGCGTCCAGACCATTCGGCGGATCGGCGGCGCATAGTGCCCCGTCGATGGGGAAGAGTCACGTCAGCGGGTCCAGCCCCTCGCGCGAGCGGTACCGCGGGCGCCGCAGAAGTCTCCAGGTAGGGACATCGTGGACTCGATTGCCGGCCGGGCACTGTATCCTCGCCCGACGTGAGTGTGACCGAGACGCCTGAGACTGGATCCGCCGTGGAAGCGAACCCGTACGTGACGATCGTCCTGCCCTGTTACAACGAGCAAGACCACGTCATCGCAGAGGTGGAGCGCATCTGCGGTGCGATGGACGTCAGCGGGTACACCTACGAGCTGGTCGCCGTGGACGACCACTCCACCGACGACACGCTCGCCCGCCTGCAGGAGGCCGCGCCCCGGTTTCCCAGCATGCGGATCGTGGCGTTCCACCGCAACGGCGGCTCGGGCACGGTGCGGCGCATCGGCACGCAGGACGCGCTGGGCGAGATCGTCGTGTGGACCGACGCCGACATGACCTACCCCAACGAGCGCATCCCCGAGCTGGTGCAGCTCCTGGAGAAGGACCCGACGATCGACCAGGTCGTCGGCGCGCGCACCAGCGAGCAGGGCTCCCACAAGATCCTCCGGGTGCCGGCCAAGTGGTTCATCCGCAAGGTGGCCGAGCACCTGGCCGGTCAGGAGATCCCCGACCTGAACTCCGGCCTGCGGGCCTTCAGGAAGTCCGTCTCGCTGCCCTACCTGCGGCTGCTGCCTCCCGGCTTCTCCTGCGTGACGACGATCACGCTGGCGTTCCTGTCGAACCAGCACGACGTGCAATACATGCCCATCGAGTACAGCAAGCGGGCGGGCACCTCGAAGTTCAGCTTCATCTCCGACGCCTACCGCTACATCCTGCAGGTGCTGCGGATGGTGATGTACTTCAACCCGCTCAAGGTGCTCATGCCGCCCGCGATCTGGCTGGTCGTGATCGGCCTGGTGAAGGGTGTCGTCGACATGGTCCGGCACCCGTTCTACTTCCCGGCGAGCACGGTCATGGTCTTCCTGTCGGGGCTGATCATCGGATCGCTGGCGCTGCTGGCCGACCTGATCGTCCGGTCCCGGGGCGAGTGACGTGCGGATCTCGATCGTCGGTCCGGCCTACCCGTACAAGGGCGGTGGGGCCCAGCACACCACGGAGCTGGCGCACCGGCTGGCGGCCCTCGGCCACGACGTCGTGATCGAGTCCTGGCGCGCGCAGTACCCCGCGTTCCTGTACCCCGGGCAGCAGACGATCTCGGCGCCCGAGGGCCGGCCGTTCCCTGACGTCCGGCGCCACCTCGACTGGCGCCGCCCCGACGGGTGGGTCCGCTGCGGCCGCAGGCTGCGGGCCGCCGACCTCGTCGTGCTTACCCTGCTCAGCTCCGTGCAGGTCCCCGCCTACCTCGGCATCCTTTCCGGCCTGCGCCGGAAGACCAGGGTGGTGGCCCTCTGCCACAACGTGCTGCCGCACGAGCGCAAGCCGTACGACGCTCCGCTGGTGAAGGCGTTGCTGCGGCGGGTCGACCGGGTGCTGGCGCATTCGGAGGAGCAGGCGACGCTGGCCCGGGAGCTGGCCCGCGCGCCCGTCGCCGTCGCCGGGCTACCGCCGCACCTGCCCGCCAGGGGCGAGGTCAGAGTCGCTTCCGGGGTGCGGCACAGGCTGCTGTTCTTCGGCATGGTCCGGCCGTACAAGGGGCTGGACCTGCTGCTTCGCGCGCTGGCCCGCGTGCCGGGTGTGTCGCTGACTGTGGCCGGCGAGTTCTGGGGCGGCCTGGAGGAGACGCGCGCCCTGATCGGGGAGCTGGGTCTCGGCGAGCGGGTCGAGCTGCGGCCGGGGTACGTCGCCGCCGATGACATGCCGGGGCTGTTCGCCGAGGCCGACGCGCTCGTGCTGCCCTACCGCGCGGCCACGGCCAGCCAGAACGCCTGGCTCGGCCACGAGCACGGCCTTCCCGTCATCGCCACCCGGGTGGGGGCGCTCGCCGACCACGTCACCGACGGGGTGGACGGCCTGCTCATCGAGCCCGGCTCGGTCGACGCGCTCGCCGAGGCGATCACCCGGTTCTACGCCGACGGGGAGCCGGAGCGGCTGCGCCAGGGTGTGAAGGCCGTGGACCCCGACCCCTACTGGGCGGCGTACGCCTCGGCGCTGCTCTCCTCAGGGGCCTGACTCCGCGCCAGCAGGAAGCCGAGACCGGCCCAGAGGACGTCGGCCAGGGTGAAGGCCAGCCGCGAGACGATCGCGATGACCAGCGCCCTGGGGGCGTCCAGCACGGGCGCGAGCACCAGCACCATGGCTCCCTCGCGGACACCGATGCCGGCCGGGACGATCACGGTGAGCAGGCCCGTCACCCAGGCCAGCGCGTAGGCCCCGGCGGCCACGGCGAACAGCGACGGCCCTCCGGGACGCATCTCGCCGAGCAGCAGCCAGATGTGCACCGCGTAGAACAGCCAGCCGACCATGGTCCACGCGGCGGCGGCGAGCATCGCCGATCCGGACACCCGGTCGAGCGGCTCCCGGCGCGCGATCCTCAGCATGAGGTTCAGCCCGAAGGTCAGCACCCGGGGATGCAGGCCCACGACGATGAGCGGGATCAACGCCATCAGGTACCACGTCTGCCTGGCCACCTCCTGCGAGGTGAGGGGCAGCGTGACCGCCGCCAGCGCGAGCGCGCAGCCGAGCGAGGTCACGAGGGCCACCACGGTGGCGCCGAACGTACGGCGGGGCGGGGAGCCGTGGTCGCGGGCGAGCTCCATCATCGCGGCGAACGCCCACACCGAGCCGGGGACGTACTTGCCGAGTTGCCCCATGAACAGGACCTTGGCGGCGACGCGCATCGGCAGAGGGGATCCGAACCCGGCCAGCACGACCCGCCAGGCGACGAGCATGAACCCGAGACCGATGAGGACGGCGGCGACGGACCCGGCCACCGTCCACCACGACAGCAGGCGGAGCGCCGCGACCGAGTCGTTCCAGTTCCTCGACAGCCCGTACGCCAGAAAGGCCAGG
Source organism: Sphaerisporangium sp. (assembly GCA_025964675.1). Lineage (GTDB taxonomy): Bacteria > Actinomycetota > Actinomycetes > Streptosporangiales > Streptosporangiaceae > Sphaerisporangium. Next base: position 5,969 of record JAOPYI010000082.1, on the reverse strand, counting down.
GCGACCAGGGCGAGCCCGACCCGCAGGAGAGGACTGGATCGTAACCGGCTCAGCATCCGCCCAGCGTACGGTCCCCGGTTACCGGCAGGTAGGTCTTGCCCCGCATCGTTACTCCGCGCGGAGCCGTCCATGGCCGTCAGCTGCCGCGAGGGCCATACGCAGAGAGGGGCGTCGGGAAACCCACTACCCTTGGGCGGCGTGGGTAAGGAACGAGTGGCGCAGCTCGAGTACTCCGAGTTCCAGGTCGCGATGCTGGATGAGGCCAAGCGGCGCCGCAAGGCCGCCAAGATCATCGCTGTGCTCGCGCACTTCCTTGGGCGTGACGCCGAGGGCGGCGACTCCCCGGTGCTCCACGGGCTGACCGTGGCCGACATCGGGTGCTCGGCCGGGTTCATCGCCGACGAGCTGGCGTCGGCGGGCGCCCGGCGCGCCTTCGGGGTGGACATCGACGTGCCCGGGCTGCGCAGGGCGGCCGAGCGCTTCGGCAAGCGGGTGGAGTTCGTCTGCGCCGACGGCACCGCTCTGCCCTTTCCCGACGGTTCGATGGACGTCCTGGTCTTCAACCACATCTACGAGCACGTCGTCGACCCAGACGCCGTCGTCAAGGAGATGCGCCGCGTGCTCTCCGACGACGGCGTGCTCTATCTCGGGCTCGGCAACCGGCTCGGTGTGATGGAGCCCCACTACAAGCTGCCGTTCCTGTCCTACCTGCCGCCGTCGCTCGCCGACCGCTATGTCCGCGCGTCCGGCCGTGCCGATCACTACTACGAACGGTTCCGTACGAGGGGCGGGCTGCGCCGCATGCTGGCGGACTTCCACGTCTGGGACTACTCCTTCCCCGTGCTGGCCTCGCCGGAGCGGTTCGCCGGCACCGAGCTGTTCCCGGGCGCGGTGGGGCGGGCCGCCCAGGGCGCGCTGGCGAGGACGCCGCGTACCGCGCTGCGGGCGATGTTGCCGGTCGTGCCGACCTACCTGTGGGTGGCGACCAAGACGCCCCGCAGGCCCCTGGGCCCCGCCCTCCCGCAGCCCCCCGAGCACGTACGCACCCCGTGACCGGTCCGAGAAACCCGGGCGACCGGGCTGAGAATTCCGGTGACCCGTATGAGAACCCACGCCTCCGAGAGCCCGCTGATGATCGCTGAGAACCACCGATGACCCGTAAGAAGCTGATCAGGCTCGCGTTCCTGCTGGTGGCCCTGGGGTTCGGCGCCTGGGCCGTCGCCGGGCGGTGGACGCAGGTGGCCGACGGCTTCACGAGGCTTTCCTGGCCGCTGCTCGCCGGTTCCCTCGTCGCGGTGCTGGTGGCGCTCATGGCCGGGATGCTGATGTGGCGGTCGCTGCTGGCCGATCTCGGTTCGCCGCTCCCCCTCACGGACGCGGCGAAGGTCTTCTTCGTGGGCCAGCTCGGGAAGTACATCCCGGGGTCGCTCTGGCCGGTGCTCGCCCAGATGGAGATGGGCAAGGACCTCGGCGTCCCCCGTCCTCGCAGCGCCGCCGCCTTCTTCCTGACATATCCGATTTATCTGGTGAGCGGCCTCTCGGTGGCCGTCGTGACCCTGCCCGCGTTCGCCGGTGACTCGGTCGGGCGCTTCGCGTGGGTGCTCCTGCTGTTGCCCGTGCTGGTCGTGGGGCTCCACCCCCGGATCGTCAACGGGGTGCTCGGCTTCGGGCTCAGGCTGCTCAAGCGCCCCCCGCTGGAGCGCCCGCTGACCCGCCGGGGCGTGCTCACCTCGGCCGGGTGGGCGTTCGCGGGCTGGGCCGCGTACGGCGTTCACCTCGCGCTGATCGTGGCCGGGCTGGGCGCCACCGGGCCGAGGGCGCTGGTCCTCTCCCTCGGAGCCTTCGCGCTCGCCTGGTGCCTCGGATTCATCGTGATCGTCGCTCCCGCAGGTGTCGGCGTACGGGAGGTGGCCATGGTGGCGGCGCTCGCGCCGGTGCTGGACGGCGGCTCGACGTTCGCGGCCGCGCTGTGCTCGCGGCTCGTCGTCTCGGCGGGAGATCTGGTGTGCGCTGGGCTCGCCGGCCTGGCCGCCCGCCGTACAGAGAGCGTTCCCGTGCCCGCCGTGCGCGACGGGAATGCCTCCTCGCCGCCATGAAGGAAGGGGTTTCAACCCTAGATGTCCGGTGATTTCTCTCACTGTTCTGGGGAGCCTCGCAATAGAGTGAGGCTGATGGGGATCGGGGGCGAGGGTGCCGGCCTCAGGCGGCGGGACACGACAGTGCCCCTGCCGGTCCACACGTCAAGGCGGCCTTCGCCCGCAGGCGGTCTCCGTCCCGGACCCGCACGGAGACCCGAGAGGAGCGATGGCTCTTGACGCCCCGAGTGCTCGTCGACGCCGCGGCGGTTCCCGCGGATCGCGGGGCCCTGATCCGCTATGTCGACGGACTCCTCGCCGCTCTCGACCGGGCCGGGGCCGATCTCGCGGTGGTCTGCCAGAGAGCCGACGCGGAGCGTTACGGTCACATCGCGCCGTCGGCGCGCATCCTCCCCGGGCCTCCGGCCATCTCCAGCCGGGGCACCCGCCTGGTCTGGGAGCAGACCGGCATCCCGGTGCTGGCCCGTCAGGTGGGGGCGCAGGTCATCCACGCTCCCTACTACTCGATTCCGCTGCACTCCGGCCTGCCCGCGGTGGCGACCGTGCACGACCTGACGTGGTTCACCGAGCCCGAGCAGCACAACACCGTCAGGGCGTCGTTCTTCCGCGCCGCCACCCGCACGGCGGTCCGCCACTCCGCGCGCGTCGTCGTGCCGTCCAAGGCCACCCGCGACGAGCTGGTACGGGTGCTCGCGGCCGACCCGACGCGCATCGACGTCGCCTACCACGGGGTCGACCAGGCGCAGTTCCACCGGCCGTCCGAGGCCGAGGTCAAGAAGGCCGCCGGGCGTCTCGGCCTGCACGGCCGCCCGTACGTCGCCTTCCTCGGCGCCTTCGAGCCGCGCAAGAACGTTCCGAATCTCGTGAAGGGCTTCGGCCAGGCCGTCAGCGACCTGCCGTCACCCCCCGCCCTCGTGCTCGCCAGCGGGGCCGGCTGGAACGACGAGGTCGACGCCGCGATCAGCGAGCTGCCCGTCACCGTGCGCGTCGTCCGCCCGGGCTATCTCTCCTTCGCCGACCTGGCGGGGTTCCTCGGCGGTGCCGTCGTGGTGGCGTTCCCCTCGCGCGGCGAGGGCTTCGGCCTGCCGGTCCTTGAGGCCATGGCCTGCGGGGCGCCCGTGCTCACCACCCACCGCACGTCCCTGCCCGAGGTCGGCGGGGAGGCCGTCGCCTACACCGAGCCCGACGCCGAGAGCATCAGGGACGCCCTGAAGGCGTTGCTGGAGTCGCCGGAGCGCAGGGAGTCACTCTCTCAGGCCGGGATGTCCCGCTCGCGGGAGTTCACCTGGGACGCCTCGGCAGAGGCTCATATGGTGTCTTATCAACGAGCGGTCGATCAGTGAGCTAGCCTCACGGTGTGACGGACAGCCACTCGCCGGAGTCGGCGCACCTTGAGGCCATTCTCCTTGTCGGCGGGCAGGGCACTCGTCTTCGCCCCTTGACCCTGAGCACGCCCAAGCCACTGCTTCCGACCGCCGGCGTGCCGTTCCTGGCCCACCAGCTCGCGCGGGCCAGGTCTTTCGGCGTGCGGCGCGTCGTCTTCGCCACCTCCTACCGCGCCTCGATGTTCGCCGACGTCTTCGGGGACGGCTCGGCGTTCGGCCTCTCGCTCGAATACATGACCGAGGAGAGCCCTCTCGGCACGGGCGGCGCCATCCGCAACGCCGCCGAGGCGCTGACCTGCGGCCCGGACGCGCCGGTGCTCGTGCTCAACGGCGACATCCTCTCCGGGCACGACATCTCCGAGCAGGTCGGCCTGCACGTCTCGCGCGGCGCCGCTGTCACGCTCCACCTGACCGAGGTCGACGACCCATCGAGGTTCGGATGCGTGCCGAGCGACCCGGACGGCCGGGTCACCGCGTTCCTGGAGAAGACCCCCAACCCCGTCACCAACCGCATCAACGCCGGGTGCTACGTCTTCCAGCGGTCCTTCATCGATCAGATCCCGGCGGGGCAGGTCGTCTCGGTCGAGCGGGAGACGTTCCCCGGCCTGATCGCGTCCGGCGAGCTGGTGCTCGGGTACGCCGACCGGTCCTACTGGCTCGACGTGGGCACCCCCGCCGCCTTCGTGCAGGGGTCGTGCGACCTGGTGCTGGGCCGCCTGGCCTCACCGGCGCTTCCCGGGCCGTGCGGCGAGTTCCTGGCGCTGCCAGAAGCCCGGGTCTCGCCGAACGCCAAGATCTCCGGCGGCACGGTCGTCGGCCCCCGGGCGGTGGTGGAGTCCGACGCCTGCGTCCAGGGGAGCGTGCTGTACGCCGACTGCGTGGTCGAGTCAGAGGCCACCGTGGTCGAGTCCGTGGTCGGCGTGGGAGCCCGCGTCTGCTCGGGAGCCGTGCTCAGGAATGTCGTGATCGGCGACGGCGCCGTCGTGGGCCCTTGCAACGAGCTGCTGGCAGGCGCCCGCGTCTGGCCCGGGGTGACGCTGCCCACGCGCGCGGTCCGGTTCTCCAGCGACATCTGATTTCGCCCGCGGGGGCGCGCGACAGGCCCACTCCCGTGGCGCCAATAACCTGGACGGCGTGCGAGAACGCAGGTGGTGGCCGGACGGCGCTCTCGATGTGCTGCGGACGATGGCGCCGCATCGCCGTGGGAGCTCTGACCCCGCCTGGCAGTCCACCCCCGACGGAGCGGTCTGGCGCACTTCCCGTACTCCGGAAGGGGCGGGCACGCTGCGAGTGACGGTAGAGCCGCGCGAGGGCGTCGTGGTCGCGCAGGCGTGGGGCGCGGGGGCCGAGTGGATGCTGGAGACGCTGCCCCAGCTCCTCGGCTCAGAAGACCCGCTCGCCGAGTTCACGGGGTTGGTCGAGAGGCTGGAGTCCGGCGGTTACGAGCTGGTCCGCGAGCTGGCGACCCGCTACCCGGGGCTGCGCGTCGGCCGCACGCTTCGGGTCTTCGAGGCGCTGGTGCCCGCCGTGCTGGAGCAGAAGGTCGTCGGCCGGGAGGCGTGGCGGGCGTGGCGGTGGCTGCTGCGCAAGTACGGTGAGCCCGCGCCTGGCCCGGCGCCCGCGGGCATGCGGGTCTTCCCGGAGCCGGAGGTGTGGCGGAGGATCCCCTCGTGGGACTGGCATCGCGCGGGGGCGGAGGCCGTACGGGCCAGGACGATCGTCAACGCCACCCTGCACGCGGAGAAGCTCGAGGCGGCGGGCTCCGTGGAGGCCGACAGGCTGTTACGCGCGCTGCCGGGCATCGGGGTGTGGACGTCGGCGGAGACGCGGCAGCGGGCCCACGGCGACCCGGACGCCGTCTCGGTCGGCGACTACCACCTGCCCTCGCTGGTCGGGTGGTCGCTGGCCGGCCGGAAGACCGACGACGCCGGGATGCTGGAGCTGCTCGCCCCCTTCCGAGGGCACCGGCACCGGATCATCCGCCTGCTCGAGCTTGGCGGGCGGCGGCCACCGGCACGCGGCCCGCGGATGGCCGCACGCGACTATAGGTCCTTCTGAGCCTGGCCCTGGCCTCATGCCTTTCGCCGGGTTCGGAGGGGGTGCTCGGCTTCCAGTCGCGGCCGTCACGCGTGTCGGCGCCGAAGAACGGGGCCAGCAGGGCCACGGAGACGATGAAGGTCAGGACGAGCCAGGACATCGGATCTCCCTTTGTAGAGCGGAGGAGTGACTCTTCGAGTGTGTTCCCATGCATATGTTTACGTCCATCGAGAATTCGTGACTCTTACTCTTAAGAATCACTAAACTCGGGCAAGGGGCCAGCCCCGCCCGAGCGTCGCGTCAGAGGCGTTCCGTACTGTGCGTTCCATGGACGTGAACCCCACAGACGCCGCGATGCGGCGGTCGCTGGCCAGGGCCAGGGATGGTAAGGCGCTTGATGTGTCGGAGGCAACGGTTCTGTTGCATGCCCGGGGAGCGGATCTGGAGCGGT
>JAOPYI010000070.1 GCA_025964675.1 Sphaerisporangium sp. | reverse complement strand
TGGAGGGCAGGTAAGACCAGGCGAGGCAACTCCGACCCTGGCTCCGCCCGAAACCTACGACGCGCAAGCGGCGTAGAAGAAGCAGTAAGAACCCCACGGCGACGTGGGGGAGTCCCCGGCGTTTACGCCGGGGAGGATGTCAATGGGGAAGAGAGACCAGGAAGGCGCACTCGCCGAAGGAGATCTCGTCGCCCGCCCGCACCCGTGCGGGCCCGACGAGGCGCCAGCCGTTCAGCCGCGTGCCGTTGAGCGACCCGAGGTCCACCAGGAGCCAGGCCTCGGTGTCGCGGCGCAGCTCGGCGTGCACGCGCGACACCGTGAGGTCGGTCAGGATCAGATCGCACTCGGAGCCCCGGCCCACCACGAACCGCGTGCGGCTGTCGCCGGGGAGGGCCAGCTTGGGCAGCCGCGGGCGGCGCCAGGCGCTCTCAAGGCGCGTGGTGAGGTCGGAGACCGAGGCCACGGCGTCGGTCAGCCTACGGCGCCACTTCCCGTTCGGTGGCAGGTCGGATACGAGGTCGGTCAGCTCGACACGACTACGGGCACGCAGCGCGCGATCGACCCGTCCGAGGAAGGTGTCATGCGAGATCTGTCCCTCGACGGCATGATCGCGAAGCTCGCTGATCGCGCGATCACGGTCTCCGTCGGAGGCGCGCACGGGCGGGTGCGTCGAGCTCATCTCCCGAGTATCAGGCTGGCAACGGCAAGGTGTCCAGAATATGCGGGATCTCTTGTGGTCACCATACTCAGTATGCATACTCAGTATATGTCGATCCGCCATGGTCTCCTGGCCCTGCTGACCCGGGGGCCGCGCCACGGCTATCAGCTCCGCGTGGAGTTCGAGGCGTCCACGGGGGCGACCTGGCCGCTGAACATCGGCCAGGTCTACACGACGCTCTCCCGCATGGACCGCGACGGCCTCGTGGCGCCCGGCGAGCACGACGACCAGGGCCGGGTGGTGTACGCCATCACCGACAAGGGGCGGTCGGAGCTGGGGCGGTGGTTCGGCGTTCCCATCGCCCAGGCCGACCGGCCCCGTGACGAACTGGTGATCAAACTCGCCATGGCCGTCACCGCGCCCGGTGTCGACGTCCGCCAGGTCGTCCAGGCCCAGCGCGCCGCCACAATGCGCACGCTGCAAGAACTGACACGGGCCGAACGCGCCGAAGCCGGGACCGCCCAGCGCTTCGTACTCGACTCCATGATCTTCAAAGCGGAGGCCGAACAGCGCTGGCTCGACCACTGCGAGGCCGTCATCGCCACTCTCCAGGAGACCAGCGATGAATGAACGGGTTGTCCGGCTCGCCGACGTGACACGCGTGCAAGCAGGACGGGCCGTTCATCGGGCTGCCGTGGCCGCTGCTCGCGCTGGACTCGTGGGCCTGCCGCTTCTGGCCGCCCTCGTCGCGGGGCTGTTCGGCAGGACCCGGATCGGGTTGCGCCGCCGTTTCACCTAGGAGGTCGGAGGAGCCGTGGCTTCCGTGCCCGTCACCTTGGCCAGGTGGCCGGCGGTGAGGTGATATTTCAGGGTCATCAGGATGCCGATGAAGATGATCACGGCGGGGATGATGGCCTGGCCGACGACGATGGCGGTCAGCGCGCTGCCGGGCTGCGTGACGGGGTGCTCGGGGTCGGAGGAGATGAATCCTCCGGTCGCGAGCACCGCGCCGACCACCAGGGCACCGAGGGCGCTCACCGCGCTCTCGACGGCCGTCCACAGGCCTGTGAACACCCCGCCCCTGCGCTTGCCGCTCGTGGCGGAGTCGTGGGCGATCACGTCGGCCAACATGGAGAACTGAAGAAGCGTGAGGCCGGCGTACCCAACGCCGACGATGACGGTCGTCAGGTGGGCGTAGAGCGCGCCGAAGACGGGGGTGAGCCCCGTCAAGAGCGCTCCGGTGAGGAAGAGGGCTCCTGCCAGGATCATCGCGCCGCGCTTGTCCATCTTGCGGGCGAGCCATACCCAGAGGGGCATCGTGATCAGCATCGGGCCCACCAGCGCCGCGAACAGGGTGCTGGTGGCCGCGGGATCCTTCACGATGTAGGAGGCGAAGTACGGGGCTCCGGCGAGCATCACGCCTGCCGACAGTGTCTGCGCGCTCGACAGGCCGAGCAGCCAGAGGAAGGGGCGGCTGGCCCTGGCCGCCGCGAGCTGTGCCCTGAGATTCGCCTCGGGTTCGGAGCTCCCCGTCAGCGGGGCGCGAGCCGTACCGAAGAAGGAGGCGATCATGGCGACGAACAGCACGACCGCGAAGATGATCCCCATGCTGCGGTAGCCGTCCAGCGAGTGCGCCGCGATGGCGGGCGCGATGATGCCGCTCAGCGCCACCGAGAGGGCTACGAAGATCATCCGCCACTGGAGCAGAGAGGTCCGCTCGTGGTAGTCGTCCGTCATCTCGGAGGGCATCACCTTGTACGGCACCTCGTACAGCGCGTACCCGGTCGCGGCGATCAGGAAGAACACGCCGACGAACAGGGCGGCCGGCGTCCCGGTCAGCGGGGGACCGGCGAAGGTCAGCGCGAAGGCGACCGGCAGGATGATCGATCCGGCGAGCATCCACGGGCGCCGGGGACCCCAGCGGGAGACCGTGCGGTCCGACCACTGGCCCACCAGCGGGTTGATGATCAGATCCCATGCCTTGGGCGCGAAGACCACCACGCCGGCCAGCCAGGCCGGCACGGCGAGGATGTTGGTCATGTAGAACAGCAGCAGCAGGCCTGGGATGGCGCTGAACGTCGCGGTGCAGAAGGAGCCCACACCGTAACCGAGCCGCACTCCTCGGGAGACGGCCTGGGGTCGCGGCGCCGTCGTCGATGGGATCATGGCGTAATTACAGCCCAGTGAGCGTTGCGCCGCCAGCCCCAATCACCGGCGCCGTCAGGAGTCGGAGACGTCCGCGCACACGACGTGGGCGCCCAGCTCGATCATGCGGCGCTCGGTGTTGGCGTCCGCGACCCGGGCCATCAGCACGGGCGCCTCGCTGGCCGCGAGCTGCGGCAGCCGGGCGCGCACCATGCGGTGCAGGTCCCTGACGATGTCCTCGGCGGCCCGCGTGTGCACCTTGACGTGCAGCATGATCCCTGAGGATCCGGAGACGGTCCGGGCCTCGGAGATCCACACGTGGTGCACCACGGGGAAGTCGCGGAGCAGCTCGGAGATCGCCACGCGCAGCCCCGGGAGGATCGGGTGGACGCACCTCTTGTAGCCGGGGTCCACCTGCTGCATCGGCCCCGACAGGTGGGGTCTCGGTGCGGGGATCCACGGCCGTGGCGGCGCGTCGGGCGCGCTCGGCGACACCGGGGCGGTCAGCGTCTCGTTCCGCCCGAGAGCCGGCGAGCCCGTCAGCGCCGTGTGGTGCGAGACCGTCGCCATTGCGCCGGTGGCGTACGCCGTGGGAGACGCGCTGGACATGGCCGGCGCGTGCTGCCCGCTGCGGGCCGAGGCGAGGTAGCGCTGGAGATCCTCGATGGGGATCGCCGCCGCCGCCGGTCCTGCCGCGTCGATGACGATCTCCCGCACACCGGTGACACGCTGGATGTCGAGGATGGTGTCGGCGTCGCAGGCCGACAGGGAGTGGTTTCCACGGTGCCGCGCGTAGGAGTGCGGCCCGGTGTACCCGAGCAGCACACGTTGACCGGTCTGCGTCGTGCCCAGCACGACGGAGCGATCCGGCCGCACGGCCACCAGGATGCCCCATTCGGCAAGAGCCGCGAGTAGCCGGTGCGGGCTGCCGTGCTGCGCGAGCACTTCTCCGAGAGCGGGGTTCCCGATGCTCATACGACAAACGATAGGTAGTGGGACACGGCTTATCAGTCTAATCGTCAAGAAATGTTGTGATCAATACCAAGATGGCGGCTTCCGCGTGGAATCCAGTTTAGATGGGTACGCGGCGGTGTCTCGGATGCCGGACGCTAGTGAGTGGTTTCACAAGCACGGATAGACTCGAACCTTGTCCGTGCATCCGCACTTCCCAAAGGACCCACCAGTGAACAAGCCCGTCGTCCTGGTCGCAGAGGAGCTCTCCGAAGCAGGTCTCGCCGTTCTCGGGGCGGACTTCGAGGTCCGTCACACCGACGGCGCCGACCGCTCGCAGTTCCTGCCCGCTCTCGCCGAGGTGGACGCGCTCATCGTGCGCAGCGCCACCCAGGTGGACTCGGAGGCGCTGTCCCACGCGCCTCGCCTGCGCGTCGTCGCCCGAGCCGGGGTCGGCCTGGACAACGTCGACGTCGAGGCCGCCACCAAGGCCGGTGTCATGGTCGTCAACGCGCCGACGTCCAACATCACCAGCGCCGCCGAGCACACGATCGCCCTGATCCTGGCCAGCGCCCGCAACGTCGCCCAGGGCCACTCCGCCCTCAAGGCCGGCGAGTGGAAGCGCTCGAAGTACACCGGCGTCGAGCTCGACGAGAAGGTCATCGGCATCCTCGGGCTCGGCCGCATCGGCCAGCTCGTGGCGCAGCGCCTCGCCCCCTTCGGCGTCGAGCTGATCGCCTACGACCCCTACCTCCAGCCGGCCAGGGCCGCCCAGATGGGCGTACGCCTGGTCTCCCTGGACGAGCTGCTCGTGCAGGCCGACTTCATCACCGTGCACCTGCCGAAGTCCAAGGAGACCGTCGGTCTCATCGGCGAGAGGGAGTTGCACACCGTCAAGCCGTCGGTCCGCATCATCAACGTCGCCCGTGGCGGCATCGTGGACGAGGACGCCCTCTACTCCGCCCTCAAGGAGGGCAGGGTGGCCGGAGCCGGCATCGACGTGTTCTCCAAGGAGCCCTGCACCGACAGCCCGCTGTTCGAGCTGGACAGCGTCGTGGTGACCCCGCACCTCGGGGCCTCCACCCATGAGGCCCAGGAGAAGGCCGGCACGCAGGTGGCGCGCAGCGTGAAGCTGGCGCTCGCCGGCGAGTTCGTGCCGGACGCCGTCAACGTCCAGGGCGGCGCCGTGGCCGAGGACGTCAAGCCCGGTCTCCCGCTGGCCGAGAAGCTCGGCCGTGTCTTCACCGCCCTCGCCGGGGAGGTCGCGACCCGGCTCGACGTCGAGATCCGCGGCGAGATCGCGGCCCACGACGTGCGCGTGCTGGAGCTCGCCGCGCTCAAGGGCGTGTTCACCGACGTGGTCGAGGACGCCGTGACCTACGTCAACGCCCCGCTGCTCGCCAAGGACCGTGGTGTCACGGTCGAGCTGGTCACCAGCGACGAGAGCCCCGACTGGCGCAATGTCGTCACCGTCAGGGGCGTGCTGGCCGACGGCCGCACGGTCTCGGTGTCGGGCACGCTCTCCGGCCCGCGCCAGATCACCAAGATCGTCGAGGTCAACGGTTTCCAGATGGAGATCGAGCCCACCGACCACCTGGCGTTCTTCACGTACGCCGACCGGCCGGGCATCGTGGGCATCGTCGGCAAGATCCTCGGCGAGCGCCAGGTCAACATCGCCTCGATGCAGGTGGCCCGGGACGCCAAGGGCGGCAAGGCGCTCATCGCGCTGACCGTCGACTCCGCCATCCCCGCCGAGGTCACCGACCAGATCGTGCAGGAGATCGGCGCCGAGGGCGGCCGCACGGTGGACCTCACCGACTAGAGCCCGCCCCGTCTCACCACTCGAGCCGTACGGTCTCGGGACCTGAATGAGCTGAAGGCCCCTCACCCGCTGGGTGAGGGGCCTTCGTCGTCTCACCTGGCGAGATACTAGGTCGTCCTACGAGACACGGGGGATACCGGCAGGTAACGTGAATGGTGATGACGCGCCAGGTACTCGTACTCATTACCTGCCGCGGCGGGGCCTGACCAGGGCAGGCCGACGACCCGCCGCGGTGTGTGGCGCATGTCGGCTGTGAGACCGTCCCGATCCGCGATCCGGATCAGGACAGGAGCCCGGTCCGGACAAGCGACCGGAATCCGCCTTCCCGTCCCTATCGCGTGCGTCGTGCGCATGCTTCCAGCGAGGCGAGAACTGCCATGTATGACATGTACCCCTGGAACCGTCCCGAAGAGCACCGCCCCGAGGACGAGGCGCCCGACCCCGTCCAGACGGCGCTCGACCGGCGCGACAACGGCGGCGTGCCGGCCCGCTAGCCGTACCGGTCACGAGATCAGTCCCTCGCGGTCAGGGCGAGCGCCAGCGCGCCGTACAGAGGGGCGTCGTCGACGAACCTCGCCGCCGTGATATCGGGCGGGAACGGGACCGCGCGCCGGATCTCGGCCGCCAGCCGGGGCAGGATCTGGTCCGACGCCCCCATCAGCCCTCCGCCGATCACCACGCATTCGGGGTCGAGGACCACGCAGACGTTGGCGACGGCCATGGCGAGCGCCTCCACGGCGCCGTCCAGCAGAGCGCGTACGGCTGGGTCGCCGTCGACCTCGAAGAGCGAGGCGGCGCTCACCGTCCGGCCCAGAAGGGCCGACCCCTGCCGCGCGAGCGCGTGGCCGGAGACGACCTCCTCCAGCGGCGCGTGACCTTCGGCGAAGGCCGGATCGCCGGGCTTGCTGAGCAGGTATCCGATCTCGCCGGCCGCGCCGTGCGCCCCTGGCACGACCGTCCCGTCGACCACGAGCGCCGCCGCGAGCCCCGTGCCGAGGTTCAGGTAGAGCCCCGTGCGCACGCCTTGGAGCGCGCCCCAGCGGAGCTCGGCCGCGGCCGCGGCGTTGACGTCGTTGTCGATCGCCACCGGAGTGTCGCCGAACTCCTCGCGGAGCAGCCGGGGAAGCTCCAGCCCCTCCCAGCCGGGCACCGTCGGCGCGAGCTGTACCGTCTCGCCTCTGACCACTCCGAACGTCGATACGCCGACCGCTTGGAGCGTTCCCGGCCAGTCGGCCAGCTCGCGGGCCGCGTCCAGGGACCTCCGCAGCACCTGCTGTGCGCCCTCGTCGCCCAGGGTCGGCAGCCGCGTCTTCCGCAGCGGCCGGTCGACGCTGTCGACGCTGTCGGCGGAGGCGGTGGCGAGGGCGACCTTGGTGCCGCCGAAGTCGATGCCCAGCACGAAGCGCCGGCTCACTGGGTGCTTCCACGCCGGGCGAGCGAGTCGATCGCCACGGCGAGGGCGAGGACGCTCGCGGTGACCATGTAGCGCACCGAGGAGTCGACGTTCAGCAGCAGCATGCCGTTGGTGATCGACTGGATCACCAGGATCCCGAGCAGCGCCGCGTACGTCCGGCCCCGGCCGCCGAACAGCGACGTGCCTCCTATGACGGCCGCGGCGATGGCCATGAGCAGGATGTCGCTGCCGCCGGAGCTCTGGTTGACGGCCGCGAGGCGGCTGGCCGCCAGGATGCCGCCGAACGCCGCCAGGCTCGCCGACAGCACGAACGCGAGGAGGCGGATGCGGGTCACGTTGATGCCCGCCCGGCGCGCGGCCTCGGCGTTGCCGCCCACCGCGTACATCCAGCGCCCGAAGGCGGTGTGGCGCAGCACCAGGTCGAGGATCACGACCAGCGTGCCGAAGATGACCAGCAGCAGCGGCACGCCACGGTCGGCCTGGAGCACCAGCACGGCGCCCGCGAGCACGACGGCGAGCCCGCCGGTCCGTACGGCGACCCAGTAGGCGGGGCCCACGGGAAGGCCGGCGGCGAGCCGCAGCCGCCGGCTCAGCAGCAGAGAGCCGCCGTAGGCCGCGACGAGCGCCACGGCGAGCGTCCAGGCGGGCAAGGGCGGCAGCCACGTGTCGCTCAGCTTGGCGATGAACCCGTCGAAGGGCAGGTTGATGGTGCCGCCCTGGCCCAGGAGGTAGATCAGCAGCCCCTGCCACCCGATCAGCCCGGCCAGCGTCACGACGAAGGAGGGCATGCGCACCCGGGTGAACAGCAGCCCGTGCACCACCCCGACCGCCGCGCCCGCCACCACCGCGACAACGATGGACAGCAAGGGGTTCCAGCCGTGCCGCACGTTGAGGATGGTCATCACGACCGCGCACAGGCCGCTGACCGACCCGGCGGACAGGTCGATCTCGCCGAGGAGCAGCACCATGATGATGCCCAGGGAGATCGTCCCCGTCGCCGCCATCTGCAGGGCCAGGTTGGTCAGGTTCTCCGGCGACAGGAAGTGCTCGTTCAGCGACCCGAAGACGATCGCGATCGCGACCAGCCCGCCGACGACGGGCCAGGCGCCGAGGTCGCCCCGCCGCGCCCGCTCGATGGCCTGTCTAGGGCTGTACGGCTTGCGTGCCTGGTTCACGGTCGTCGTGCTCATGCGGCGGCTCCGGTGATGGCGGCCACGATGGACTCCTGTGAGGCCTCAGCCGTGCGGAACTCGCCGGCGTTGCGCCCCAGGCGCAGCACCACGACACGGTCGCTGACGGCACGCACGTCGGCGAGGTTGTGGGAGATCAGCAGGACCGCGAGTCCCCGGTCGCGCAGCCGCCGGATCAGAGCGAGGACCTGGGCGGTCTGCTCGACGCCGAGGGCGGCGGTGGGCTCGTCCAGGATGACGAGCCTGGGCTCGCCGATCAGCGCGCGCGCGATGGCGACCGACTGGCGCTGGCCGCCCGAGAGCATGGCGACCGGCACCCGGATGTCGGGGATGCGCACGTCGAGCTGGGTGAGCAGGTCGCGGGTCGCCCGTTCCATGCGGATGTGGCTGAGCACCGACCAGCGCCGCCGCTCGGACCCCAGGAACAGGTTGGCCACCACGTCGAGGTTCTCGCACAGGGCGAGGTCCTGGTAGACGGTGGAGACGCCGAGGGCCTGCGCGTCGTGGGGGTTGCCGATGCGGACCGGCCGGTCGTCCACGGTGATCTCTCCGCTGTCCGGTGAGATGACGCCGGAGATGGCCTTGACGAGAGTGGACTTGCCCGCGCCGTTGTCGCCGACCAGGGCCACCACCTCGCCCGGGCCCAGGTCCAGGCTCACTCCCTCGAGGGCCTGGACCGCGCCGTACCGCTTGGAAATATCTTTCGCGCGGATCACTAGCTGATGCCCGCCTTGGCGCACGCGGCGGACGTCTCGCCCTTGCAGAGGTCGGACGCCTTGTAGAAGCCGTCCTTCACGATGGTGTCCTTCACCTTGTCCGAGGTGACCGCGATCGGGTCGAGGAGGAAGGACGGGATGTCCGCCGTGCCGTTGCTGAGGGTGGTCGGCGCCGCGGGCTTCTCGCCCTTGCCGACCGCGACCGCCAGCTCCGCAGACTTCTCCGCCTCGCTCCTGATGTCGAGGTAGATGGTCATGTACTGCTCGCCGGTGAGGATGCGCTGGACCGCCGCCAGCTCGGCGTCCTGGCCGGTGATGGGAAGCGTCGGGTTGTAACCGGCGCGCTTCATCGCGGCTATCGCGCCGCCCGCCATGCCGTCGTTCGCGGACAGCACACCGACGATCTTGTCACGGCCGAGCGCGGTGATGGCCTGCTCCATCTCCTGCTGGGCCTTGTCGGGGCTCCAGTCGGGGGTGTCGAACTCGCGCCCGACCTTGACCTTGCCGTCGAGGACGTTGTGGGCGCCCTTCTTGTAGTCGGCGGAGCTGGGGTCGGTGGTGGCGCCGTTGATCATGACGATCTGGCCCTTGTCCGCGGTCCCCTTGGCGTTGAGCGCGTCCAGGAGGGCCTGGCCCTGCATCTCGCCGACCCGCACGTTGTTGAACGAGACGTAGTAGTCGTAGCCGATGCCCGAGATCAGCCGGTCGTAGGCGATGACCGGGACCTTCTTCTGCTTGGCCTGGTTGACCAGTGGCGCGACCGCGGCGGCGTCCACGGCGTCCAGCACCAGCACGTCGGCGCCCTGGGTCAGCGCCGCCTCGACCTGTTGCTGCTGCTTGGCGGCGTCCTGGTCGGCGTTGGAGTAGAGCACCCGGCAGTCGGCGCAGAGGCCCTTCACCTTGGCCTCGAACAGGGGCTTGTCGAAGGCCTCGTACCGCGTGGTCTTGGACTCGGGAAGGAAGAGCGCGATCGTCGGAGCCTTCCCGCCGCCGGCGTCACCCGTGGTGGTGGCCTTGTCGGTGGAACCACCGCAGCCGGTGGCCAGTACGGCTATCGCAAAGGGAACCGCGAACCACTTCGCTCGCATGCTTGCCTCTCAGGGGGATTCGTGGAGGTTGCTTCAAGGTGCTTGGCAGCATGCTGAACTCCGCGGCAGACATTTGGCAAGGTGTCTAACTAAGTTCGTTCGCCGACCTTGCCGGGGACAAGGTTGTGCCAATCTGGGAGACGTGGTGGGTATCGGCGGTACGGCCAGCACGACAGCGGTGCTGCGAGTCATGAACGAGCGGGCGGTCTTCGGCGAGATATTGAAGCTCGGGAAGGTCTCGCGTCCCGAGCTGGCGCAGGCCACGGGCCTGTCCAAACCGACCATCTCCATGGCCCTGGCCGATCTCGAGCGGGCGCGGCTCGTACGCCCGATCGGCCTTCGCACCGGCAACGCCGGGCGCGCGGCCCTGCTGTACGAGATCAGGCCCCAGGCGGGCTGGGTGCTCGCCGTCGACGTGGGCAGGGAGTTCGTCAGGCTGGCGCTCGCCGACCTCGTGGGGGACATCGCCGCCCGCAGGGACGAGCAACGCAAGGGCGGCGAGACGCCGGACGAGCTGGTCGCCTGGCTCGGCGAGCTGACCCGCGAGCTGGTGGACGAGGCCGGGGTGGACGTCGCCGACATCACGCTGACGGTGTACGGCACACCCGGCATCCAGGACAAGGAGACCAGCTCCCTCCAGCTCGCCCCGAACCTCCCGGGATGGGAGCGGCCTGGAGCGGTCGAGCTGCTCGCCGCCGTGGCCGCCGACGCGCCGTACGTCGTGGAGAACGACGTCGACCTGGCCGCCGTGGGGGAGGGCGCCTACGGCCTCGGCCAGGGCGTCGACCACTTCGCCCTGGTGTGGATCGGCACCGGCATCGGCATGGGCGTCGTCATCGACGGCAAGCTCTACCGTGGCGCCCAGGGGGCTGCGGGAGAGATCTCCTACCTCCCCGTGGGCGAGGGGGACCCGCTCGTCAACCGGGGCAGGGGCATGCTGGAGTCCGTGGCCTCCGCCGACGGCGTGGTCGCGCTCGCCACCCGGCTCGGCATGCGCGGCCTGACCAGCGCCAAGGACGTCTTCGACGCCGCACGCGCGGGAGACTCGATCGCGTGCGAGGTCGTCGCCACCGAGGCCGATCACATCGCCCATGCCCTGGCGGGGGTCATCGCCGTGCTCGACCCCCAGCTGGTCGTGCTGGGCGGAGGCATAGGGGTCCAAGCGGGCGACCTGCTGATCGGTCCCGTCACCGACTGCCTGCGCGACCTCGTGGCGCTCCGGGTGCCGATGATCAAGGCGTCCACGCTGGGCACGGAGGCGGTGCTGCTCGGCGCGATGGCCGTCGGCCTGACGACGGCCCGTGACCTGGTCTTCGAGCGCGCCGTCGCGCAGATACCGCCGGGGTAGGCTTCCGTGTCCGGTCAGTGAGATGCTGTGTTCGGCCACCGAGACGGACCGGTAGGGTACGAGCATGCGGGATTCTCACAACATCCGTCTGGCGGTCATCCCGGGTGACGGCATCGGCAGTGAAGTCGTCGCCGAGGGGCTGAAGGTCCTCGACGCGGTGGGCCTGAAGGTCGAGACCACCACCTATGACCTCGGTGCCGCGCGCTACCACGCGACCGGCGAGACCCTGCCCGACGAGACCCTTGCCGAGCTGCGCGGATACGACGCGATCCTGCTGGGCGCGGTCGGCGACCCGAGCGTGCCGCCCGGCGTGCTGGAGCGCGACCTGCTGCTCAAGCTCCGCTTCGAGCTCGACCACTACGTCAACCTGCGCCCGGTCAAGCTCTTCCCCAGCGTCGAGACCGCCCTGGCCAAGTCCCGCCCCGAGGACATCGACATGATCGTCGTCCGCGAGGGCACCGAGGGGCCGTATGCCGGAGCCGGTGGCGTCATGCGCCGCGGCACCTCTCAGGAGATCGCCACCCAGGAGAGCCTCAACACCGCCTTCGGCGTCGAGCGCGTCGTGCGCTACGCCTTCGACAAGGCGATGACCAGGCCCCGCAGGAAGCTCACCCTGGTCCACAAGACCAATGTCCTGACCTACGCCGGCGACCTGTGGGCGCGCGTCGTCGAGCGGGTCTCGGCGGAGTATCCCGAGGTCACCACCGACTACTGCCACGTCGACGCGGCCTCGATGTTCTTCGTCACCCAGCCGCAGCGGTTCGACGTGATCGTCACCGACAACCTGTTCGGCGACATCCTCACCGACCTCGGCGCGGCCATCGCCGGTGGCATCGGCCTGGCCGCCAGCGGCAACATCAACCCCGCCCGCATCGGGTCCGCGTCCTGGGCGCCCAGCATGTTCGAGCCCGTCCACGGCAGCGCACCCGACATCGCAGGGCAGGGCAAGGCCGACCCCACCGCCACGATCCTGTCCGTCGCCATGCTGCTCGACCACCTCGGCCTCCCGGACGACGCCGCGCGGGTCGAGCGGGCCGTGGCCGACGACCTCGTCGAGCGCCAGGTGGCCTGGGTCGCTCGCTCCACTCGCGAGATCGGTGACGACATCACCGCACGAGTAGCCGGCTGAGGGGCTGCCCGACGCCGATCGACGCGCATGGTGGCCCCGTACACGGGCCGCTGTGCGCGTTTTCGCGTTCCGGGCCGTTTCGGCGGACCGCCCCGACGACACACTCCCGTATGTCCAGATGATGCAGTAGTTTCCCGTTACCCGGTCCGTCGCAGAATGGATGCAGGCGAGACCCACAGAGAAGAGAAGGATCTTCGACATGACCACCGCTCCACAGCTCAGCTTCGACGTGCAGCTCTCCGACGCCGCTCGCACTCCGGCCGAGCGGGAGCGGGTACTGGCGGACCCGGGGTTCGGGCAGACGTTCACCGACCACATGGTCTCGATCGACTGGACGGAGGGTCAGGGCTGGCACGACGCCCGCCTCCGGCCGTACGGACCGCTCATGCTCGACCCCGCGACCTCGGTCTTCCACTACGCCCAGGAGCTGTTCGAGGGCCTCAAGGCCTACCGGCAGGTGGGCGGGTCCATCGTGAGCTTCCGGCCGTTCGCCAACGCGGCCCGCTTCAACAGGTCGGCCGCCCGGATGGCGATGCCGGAGCTGCCCGAGGAGACGTTCGTGGAGTCGCTGGAGCTCCTCGTCCAGACCGACCGCGAGTGGGTGCCGACCACCGAGGGGCACAGCCTCTACCTGCGCCCCTTCATGATCGCGACGCAGGCGGCGCTGGGGGTGAACTACCCCTCCAGGACCTACAAGTACATGGTGATCGCCTCACCCGCCGCGGCCTACTTCGCAGATGGCGTGAAGCCGGTGTCGGTCTGGCTCTCCGAGGACTACACCCGCGCCGCGCCCGGTGGCACCGGCTTCGCCAAGTGCGGCGGCAACTACGCCGCCGCGTTCGTCGCGCAGCGGCAGGCCGTCGAGCAGGGCTGCGACCAGGTGGTGTGGCTCGACGCGTTCGAGCACCGCTACGTCGAGGAGATGGGCGGGATGAACCTCTTCTTCGTCTTCGGCGACCGCCTGCTCACGCCCGACCTGACCGGCACGCTCCTTCCCGGGGTCACGCGCGACTCCCTGCTCACCTTGGCCGCGGACCTTGGCCTGACCGCCGAGGAGGGCAAGATCTCGATCGAGGAGTGGCGGGCCGGCTGCGAGTCCGGCGAGCTCACCGAGGTCTTCGCGTGCGGCACGGCAGCGGTGATCACGCCCGTGGGATCGGTCAAGGGCGTCGAGGGCGGCTGGGCGATCGGCGACGGCACCCCTGGGAAGCTCACGCTGCGGCTCCGCGACGAGCTCATGGGCATCCAGTACGGCACCCGCCCCGACCCCCACGACTGGGTCCACAAGATCTGCTAGCCGGCCCTCGGGAGCCCGGCCGAGCCGACGCCGGCCGGGCTCTCACCGTCAGTGTTTGCGGATGAAGGTCAGGCCGTCGGCGATGGGGAGCAGGGTGCTGGTCACCCTCGGATCCCTGATGACGAGGTCGTTGAACTCCCGCATCGTCGCGGCGTCCCCGTCGGTGTAGTCGGCCACGCTGCCGTGGCGGAGCGTGTTGTCGACGAGGATGACGCCGCCCTGGGCCAGCCGGGAAAGGACGGCCTCGTAGTACACCGGGTAGCCGGTCTTGTCGGCGTCGATGAACGCCAGGTCGACCTCGGGGCGCACCGGGAACCGCTGCAGGGTCTCGGCCGCGGGGCCGAGCCGGAGCTCGACGAGGTCGGAGACTCCTGCCTTCTCCCAGTACTTCCGGGCGATCGACGTCCACTCGTCGCTGACGTCGAAGCAGGTCAGCCTGCCCTCGGGGCCCAGCCCACGGGCGATGCAGATCGAGGAGTAGCCGGTGAACGTGCCTATCTCGACGACGTTCCTGGCGCCGCTGATCTGGGTGATCATCGTGAGGAAGGTGCCCTGCTCGGGTGATATCTGCATCCCCGCGCGGTCACCCGTGGCCGTGAGGGTCTCCTCGGCCAGCTCCTTGAGGATGTCGTCGGGCGGGGTCGTGTGACCGACGATGTACTCCGCGACGTCGGCGTTGATGAACGAGAAAGCCTTCATGGCGCCATTCTCCCGCCTGAGGCGGCCTCGGGTCACCGACTCGTTTCAGGACGTCAGCGCGCTGTGACCGTGCTCACGTCCCGGATGGTGAGATCAATGTGCCACATGATGGCGACTTGTGGCACACTTCGTTGCACCATGTTCTACGGTCTGCTCATTATCAGCAGGCGCGCTGGCTGAAAAGGGACACCGCCAGCGCGCAGACCTCTCACGTCCGTGAGGGGTCTTTTTGTTTGGGCCAAGGTTCCGGCCCGAGGGCGGATACCGCGCGCGGCGAACGAAGAGCACCCGCGAAGGAGACGACGAAACCATGGCCGATGACCGATTCCATGTCTACGACACGACGCTGCGTGACGGCGCGCAACAGGAGGGCCTCTCCCTGACCGTCGCCGACAAGCTCGCCGTTGCCCGACACCTGGACGATCTCGGCGTCGGCTTCATCGAGGGAGGCTGGCCCGGAGCCAACCCCAAGGACACCGAATTCTTCAGGCGTGCTCAAACAGAGCTGGACCTGAAGCACGCGCAGCTCGCCGCGTTCGGCGCGACCCGCCGGCCCGGAGTGAAGGCAGCCGACGACCCGTTGGTGGCCGCCCTGCGCGAATCCGGCGCGCCGGTCGTGACCCTTGTCGCCAAGAGTCACGACCGGCACGTGGAGCTGGCCCTTCGTACGACTCTCCAGGAGAACCTCGCGATGATCCGCGACACGGTCTCTCACCTTCGTGCGGAGGGACAGCGGGTCTTCCTCGACGCCGAGCACTTCTTCGACGGCTACAAGTCCAATCCAGCGTACGCGCTGGAGGTTCTTCGGACGGCGGCCGAAGCCGGGGCGTCCGTGATCGCCCTGTGCGACACCAACGGCGGCATGCTCCCCGACGAGCTGACCGACGTCGTGCGTGACGCGGTCGTCACAGGTGCGCGCATCGGCATCCACTGCCACGACGACACCGGCTGCGCCGTCGCGAACTCCCTCGCCGCGGTCAAGGCTGGCGCCACCCACGTGCAGGGCTGCGCCAACGGGTACGGCGAGCGCTCCGGCAACGCCAACCTCTTCACCGTCGTCGCGAACCTCCAGCTCAAGCGGGGGTACGACCTGGTGCCGGACGAGGCGCTCGCCGACATGACGCGCATCGCGCACGCGATCACCGAGGTCACCAACGTCACGCCGAACTCCCACCAGCCGTACGTCGGCGTCTCGGCCTTCGCCCACAAGGCCGGCCTGCACGCCAGCGCGATCAAGGTCGACCCGAACCTCTACCAGCACATGGATCCCGAGGGTGTCGGCAACGACATGAGGCTGCTGGTCTCCGACATGGCCGGCCGAGCGTCGATCGAGCTCAAGGGCAGGGAGCTCGGCTTCGAGCTCGAACCGGAGCTGGTCAAGCGGGTGACGCAGCGGGTCAAGACACTCGAGTCGAACGGCTACACCTTCGAGGCCGCCGATGCGTCCTTCGAGCTGATGCTGCTGGAGGAGGTCGAGGGCGTGCGCCCGTCGTACTTCGACACCGAGTCCTGGCGCGTGATCACAGAGACCCGTCCGGGTGACGAGGCCGTCTCCGAGGCCACGGTGAAGCTGCGCGCCGGCGGGGCCAGGATCGTCACGATCGGCGAGGGCAACGGCCAGGTCAACGCGCTGGACCACGCGCTGCGGCAGGCGATCCAGCAGCTCTACCCGGAGATCG
>JAOPYI010000040.1 GCA_025964675.1 Sphaerisporangium sp. | reverse complement strand
TTCCTTGTCATGACAGCGTGTCCTCAGCTGTGTCCTTGTTCGCGCGCAGGTCGGCGCCGAGCGCGTCGAGCCAGTCGCTGGTGCCCTGCCGCCGCCAGCTGGGGTCTTCCCGGCCGTCGAGGAACGTGCCCTGCTCGGTGAGCGTCAGCAGCGTCCCACCTTCCGCCGGGACGAACTCCACGGTGGTCAGCGACACCGTGGCCAGTTCGGCCCCGCCGTGCAGGGTCGAGGTGTAGACGATGCGGCGGTCGGTCACGATGTCGTGATACCAGGACTCGAACGTCAGCATCTGGTCGTCGCCACCGCCGTCGTGGCTGGCGCGGTTGACCTCGCGACCGCCGATGCGGAAGTCCAGCTCGTGCTGGCCGGTGGGGGTGGAGAACCAGCGGGCCTTGGTCGCCGGGTCGGCCCATGCGGCGAACACCTTGGCCGGCGCCGCCTGGTAGGTGCGCTCCAGGGTGAAGGTGGCGTGCGTGACGGTCATGAGGTGCTCCCTTGTTCCGATGACTGCTCTGGTGGTTGCTGTGCCAGGAGGTCGTCGAGACGGTCGAGGCGCTGTTCCCAGGAGGTGCGCTGGCGCGCGATCCATTCCTCGGCCGTGCGCAGGACCTGCGGCTCGATCCGGCAGGTGCGGACCCGGCCGACCTTCTCGGACCTGACCAAGCCGCAGGCCTCCAGCACCTGCAGGTGCTGCATCACGGCCGGTAGCGACATGTCCAGGGGTTGGGCCAGTTGGCTCACCGAGGCCGGGCCGCGTACCAGCCGCGCCACGATGTCCCGGCGAGTCCCGTCGGCCAGCGCCTGGAACACCCGGTCCAACGACTCCGAATGGTTAGGCATGTACTTAACTATGCGCCCACGGACAGCGGACAGTCAAGTGACTGCTTAAGTATCCACATGGAGTGGCTCGGCCATCGCGGAGCTCGGCACTGCGTACGGCTGACGGCAGGACGCCGTCATCGCCGGCGGGCTCAGGGGGCTACGGCGATCAGCGTGCGGTGGTGGCCTACGAACATCGTGGTCCGTGATGAGGATTTGATCGACGCCCGAGAGCGACTCGTCCATCGGGCACGCGGTTGATGAACCACGCTACGGTTCCGGGGAGATGTTGGGGTGCCCGGCGGGAGGCGTCGGACACCCCGTTCGAGGGTTAGGCCGTATCTCTTGGCTTGCGCCGTAAGTCACACCGTCGCTCAGCGCGAGCGGTCGAGCACTTCGCCAACCCTGGCATCACAGCGGCGGGCGCAGCTTGTGGTGTGAGGTCGCGCCCTGGAACGCGTGTGCGACCCGCAGCGCCACCTCGTCGTCGCCGGGCGCCGCGTTGACGAGCATGCACAGCGGCATGCGCTCGGCGCCGGAGAGCCCTGTCGGCACCGCGATCGAGGGTGAGCCGGTGAGGCTCCACGGGCTGAACTTGTTGCCAGAGGAGGGCCGCGGCCGCGCGGGGCTCTTGCCGGGAGGCTTCAGCGCAGCGATCTCGTCCATGGGGTGGATGAACACGTCGACATGCTCGAACATGGCCAGGAAACCCTGGTTCCACAGCGCTCGGGCTCGCTGAGCCTCCACGTAGGCGTTGGCCGGCAGCAGGTTGCCGTTGTTGACCTGATCGCGGTAAGGCGTCGTGAAGTCCTCGGCCCGCGCCTTCCAGTTGTCGTACTGGAAGGCGGCCAGCTCGGAGTTGACGATCGGCGTGGTCATCGAGTTCAGCGTCGTGAACGGCTTGGGCAACGTCTCGGTCCGCACGGTGACGACCTCGGCCCCGAGCGAGGCGATCACCTTCACGGCCTCGTCGAAGGCGGCAAGCTGGTCGTCGTTGGGAACGCCCCGGAAGTAGTCATCCGCCGCGGGGACGCCCACGCGCACGCCTCGCAGCGGACGCCGTCCATCCTGGCCGAGGAGCGCCTTCGCCAGGGAGTAGCCGGTCACGGGCCGGGTCGTGGGATCGTCAGCATCCTGACCACCCATCGCGTCGACCAGGAGCGCGGCGTCGAGAGCCGAACGCGCCAGCGGCCCGACGCTGTCGATCGTGTAGCCCAACGGGAAGACCCCGAACTTGCTCACGATGCCGTAGGTGGGGCGGAAACCCGTTATCCCGCAGCTCGACGACGGGATGCGGATCGACCCGCGCGTGTCCGAGCCGATGCCCGCCAGGAACTCGCCCGCGGCCGTGCCGGCTCCGGCACCGGAGCTCGACCCACCCGGGGTGCGGGCGAGGTCCCACGGGTTGTTCGTGGGCGCGGGGTCGCCCGAGGCGAGCTCGACCGTGTGCGACTTACCGACGATCACGACGCCCGCCGCCTTGAGCCGCTTGACGCACGTCGCGTCGAACTCCGGGCGGAAGCCGCGGTAGACCTTCGAATTGGCCTCGGTGAGGATGCCCTTGGTGAAGATGATGTCCTTGAATGAGATCGGGATGCCGTGGAGCGGCCCGAGGTAGCGTCCACGCTTCAGGAGCAGGTCCGCCGCCCGCGCCTGGGCGAGGATGTCGTCGGCCTGGTAGAGCAGCGCGTAAGCGATCACGCGCGCCTCGACCTGCGCGGCGCGCTCGAGCACCGCATTGGCGAGCTCCACCGCCGTGATCTGCCGGGTGCGGATGAGGTCGGCCGCCTCGCTGATCTCGAGGTCGTAAAGCGGACGGTCCTCCCGCGTCACGCTATCGCGCGACGCGGCGGCGGCAGTAGGCGTGGCCAGCGCGGCGAGCGCCGCACCCGCACCGGCACCCGCGGCGCCGCGCAGGAAGGTCGCTCGGCTGATCTTCCCCTCAGCCATGGTTGACACCCTCCACGACTGGCACCGGCACGTACTTCGGCAGCGGGAACGGCGCGCGCGGCTGCCCGACGCGGGCGATGAAGCCCGCACACTCCTCGAGTCCGTTGAGCCCCTCGGCGAACAGCGTGCCTGAGGGGAGCTGACCGGGGCGGAGGTTCCGCGCACGACCGATCCCGTCGGCGATCGCGGCGGCTTCCTCTTTGCTTATCGGCACTGGTCACTCCTTTGGTTCAGTTCACGGCGCGTCAGTCAGCCCAGTAGCGCCGTGTCACCTGCCAAAGATCACCATGTCCCGAAGAAGAGGTATGTCATATATGTTAAGTAATCATTAACTTTGTCCGGATAGCGGCCCGTGCGTGTGCCGGAACTCGATGCGAGTGGCCTATGGTCCGCTAACCGAAAGAACCTCTACCGTCCAATGGGCTCTGAAAGACGGGCGAAGCCTTCCTGGCGCTGGTAGGGGAAGTACGGGTATGGCGCCGTCTTGGTGCTCGCGGCGTCGAGCTTGGCCATCTGGTCGGTCGTCAGCGTCCAGCCGATGGCGCCGAGATTCTGTCGCAGTTGTGCCTCGTTTCGGGCACCGATGATGACCGACGACACCGTCCGCCGCTGCAGCAGCCAGTTGATGGCGACCTGCGGAATCGCCTTGCCCGTCTCCTTCGCGACCCCATCAAGGGCATCGACCACGCGGAAGAGGTCCTCGTCCTGCACTGGCGGGCCGTAGTCCACGGTTTTATGCAGTCGGCTGTGGGCCGGGAGCGGCTGACCGCGGCGCACTTTGCCGGTGAGCCTTCCCCAGCCGAGCGGACTCCAGACGACCGCACCGACGCCCTGATCGATCCCGAGCGGCATCAGTTCCCATTCGTAGTCGCGGCCGACCAGGGAGTAATAGACCTGATGCGAGACGTAACGCGCATGGCTGTACTTCTCCCCGATCGCCAGCGACTTCATCAGCTGCCAGCCTGAGAAGTTGGAGACGCCGACGTAGCGGACCTTTCCCACCCGTACGAGGTCGTCGAGTGTGGACAGCACTTCCTCGATCGGCGTACCGGCATCGAAAGCGTGCATCTGGAACAGGTCGATGTAGTCCGTGCCGAGCCGGCGCAGTGCGTCCTCGCATGCGCGGATCAGACGCGAGCGTGACGATCCTGCGTCGTGGGGGCCGTCGCCCATCGGCAGACTGGTCTTGGTGGACAAGATCACCTGATCCCGGCGTCCCTTGATCGCTTCGCCGAGCATCTCTTCCGAAGCTCCGTCGGAGTAGACGTCTGCGGTGTCGAACATGGTGACGCCGGCTTCCAGGCAGATGTCCACCAAGCGCCGCGCCTCCTCGATGTCGGTGTTGCCCCAGGCTCCGAACAACGCTCCTCGGCCGGCGAAGGTCCCTGCGCCGAAACTAAGTGCGGGAACCTTGAGGCCAGATGCGCCCAACCGCCTAAATTCCATGATCAATCCTCTCTTTGACGACAGATCCGTTCCTGTCGTACGCCTAGTGGGTCCACTCGCTGGGGAGGTTCCGGCGCCTGCGGCGCCGCCCTGGTCGGGGACATCGGTTGCCGCTGCCGCAGATCCCGCCCGAGATCCGACCTAATGGTTCCAGAGTTCCGTTAAGGTGTTGAACAACATAACAGAGGCGGGCCGCTAATGAAACCGGAGTACCGTTATGAATGCTGAGGAAGCGGATCCGGGGACCGTTCGCCCCGGGGGGCGCACCGCGCGGGTGCGGGCGGCGGTGCTCACAGCGGCCGGAGACGCGCTGGCGCAGCAGGGCTTCGCCCACCTGGACCTCGCCGACATTGCCCGACGTGCGGAGGTGGGCAAGACCACCGTCTACCGCCGCTGGGGAACGGTGACCAGCCTGATGGCCGACCTGCTGATGGACATGGCTGAGCAGTCACTGCCGCGCACCGACACGGGTTCGCTGCTCGGCGATCTCAAGGCCAACGCCCGGCTCGTGCAGCGCACGTTGGCCGACCCGCGCCAGGGGGCACTGTTCAAGGCGGTAATCGCGGCTGCCACCTGCGACTCCCGGACGGCCGACGCCCTGCACCGCTTCTACGACATCCGCATCGCCGAATGGGCGCCCTGCGTGCAACAGGCCATCGAACGGGGTGAGGCCCCCGAGGGCACCGATACCCACGAGGTGATCCGCGCTGTCTCCGCACCCCTCTACTACCGCCTACTGACCAGCGCAGTTCCACTCGACGAAGCCGTAGCGGACCGCGCCGCCGAAGCCGCGGCGGCTGCCGCTCGCGCGGGAGCGTACAAACGGTGACGCTTGGGCCCTCCCCGATGCGCTGGCGGCAGGGGTTTGGACCTATGTGCTCTACGCCAACTCCGGGGGGACGACTCCTGAGCAGGGCCGCGGCTCGCCCACAGCAGGGGAAGCACATGCGGGCGGCGTGGATGCGGTGGGTGCCGCTTCACGGCCGCGACGGGAGATACGATCACCAGGAGCACAGACGGCGCGCCCTTTGATCCAGTTTCTTCGGGAGGACCGTTGACCGAGTTCGACGCTGACGCTGACGCGCGGCGGCTGGCCGCCGAGTCCCTGGCCGCGGGCGACGCGACCGGGTGGTTCGAGCGTCTGTATGCCGAGGCGGCGACAGGCGACGCCATCGTGCCGTGGGACTCCCGCGTCCCGCACCCACTGCTCGTGGAGTGGACCGACGGCCGGAAGGGCCACGGCCTGCGAGCCCTCGTCGTCGGCTGCGGCTTGGGAGACGACGCCGAGCACGTCGCGAGCCTCGGTTACCACACCGTCGCCTTCGACGTGTCGGAGTCCGCCGCACGCGGTGCCCGCGCCCGCTTCCCGGAGTCGAACGTCGATTACCTGACCGCCGACCTGCTGAACCCACCCGCGGCCTGGCGGCACGCCTTCGACCTCGTCGTCGAGATCATGACCGTCCAATCCATGCCGGAGCCCTGCCACGCCGAGGCCATCGCCGGCGTGAGCTCGATGGTCGGGCCTGGCGGCACGCTGCTGGTCATCGCCTCGGCCAGGGATGAGGGCGGCCCGGTCGCGGCGCCGCCGTGGCAGCTTACCCCGTCGGAGATCAAGGCGTTCGCGGCCGACGGGCTGGTGCCGCAGCGGATCGAGGACCTGCGCGACACCGAGCGCCACCGCTGCCGCGCCACCTTCCAGCGCCCGGCACCCCAGCGGGCGAATGGACGAGTCGACTAGCGGCGCTCGCCTGGCCCTACTTGAACCCGCCGAGGAGCACTTCACGGCCGCGATCGAGCTGCACGGCCACGACCGCCCCTTCGAACGCGCGCGCACCGAGCTGCTCTACGGCGAGTGGCTGCGCAGGGCCAGGCGCAGGATGGACGCCCGGCCGCACCTCGCCCTAGCTGAGGGACCTGTCAGCGTCACGGCGTCTCACGCGGTAGTCCTCCACGGCCCGTTCGACCTTTTCTGCCATAGATTGTGTGGCCGCGTGAGAACGTACCTTCATCCGGCCGGGAAGCCGGGGGAGTAGCGTGGGTGCGAGCGAGGCGCAGGCGGCACATGTCGCATCCAGGGCGTCGACTCCAGGGCGTCGACAAAGCGAGGCGCGGAGCCGGTGGACAGGGAACGCGCGGCAAGGGTGCGGGCCTCAATCGATGAGCTGGCCCGCGCGGAGGGCACGGCGCCCTCGATCCGGCATGTGTGCCTGGCGTGTCGTGCGGCGCTGGCCGGCGGTGGGGTGAGCGTGTCTCTGCTGGGCGAGCTCGGCGGGGGCTCGTTGCTGTTCGCCACCGATCCGCGCTCTGAGGAGCTGGCCGAATTGCAGGTCACGGTCGGGGAAGGCGCAGGGCTGGACGCGCTGAACCAAAACCGGCCGGTGCTGGTGTCGGATCTGTCGGCGGTCGGCATCCAGCGCCGCTGGCCGCTGTTCGCCCCCGCCGCCCACGACCTGGGCGTCGGCTCGCTGTTCGCGTTCCCGCTGCAGGCCGGAGTGATCTCGATCGGGGTGCTGGAGATCAACCGGGTCGTGCCGGGTTGGCTGTCCCCCGAGCAGGTGGCCGGCGCGCTGCTGTACACCGACGCGGCCCTGGTGGTGCTGCTCCAGCTCGACCTGGCCGCCGAGTCCACGGGTGCCGAGGACCGTGCCGATGGAATGGTCGGCCCGGGCCGCCCGATCAATGGGTTCGTCGACCGGTGGGACGAGGTCCACCAGGCCACCGGAATTGTGTCGGTCCAGCTGGGGACGTCCATCACCGAGGCATTTGTCCGGCTGCGCGCCCACGCCTACGCCAGCGACCGCCGCCTGTCGGCGGTCGCTCGTGACGTGGTGGCGCGGCGGCTGCGGTTCGACCCCGAACCAGGGCAGGGTTCGGTGCCCGTAACCGAATGAGTCAGCAACGACAGCAACGAGGAGGAGGAGGGATGTTGGAACGACGGATAACCGAGACCTTCGTCGAACTGGCTGACACTCTGGTGGTCGGGTTCGATGTCATCGATCTTCTGCATACCCTGACCGAACGCTGCGTGGACCTGCTGGAGGTGGACGCGGCCGGGATTCTGCTGGCCGACCAGCGGGGCACCATGGCCCTGGTGGCCGCCTCCACCGAGCAGGCGCGGCTGTTGGAGCTGTTCCAGCTGCAAGATGAGGAGGGCCCCGGCCTGGAGGCCTACCACAGTAGGCAGGCCGTGGTCTGTGCGGATCTCGGCGCGCGGCCGCAGCGCTGGCCGCTCTTTACCGCCGCGGCCCGCGAGCAGGGGTTCGCCGCGGTGACCGCGGTGCCGTTGCGGCTGCGTGAGCAGGCCCTGGGCGCGATGAGCCTGTTCCGCCACCGGGCCGGAGGCTTGCCCCCCGACACCCTGGCCACCGCCCAGGCACTGGCCGACGTGGCCACCATCGGGATCCTGCACGAACGCGCCCTGCACCACAGCGCGGTGGTCACCGAGCAGTTGCAACACGCACTCAACAGTCGCGTCATCATCGAGCAGGCCAAGGGGGTGCTGTCCGAACGCGGACAGATCGGCGTCGAGGATGCCTTCACCCTGCTGCGCGGCTACGCCCGCAACCACGGACTGGAGCTGTCGGCGCTCGCCCGTGATGTGGTCACCCACCAGCTCGGCGTGGCAGACCTGCTGGGTGACCAGGCGCCCCCGACCCGGTGACCCGAACCCTGCCGGGCGGCGGGACCACCGCGCAGGTCACGGCGCCTGCGCGACAGGATCGAGGGCGCCGACCGGGCTGACCGTATCCGGCGAGGCCATCATGGCGAAGCTCTCCTCCAGCCCGGTGATCTGAAGCAGTCGCCGCACCGCCGCCGGGACCCCCGCCAGTGTCAGTGACCGGTTCAGCTTGGTGGCGTGCCGCCGGCTCACCACCAGCGCCGACAGTCCTTGGGCGTCTATGAACGACACCCCGGACAGGTCGATGACGAGCCGGCCGTCACCGGCGTGCAGGGCGTCGTCGACCCGCCTGCACAGCAGCGGCTTGCCGACGATGTCCAGCTCCCCACTCGCCGCGAGGACCACCAACCCGTTCTTCCGCGCAGTGGATACCACCAGTGCGTCCATCGCCGCTCCCGCTGTCCAGGCGCCAGGCAGGGCCGGGTGAGAGCACCCCCTCCAGGAACGCTCACCCGGACCTGTGCGCCCTCGCCGACACCGCGCTTACACGTGTGTCGCGGGTCTGGGCGGCACGGTGCACCACGAAACCTCGTGATGTACCACATGACCGAATCGTCACTTTAGGCGATCAGTCATACACGTAGAGCAGCATACGCCTCGCGGAGGTAGCGTCCACACTGTTTCAGCATCTCTGCGGCGGAGCGGATAGTAGGGGGCCAAGGCGATGCCGTACTCCTCGCAGGCCCACCGGTGAGGTGATTCGGGGTGTCTGTAAGACTGCGACAGCAACCGCCCGCTGGCACTACTCGGTATCATCTAAATGACTTTGCCGAGCCCCTGGTTCGGGACCACAGCACCGCGCGTCCACTGATCTCAGTCGGGCACCTGCTGATGTCGCTTCCATCCGCTCGATGAGCCCGTGTCGTCATGGGTCCGGCAACTTGGCACCGCTCACTGGGGGAAGGGGATCGAACCGGCTTCCGTGACGAGGATGCCGCTAACTCACGTCACACTGACCACCTGCACATCGGTGTGTAATTGAGTCCGTTGGTTGAGAGGCGCACTCCGATTCCCTAAAGACGTGTTCTCCTCTGGGCAGATCCGCGTACCGGCCGACGCCGGCCGCCGCAACAGCGGGTAGCGCGCGACTCGCGGCGGAAGAGTGCAGTCGAACTCGCCGTCTCGGCGGGCGGTGAAATACTCCCTCGCGATCGACGGCATCCGGGTCGCGCTCGAATCCGGGCCGGCCGCGCTGGGGAAGTCAGTCCAGCGCGGCCGCCTTGCGCAGCAGCACTGAGAGTTCGCGCTGGTTTGCGCACAGCCGGGCGGCCAGCTCCAGCTCGGCGCGCGCCTCCGGTCGCCGGCCGAGGCGGGCCAGCAGCTCCCCGCGTACGGTCGGAACCAAATGCGAACCGGGGAGCCGGTCCAAGGCGATCAGCTCGTCCACCATGGCCAGGGCCTGCGCCGGACCCGAGGCCATGGCCACGGCGACGGCCCGGTTGAGCTCGACCACCGGCGAGGGCGCGACCCGGCCGAGCGCCTCGTAGAGCACCACAATCCGGTCCCAGTCGGTCGCCTCGACCGAGGGCGCCGACGCGTGGGCGGCGGCGATCGCGGCCTGCAGGCCGTAGGGGCCGAGGCCGCGAGTCGATGCCCTGGCCAGCGCGGCCAGCCCCCGGCGGATCGCCGAGAAGTCCCACAGCCGCCGGTCCTGGTCCTCGAGCAGGATCGGCGTGCCGTCCGGGCCGGTCCGGGCCGGGAAGCGCGCGGCCGTCAGCTCGCACAACGCCAGCAGGCCGTGCACCTCCGGCTCGTCGGGCTGCAGCGCGGCCAGCGTGCGGGCCAGCCGGATCGCCTCGTACGCGACGTCGGGGCGCAGCAGCCGGTCGCCCGACGTGGCCGTCGACCCCTCGGTGAAGATCACGTAGAGGACGCTGAGCACGCCGCCCAGCCGTTCCCGGCGCTCGCCGGCCACCGGCAGCTCGAACGGCACCCCGGCCGCCGCGATCGTCTTCTTGCCCCGGGTGATGCGGGCCTGCACGGTCGGCACGGGTACCAGGAACGCGCGGGCGATCTCCTCGCTGGACAGGCCGCCGACCACGCGCAGGGTCAGCGCCACCCGGGCCTCGCGGGAGAGCACCGGGTGGCAGCTGACGAACATCAGCGCCAGGACGTCGTCGTCGATCTTGTCGGGGTCGATTTCTTCGTCGACCGCCGGGCCGGCCGCCAGCAGGGCGTATCGGTCCTGGAAGGCGGTCCGGCGGCGGATCGCGTCGATCGCCCGCCGCCGGGCCGTGGCCATCAGCCAGCCGGCCGGATTGGCCGGAGAGGCAAGCGGCCACGACACCAGCGCCTCAGCCACCGCCTCCTGGGCCGCGTCCTCGGCCAGCCCGAAATCGCCGGTGAACCGGGTCAGCGCGGCGACGATCCGCGCCGACTCGATCCGCCAGACGGCCTCGACGTCGGCCGTACCCATCAGATCGGGCCGTTGCTCTCGCCGCCCTGCGGGACCTCGTCGGCCTCGGCCACCCGCCGGACCTCGATCTTGGACCCGCGGACCGCCGGGACCCGCTTGGCCCACTCGACCGCCTCCTGTTTCGTGGCGACATCGAGCAGGAAGTAGCCACCGAACAGTTCCTTGGTCTCGCCGTACGGCCCGTCAGTGACCACCGGAGCCTCGCCGCTGAAGTCGACCACGACGCCCCGGCCCGGATCATCCAGCCCTTCGGCCGCGAGGAGAACATCGGCCTTGATCATCTCCTCGATGAACCGGCCGGTCGCGGCCATCGCCTCGTCGATCGAAGCCATCATGGCCGCGTTCGTCTCATCGGTGCCCCGCATGATCAGCATGTACTTCGGCATCGCGTTCTCCTCATCCGGCGGGGCCGCCTTCCGACCCTCGCACCCACACGTCGAACGAGCGGCCCGCGGATCGACACGGCCCCGGAGAAATCTATCGCCGCGACGCGGCCGATCCCGTCAGACCGGCCCCTGAGCGATGGCTGACGCGGACGCCCTGCTGATGATGATGCTGATCAGCTCAGTAGCGCTGTTGACCAGGATGCCCTCGCACGACGGGTCTTCGGCGGCCATGCGCAGCAGGACCGCGCCGGGGACGCCGACGTTGCACTGCGACCCGGGCGCCTGCGACGCCACCTCCGGGTCGGCGAAGGTGAGGATGCGCGGCTGGCCGTCGCCGTGGGTGGTCTGGCTGGCCGAGAAGCCATCGCCGGCCCGGCCGTCGGGCTCCAGCAAGCCGACCCCGATGATCCCGATCACCGAATTCCGGAACATCTCGACGAACGCCGCGTAGGTCTCCGCGGTGTTGGCTTGCACGTGCGCGTCCATGACATCGGACAGAGGGGTGTCGGTCACGGGCAGGAACGGTAGCGGGCCAGGGGCTCGGCAAAGTCATTAGATGATGCCGAGTAGTGCCAGCGGGCGGTTGCTGTCGCGGGCGTGGTGCCGGTTGGCGGCGGCGATGTTGGTGATCCCGGCGGTGCGTAAGGCTGCGATAGCGGGGTTGCGCAGGTTGGCCATGACGTGCGGTCCGGTGCCGGTACGGATCTGGGAGCGGTCTTCGTCGTAGGTGACGTCGCGGCTCACTTCAGACGATCAGCATGGCGTAGGAACCTTGATGATCTTCTGAACCGGTCATGTCCGTCTTGCTGTCGCCAATCGAGGCGCTTCTACCCTGATCGACTCAAGTCGGACATGATCACAACTTTGCCGGGGTCCTGGGGTCCACCCGCCCACGCGGCACTGCGACGCCTCATCGCAACGGCTAATCGCTGATCGATCACCTTCGCGCCGGACCCCACCATGCTCGGCATGCTCGCCTCTACTTGCCTGACGTGCCTTAACGACCTTCATGCGATTGACCAGCAGGTTCGCTTGAAACCCCAGATAACGATCGGGCCGACAAGAACTCGCGCTACCCGGGGTCCCTGTGGTCCGGGGGAAATTTCGGTCGGATTTCGCTGACCCGCGACGATGCACCGCTCTATGACTGAGGCTCGGTTCGCCTACGGTGTGGACCATGAGCGACGACAAGCCGGAGTTCGGCTACGGCGCGGGCGGTCGCCCGTTGTGGACGGCGCGGGATCGGGATGCTGAGGTCATCCGGACGGTGCTGTGCAAGGCGGGGCGTCGGGAGTTCAGCGAGCGCCACGGCGGGTTCGTCGTCGAGGGCAGCGACGGAAGGTCGTTCCAGGTCGCTTGCGCCGACAGCGCGGAGGTGTCCGCGCAGGAGCTCGCCCGGTACCCCGACGACCTGCTCAAGGCCGGGTACCGCGTCGAGCCTGACCCAGATGATGATCAGGTGCTGCTGGTGCGGGAGGCCTCCTCACCGCATGCGCTCCAGTGCGTGGGGTGGAGGTCAGCGGGGACGGCGGCGCTGGGCGGGGTCGGCTTCGGCGCTGATGCGCGCGGAGGTCTCCTCGCCGAGTCGTACGTAGTGGCCGAGGCTGGCCAGGTGCTGGTGGCGGCTCTTGGCCTGCAGTTCGGGCGCACTGCGCCCGGCCTGGGCGAGATGCTGTAGCGCCGAGTGCCGCAGCTGGTGCAGGGTCCAGCCCCGCTGGTGCGGGTCGAGCTTCGCGGAGGCGGTCTTGAACAGGTACTCGGAGCCCCTGCCGACATTGCCGAAGCTGTCGCCTTCCTCGCATCCGACGGCGCCAGCTACATAACGGGCGACAATCTGATCGTCTCCGGAGGCATCGGCGTCCATACCCGCCCCGTGTAGGTGATGGCGGCGGCCGTAAGCCGATCAGCGCCCTCGTGAGCTTCTGACGCTCCGCCGTCGTCCTCGTCCAGCTCCGATGCGTCCGGATCACGCAAGGGACGTAAGGCGCCGGCGGCGGGGGTGGAGGCGGTCAAGCTGTAGCAGCCGAGCAGGTTGAGGTTGCGGAGTGGATCGCGAAGGACCGGGCCTGCGCCCAGGCCCTGCGCCACACCCCCGGTTACGGCGTGCCCTGGGAGGACATGGGCAACCCCGACTGGAAGCCGGCGACAATCAGCGGGGTGAGGCCGGTGATGCGGCGGGCGCGGCCACCGCGTACGAGGAACTGCTCGCCGACTACCTGCGGGTGCTGGGACCCGACCACCCCGACACCCTGAGCAACCGGGGCAACTTGGCGTACTGGCGGGGTGAGGCCGGTGATGCGG
Source organism: Sphaerisporangium sp. (assembly GCA_025964675.1). GTDB lineage: Bacteria > Actinomycetota > Actinomycetes > Streptosporangiales > Streptosporangiaceae > Sphaerisporangium. Next base: position 12,532 of record JAOPYI010000040.1, on the reverse strand, counting down.
CGGGCGCGGCCACCGCGTCCGAGGATCAGTAACCGGACTGGCGCACGACTCAACATGTGAATAGGTGCAAATGCCCGCGACGTACCCCCCACCGTCGTTGGGGTGTCGGCAAGACTCGTGCAACCAGGTACACGCGATTGAGTTCACCCGCTCAGCGGTGCCCCTACTGGTCGGTGGGGAGGTAGCTGACGGCGTCTTCGAGGTCGGCGTGGGTGGGAAGGGTGTAGCGGCGGGTGGTGTCGAGTCGGGCGTGGCCGAGGGGTTCGGCGACGACGACGATGTCGACGCGGCGCGGAGCAGGTTGGTGGCCAGGGTGTGCCGCAGAGTGTGTGCGGACAGGGCGAGGGCGCTTGCTTCGTCGACGATGTCGGCGTCGGTGGCGAGTTCGTCCATGAGCTGGTAGACAGCGCGGGTGGTGAGGCGTCCGCCGCGGCGGTTGATGAGTAGCGCCGGCAACTGGTCCAGCTCATCCCCAACCAGCGTCCAGTTCGCAATGAGCTCGTCCTCATCCAGCACACGTGCCACGCGGCATCCGGCTCTCTCACGAAGCGGGCAGCCACCACGCCGCCGCAAAGCCCACGAATCCGGATCAATACTGGCCGCACCCGAGCGTCCAAGCCCGATGATCAGCGAAAGATCCCTCGCCGGTCCATAAACACCGGTGCTGAGCTGGGTGAACTCAATCGCATGTACCTGGTTGCACGAGTCTTACCTGTACCCCGATTCTGGCCTCCTCGTCGCTGACGGTACGGCTGCCTGCCCGTTGGCATACGCGAAGACTCGGCCGGGGCCTCGGCTATTCGTATAGCGTTTCCCCACCAAGGAGGGATGAGAGGTGAGGATAGATGCCGTCTCCTGACCTGAACGGCACAAGCAGCCGTACGCCCCTTAGCGACTACATCAGGATGTACCAGACCCGCACGGGGCTGAGTCACAACCAGATGGCCAAGCAGGGCCGGGACCCCGACACCGGCAACCAGATTCTTGTGCAGTGGTTGCTGGAGATGATCGCAGGCCATGTGGCCAGGGCCCCCGAACTGTGGCGGCTGCGGGCTCTAGCCGCGGCGATGGCGTCAGGCGACGACCCTGGCCGAGACGTGGAGCAGTATCGTCAACGACTTGATCTGATTCGCCGGCTGGCCGCGGTCCAATGGTTCGAGATGAGCGAGCTGCTGTTCGAGTCGAGCCACGCATCGGTTCTGGCCGTCCGCGTGCCTCCCAGCCTGTCGGAGCACAAGCGCCGCATGGTGGTCCGTTGGGCGGAGACGACGGCTCGGGACCTCGCTGAGATGTGACCATACGCCTTGCGCCCCGCCCTCTCGCCTCAGCCGGGCGAGCCCGGCACGGAGGATGCGTCGGCCCGTATCGTGTCCCCCTCAGACATGGTCGGGGCCTTGAAGGCGCCCCCCACCGCGTAGGTGACCAGCGTGGTCAGCACTTCCTTGACCGACTCACGGTCACGCACGTCGCAGAGCACGATCGGCGCGACCCCGTCAAGACCCAGCGCCCGCCGTACTTTGACCGGGTCGTGGCGCCGGGCCCCGTCGAAGCAGTTGACCGCGACCACGAACGGGAGCCCGCGCTGCTCGAAGTAGTCCACGGCGGGGAAGCACTCCTGCAGGCGGCGGGTGTCGGCCAGCACGACGGCACCGAGCGCGCCGACGGCCAGCTCATCCCACATGAACCAGAACCGGTTCTGGCCCGGGGTGCCGAACAGGTAGAGCCACAGTCCTTCGCGGATGGTGATGCGGCCGAAATCCAGCGCGACGGTCGTGGTGATCTTGGACTCCACGCCCGAGGTGTCGTCCACCCCGATACCTCGTTCGCTCAGCAGCTCCTCGGTGTGCAGCGGCCGTATCTCGCTGATCGTGCCGACCATGGTGGTCTTGCCGACTCCGAAGCCGCCGGCAATGAGGATCTTGATCGCCATCGCCGGGGTGACCTCGGTCACTCCCGGCTCAGAGGCCGCGTAGTCCATGCAGCACTTCCCTGTAGATGCGTTCGTCGATCGCCTGCGCCGCAGGCTGTGGTCGGTCGATGGTCACAAGGCCCTCACGCCGCAGGTCGCCGAGGATCACGCGGGTGATGTTGAGCGGCAGCTTCAGCTGCGCCGCGACGTCCGCCACCGGGGTGGGCCTGCGGCACGCCGACAGCACAGCGAGATACTCCGGGATCAGGTCTGCCGGCTCGAAGGTCATGCTGACGGTCGTGACGATGGCCACCAGGTCGAAGGTCTCGCCCAGCGGGCGCGCACGGCCGCCGGTCAGCCCGAAGAGCCTGACCAGCGGCCCGGGATCCTCTCCCGTCACGACCTCGCGCCGTTCCAGGCGGGCGCCGGAGCCGCCCCCCTCGGCTGTGTGGACAGGTGCTCGCCGACGCGCTTCACCATGAGCGCCATCTCGTACGTGACCATGCCGAGCTCGGCGTCGCCCGCGGCCAGCACGGCGAGCCGGGCGCCCTGCCCGGCCGCGGTGACGAACAGGAAGCCGTCCTCCATCTCCATGATGGTCTGCCGCACGCCGCCGAGGCCGAAGTGCCGTCCCGCGCCCAGCGCGAGGCTGTGGCTGCCGGCGGAGATGGCGGACAGGTGCTCGGCGTCCTCCCGGGTCAGCTCCCGGGAGCCTCCCATGGCGAGTCCGTCGGCGGACAGCACGATGGCGTGCCGGACGCCGGGGACACGCTGGGTCAGGTCGTCGAGCAGCCAGCTCAGTTCAGGTCTGGGGTCGGGCATCGGGATGGCCCTCCTTTCGGTTCCACATGTCTTGTTCCTGCTCGGTCTGGCCGCGGCCCTGCTGCCAGCCTCGCTGCATGGAGGACATGAGCTGTAGAAGCTCCTCGGGAGATCGCACGGAGACGTCGTGCTGCTCCGGGGAACGCGCCTTACGGAGCTGAGGGGCCAGGTTGGCCTGCCGTACCCTCACCGGCAAGCCGTCCAGGTCGTCATCGTCGGCGCCCGGCACGGACACGGCACCCGGCACGGACACGGTCTGCCGCGCGGGCGGCGGGGACGCGGGGCGCTCGTACCGCTGCTCGGTCAGGAACCACCCCGACGAGGCCTCTGGGACGCGGCCCACCAGCTGGTCCTGCGCGCCGGAGAGCGCCCTGGGACGTGCCTCCGGTGCCGTGCTCAGCGCCCGTACGGGCCTGTCTGGACGGCCCGGCCCGGCCTGGCCCACCCAGCGCGGCGCGTCCTCGACGACCGGCACGTCCGAGGTGGCGAGCAGGCTCGACGGCAGTAGCACGATCGCGGTGGTGCCGTCGTAGGGGGAGCGTCGCAGCACGATCTTGATGCCGTGCCGGGCCGCGAGCCTGGCCACGACGAACAGGCCGAGCCGGTCGCTGTCCACCAGGTCGAACTCCGGCGGGTCGGCGAGCTTGGCGTTGAGCTCGTCGAGGGTGGTCTGGCTCAGTCCGAGGCCCCGATCCTCGACCTCAAGAGCGAAGCCGTTGGCCGCGGTCATGCTCCGGATGTGGACCGCGGTGTCGGGCGGCGAGAAGACGGTGGCGTTCTCCACCAGCTCGGCTATCAGGTGGATCACGTCGGCGACCGCGGCACCCACCAGCAGCGGGGCCAGCGGCATAGGAGGCACCGTGACGCGGGTGTAGTCCTCGACCTCGAGCACGGCGCTGCGCACGACATCGAAGAGCCGTACCGGGTCGCGCCACCTGCGAGCGGGGGCCGAGTCGGACAGGATGATCAGGTTCTCCGCGTGCCGCCGCATGCGGGTGGTGAGGTGGTCGAGCTTGAAGAGATCCTCCAGGATCTCCGGTTCCTCGACGCGGCGCTCCATCGTGTCAAGCAGCGTGAGCTGGCGTTGGAGCAGTGCCTGGTTGCGCCAGGCGAGGTTGAGGAACACCTGGCCGACGCCCTTGCGGAGCGTCGCCTGGCCGACCGCGGCCTCCACCGCGGTGCGCTGTACGGCGGCGAACGCGTGCACGACCCGGTCGACCTCGGCTGTGTCCGCGGTGGCCAGGACGGGGGCCTCGGCGGCGGGGTCCACGTCATCGCCCCTGCGCAGCCGCTCGACCAGCCGCGGCAGCCGCTCCTCGGCCAGCTCCACGGCCGACGCCTGAAGCCGCTTCAGCTCGGTGATCATGGAACGGCCGAACCGATAGGACAGCACGACCGACACGATGACCGCGAGCAGGCCCAGCCCCAGGACCAGCCCGATCCGCCAGTATGCGTCGGCCTTGAGCTTCTGCGCCTCGGCCGCGGAGCGGAGCAGCTCCTGGTGGGTATCCCGGTTGATCGCGCTGAGGAGGGTCTCGGCGTCGCTCTTCCACACAGCGGGCTCCACCGGTGGCGCGCCGTTGGTGTCCCACACGAAAAGCGCGTCCTCCACTGCCAGGAGCCGCTGGTATGCGGCGCTTCTCACGACCTGCTGGTAGTGCGTCCGCAGGTCGGGGCCCATGTCCCGGTCGGCGTTGGCAAGGACGATCCTGCGGCTGGTCATCGCAGCGACGAAAGAGGCGCGATCGGTGGGGGTCATCTTGTTGTGCACGATCGTGCTGGTGAGCACGGCGTGTTCTCTGCCCAGGTACTCAGCGGTGGCGCTGTAGGCGGACATGCCACGCACCGCGCGGTAGGACGACACATCGCTCAGTGCGTCGGAGTCGCTGAACTGCCGATTGGCGACGCTGATCAGCTGGTTGTACGCGTCGAGGACCTTGAGCGGCGGGGAGAGCCTGCCACTGTCGGCGGACGCGCGAAGCTTTTCGAGCCCGTCCAGTGCCGTCACCAGGGCCCGTACCTCGGCGGGGGTGTCGGCGGGCCCGGCCTGAAGGTCGACGGACCCGATCACCTGACGCAGGCGCTCCACCTTGCCGTCGGTGACCCGCCGCTGGTCCGCCAGCGACCTGTCAGCGCCGGTGCCCCGGACCGCCTCGGCTGAGAGCTGGCGCTCCCGCTGGAACTCGACGATCAGCTGCAGCACCGGCGACCCGATGACCTCCCAGCGGTTCTGGGTCCGGGAGATGGTGGCGATCTCCTCGACGCTCGAGTAAGCGATGAACCCCCACAGAGCGATCATGGAGATCAGCGGAATGAGGAGGATCCTGAGAAGCTTCGAGCGGATCGGCGGGGGCGAGCTCATCCATCATGTCCAATTCCGCGCGTGTTGGCGCGCCGTGAAGCAGCCGCAGTATGGCCCGCCCCGAGGACGCACGCCACGACTTATACACATGTGATTGGGACAACTATGCCCATTGGGGCACAAGTGCTTCAAGCCAGCAAAGCGAAGATTCAATATCGATGTTCGGCTGGAGTGGCGTGGGATGCACCGTCCGTAACGGGGATCGGGCAGGCGTCACGGACGGTAAGACTCTGGGCTGACGATGCGGCTTCTGGCGCCGAGGTCAGGGCCGGGTGGGGATTGATGCACCCGATCTTCCGCTTGTACGCGTCGAGCCGCGCCTTGCCGTCGTTCACCCGTCTTTCGGTTTCACAGGTGGGTGGGTAGGAACCAGGCGGCGGGTCAGGCTCGGCTGGTGCGCAGGGCCTTGAGCACGTTCATGCTGTCGTCGGCCAGCAGGTCCTGGTACTCCCTGGAATCCATCGGGCAGAGCGCCACCCTGCCTTCTGTGTCGAAGGCCAGTCCCCAGCCGTACTTCTTCGGCAACGGTGAGGCGCGCAGGCATGCCTGCGACCTGGCGAAGAAGGCGTCGCGCATCTGTTGCCTCGAGGCGTCCGGCAGGTCCCGGCGCCTGAACCAGGACTCGAACAGCACGTCTTCCTGTGTGTAGACGTACGGGCTCCCGGCAAGCATTTCGTACTGCACCACGGCGATGGTCTTCCCTGCGCCGCGATTCGAGGGGACCACGCTCTCGGTCACCGGACAGTCATCGGCCACCGCTATGAGGGTCTGGTAGTAGTTCAGGTCCATGGGGGAGACTCCTGCCTCATTTCGCACGAGTGTCTTCGGATTCTACTCAGCGGCACCTGAAATAAAGGCTTGATAGGGTACATGGCCGGTCATCTCACCTGATAAGACAACAATCAGCGCAATATTTCAGAAACATGAGCGAAACGGGCGATCTTTATCTTTCGTGGGTCCCCTGCCTCACCTGGAGATCCCTTGCGCCGCTCTCGTTTCTTCCTCGCCCTAGCAGCAACCCCGCTCGTCACCTCCCTGCTCGCCGTGACGTCGGCCCCGGCGGTCGCCCAGTCCGACCCTTCGAAGAGCTTCACGATTGACGAGACCACCGTCGCGAAGATCCATGCGGCGCTCGCCGATGGGTCGCTGAGCTGCCAGAAACTGATCGGCGGTTACCTCGACCGCATCAAGGCGTACGAGGACGCCGGGCCGGCGATCAACTCGTTGATCACCCTTGCTCCGGACGCGATGGACCAGGCCCGCGCCCTCGATGCCGCCTATCGGCGGGCCAGAGGGCACGTCGGTGAGCTGCACTGCATCCCGGTCGTCCTCAAGGACAACATCGAGACCAAGGACATGCCGACCACCGGCGGATCCAAGGCCCTGGCCGGGTCCGTTCCTCCCCAGGACGCCGACATCACCGCGCGGCTGCGGAAGTCCGGTGCCGTCATCCTCGGCAAGGGCAACATGGACGAGTGGGCCCACGGCGGCCAGGCGGGCTACAGCTCGATCAACGGCCAGACCAAGAATCCGTACGACCTGTCGCGCTCGCCGGCGGGGTCCAGCGGGGGGCCGGCTGCCGCCGTCGCGGCGAACTTCGCGGTGCTGTCCATCGGCACCGACACGCTCGGCTCGATCCGGGGGCCGGTGAACGCGGAGTCGCTGGTAGGAGTGAAGACCACGCTCGGGCTCGTCAGCCGCACCGGGATCATCCCGTTCGCGCTGACGTTCGACGTGGCCGGTCCGATGACGCGCACGGTAACCGACAGCGCGCGCCTGCTCAACGTCATCGCAGGCGCCGACGGGCAGGACGACCACAGATCCACCGGGACCGCTGACAGCGCCCAGGGCTCCGAGACAAAGGGATCCACCGACTACACCCGGTACCTGCGGACCAACGCGCTCAAGCGCGTGCGGGTCGGGGTGCTGCGCACGTACGTGACCGGTGGCAACGCGCCCGTCATCGATCAGGCTCTCAAGGACATGGAGGCGCTCGGCGCGAAGATCGTCGACGGTATCCAGGCTCCGCCGGCCCTGCAGGCGTTGCAGGGGCAGTACTACACCTTCATCTCCGAGACCGAGTTCAAGAACCAGCTCGGCGACTACCTGCGGACGCGGCGCCCCGGTGCTCCCGTGCAGTCCCACGCCGATGTGCTGGCGGCGAGTCAGGCACAAGGCTTCGGCATGGCGCCGAGCGTGCTGGCGCGGCTGAGGAGCGAGGCCACTCGCGGTTCGTTGCAGGACGCGGACTACCTCACGGCCGTGAACACGGGCCCGGCGGCGATGCGCGCGGAGATCGACAAGCTGCTCAAGGACAACGGCGTGGACGTGCTCGTCCACGCGGGCGGCAGCGGGTCGGCCCTGGCCAGCCTGTCCGGATACCCCTCGGTTCTCGTTCCGGCGGGTACTGATCAGTCGGGCGTGTCCGTGAGCATGGCGTTCCTCGGCAAGGCGTTCACCGAGCCCCAGATGCTCGGGTACGCCTATGCCTACGAGCAGGCGACCCACCACCGCCAGGTGCCCGTCAACACGCCGCCGCTCGGCCCGCTGCCGAGGTAAGACCAACCGTCAAACCGCACCGCGATCGCGGGCTCGTGTGGATATCCAGTTGGGCCGCGTCAGCGGGTCGCGCTAGGGTTGAAATCGTGATCGATTCCATTCGTATGCGCACCGCCTGACGCGGCGCGACTGCCGGGCCTGCTCACCGTCGGGCGGCCCCATCTGAGTCATCTCTTCTTACGGGATCCGCTCCTGCGCGTCGTCGGAAAACCTTCTTTCGAGAATCCGACAGGAAATCATGCGTACGCGCGAACACATCGCCATGATCGGCTCCACCGCCCCGAGCCACATCTACCCCTCGCTGGCCGTCATCAGGGAGCTCGTGTCCCGTGGACATCGGGTGAGCTACGCGGTCGGTGAGACGCTGACCGGGCTGGTGGAGCCCACCGGCGCCGAACTGGTCCCGCATCCGTCGCTGCTCCCGACGAGCGAGGGGACGTGGCCGGAGGACCCGGCCTCGGCGATGCGGGTCTTCCTCGACGAGGCCGTCGCGGTGCTGCCGCGCCTCATCGAACGCTACGATGACGACCGGCCCCATCTTCTGCTCTACGACATCGGCGGGCTGCCCGCACCCGTGCTCGGCGCGAGGTACGGCATCCCCGCCGTGCAACTCTCTCCCACGCTCGTCGCCTGGGACGGCTACGAGGAGGACATGGCCGAAGTCCTCGACGCCCTGCGGACGTCGGAGTCGGGCAAGAGCTACCACGCGGCGTTCAACGCGTGGCTGCGGGAGAACGGCATCGAGCGGGACGCCTGGGGCTGGCTGGCACGTCCCGAGCACATCCTCTCCCTTATCCCGCGAGCGATGCAGCCGAACGCCGGCCGTGTGCCGTCGAACGTACGGTTCGTGGGGCCTTGCCTTGATCCTCAGCGGCTGGCGGACACGAGCTGGACGCCGCCGAAGGAAGGCCGGCGGGTGCTGCTCGTGTCGTTCGGCACCGCCTTCAACGACCAGCTCGACGTCTACCGGGCATGTCTCGAAGGCTTCGCGGATTCCGACTGGCACGTGGTGCTCGCGGTGGGCCGGCATGTCGACCCGGCGGATCTCGGTCCGATCCCGGCGGGTTTCGAGGTGCGCCGCACCGTGCCGCAGCTGGCCGTGCTCGCCGAGGCTTCGGCGTTCGTCACCCACGCGGGGATGGGCGGGTGCACCGAGTCGCTGTGGTTCGGCGTGCCGACCGTGGCGATTCCCCAGGCGGCGGACCAGTTCGGCAACGCGGCGATGCTGGAGGCACTCGGTGTCGGAAGGCACCTGCCGGCCGAGGAGGTCACCGCGGCGACGCTGCGTACGGCGGTCGATTCGGTCGCGGGGTCGGCTGAGGTGGTCGCGCGGCTGGCCGAGATCCGTGCGTCGGTACGAGCGCACGGTGGCGTCGACCGTGCCGCGGACGCGGTGGAGTCGTTCCTTCGCTGAGTGAGCGACCGTGCGGGGCAGGGTGGGCCCCGCCTCGCACGGTCACCCCTCGGCGTGCTCGGCCGGCGGCGTTGACAACGACTCGCTCTCGGGCGCGGCGTGCGGTCTCAAGCGGCTCGCCTGTGGGGGACGAACGTCGCGAGCAGCAGCAGGAGCGCCGACTGGCCCAGCATTCCCGGTGCCAGTGGCGGGGCCGGGCCCACCGTTTTGGTCAGCGCGTACCACCAGCGTGAAAGAGCGGGCAGGCTGTCCCACGTCGCCGAGTACCGTTGGTCGAGTGCCCCCGCGTCATAGTTGGCCGCGATGTGCGCGTAGATCCCGAACACCGAAGCCAGCAGTACGACCACCGCGATCAGCCGGACGGCGACGATCAGGTTGAAGGAGTCCCTGAAGAGCAGGAGCGGCACGCCGGCCGCGAGCAGCGCGAGCGCCACCCACGGGGTCAGTTGCTCCACGCTCTTCCAGTGCTGCTCGGTGGCGAGCTCGAAGGCGGCGCCCAGGATGCCGATCGCTGTCAGCGCCAGGAGCGCGCGCCGGACGAGCACCGTGCTCATGGCGTGAGCGCGGAGATGATCTTGGTAATGGTATCCTCGCCCGGGTTGTACTTGGCTAGGTTCTGGCGCAGCGAGGTTAGGCCGGTGTCGTTCGCCGCGTAGGGCCGGTACTCCATCACCTCGCGGGTCCACCTGGCGGCGTTGCTCACGCCGGCGGCCTCAAGCGCGGCGGTGATCTCGCTCGCGCTCGCGGTGTTCGCCGAGACCTTCCCGGTCTGGCCTGACCCGTTCGAAGCCGAAGAGGCCGTCGACGTCGTGGTGTTCGTCTGGTCGGCGGTCGACCCGCACGCGGCGAGTGAGGCACACGCGCCGAGCGCGGCCACTGCCAGCCTGAGCTTGGCTGATCTCACTGTGAACCATCCTTCACGTTGTCGGCTGTGCTCCCGAGACTGACGCGGGTGCCTTACAGAAATATCTGAGGAGTATGAAGGTCACCTGAGAAGGGCTCCGAACCCAGATCGACGTGCCCAAAGGAGGTCTCGACCGTAAAAACCACAACTGGTTGTTCACGGTGACAACCTGATGCGGGAGCTGCGCGTTCTGGGTCAAAGGCACCTGATCGGCGATTAATCGGGCATTCTGGTGTCCCGCGCCGGGTAGAGTCCGCGGCGCCGGTCGTGCGCCGAAGCTCGTGAATTTTGGAGCGGATACCGGTCCCGTCGCCGCGTGGGCATGGGTGCTGGATGGGGCCCTCGGCGTGCCCGGTGCGCGGAATCCCAATCCCGAAAGGACGTGGGAGAGAGTGAGCATACAAGGTGGGATAGCCGCCGCCCTGCCCTCGACAGAGCCGCCCGTACCCCTGCCGGCGCAGCCGGCCACCCCGGGGGAGGTGGCGTCGGCGCCCGGCTCGGTCGCCGGCCGACCCCGCGGTCGGCTGCGGGCTCTGGACGGGTTGCGGCTGATCGCCGCGCTGATGGTCTGCTTCTACCACTACGGGGGCCGAGGCGGCACCGTTCAGAAGGCCTGGGGGCAGTCGCCCAAGGACCTGTTCCCGGCCCTGCACGGCGCCTTCTCCTACGGCTGCCTGGGCGTGCAGGTCTTCTTCATCATCAGCGGCTTCGTCATCTGCATGAGCTCATGGGGCCGCACGCTCAAGGACTTCTTCGCCTCGCGGGTCTCCCGGCTGTATCCGGCGTACTGGTTCGCCGTGCTGCTGGTGACCGCTGTGTTCTTGCTCCGGCCAGTGGTGCAGAACGCCCTCCCGCTGCAGGACGTCCTGGTCAACCTCACCATGATGCAGCAGCCGATGGGCGCCAACCGGGTGCTCGGGGTCTGCTGGACTCTGTGGGTCGAGGCCCGCTTCTACCTGCTCTTCGCCCTGGTCGTCTGGAAAGGCGTCACCTACCGCCGCTGCGTGGCCTTCTGTGCGGTCTGGCTCGCCGCCGACGTGCTGGCTGCCGGGACGAAGGTGTCCGCCCTGGACTTGGTGGTCATGCCGCAGTACGCGCCGTTCTTCATCGGCGGCCTGGCGCTCTACCTGGTGCATCGTTTCGGGAGCAGCGTCATCCTGTGGTCGATCGTCACCTTCAGCTGGGGCCTGGCCCAGTACGAGGCGGTCCACGGCCTGTGGAGCCCCAATGCCACAGGATCGTTCTTCCACCGCTCTCCGTGGGTGATCATCGCGGTGGTCACGGTCGGCTACCTCGCGGTGGCGGTGGTCGCGCTAGGCTGGCTGGACCGGGTCGACTGGCGCTGGCTGACTGTCGCGGGCGCGCTGACCTATCCCTTCTACCTCATCCACGAGCATCTCGGCTGGATCTCCATCGAGCTCCTGCACCGCCACCTGAAGCTGTCCGCACCGGCCACGTTCGCCGCCACGGTGGCCGGCATGCTGCTGCTCGCGTGGCTGATCCACCGCTTCATCGAACGGCCCTTCGGTCCGCGCCTGAAGCGTGCCATGCGGCGGCCGGCGGTCCAGTCATGAACTGACCAGCCAGTGATCGTATTGGTAGATATTATGCGGCTTTTATGCAGGAAGCGGCATGTTTGTCGGTATGAGTGTCAGCATGTCGCTCCCCGTGGCACCTGCCGCAGGCTCGCCGTCGCCCCGTCGACGGCCCCCGTGGATGTCCCCTGCGGGGCAGCCGGCCTACGCCCGCCCCGTGCTTTTGGTGATCGCGGCGGTCGCCGCGGTGCTGTTCACCTGGGACCTTGACCGCAGCGTTTACCACGTGTTCTACGCGACCGCGGTGCGCAGCATGACCCAGAGCCCGCTGGCCTTCCTGTTCGGCTCCTTCGATCCGGGCAACTCCATCACGCTCGACAAGCTACCGATGTTCCTGTGGCCGCAGGCCATCTCAGCGTTCGTGTTCGGGTTTCACCCCTGGGTGCTGGTCCTGCCTCAAGCGGTCGAGGGCGTGCTGTGCGTGCTCGTCCTGTACAAGGTGGTACGCCGCTGGGCCGGTGTCGTCCCTGCGCTCGTGGCGGCAGCCTTCCTCACGCTGACCCCCGTGACGGTGGGACTGGGCCGGTCGATCGTCGAGGACTCCTTGTTCACGTTGTTGCTCGTGCTGGCCGCCGAGGCCGTGCAGCGGGCAGTACAACAGGCCCGGCTGCGGATACTGCTGCTGGCCGCGGTCTACGTCGGGCTGGCGTTTCAGACCAAGATGGTGGAGGCATGGGCGGTGCTGCCGGCGCTGGCACTGACCTACCTGGTCGCCGCCCCCATCTCACTGCGCCGCAGGATCGGGCACGTCGCGCTGGCCGGCGTGGTCACGGGCGTGTTGTCCGCCTCCTGGATTTTGATCGCGACGCTGACCCCGCCGAGTCAGCGGCCGTACGTCGACGGCACCACGAACAACTCGGCCCTCAGCATGGTCGTCGGCTACAACTTCCTGAACCGCTTCGCATCCCTCGGCTTCAACGCCTCCACGACCGGGAGCGTCATCGCCGACCAGCAGTCCACGCGTCCG
>JAOPYI010000018.1 GCA_025964675.1 Sphaerisporangium sp. | reverse complement strand
TCCTCAACTCTCGCGTTTGATGGAGCGACTCGTCATCGTCCTGACGCAGGGTCTCGCTCGTACCGCAGGTGCAATACCCCGCGTACCGCAGGTGCGGTACCAAGCAGCGGCCGAACACAAGAGTCGTGCTAGCCGCACCTCTTCGCCGCGGGCGAGCATCGCAACGCCGCAGGCCATCACCGCGGCGGCAGCCAGGGCGAGAGTCGGTCGCCAAGGGGTGGGAATCGCAAGGGAATGACAAGCCAAGAGCCTCCTTGCTCAGTCCTTCAGGTGAAGTCGGATAGTTTCTCGGCGTCTGGCCGACCAAGGAAGGCATCGAGCAGAGCAAGACGTTCCCGACCAAGGAAAAAGCGGTTTCAGGCATCGCCAAGCACGCGGGCGAAGGGCTCCGGTGCCACGATGTACGGCACTGCTACGCGACTTGGCTCGTCTCAGACGGTGTCCCAGTGAACGATGTCGCCGGCCTGGTCGGGCATGAGCAGATCTCGACCACGCTTAACCGCTACACGCACGCGGGACCGGAACAACCGGGCTCACGCGCTTTGCGCCTCCTCGCGCTGCTCCTCGAAGTCGGCTTCAGGCGTCCACGCTGCGCTTCGGCTGTTCACCGAGGAGTTTCCCGACACCTTGATGGCTCACCCCGAGCAATGCACCGATCTCACGTTGGGCATAACCTCGCTCCCTCAAATGCCGCGCCGTCGAGCGGGTGCGGGTGGTCGCCTCATCGCGAAGGCGATCGGCCTCACGACGGACCTTGCGAGTGCTGGCCAACTCGCCCGCAAGAGGTTCATCGGCAGGGGTGATCTCAATGTCGCCCACATCGGCAGGGTTGGTGTCGAAGTGCAAAGCGAGCAAATCGCGAACCATGGCCTCGGCCTTGTCCAAGCGACGGGCCTGGGTGTACGCCGGGCGACGGAGCCCTGGACCTTCTATAGTCAGCGCCCACCAGTCATCGGACTTCTGCGCCGTCACGCGGAAGGTGCTCACTCGCCCTGCCCCTCTTCCGATCTCGCTGCCTCTTCAAGCATCTCTTCCCAGCTTCGGAGGATGCCCTTGGCCGTCAACTCGTTGATCTCATTGTGTCGCGGCACGATGACCGGCTCGCCTCCGACGTACCACTTGTCATGGCTGGCACCGTGGGCATCAGGCGTTTTGGAGAAGTCGAAGCCGAACTTCTTGGCCAGGCGCGCCATCCGATTGAGCAGGTCATTTCGCTTCACAAGCTTAGGCTACCGAGTTGCCACAATCAAGGCAACCAAGTTGCCACGATTAGCCGACTAGAACGGATGGCTGGGACTCCAGGGCAGACAGCCAGGCGTTGCCGTGCCTATGCGCTTAGACATGCCGGGCCGTAGGCTCGAATCGACTTGACTGCAGTCAAGGCGGGTATCGATGGTTGGTACGGAACCAAGCACCTCCGGCCAGGATGGCGAGCACACCGGATCACGGATCGCGCGCTGGCGGAAACTCCGGGGTCTGACCCAGACAGGACTTGCGGAACGCGCTCACGTCTCTCGAAGCTACGAGCGGTGAGGTAGATCACGATTGCGGCCGGTGGTCGAGGACGAGCTCCGCCATTGCGCGTGCGGCCAGGGCCGGGTGGGCGTCGGGGCGGGTGACGGCGTGGGCGAGCGTCCCGTCGATGAGCACGAGGAGCTGGTCGGCGCCGAGGTGGGGGGCGGGGTGGCCGTGGCGGGTCAGCTCGGCGGTGAAGATCTGGTGGAGGCCGTCCTTGTAGGTGCGGACTTCCGCGTGCGCGGGGTGGGCCGGGTCGGTGAGGGCGAGTTCGGCCGCGGTATGGCGGCAGCCGCGAAATGACGGGCGCGTGGTGATCTTCTCCAGCTCGTCGAAGACGGCGAGGACGCGCCGCCGTGGGTCGTCGCCGGCCTCGTCCATCACCTTGCGGTAGCGGGCCTCGCTGCCGGCGGTATGCAGTACCTCGGCGACCAGTCCGTCCTTGCCGCCGAAATGCTGGTAGAGCGAGCGGCGGGCGACGTCGGCCTGCTTGAGGATCGCGTCCACTCCGACGTGCACCCCCTGTGCGTAGGTGAGGTCGCGCGCGGCCTCGAGGAGCCGCTCGCGGGGTCCCGGTCTCGTTGCCATGTGTCCGATTCTGGCACGGGGTTGACAGTAGATCAACCATTCTATCTAATGAGCAACGCGTATACCGATCGTTCTATCTATAGGAGCTGTCATGGCCCGCGCGGGGACCCTCCCCATCGTGCTGACCGGCGTCTTCATCACCATCCTTGACTTCTTCATCGTCAATGTCGCCATCCCCTCCATCCAGAGTGACCTGCACGCGAGCGCTGCCGCCGTCCAGTGGACGGTTGCCGGGTACGGGCTGGCGTACGGCTCGGGCCTCCTCCTGGGCGGGCGGCTCGGCGACATCTTCGGCCGCCGCCGGATGTTCGCCTTGGGCCTGGCCCTGTTCACGCTCGCCTCGGTCGCCTGCGGCCTGGTTCCCGACGCGGCCACGCTGGTCGCCGCCCGCGTCGCCCAAGGCGCGTCGGCCGCTCTGCTCGCTCCGCAGGTGCTGGCCATCCTGCGCACCGCCTACAGCGGGCCCGCCCAGGTCAGGGCCATCAACGCCTATGCGCTGACGATGGGCCTGGCCGCGGTGTTCGGCCAGCTCATCGGCGGCCTGCTCATTCAGGCCGACCTATTGGGGATGGGCTGGCGCGCCTGCTTCCTGATCAACGTGCCGATCGGCGTGGCCGCCCTGGCGATGACCCGGCGCATGGTCCCCGAGAGCCGTCCGGACGGTGCTGTACGGCTCGACCTCGGCGGCGCCGCTCTGGTCACGCTCGCGCTGGCGGCGACCCTCCTGCCGTTGATCGAGGGCCGCGAGCAGGGCTGGCCGCTGTGGACGTGGCTGTCGCTCGCCACAGCTGCCGCGCTCTTCCTCACCTACGCCAGGCGACGGCACGAATCACCCCTGATCGACCTGGCCCTGTTCCGCGAGCGCGCATTCACCGCCGGTCTGCTCACTCAGCTCGCCTTCACCATGGGCATGGCCGCCTACTTCCTCATCTTCGCTCTCTATGTCCAAGAAGGCAGGGGCCTGGATGCTCTCCAGGCTGGTCTGATCTTCGTGCCGATCGGGGCCGGCTATCTGGCGGCATCATTGCTCGCGCCGAGGCTCGTGGCCCGCTTCGGCCGCCAGGTCATCGCATTGGGCGGGCTGACCAGGGCCCTCGGCCTGGCCCTGCTTCTCCTCGCCGTCTCCCGGGACACACCGATCGGCTGGCTGGTCCCCGCGCTGGCCATCGACGGAATCGGAATGGGCCTGGCCCTTGCGCCGATCATGGGAACCGTCCTGGCCAGGGTCGCCCCGCACCACGCCGGGGCGGCCGCCGGCGTGCTCACCACGGCTCAGCAGGTGGGCGGGGCGCTCGGGGTCGGCATCGTGGGCATCGTCTTCTACGGCAGCCTGTCCGGCGGCGTGGCCCATGCGTTCCAGCACGGGCTGGTCTATCTGATCATCGTCACCCTGGCCATCGCCGGGCTCGTACAGCTGCTACCGCGTACCACGGTCAAGCGTGACGCAGCCCCAGCCTCTCCTGCTGGTGCTTCAAGGCCCGGCGCCAAAGCCTTCAGCCACAAGTGATCCGTCGAACCGGGAAAGAGGAACCCCATGAGTGACCTGAACGACTTCGCGCGCCGCTACATCGCGGTTTGGAATGAACCGACGCCGCGCTTCGCCGGAAGGCGATCATCGAGCTGTTCGCGCCGGACGCCGCTCATTATTGAAGGTCAACAGGCCCGCGCCAACGGACAGATTGATAGTGCCCTGGACGAGTGACTGCGAGTGGTACCGAACAGGCCCCGGGCTCCCGCCCCCGGGGCCTTCCCTTGTGGTCAGGCGGTGGCAGGGCTCACTGCGTCTCGCCGTAGTCACGGTTCGAGGTGGACTCGGCTAGTTAGCGGAGTCGACTGGCCGAGGACCGCTGGCGACCGGGTGGCTGCCCACGAGGAGTTCCTGGCCGCGTGCCTGCAACGCGAGGTCGCCGCCCGCGAGTGTCATGGCGGTGAGGGCCGGCCTCTCAGCGTGCTAATCATCTGCAAGCCCTAAACCTCCCGGCGCAGCGCGGCCCGGTGGTTGAGCAGGAACCAGCGGATGGCCCCGGTGGCGTCGCGCAGAAACACCCCTTGGTTCTCGTCGCTGAGCGGCTCGGCGGCGACCGTGTCGGTGCCGACCGGGATGAAGCGACGGTTGAGCGACGCTGGCGTCGGCGGGTCCATGTTGTCCAGCCAGTCGATGGTCGAATGGGTGTCGATCCGCAGCTCGTCGCCCTCACGGCGGACGTGCACCACGCCCCCGTACGTGTCGTAGGTGCCCACGGCTTCGTCGAGGTTTCCGAACGGGGCCGGTTCGGGCGCGGGCTCGGCGATGCCGAAGTACTGCTTGTGCGCCCACCGGATCACGCGCTTGCCGAGCGTGTGGCCGGGGTTTTGCAGGTTGGTGAAGATGGCGATGGCGAACCCGTGGTCAGGCAGCAGCGACAGGTCGACCGGCTGGCCGTTGGCGCTGCCGCCGTGGCCCGCGACGCGTACGCCGGCGCGGTCGCCGAGCATGAACGTGAGCCCCATGCCGCCGGCCAGACCAGTCGGCTCGCCGTTGCGTACGCCGGGCATGCCGGGCTGGCGCATCAGCTCCCGGGTCTCCGGGGTCAGGATGTTCCGCGACGGTTCCAGCGTGCCGAGGTGGAACTGTGCGTAGCGCAGCAACTCCCGGACGCTCATCATGGTCGTCCCCACCGGTGAAGCCGAGCGCTCCATCGCCCATGGCCGTGCGAGTTGCAGGCCGTGGCGACCGATCGCGTGGCCCACGGAGAAGCGCCCGAGGATGACGTCGTGGGCGGAGAAGCCGGCGTGCTCGATGCCGAGCGGCTCGAAGAGCTCACGCTGGATGATCGTCTCGTACGGCTCGTTGTAGAGCACTTCGAGGATTCGCCCGAGCGGGTAGAACGCGGCGTTGCTGTACGACCACATCGTGCCGAACGGGGTGACCTGCTGCAGCTTCTTCAGCCGGCCGACCATTGTGGCCAGCGCGTCATCGCCCCATCCGGCGGCCTCGAAGATGTCGCCCTCCCAGCCCGAGGTGTGGGTCATCAGGTGGCGCACAGTGACCTGGGCGGAGATGTCGGGGTCGGCGACCGCGAAGTCGGGCAGGTAGGTGCGGACGGTGGCGTCCAGGTCGACCCGGCCGCGTTCGACCTCCTGCATGATCGCCGTACCGGTGATCGTCTTCGTGATCGAGCCGAGCTGGAAGGTGGTGTCGCCGGTGACCGACAGCGGGTTCTCGATGCTCGTCACGCCGAGGCCGCCGACCGCCACCGCGTCGCCGTGGGCGACGCCGATGGCGACGCCGGGAATCTGCAGCTCGGTCATCTGCTCGCGGACGTAGTCCAGCAGATCCGGGTCGAGCGGAGCCGTGACGTTGGTGAGGTCCACCGCGCTCATGCCACTACGCCTTCCACCAGGACGGGAGCCGGCTCCTCGCGCCACGCCTGCCCGTACACCCGCAGCCAGTTCTCGCCGAGGATGCCGCGTACGTCGTCCTCGCCGAATCCGCGCTCAAACAGCCGGGCGGTGAGCCGCGGGAACCCGCTGGCGTCCTCGATGCCCTGCGGGTACGGCCACGGCGGCGGCGGGTAGTTCTCCGCCTTCCAGGTGCCGTTGGCGATGAACTCGTCGTACTGCGCCTGCGTGCCGTTCCAGTAGTCCACCCCGAGCGCCACGTGCTGGGCGCCGACCAGGTCGGAGATGTAGGCCATGTGGTCGATGTACTGGTCCAGCGACGGGTGGGCGTCGCCGGAGACGAACGACGGCCAGCCGTTCATTCCGATCACCCCACCGGACGCCGCGATAGCGCGGATCAGGTCGTCCGGCAGGTTGCGCTCGTTGGCGTACACGGACCGGGCGTTGGAGTGCGAGGCGATCACCGGGGCAGCGGAGGCCTCGACCGCCTCCAGCGCCGAACGCACGCCGGTGTGCGAAACGTCGACGACGATGCCGACCCTGTTCAGCTCGGCGACCATCCGCCGACCGAACACGCTGAGCCCGGCGTCGTTGGGCTCCTCACAGCCGTCGCAGACCGGGCCACGCCGGTTGTAGGCGAGCTGCACGATGCGCACGCCCATCCGCCAGTACGGCTCGACGAGCGACGTCTCGTACTCCATCGGCTCGGTGCCCTGGAACTGCAACACGACCGCCATCACGCCGTCGGCCTTGGCGGCACGGATGTCCGCGACCGAGGTGGCCAGACGCAGCCGGGGGTGGTTACGTATGAACCGGAACGCCTCGGCGATGTCGTAGAGCGCCCCGGCCGGCGGGTGCGGGGATCCGACCGTCAGCACGCAACAGGTGGTGCCACCGGCCAGCCAGGTTTCGACGTTGGCCCGCCAGTGCGCTCCCGGACAGGTACCGTCGATGACCACGGCGCCTTCATGGAGGCGGCTCGGGTCGGTGGTGATGCTCATGAGGCTCCTTCTGTGGTACGGGCCGGTGTCAGTAGGTGGCAGCGAGCCATGCCAGGCTCGGTCGACGAGCGACCGGGTTCGACGGTGGCGCACAGGTCGGGAATGACCTCCGGGCAACGGGGATGGAAGCAGCACCCGCTCGGCGGGTTTTCCGGGCTCGGCAACTCGCCGGAGAGCACGATGCGCTGACGCTGGTCGCGGACCCGCACCGACGGCGCGGCCGAGGCGAGGGCCCGCGTGTACGGGTGGTTCGGGCTCGACAGCAGCGGGCCGGCCACCCCGTTCTCGAGCACCCTGCCGAGGTAGAGCACGGACACCCGGTCGCAGAAGAACTTCACCACGCCGAGGTCATGGCTGACGAACAGGAACGCGGTGCCGTACTCCTCTTGCAAGCTCTTGAGCAGGTTGAGCACCTGCCCCTGCACGGAAACGTCCAGTGCGGACACCGGCTCGTCGGCGACGATGAGCCGGGGCTTGGTCGACACCGCACGCGCGATCGCAACTCGCTGACGCTGCCCGCCCGAGAGCTGATGCGGGTACAGGTCGGCGAACCGCTCGCCCAGCCCGACCCGTTCGAGCAACTCGATCACGTGCCGCCGGGAGCCGTCCAGCCCGTGGGTCAGTAACGGCTCGGCGACGATCTGGTGGATGCGTAGGCGCGGGTTCATCGAGGCCCGGCTGTCCTGGAAGACCATCTGGATGTCGCGCTGGATCGCGCGGCGGCGGCGCGGACGAAGCCCACCGATCTCCCGGCCCTGGAAGTGCACCCGGCCGGCGGAGGCGCGTTCGAGCCCGACCACGATGCGGGCGAACGTCGACTTGCCGCTGCCGCTCTCGCCGATGAGGCCGACCGCCTCGCCGTCGTTGATCTCGAAATCGACGTTCCGCAGCGCCTGGAGCGAACCGCCGCCCCGTATTGGGAACGCCTTGGAGACCTGTTCGACTCGCAGCAGTGGGTCACTCATAGTTGCGCCTCGCCGGTATCGATGGGAGCCAAGGTGATCTCCTCGCTGCGCAGGCAGGCAACGAGGCCACCGTGCGCGGCCGGCGCGAGCGTCGGACGGGTGGCCCGACACCGGTCGTCCGCGTGCCGGCACCGGGCGGCGAAGCGGCATCCTTCGATTGCCGCACCCACCTCGGGCACGCTGCCCTCGATGGTCGACAGCCTGGTCACACCGACTTCGCGGCTGACGAGGCAGTCGATGAGCGCACCAGCGTAGGGGTGCCGTGGCCGTTCGAGCACCGCCTCGACAGTGCCCTGCTCGACGATCTCCCCCGCGTACATCACGCACACCCGGGAGCAGTGCTGCGCCACCAGGCCGAGGTCATGGGTGATGAGCAGCATGGCCAGGCCCTCGTCGCGGACCAGGCCGCTCAGCAGCTCCATGATCTGCGCCTGCACGGTGGTGTCGAGCGCGGTGGTCGGCTCGTCTGCGATCAGCAGCCGCGGGCCGCAGGAGATCGCCATCGCAATGAGCACCCGCTGACGCATGCCGCCGCTGAGCTCGAACGGGTAGGCGCGGGCCACCCGGCGCGGGGACGGGATGCCGACCCGGTCGAGCAGGTCGAGCGCCCGAGCGCGGCGCTGGGCCCGGTTCAGGTCCAGGTGCGCGCGCATGACGTCCTCGATCTGCCGGTCGATGCGGTCAACCGGGTTCAAAGCGGTGAGGGGGTCCTGCGACACCATCGCCACGTCCCGGCCCCGCAACGGCTGCAACGACGCCGGTGTGCCCAGGTCGTAGGAGCTGCCGGCGAAGCGCAACTCGCCCGCCGCGCGCACCCCCGCCGGCAGCAGGCCGAGCAGGGAGTACGCGGTGAGCGTCTTGCCGCAACCGCTCTCGCCGACCAGTCCGACCATTTCTCCGGAGGCCACGGTCAGGTTGACGCCTTCGACGGCCCGCCCGGCCCGGTCGATGGTGACGGAGAGGCCCGATGCCTCCAGCAGCACGCCGCTCATCGGACCGTCAGCGGGTCAGCGGCGTCGCGCAGCGCGTCACCGATGAACAACAGCGTCATGATGATGACCGCGGCGGCCAGTCCCGGTGCCACGGTCAGCCCCGGCGCCTCCAGCGCGTGCACCTGACCGCTGGCGATCATGTTGCCCAGTGACGGGGTGGGCGGCTGCACGCCGAGCCCGATGAAGCTCAGACCCGCCTCTCCGAGCAACGCGTAGGCGAAGACCATCGTCGTTTGTACGGCGAGCGTGCCGAGCAGGTTCGGCAGTACGTGGCGAACCACGATCCGCGCCGGGTGCACGCCCGTGACGTGCGCGCTCTCAATGAAGCCCTCCTGGCGCAGGCCCAGCACCGCACTGCGCAGCACCCGCGCGGAGAACGGGATGAAGCCAAGACTGAGCGCGATCATCGTGCTCGTCGAGCCCACGCCGAGGGCGCTGATCAGCGCCAACGACAGCACTAGCGTGGGGAACGCCAGCCCGACGTCGACGATGCGGGAGATGACGAAGTCGACGACGCCTCGCATGTAACCGGAGACGAGGCCCAGCAGGAGGCCACCGGCGCTGGAGATGAGCGCCACGACGGCCCCGACGACCATCGAGGAGCGTACGCCCAGCAGCAGGCGGCTCAACATATCGCGCCCGTACTCGTCGGTGCCGAGGAGGTGGGAACCGGAGGGACCCCGCAGGATGTCGCGTAACTGTTGCGCGTTGGGGTCGTGCGGGACCAGCACCGGCGCGGCGACCGCCACAACGACATAGCAGGCGAACAGGAACAGGGCGATCGCGAACGCGGGATCCGTTCGGATCCGGGGCAACGGGCCGCGCCGTACACTGACCCTCACCACGTCAGCCACGTATCCTCCGACGGATTCGGGGGTCGATCAGTGCGTACGACACGTCGACCAGCAGGTTGACCGCAACGAAGATGACGACGGTGACCAGCACGCCGCCCTGCACCAGCGGATAGTCGCGGGCGGTCACGGCGTTGATCAGCAGCCGCCCCATACCGGGGATGGCGAACACCGTCTCGACCAGCATCGCTCCGCCGAGCAGGTACCCGGCCTGGACGCCGATGACGGTGATGGTCGGCAGGAACGCGTTCCGCAACGCGTACCGCAGGAAGATCCGCCGTTCGGAGATGCCGTGCGCCCGCGCGGTACGGACGTACTCCTGCTGGATGGCCTCGATGAGGCCGATCCGGTTGATCTCGAAGACCAGTGCGGCATGACCCGCTCCGAGCGCGACCGAAGGTAAGATCAAGTGGCTGAAGTGCTCCCATATGCCGTCCGAAAGCGGGGCGTAGCCGAAGACCGGCAGCACCGAGTGGAACGCCAGGATCAGCAACAGCGCGAGCCAGAAGCTCGGAATCGCGATCCCGGCCAGCACGATCACGCGGGCCGACCGGTCGGCGATCGCGCCCCGCCAGCGCGCCGACACCAGGCTCGCCGGGATCGCGAGGACCAACGACACCAGCAGCGCGAACACCGCGATCTCGGCAGTGACGCCGATCCGCTGGGCCAGCAGGGCGGTCACCGGGTCGGTCAGCATGATGGAGTTGCCGAGGTCGCCGTGCAGGGCGGCCACGAGCCAGCTCCAGTACTGCACCATCAGAGGCCGGTCGAGCCCGAGCTGCTGGTGCAGTTCCTGAACGGCCTGCGGTGATGCCTGCGCACCGAGGGCAGCGCGCGCCGGGTCGCCCGGCACCACGTGCACCATGAGGAACACCGCCACGGTCGCGCCCAGCAGCACGATCGCCGTCTGTGCGCCCTTCGCCGTCACGCGCCAGGCGAGGCCTTGCCCGAGGGCACGGACGAGCGGTCGAAAGGTCATCAGTGGTGTCCTACGCAAACCAGCACTCGTCGATCGGCCAGCCGCCGCCGATCCGGGACTTGTAGCCCTGGACCTTTGCGGAAAGACCGGCGAGTACCTTCGGATAGCAGATGAAAGCGTAGTGCGCCTGCTCGGCCGCGCGACGACCGGCCTCGTGGTAGATGTCGGCGCGCTTGGCCGGGTCCATCTCCGTCCGGCCGGCGGCGATGAGCTTGGTCATCTGCGGGTCCACCGCGCTGGTCGAGTTGCTCGTGGTGCCGTCCTCCGGGCCGTACAGGTTGGTCAGCACCTCGTCCGGGTCGACGCTGCCGTTCCACTGGCTGTTGCCGATGGTGTAGTTGCGCTGGTCGTAGAAGAGGGTGGCGAAGGTGGTGAAATCGGCCTTGCGCAGCTCCGACTTGACGCCGATGGCGACCAGCGCCTGCTGGATGACGTCCGCTTCCTTGTCGAACGGGGCATCGGTGAAGGTGTCGAAGCGGATGGTGCTGCCGGTGTCGTACCCGCCCGCTTGCAGCGAGGCCTTCGCCGCCGCCACGTCGTACTTCTGCGCCGCCACGTCGTCCAGCGCCTCGTAGTACGAGCCGAATCCGCTCGCCAGCGGCCCGTGACCGGGCTCCGCCAGGCCGGAGTAGATCGCGCTGACCAGGCCGGCACGGTCGATCGCCTGCGAGAAGGCCTGACGGACCTCGAGCTTGTCGAACGGCGCCACCTTCTGGTTGAAGGACAGGTAGTCCACAAAGGTGTCGTCGGCGGCGTCCAGGCGTACCTGCGGGTTGCCCTTGATGGCGGCGACCGACTCGGGCGCGATCCGGATGAAGTCCATCTCCCCGGCCATCAACGCCTGCACGGCGGTGGGCTGAGACGGAATGATCTTGATAGCGATCTGGTCGAAGTAGTTGGTGCCGCCGAAGTAGTTGTCGAACCGCTCCAGCTGCACGCCGTCGCCCTTGCGGTAGGAGACGAACTTGTAGCCTCCGGTACCGACCGATGCCTTGAAGGGGTCGCTCGCCGCGTACTTCTCGACCGCGGTCGGCGACTGGATCGGCATCTTGCTCCGCCGCAGCTGGCCCAGGAACGCCGCATAGGGCTGGGTGAGCCGGATCTCGAGCTGGTACGGCCCGAGCACGTTGACCGACTCGATCAGGGCGCGCCTGCGCGGCGACTTCGTCTTGGGGTCCTGGATCCGGTCGAAGTTGGCCTTGACTGCTTTCGCGTCGAGTTTCGTACCGTCGTGAAATGTCACGTCCTGCCGGAGGTCGAAGATGTAGCGCGTCGGGGTCGGGTTCTCGATGGTCTGCGCCAGCTCACCGACGATCTTGCCGCTCGTGTCGACGTTGACGAGCCCGTTGTAGGCGAGATAAGCCACCCGCTCGGTGCCGGTGGAGCTGCCGACTCGGGCCATGTCGTACGCGTTGGGGAACGGCTCCTCCGGGATCGCCGCGTGCAGCACGCCGCCCCGTTTCGGCTTTCCGGTCGCTCCCGCGCCACCCGGGCTCGGGGAGCTGCCACCACCGCACCCGGCCAGCGCGGCGGAGAGCCCCAGGCCGAGCGATCCAGCGAGAAGACCCCGCCGACTCAGCGCGCCGAGCTGACCGATGCGCTCCAGCGGCCCACCAGTGTATGGCATTTCGGCCATCTGCCTGCTCCTTGTCTCAGAACTGCCCCATCCTCACGGGGGTCGGGACATGTAACATGCTACACATGACATGTCAGGATGCAACGGGTTCCCGACCACACGAGTACGAAGACTGGCCGTGGCCCGCAGTTCGCGAGCCAGGCCAGGTCAGCGAGCCCCGGCGAGCCGCCTGATGACCCCGACCTCACCCCGCCACATCGACGGCGCGGAGTTCCGCGATCTGGTTGACTATCGCGACGCGGTCGTCGCCCTTGAGGCGGCCTTCGGCCGACTGGGCGACTACGGCTCGCTACACCGGGAGCATCTGCCCGTGCCCGACGGCGAGCTGCTGCTCATGCCGGCGCACGGCCCGGAGGGCGTCGGCGTCAAGCTCGTCACGCTCAACCCGGCCAACCGCGGCAAGGCCTTGCCGTTGATACATGGCGTCTACGTCATGTTCGCCCCCGGCACCCTCGCCGCCGAGGCGACCCTCGACGGCGCGGCGCTGACCGCGATGCGTACCGCCGCCGTCTCGGCGCTCGCGACGCGACACCTCGCCCGCGAGGATGCCCGGCACCTTGTGGTCTTCGGCGCCGGCGCACAGGCCGCCGCCCACATCGACGCGATGTGCGCGGTACGGCCGATCGAGCAGGTGACCATCGTCGGCACGGGCAGCCCACGCACCCAGGAGCTGCGCCGGTCGGTGTCGGCCCGCGGCCTCCGGTGCGAGCTGGGCACGCCCGCGGACGTCGCGCGCGCGGACATCATCTGCACGTGTACGACGAGCCCGACACCGCTGTTCGCCGGCGAGCAGGTCGCTCCCGGCGCGCACGTCAACGCCATCGGCGCTTATCAGCCGACCAACCGGGAACTCGACGGTACGCTGCTCGCCACGGCCCAGATCGTGGTCGAGACGCGCGCGTCCGCGCTGGCCGAGGCCGGTGACGTGATCCTCGCGATCGCCGAGGGACTGCTGAACGCGGCAGACCTGATCGAGCTGCGGGACGTCGTATGTGGAACGGCCGGTCGCCGCACCGACGAGACGGTGACGGTCTTCAAGTCGGTCGGGCTCGGGCTGGAAGATCTGGTCGTCGCCCGAACCGCGCTGCGCCGGCTAGCCGGGCGCGCGGTCGACGGGCGGGTAGCGCCGTGACGCGTGGTGGGGTCGAAGCGGGTTACATCTCCGTTCGCCCGGCCCAGGTTCCCCGGGTGTGCTCCAGATGATGACGCACCAGGAACTCGGCCCGGTCCGCGTCGCGGGCGCGGAGCGCTTCGAGGATCGTCCGGTGCTCGGCCGCGGACTCGGCAAGACTGCCGACGTCGGCCATCCCCTTCAGCCCCACCAGCCGGGTCTGGTCGCGCAGCTGCCCGACAAGCCGTACCAACCGGCTGTTTCCGGCGAGGCCGAGCAACGCGAGATGGAAGGTGCGGTCCGCGTTGAGAAAGGCCACCAGATCCTTGCCCGCAGCGGCCTCCTCTATCGCGATCACGCCGCTCTCCAGGACCGCGAGGTCGGCATCGCCGGCCTTCTGGACCACCAGTCGCATCGCCGGGATCTCAAGCATCTTCCGCAGCTCGCTGATCTCGTCGAGATCATTGTCGGCCATGGTGAGGACCCGATATCCACGGTTGCGGATCGCCTCGACAAGGCCCTCATTGGCCAGGTCGAGCATGGCCTCCCGGACGGGGGTCGGCGAGACGCCGAGGCGACCGCTCAGGGTCGTGGCCGAATAGACCTGTCCCGATACGAGCTCCCCGCCCACGATGCTGGCACGGATCACCTCCTTGGCCTGCTCCCGGAGGTTGGTCTGCTTTAGAACTCGCATGGGCCCGCGTCCCGTCCGCTCTCGCAGCGTTTCCGTCAAGTTTTACAGTCGATACGTACCATAGAACATAGTACTGAGGAAGGTGGATGATGGCACAGGCACTTCGGGTGAACGTCATCGAGTACCACACGGCCGGCGAACCGTTCCGCATCGTCACCGGAGGTATCGGCCCGATCCACGGAACGACCATTCTTGACAAGCGTCGTTACGCGCAAGACCGGCTCGATGCCGTCCGGCGTCTCGTCATCAACGAACCACGCGGCCACGCCGACATGTACGGCTGCTTCCTCACCGATCCGGAGAGCGAAGGCGCGGCCTTCGGGACCTTGTTCTTCCACAACGCGGGCTACAGCACAGCCTGCGGCCACGGCACCATCGCGCTCGCCACCTGGGCCATCGAGCATGGAATCGTCGAGGTCCCCGACGGGACGGACGAGGTCCCGATCAGCATCGACGTGCCCTCGGGACGGGTCCAGGCCGTCGCCCATCTCGTTGGCAACCGCGTACGGTCCGTACGCTTTCGCAATGTGCCGGCGTTCGTGTACGCCACCGACATCACCGTCGACACGCCGGCGGGCAGGGTGACGGCCGACATCGGGTATGGCGGAGCGTTCTACGGGGTCGTCGACGTCGGCCAACTCGGGCTCGCCGTAACGCCCGGAGACCTCACCGAGCTGATCGGCTTGGGGCGCGTCATCAAGGCCGCCCTGATGGACCAGGTCGAGGTCGTGCACCCCGAGGAGCCCGAGCTGCGCGGCATCTACGGTGTGATCTTCGTCCAGCGTGAGCCCGATTCCGACGGCCGCGTGTGCCAACGTAACGTGACCGTCTTCGCGGACGGCGAGGTGGACCGCTCCCCCTGCGGCAGCGGCACATCCACCCGCCTCGCCGTACTCGACCACCGGGGCGAGCTCCAGCGCGGCCAGGAGCTGGTGCATCGCAGCATCATCGACACGGTATTCACCGGCAGGGTGATCGGTTCCACCCGTTCGGCGGGGCGCGATGCGGTCCTCACCGAGGTCACCGGCAGCGCCCACCTGACCGGCATCCACCACTTCGTCCTCGAGCACGACGATCCGCTGGGCACCGGCTTCCTGCTGCGCTGATCCGCGCCGGCTCGCTGCGCCGGGTTCCGCCGTGGGACGCCCCTACCGTCACGACCACCGGATCGAAGACGTCGAATCGGCGGGTGACCATGGTCTGCAGCGCGGTTGCGCGATCTGTTTCATTCCGGGGAACACAATCCCGCGATAGGCATAGAAGATTTCTAGGGACACGGAAGGTAGTCGTGCCCGATGCTGGTTCACGCCAGGTAGACCGGAAGGGTTGTTGAAGACCACATGGTCGTCGTCCACTTCTGTGACGAGAATCAGATGCCCTCCTGTAGAGGGAGGCTGGCGGTCCGGCCATCGAATCGTGGGATGCACGGAAGCCATGACAAACGCCCCGCCGCGTACGGCCGTTTCCAGGTCCTGCAGGCTCAGATTGCCGTGCACCTCAGACTCAATGCCGAATCGCCTCCTGATCCAGGCGACGAACGGCGCGTAGATCAGACCATCTACTCCTGTCTCCCGCCGGACGTAACCGCCATGGTCCTCGCATTCCCTCGCCAGAGAGATGGCGGGCGGGACCTCACGTCCCTGGTACGCGAGGATCATGCGCAGACATGCCATGCCGCAGATTTTAGGAGACCAGAATTCATACTCCTCTGGCGTGAGAGCACCGGAAGCCCGCCATTTGGGGTCATCCGAGGCACGCCGCGCGCCAGAAAGTAAATCAGGCACGATCTCGGGCGATTCCCACTGGGAGTAGTAGGGAACATCAAGTCCAAGCACTGGCTCATCGTGGCACGTCGTCACGTAGCGAGGATCGGCGACACCGGGCACCGCTAGCGCTGACCACTGAGTTGATGCTCAGCGCTGGCGGTGCATGCTTGGCTATTCGCCGTGCGGGTCGGACGCGTTGAGCGTCTCAACGACCTGGTCGTAGTCGCCGCGCGCCTCGCCGTAGCGCAGGAACTTCACGCGCTCGACCTGGATCTCCTTCGCGTCGGGCTGCGCCTGGAGCAGCGCGACGACCTCCGCCACGAACTCGTCGAGCGGCATCGCGAACTGGCTGTCCTCCTGGCCAGGCAGCAGTGAGGTGCGGACGGCCGGCGGCTCGAGCTCCACGATCTTTACGGTCGTGTCGGCGAGCTGCAGCCGGATCGACTCGCTGAGCATGTGGATCGCGGCCTTCGACGCGTTGTAGCTCGGTGTGACCTTGAGCGGCGCGAACGCTAGGCCCGAGGATACGGTGACGATGGTGGCGCCCGGCTGCGCCCGCAGGTGCTGGATGAACGCGGCGATGAGGCGGATCGGGCCGAGCACGTTGGTCGTGATGACCGACTCGGCCGAGGCGAGAAACGACTCGGGCTCGTGCCAGTCCTCGATGCGCATGATGCCGGCCATCGTGACGAGGACGTTGAGGTCCGGGTGCTTGGCCAGCACCTCCTTCGCGGCGGAGTCGATGCTCGCGGCATCGGTCGTGTCGATCTGCACAGTGTCGATGCCGGGGTGCTCTGCGGCGATCCGCTCGAGCAGTTCGGCGCGCCGCCCGCCGACGATGACCGTGTTCCCCTTGGCCCGCAGTTCAACCGCGAGGGCGAGGCCGATGCCGCTCGTGGAGCCTGGGATGAAGATGGTGTTTCCTGAGATTTTCATGCTTGCAGTCTGAACGGCGGGCTGCGGCGGGT
Source organism: Sphaerisporangium sp. (assembly GCA_025964675.1). Lineage (GTDB taxonomy): Bacteria > Actinomycetota > Actinomycetes > Streptosporangiales > Streptosporangiaceae > Sphaerisporangium. The sequence goes on along the minus strand of JAOPYI010000018.1, from coordinate 5,691 downwards.
GCAGAGAGCGCTTATCGGGGGATCGGCGATCCCTGGTTCGCGGTCGCTAGTGCTTGGGCAGGGGGCGGATACTGAACGCATGGACCGCAGAGCAGTCGCCGACTTCCTGCGCCGCCGCCGTGAGTCGCTGCAGCCGGAGGACGTCGGGCTCCTCGCGGGCGCGCGCCGCCGGGCCCCGGGCCTGCGGCGCGAGGAGGTGGCGGCCCTCGCTGCGATGTCAGCCGACTACTACACGCGGCTCGAGCAGCAGCGCGGTCCGCGGCCCAGCGAGCAGATGCTCGCGTCGCTCGCCCGTGCGCTGCGGCTGACGGGAGACGAGCGCGACTACCTGTTCCAGATAGCGGGGCACAACGCCCCGGCGTCAGTGGCGTCCGCGACGCACGTCGCCCCCGCGCTGCTGCGGGTGCTCGACCGCCTCAACGACACCCCGGCGCTCATCCTGTCCAACCTGGGCGAGACGCTGGTGCAGAACCGGATGGCCGACGCTCTGTTCGGCGACAAGTCCGGCTACACGGGCCTCGCCCGCAGCGAGATCTACCGTTGGTTCACCGATCCCTCGGAGCGGCTGCGCTACCCCGAGGACGATCGCGACAGGCAAAGCCGCGCCCAGGTCGCGAACCTGCGCGCCGCCTATGGATCGATGGGCCCGCAGTCCCGGGCCGGCGAGCTCGTGCGGGCGCTGCAGAAGGCGAGCGCAGAGTTCGCCGAGCTGTGGGACCGGCACGAGGTCGCGAAGCGCTTCGAGGACCACAAGACGCTCATCCATCCCGAACTCGGCCCGATCGAGCTGGACTGCCAGGCGCTGTTCACCGAGGACCAGTCTCAGGCGCTGCTCGCGCTCACCGCTCCTCCGCGCACCGAGGGCTACGAGAAGCTGCAGCTCCTCGCCGTACTGGGACAAGAGCACTTCGCCGAGACAGGACGCAGCTAGGCGTCGTTCCTTCCTGTCGGCGACCCACGGGTCGGGGCGGGCGGCCCATCCGCCTGGCCTACGGCAGGAGCGTGGTGAGCAGGGTGCGGAGGTCCCGGGTGCCGTCGGGGCCGAGGATCTCCTCGATGTCGTGCTCGACGCCGCGCATCGCGTCGCGGACCGCGGGGATGCGGGCGCGGCCGAGACCGGTGAGTTCCAGGGCGTAGCGGCGGCGGTCGTGCGGGTCCTGGCCGCGGACCACGAGCCCGGCCTGGACGAGTTCCTCGATCAGCGATGCGGTGGCCGGTTCGGTGAGGTGCAGGTACTGGGCGAGTTCCTGCTGAGGGCAGGGACCGAGCCGGTCCAGGGCGGGCAGCAGGCCGAAGTGGCGGGTGCGCAGGCCGTAGTCCTCCAGCCGATGGTCGCCGAGCCGGCGCAGGCGGTAGTGAGCCTGGGCGATGAGGTGTTCGGTGCTCGGGACGGCGGATCGCTCGTCGTGGACGACCAGCCTGCTGAGCAGCTCGTTGAGGCGGCGCCGTTCCGGAGGGGGCAGCGGGGCGGTGAGCCGGGCTTCGCGGTCGGCGACGGCCTGGCGCATGTCTTTCAGGGCCGTACGGCCCTCGTCGGTCACTGACAGGACATAGGTGCGGCGGTTGGCCGGGTTGCGGGTCCGGGTGACGTAGCCGGCCTGCTGGAGCCGGTCGAGCAGCTTGACCATGATCGTCCGGTTGATTCCGAGGCGGTGCCCGAGGTCCTGCTGTGAGGGAGCGTCCTCGTCGGCCAGCATGTCGAGCACCACGAAGTCACGGGACTGCGCCACGTCCTGCATGGCCTGGGCCGTGATGCCGGTAAAGACCCTGCGCAGCAGGTGACCGAGGGTCTCGTGCAACGGCCCGGATTCCTCGTCCACGCGACCTTCCCACTGATCAGGCACAGGTCTTACCTCCCTGGACAAGCCTACGGTCAGCTAGTTGATATAGCAATTCTCTGATAGTTGGCAAGTTGACGGTTGGGAGAGTGCGGACTAACGTCAGCGTCCTGCGGAGCGAAGGAGATGATCATGATTAAGCCCTTCCGTATCGACATCCCTCAGGCTGACCTGGACAACCTGACCGACCGGCTGGCTCGTACCCGCTGGCCTGACGAACTGCCCGACGCCGAATGGGACTACGGCATCCCACTGGCGCGAGTAAAAGAGCTGGCCGAGCACTGGCGCACGGCGTACGACTGGCGCGAGCACGAGGCCGAGCTGAACCGGTACCCGCAGTTCACCACCGAGATCGACGGGCAGAACATCCACTTCCTGCACGTTCGGTCCGCCGATCCGGACGCGCTCCCGCTCATCCTCACGCACGGCTGGCCCGGCTCGATCGTGGAGTTCCTCGACGTGATCGGCCCACTGTCCGAGCAGTTCCACCTCGTGATCCCGTCGATCCCCGGATTCGGCTTCTCCGGCCCGACGCGGGAACGCGGCTGGGACGTGTCCCGCGTCGCCCGGGCCTGGGCCGAGCTGATGCGCCGGCTCGGCTACGACCGGTACGGCGCTCAGGGTGGCGACTGGGGATCGGGAATCTCTCGCACGTTGGGCGCCGTCGCCCCCGACCACGTGATCGGCGTACACGTCAACTACCTGCCCACGCCCCCGCCCCCGGACGGCGGAGAAGACGGCCTGTCCGAGCAGGATCGCGCCCGGCTGGCGCGGATCAAGCAGCACCTCGCCCAGCGACCCGGATACATGGTGCTGCAGGCGACCCGGCCGCAGACTCTGGCGTACGCGCTGACCGACTCACCGGTCGGGCAACTGGCCTGGATCACCGAGAAGTTCACCGAATGGGTTGATCCACAATCCGAGATCAGCATCGACCGCATCCTCACCAACGTCATGCTCTACTGGCTCACCGGCACCGCGGGCTCCTCGGCGCGCCTCACCCGCGAGAGCACGTACGGCGGACCCTTGCCCTGCCCGCCTCCCATAGGCGTGGCCGTCCTCCCGCATGACATCACCCTTGCCATACGCGTCCTCGCCGAGCGGACGTACACGATCACGCACTGGACCGAGTTCGACCGCGGCGGTCACTTCGCCGCGATGGAGGTGCCCGGACTCTTCATCGACGACGTACGGACGTTCTTCCGCGACCTGCGGTGACCGACATACAGCCGGGTTCTTCTTCCTCTGGATCGCCGCCATCAGCGAGGCCGCGGTCGTCTGGCTTGAGGACGGATGTCTCTTCCCCGCCGGCGATCTGATCGAGTTCCTGATGGCCAGCCGCCGCCGCGCGGTACGAGGCAGCCTGGAAGCCCGAAGCGGACGCGATCACCTGGATCAGTCAGTGGTTGCGCTTCCAGAGCCACGGGGCCGTCCTCCGCGCACTGATCGCGACCGCCTTCGGGGCCAACGTCATCGGCAAGGCCAAAAGCTCCACCCTGTCCTACGCCCAGGCGCGACGCGCGGCCCGTCGCCTGGGACCCCTTAGGCCCAGCCATCCGAGGGTGTCGTCGACGAGCGAGTAGATACGGGCCATCCCAGCCGCTGCCCTCCCTGTGGTGTGGCTATACACGTGACCCTTCCGATCCTGTCGGATGGGTTGCCACGGGTCCGGCTCGGGCTGCTGGACACCGGTGCCCCGTTCGTCCTGGACTTCCACGCGGAATCATGAGCTGGCCACGGCTGCCCGTGACGCCTCGATCATGCGGACCCACGTACTGGCCCGCTGGCGGGAGACACCGCTCGGGAAGATCCACCACTCGGCTGTACAGGCATGGGTTACGGACCTGGGTAAGCGGCTGGCGCCGGCCACCGTGGTCGAGTGTCACCGGTTGCTCTCGCGTGCTGCGCTCGGCCGTCCGGGATCGGATCATCGGCGCGAACCCGCGCGAGGGGCCGTCCCCGTCCGACCAAGACCAACCTGAAGTGCACTGAAAGTCCCTGAACAGCAAAAAGGCCCGTCAGGATTACATCTGGCGGGCCTTTGTCTTTGGGTGGGGCGTTCACGAGTGGATCCGACCTGCGAGGTAAGAGGAGGGCCGTTGATCGCTTCCCAGCACCCAGCTGATCGTTTCCCAGGGATTGAGGCTGACACTTGTCTATGTGCCGACGGCTCCGTTGATTCGTTCGTGCGGGATGTCGACGTGGCCGTTGTGACGGGGTACTCGCCGTTCATGTGAACGAAGGCCCATCGCAGGCACATCGGACCCAGCGCAGGCTGACGAAGACGGCATCGAGTGGCATGTCCGCAGTGGCCTGCCGGGCGGCCTCCTGCTCGGCGGTCAAGGCGGCCAGGGTCTTCGGCTGCTCGCGCCCGGTCGTTGGGCCAGTTGCGCTGCGGTGAGTCCTGCGCACTTGTGGAGCAGCATGCTGCGATGCCAGTCGAGGAAGCCTTCAAACATGGCGCATTCATCGGCTTTGGGTGACCGGCGGGCCGAGCCCGATTTCGACGACCACCTTCAGTGATCAGTTGCCGAAACGATCGGACCGCTCCGGCGCCAGGTCAGGGCAGCCGCGGCGGCGAAGGCCAGGGCCGTGCAGCCGATCTGTGCGAGGGCCGCGGAGGTGGATACGAACGGCAGGTCTCCGAGGTCGCCGAGGACTGCCGCAGGCAGGAACAGGAGCAACGCCGCCCGTCGCCCCACGACCGATCGGCACGCGTATCCGGCCGCCAGCGCCACCACGACCAGCCATGGCACGGGTGCCCAGGTCACGATGTCGTGGTGGACCATCACGTTCACCCAGCGCACAATGGCCTTACTGGCAGTCAATCCTGCCAGCGCGAGCGGCCCCCACAACAGGAAGGCGCGCCAAGGGATGAGCGTGATCGCACGGTGCGCCGCGGGGATGAAGGCGATGATGACCGCGGACACCTCGGCCAGCAGGACGGGGCCGGGGCTCGGGAACATCAGCGCGTCCAGCTCCAGCAGGTACGGGTGACCGACCCAATAGAGATAGAGCGCGAACGCGACTGCGCCGAGCACGGCGATCCACCAGCGGCCGAGGAGTACGGCCAGCACGGGCACGGCCGCGACGACGACCGTCTCGGGCACGAACGGGATCCAGGTCGGTCGCTCCAGCACGGCGGCGACGCCGCGGATCTGCAAGGACCCGGCCGCCAGCACGAACTCGGTCGCCAGCACGCTGGCCAGAATCAAGAATGGCCACAGCGCCAGGGCGACGGCCAGCCCGTCCCGCCAGACGGGCGCGGAGACCGGCCCGAAGGCCCGCCGACCGTGCACACGCAGCGCACCCCACAGCAAATCGGCCGCGTCTGCTGGAGCCGGGCGGGTCTGACCCGGCCGCGCCCCCGCAAGCAGCACACTGATCATCTCCTCCTCGTGCCGCGCCCGGTGCTCGCGCGGATAGCAGGCCAGGAGGCGCCGGTAACGGGCTTCGAGCGGGCTCATGCCGTACCTCCCAGGCCCGCGGCGTGTAGGCGCACGGTGGCTGCTCGCGCGTGCCGACGCATCCGCTCGGCCTCCGCCGCCAGCCTGGCCGCGCCGTCGCCGGTCAGCCTGTAGTAGCGCCGCACCCTGCCGTCCACGATCTCCTCCCGGTCCTCGGCGATGAGGCCCTCTTCCTGGAGGCGGTTGAAAGCGGCGTACAGGGTACCGGCGCGCAGGCGAACCTGACCGCCGGAGATACGTTCCACATCAGTGATGACGCCGTACCCATGCTGTGGACCGGCGGCGAGCGCGGTCAGGATCAGAAAGGTAGGCTCCTGCATCTGCCTCATGTGATCAATATATACTGATCATCTATATATTGAAATTGGACACTCCAAGTCAGTGTG